>JADBYQ010000057.1 GCA_020402945.1 Cytophagales bacterium | reverse complement strand
TACTTTGAAAAAATAGGGGGCCAATTCACTCTCAAACTAGCATTGAACATGAAAAGAAGGGAATGGTGCAAGGGACTTTGGAACCAATCGAATTCAGTCTCCTTCCCCTTTCAATTCTCTAATGCGTAATCTGGGTTAAAGAATCCTAATAATATAGATTACTTAAGGATCGTTATGTCAGACCTAACCTCCTCAAAAATGCGATATATCCTACTACCGCTTTTAATTGTTGTCAGCATTCCACTAATAGCACAAACATCCGACTTCGGATTTCCAATTCACCAGATAAAATCAATTGACCCCTCTCAAACTGATTTTGTTGACCTTGAACCTTTAAAAGAAGCCCTTAAAGACAAAAGAATTGTCTTGTTAGGCGAGCAATCGCATGGGGAGGGCGCAACGTTTCAAGCCAAAGTCAGGCTTATAAAATTTCTACATGAGCAGCTAGGTTTTAACATTTTGAGTTTTGAAAGTGGGCTTTACGATAACTACAAAGCCAATGAATTATTAAACACAAACTTTACAAACAAACCCCTCAAGCAAAGTGTTTTCGATATCTGGTCAGAATCCAAAGAGTTGGTGCCGCTGCTCGAATACATTAACACGCAGCGCAAGAGTTCAACTCCATTACTCGTAAGTGGTTTCGATTGTCAAGCCGATAATCTCTTCAAAGAAAATTATTTGTCGGACTTAAAAGAGCTTTTAAAGGATTCGCAATCTTTAACTGAGTCAGACTATCAAGCTCTACAAGAAGTGATTGAAGGTGATGCGGAATTTGTGGCCAGTGATGCTGCCGATTCCGCCCGTTTTTTCACTTCAGCACAAAGAATTTTGAAAGCGTTTGATACGCTTCCCGGCAAAGAAACAATACATGCTAAAGTAATGCACCAAGTGTTGATCAGTTGGTTGGCGATGGTTCAATATGAGATGGATGTGATGAATGGCAAAGAGATAAAAGTCCAGAATCCGCGCGATTTGCAAATGGCAAAAAATCTAATTTTCCTTTCTACGCTTTATCCCGATAGCAAAATCATTTGTTGGGGCGCCACCTATCATTTTGCAAATCAAATTCAATTGCACCGAGCCACAAGCTTAACCAAAACATTTGTTCATAGGTTGGATAGTTTAGAAAAAAATCACGAACCGACCGATTTTGATAAGTTGCTGGAAGGCGCTGTTCCAATGGGACAAGTGTTAAAAAATCATTTTGGCGACAACGTTTATAGTCTAGCCTTTTCATCTTTTGAGGGAAGTTTTGGAATGCTTGGCTTTCCACCCAAATCGCTCAAGCCGATTGAGCCGCCTGTTGGTAGCATAGAGAGCCACTTGGCCAATAGCAAATACGACTTCTCTTTTGTTGACTATAGTAAAAACATAAGCAATGGATATTTCTATTCTTCAGCATTGGGCAACTTGCCAATTGAGGCGGCTTGGCCAAAAATTGTAGACGGGCTTTTCTTTATCAAAAGTTCATACCCGCCTTCAATTCTGGCTATTGCTGGATCCGATGTTTCTCCAACGGCTAAAAATATTGAACCCGTTATTAGTAAAAAAAAGTTACCGACAAGTATAAAGAGAGTCACCGACAAAAGCACCAAAGAAGGAGTTGCTTACGCCACTGTTTCGTTGATGAATACCTCAAAAGGCGCGGCTTGCAATTCTGTTGGTGAGTTTGTCTTCCATTGGAAATCGAGCTCGGCAGATAAATTAATAATTTCTTCCATCGGCTATTTTTCTGATACTGTATCTGTTTCGGAATACAAGAGAAGCAACAAGTTTGAACTAATCCCTCGCCAATATGAATTGGAGGCATTGGAGATTCGCGCGAAATCCCTTTCGGCCAAGGAGATTTTAAAAAAAGCCGAAAAGAACATTTCATCAAATTATTACCAACTTCCACACCAGCAAGAATTTTTCTTCCGAGTAAAGGAATATCAAAATGATGCGGTGACGTTCAACGAAGAAGCTTCCACAATGGTGTACAATCAAGACGGATACGCACCCTCATCTACTATTCAAAAAAAGTTAAAGGGAGAAATTTTGCAGTTCCGGAATACCACCCAAAATCAGGAAAAAGATTTGTGGAGTGGTGTGGGTTCGTTGTGGTTGATGCTGACACACGATGTGGTGCTAGACAAAGACAACGTGCTTCATCGACCTGGTTACTACGATCTAAGTGTGATTGGAAAAACGGTTTTAGAGAATCGGCTCGTTTATGAAATTTCGTTTGACTGTAAGCGACCAGGGGCTTTTACGACCGGCTTTGGCTACCCCGGACCATTATCGGCCAAAGGCAGAATTTTTGTGGATGTAGGAAATTTTGCTGTGCTGAAGTTTGAGATTTTGATTTATCGGAAACCCCACTCATCAAGAAAATATCCACACTTGCGATATGACCCGTATGGTCATCAACTTGTACAAACGTATAAGCAACATGACGGCAAATACTTTTTGAATTACTCCAAGCAGGTTAGTTTCTACAAGATAGTGAATAGCAAAACCGAGAAACATTTTAACTACGCACACATCAAAGAACTGTTATCGACAGAAATAACATTGGGCGAAAAAGATATTTCTAAAAAGTTAAGCCTTTCTAGCATCAAAAATAAAATCCCAATGGAAGAACCTGCATTTTGGCAGAACCACAATATCGTTGTGGAAGATAAGGTCGCGGAGATTTACAAGCTTATTGATAAAAACAACTAATTCTCCGTTCATACAATTTCTGCATTTGTTGTTGATTTATTTCAAAAATAAATCGTAAATCGAACTACCTAAATTTAAACTTGCTAAAATGAAACCTACTATTTTCACCAAGCTTTCTTTCATGATGCTCCTGGAGTATTTTATATGGGGCGCTTGGTATGTGACCATGGGAACCTACATGACAGAATTTTTGCATGCGAGTGGTGTGCAAATAGGAGCGGCCTACGGTGCGTTGGCTATTGCCACCATGATCTCTCCTTTATTTGTTGGCCTGGTGGCAGATCGCTTTTTTTCCGCGCAAAAAATTATGGGCGTGTTGCACCTAGCCGGTGGCTTACTTCTTTATCTGGCCACTCAAATTACAGATAGCACTACGTTCTATTGGATCATCGTTTTCTACTCTTTGTTATACATGCCGACTATCGCTTTGTCTAATAGCATTGCCTTCGGCCAAATGACTGATCCCGGAAAACAATTTCCCTGGATAAGAGTATTCGGCACACTGGGTTGGATTGTCGCGGGAGTCTGCATCAGTTCTTTTGGATTAGATAAATCAGCCGTTACTTTTCAAATGGCGGGTGGTGCTTCCATCTTGCTTGGCCTTACCAGTTTCTTCTTACCGAATACACCGCCTAAAGGAAAAACAGAAGGCGCCTCATCGGCCATTGGAACGGAGGCTTTCGTACTCTTTAAAGACAAGCCCTATCTTATCTTTTTTATTGCAGCTATCTTGGTCTGTATCCCTCTCTCCTTTTATTATGGATTTGCCAACGTCTTTCTGAATGAGTTAGGGATGAGTAATGTGGCTTCTAAGATGACAATGGGTCAAATGTCGGAGGCAATTTTTATTCTCGCTATCCCTTTTCTATTCAATCAAATTGGAGTAAAGAAAATGTTGCTGTTGGGAATGACCGCCTGGATTCTTCGCTATGTATTTTTTGCCTATGGCGATATGGGGGCTAATACCTGGATGCTTTATGCGGGCATTATTTTACATGGCATCTGCTATGATTTCTTCTTTGTCACTGGCTACATGTACACGGAGAAAAAAGCAGGGGAGAAAATCAAAAATGCAGCACAAGGACTATTTACGTTCGCGACCTATGGTCTAGGTATGTTTATCGGTACAAGTTTCTCCGGCTTTGTAGCAGATGGGAATATGGAAAACGGACTGCATCTATGGAAACAAATTTGGTTTGTTCCGGCTTTCATCGCAATGGCAGTATTGATTTATTTCATCTTATTTTTTAAAGAGAAGAAAGAGATTAAAGCTGCATAATGGTTGTTCGTTGTTGCTTATTCGTTGTTTGCTTGCCAACAGCGACAAACTAACCACTCACGAACAACCACTCACGAACAACTAACAACCAACCCATGAATATCGCAATGCTCGGCTCTGGTTTCATTGGCAGATTTTATGCCGATTCGATTCAAGGCTATCGCAATAAAGATAAAATCGTTTCGATCTATTCCCGTAAGGAAGAAAGCGCGAAAAAATTTGCGGCTGACTACAACGTTGCTTTCGCAACAACGGTTTTGGAGGACGCAGTTAACCGACCAGAAGTTGAGGTCGTTTGTATTTCGTTGCCAAATTATTTGCACGAAGAGGCTGTAATGCTTTGTTGCAAACATAACAAGGCTGTAATGACAACGAAGCCCTTAGGTAGAAATGCTGAAGAAGCCAAGCGCATGTTGGAGGCTGTAGAAAAAGCAGGCATCTTCAATGGTTATCTGGAAGATTTAGTTTACACACCAAAGTTTATCAAGGCACATGAAAGTGTAAAGAACGGTGCGCTTGGCAGAATTCTCTGGGCAAAATCCCGCGAAACACATCCCGGGCCGCATAGCGATTGGTTTTGGGATATTGAGCAAGCGGGTGGAGGATGCATTTTAGATTTGGGTTGTCATTGTGTGGAGATTGCGCGCAGCTACATTGGCAAAGACATCAGGCCTGTAGAAGTAATGTGCTGGGCTGATACACAAGTAAAACCCATCGATGCCGAAGATCACGCCATTGGATTGGTGAAATATGAAAACGGTGCCATAGGTCAATTTGAAGTGAGCTGGACATTCCGTGGTGGGCTCGACTTGCGCGATGAAGTGATGGGCACCGAAGGAACGATTTGGACGAACAGTTTTTTGCGCACCGGCTTTGAAATGTTCACTACAGGCAAAGGTGCCGACTATGTGGCTGAAAAAGCAGAGAGCAACTCAGGGTGGTTGTTTCCGGTTGGCGATGAATTAAACGAGTTGGGCTACAACCACATGTTCATGGATATGTTCAATGCCCTCGAAAACAAAACCCAACCGAAAGAAACATTTTACGATGGCTATGTTGTGAATTCTATTTTAGACGCAGCCTATCGCTCGGCTAAAAGCAAACAGTGGGAGCCGGTGTTGCTTGATATTTGGCGTGGCCGCGTGGGCGTAAGCAAAGATGCACACCTCACTGAATACGATGATGAACATTATCTGGTTAAAGAGGAAGTAACGCATTACGGTGTCAAGAAATTGATTTTGAAGAATAAAAAGACGGGGAAGATTGGGGAGAGGCCGATTTAGAAATAAGTCATTAGGCACCTGTCAAGTTAACTAGGCCTATTGCCTTCATCTGGGTTCCTAATACGCACTTTGTTATCCTCTACAATAAAAAGCTTACCCGATAGTTCATGCTCAGAAATTACCTTCACCAGCATGATAGACAGTTCGCGGATATAATCGAGATTTATCTTCTTTCGAAGTCTACAAACAATTATTCCAGCTGTATCGTCAGCAGGGTAGCGAAGAATATTGGCAAAATCTAAATCAAAAGTGACAAGCACCCTGCTCTCTTCTTTGCATATTTTAAAAACATAATTGTCCTGAGAACCTGAGATGTTTTGGTGATAAACGGATGAGGCATCAATTAAATTTGTTTGAAAAAGTGAAACAAAATCAGGAGGGAAGTTTTCATCCAACTTGATTTTCTTCATGCCGCTCTTTCATCTAGCTCTACAAAGTTTTCCCGGCTCATGGCTGCGCCATAGGCAATACAAGCTAAAATGTCCTCGTGCGTTAGCTGCGGATAACTTTGGAGTATTTGTTCAATAGAATCTCCACCCGCTAGTAAATCCAAAATAAGTGACACCCAAATTCGATGCCCTTTGATGCATGGTTTGCCGAAACAAATGTTTGGGTCAACTGAAATACGTTGAAGTAGAGGATTCATCTATTCAAAGTTATGTATTCTTTTCGATTCAAAAAACATCCAAATCCTTTCCCGATACCACTTTGCCTTTGTAATGGTCGGTAACTTCTTTTAGAAGTTTTTCTTCGGTAGAATCCCAAATGAGCTGATGATAGAGTACAACCAATTTGGGTTGAACCTTTGTAGCTACATCAGCTAATTGTAAAGTGGACGTATGAAAATTCTTGTGGTATGTCTGCCATTTCGGTGGCCTCCGCGACCAGCCGTCAAGGGAGTACACTTCATGCACGAGCACATCGCAGTTCTTGGCGACTTCTATCAATCGTGCACTCCACGTGCAATCTCCTGAAATAACGATGCGCTTGTCTGGAGTAACAAAATGAAACCCATACGCTTCCGGCCAACCCCCGTGCTCCACTTTGAAGGCCTCCACGGTAACCAATGAATCTCTATAAATGATTCCTTCTTTAATCTCAGTGACAATCGTTTTATAAGAAGAAGAGTCACCTTTCTCTAAACCAAAAATTCGAATGTGGAAATCCGGAGCATAAGCTTGAACAATATAATCGTTCAAGGACTTTGTTCCGGTTGGTCCATAAACGCGTAATGGTCCTTTCCGCTCGAGTACCGCTGGTGTCAATAAAAAATCAGCGTAGCCAGAGGTATGATCCGAATGCAAATGGGTAATGAACAACCGATTCAATAAAGTTGGATTCAATCCTTTCACTCCCTTTTTGAAAGCCGCTGCCGCTCTTCGCACTACGCCCGGTCCACAGTCAATTATATAAGGCGTGTTATCCACCACCACTGCAACCGAAGGCCCAAACCTATCGGGGTCAGCATTGGGTGTGCCCGTGCCAAGCAAAACAACTTTTGTTCTTGATTGGCTAATACTACCGAATGGCAGCATTAATATGAATAGAAAAGTTACAAAAATTTTAGTCATGCACCGAGCTTAATAAATAATCAATTGGACTGATTGAATTACATTCCCCTTATGGTCAAATAAAACTACCTTTTAATCCATATGGATGGTAGGTGATCAATCTACAATGTATTGAAGACAATCCTTCAATTCCCAAATATTTCTTACTTTTATCCTTTAAACTAACCCACAAAACATGAAAACTAGAGTTTTATTCCTCTGCCTGGCGCTGATTTTTTCCGGCACGCAAGTTTTCTCTCAGCTCTCCAAAAAGGAGAAGAAAGAATGGAAAAAGAAAGCCAAAGAATTCGCCAAGAATCCTGCTAACCTAAAAACGTTGGTAGAAACGAAACAAGTCGTTGAAACAGATAACTCGGCTCTAAAAGGGCAGGTTAGTACGCTCAACGGCCAAGTAAGCGACAAGAACGCAAAAATCGCTGACTTGGAAGACCAAATTTCTAAAATGAGAAGCGAGTTAACTTCCACCAAAGCAGAGCTTGCTCAGTTGAAAGAAAATCCTCCAATCAATCCGATGGACTTTTCGAAAGGAGTGGTTTTTAAAGTACAGATTGGTGCTTTCAAAAATAAAGATTTAGCAAAGTACTTTGATAATAACCCAAACTTTGGAGGAGAGGCAACCGATAAAGGCGAACAGAAATTTACCATCGGTGTTTTTCGTGACTATTGGGAAGCGGATAAGTTCAAAAAATACATGCGCGATATGGGCGTGAAAGACGCGTGGATCGTTCCGTTTAAAGATGGGCAGCGCGTAGAAATCAAAGATGTGTTAGAGGGAGTAGTTGCCGACAAGGCGCCAGGAAAAAGATAATTTTTCCTTCCTTATCGTAAAAAAGGGCAGCCGGGGGTTGCCCTTTTTTGTGCCGTACAAAAAAACGAATACTACATTGTTAGCTTTGCGTGACATGTCAACTCCCTTGCTATTGTTTATTTTTGCTTCATGTTACGACTTTCTGCGCTACTGACTTTCTGCCTCTTTGCGAACACTGCGCGCGCTCAAATCCGACTAGATCGGCTTGAGATTCTGTCAAAGCAGGAGTACAAGATAATTGGTTCAGATATCTTGGTGGCTGATACGTTGGTTATGAGGGACTCCTCTCGTATAATACTCAATCAAGATGTAAAAGAAAACATCATCAATGCCAAGGTGGTAATTGTTGGAAACGGATGTGTTATTAGCGGGCGCGGAAAAAATGGAACGTCAGGAAAGACAGGCGCAGTTGGCAGAGGGCAAAGTGCGCCATGCCGCAACGGTAATAATGGAAAAGACGGTGAAGTGGGAAAACCGGGGATTGATGGGCTTAACTTATCATTTTACTTCAATAGCCTAAAAATTGATGGCGTTTTGACGATCGACTTGAACGGTGGTGATGGGGGAAGTGGGGGAAAAGGGGGAAAAGGTGGCGATGGGGGATCGGGAACCCAGGTTTGTAAAGGGGGAAATGGCGGAAATGGCGGAAATGGTGGAAACGGAGCCTCAGGTGGAAATGGTGGCATCGTTAAAGTTACTTGCAAAACATGCACCGACCTGTATACACTTCAAGGGACAAAACTTCTATTTAAGAATTATGGTGGCTTTGCTGGTGCTGGGGGAATTGGGGGAATTGGCGGGCAGGCAGGCTTAGGACCAAAAGACGGAAAAAATGGGAAGCGCGGAATCGCTGGCCTGGATGGGATAGTTGGAAAAGCAGGAGCTTTTACGATCGAACAAAAGTAAGTACATGCAACGAAAATGGTTACGCAAATCTGAACCAGCCCAGGGCGAAATCGAAACCCTTAGCCAACAGATCAATGTTAATCCTTCTCTTACATCCATTTTACTTCAGCGTGGCATTTACAACTTTGACTTGGCAAAAAAATTCTTTCGCCCTTCATTAGCAGAGCTTCATAGTCCTTTTCTGCTAACGGATATGACAAAAGCCGTGTCCCGGTTAAACATCGCTATTGAAAACGGTGAGAAAATTTTAATCTATGGAGACTATGACGTTGATGGAACAACTGCGGTTGCGTTGGTGTATAGCTACCTCCAAAGCTTCTATCCTCTTTGCGATTTTTACATACCTGATCGCCATACAGAGGGTTATGGCGTTTCAGAAGCTGGCATCAAATGGGCAGAGGAAAATGGATTTAGTCTAATCATCGCGCTGGATCTTGGTGTAAAAGCTATTGACGCTGTCACGTTGGCTACGGAGAAAAAAATTGATTTTATTATCTGTGATCATCACTTACCCGGAACAAATATTCCTAATGCCATTGCTGTGCTTGATCCAAAAAGAAGTGATTGTCACTATCCTTTTAAAGAGCTCAGTGGATGTGGACTGGGTTTCAAATTAATGCAAGCCTATGCGCAGTCATACCGAAAGGAAGAAGAGCTGAATGAATACCTTGATTTGGTTGCCGTAAGCATTGCCTCAGATATTGTACCTATTGTTGATGAAAATCGAATTCTGGTTCACTTCGGCCTTCAAAAACTAAACCAACGCCCCTTGCCCGGTTTGAAGGCATTAAAAGAGATCGCAGCCACCAAAGGCGACCTGGATGTGTCGGGTGTGGTTTTTACACTCGGCCCTCGGATCAATGCGGCAGGGCGTGTTGCTCATGCACGCGGAGCTGTTGAATTATTAATTTCAAAGACAGAAGACGAGGCGAATCAACTGGCCGAAAAAATTAATCTTAAAAACAATCTTCGCAGAGAGTTCGATCTTTCCATCACTGATGAAGCGCTCGCTATGATTGAAGCAAATGATACGCTCCGTGCGGCAAAATCAACCGTTCTTTTTAAAAATACCTGGCACAAAGGAGTAATTGGCATAGTTGCTGCTAGGTGTGTAGAAAAGTATTACCGCCCTACCGTGATTCTCACTGAATCAAATGATAAAATTACAGGCTCGGCACGCTCTGTAAAAGACTTTGACTTGTACGAAGCAATAAGTGCTTGCAGCGACTTGCTTAACAAGTTTGGTGGCCACAAATATGCTGCAGGGCTTACGATGGACAAAAGCAATTTGGTGGCGTTTCAACAACGGTTTGAAGAGGTGGTATCGCGAACCATCACCGAAGAAATGCTAGTTCCCGTTGTTGAAATTGATGTTCCCATTCAGTTTGATTCCATGAATGATAAATTCAACAACATTCTCAAGCAAATGGCACCCTTTGGTCCCGAAAATCAAAAGCCAGTTTTTGAAGCTAAAAATGTTTTTGTGGAAGGTAATCTCGCCAATTTTAAAGAAAGGCACCTCCGCTTTGCTGCCGGGCAAGAAGGAAACAAAAGTATATTCAATGTGGTTGGTTTTGACATGATTCAATTTTACGACCAATTGACACGCGGTGGATTTTTCAACATGGCCTTTACACTGGAGGAAAATACCTACAATGGCACGACTACTCTTCAAATCCGAATCAAAGACCTAATTTTTGAATGACATGATATTAAGAGCAGAAAATCTTTTAAAAAAATACAAAAAGCGAACCGTTGTAAATAACGTTTCTGTGCAGGTATCACAGGGAGAAATTGTAGGCTTACTTGGCCCTAATGGTGCGGGCAAAACAACGAGCTTTTATATGATCGTTGGTTTGATCAAACCCAACGAAGGGAACATTTTTTTAAACGATGAAAACATCACCGAACTGCCGATGTACCAGCGTGCAAAACGTGGCATTGGGTATTTGGCACAAGAAGCATCTGTCTTCCGTACTCTTTCCGTAGAAGAAAATATTCTTGCTCCGCTTGAGATGCGCGAAATGAGTAAAAAAGACCGCCTCGAGAAAGTAGAAACGTTGCTGGAGGAATTCAGCCTTACTCATGTTCGAAAAAATCTCGGTATGGTACTCTCGGGGGGTGAACGAAGAAGGACAGAGATTGCACGAGCACTTGCGGTCGACCCCAGTTTCGTTTTGTTGGATGAACCATTCGCGGGAGTTGATCCCATTGCTGTGGAAGAGATTCAAGGAATCGTCTCTAAACTTAAAAAGAGAAACATCGGAATCATTATCAGTGATCACAATGTAGATGAAACATTAGCGATTACCGATCGTGCTTATCTGATGGTGGAAGGAAAATTATTTAAAGCCGGCACAGCCCAAGAATTGGCTGATGATCCACTTGTTAGAAAAGTTTATTTGGGTCAGAATTTTCAGCTCAAGAGAGCAAGGGTGGAGAACTAGAAATTGGTTTAAACTACCTTTTCCTCAAGCTGTAAACTAGTCTTACATCCGTAAAATCAGCTACCTGCTTATGTGCTTTTAGGTTTACACCCACACTCCAGCGTGGCAAAAAGGAATATTGTAGACCCCAGCGATGATAAACTAAGTCATTATTGTATTGACCAAATAAGTAAATTCCGATTTCCTGGCTGAAAATAAACCGCCCCATCAAAAACTCATGAGCCGCTAACAATCCGCTGCGCATACCACCAGATTGAATTGACTCGCTGGATAAACGCTCGATCAAAAATTGATCTTGATAAACTTCTATCGCAGCCGTCCAGGCGTGGAGACGACTAACCTGCTTGCTCGCCATAAAATTTATCCCTACAATTGGTTCATACATTCGAACTTCCTTGATGTTTCCTCCTTTGACAATGCCGAATAATCCCATATCAAATCGTAAGCTGCGATGGGTTTTGCTGATCTCTTTTGTGCGTTCATATTTTTGAAGCGTCAAGCCCTTAGGCGAATACTCAACGCCCAGTCCTGCTGTTGGCCAATTGATTCCCAGATTTGGTTCACGCAACCCGCCATTTGAAACATGTTGATATTCGGCAGATAAATTAATACCCCACGTGCTATTCAACTGCCAGCGCAAGCCCACACCCAATGCAAGGTAGGCGCTGACTGGCAGGCTATAAGACTTGTTAGTTGGATTCTTGATCGGATCAGAAGGATTTGAAAGAATGGCCGCGCCAATGGAAACTTTTGGATAGAAACTTAAACGGCTGCTCATCATAAAATGAGGTTCTAAAGAATAGGCGACATTGAACCCACGCCCTAAAATAGAATTGTCAAAATCATAAAATGCAAGAAGTAAACTCTGTCGCGGAAAACAATTGTATTGATCTAGAATTTGTTTATCCGTACGCTGCCAATTGAATGTGGTAGTAATGCCTCGAGGAAAAGAGTTAGCTGTATTTTCTACATCGTTCGAGTGCGCAAAAACGAATCCGTAATTTGCCTGCAAGCCATAGTTAAAATGAGCTTTGCTTTTTAGGGAATCTTGTGCAAAAACAGTCTCGCAAATTAATGATAAAGCAAAAAGTGTATTAAGTATTCTTCTCGTTTTCATTTGGGTTTCCCTGCAATCCTCCGGTATGTAAAGCTAATACCGTTGATCCTCTTTTGAAATAACCTTTTGTTATCAAATCAACAACACCGAAAAACATCTTGCCGGTATAAACAATATCCAATGGAAGCTGGTAATCCTCTTTTACCTTCACTATAAAGTCTTTCAATTCTGATGTGGTCTTTCCGTAACCACCAAAATGATATTCGGTATTGACTGACCAATTCGTTTTTTCAGGAGATTTCATTTTACTAATTTCCTCCTCCAAAAAAGCTCCGCCCTTTAGTGAAGAAAAACCAATAATTCTTTTTGATGCATCCAATCCTGCAATGATTCCTGCCATTGTTCCGCCCGTCCCAATTGACAAACACAAATAATCAAAATCAATTTCATTGTTAAGTTGCTCCGCAAACTCTGCACAACCTTTTACGGCCAACTCATTTGTCCCGCCCTCAGGGATTAGATAAAAATTACCAAACTGATCACGAAGTTGTTTGATAAAATCCAACTCTGCTTTCTTTCTGTATGCTTCGCGTGAAATGTAATGCAACTTCATTCCACAGCTTTCCGCAAAAGAGAGTGTGTGATTTAATGGCAAAACCTCTTCACCTCGAATGATGCCAATGGTTTTTAGTCCAAGCTCTTTTCCAGCGGCAGCGGTAGCAAAAATGTGATTGGAATAGGCTCCTCCAAAAGTTAAAAGCGTTTCGTGGCCTTGTCGCAGCGCGTCTTCCAGGTTATACTTCAGCTTCCACCATTTATTGCCCGAAACGAAAGCGTGGTTAAGATCCTCGCGCTTCACTAACACACGGACACCATGCTGCTCAAATAACTGGCTTTTTAATTCTTGAATAGGTGCTTTTGAGTAATTTATCAAGGTTATCTAACTTAGAAATACTAATATTTTTAGTAATATTGGTTTATGGCGGATGACTATTTTAAGGGACGAGGATCGCAGATCAAAAGTGGAAATAAATTCCTGAAGGCTCAGTATGTTACTGACCACATCGAAGGTCTGGACGAGCCTTTGCTAGAAAATCCGAAGACACAAATCTTTCAAGAAACACCAAAAAAGATTTTGAATCGGGTAGATAGCCCTGACCTGGGCTTTGGCTACTCGATGAATCCGTATCAAGGGTGCGAGCATGGCTGTGTTTACTGCTATGCCCGCAACACGCACGAATATTACGGATTTAGTGCAGGGCTAGATTTTGAAAGCAAAATTATTGTCAAGAAAAATGCGGCTCGATTATTAGAACAAGAACTGTTAAAGCCTGGTTGGAATGCGGTGCCCATCATGCTAAGTGGCAACACCGATTGCTATCAGCCTCAAGAGAAAAAATTTGAAATCACTCGCAGTTTGCTGAAAGTATTGGCTCAATATCGACATCCTGTAAGCATCATTTCCAAAAATAGTTTAGTGCTCCGCGACCTCGATGTTTTACAAGATTTAGCTTCGGATAATTTGGTGCACGTTTATATCTCTATTACGACCCTAGATGAAGAGTTACGAAGAACGCTGGAGCCACGCACGGCAAGTAGTATCAAGAGATTAAAAACAGTTGAAGCGCTAGCCAAGGCGAATGTGCCAGTTGGTATCATGAATGCTCCCATAATTCCCGGACTCAACCATCACGAAATACCGGCTATCTTAAAAGCGGCCTCAGAGCATGGCGCATTAAATGCCGGCATGACCATCGTGCGATTGAATGGATCCATCAGTATTCTATTCGAAGACTGGCTACGGAAAAATTTTCCTGATCGATTTGACAAAGTGTGGAATCAAATCTGTTCGCTACATGATGGCAATGTCAATGATTCGCAATTTGGAAGACGGATGCGAGGAGAAGGAAATATTGCTGATGCCATCCACCAACTGTTTCGCTCGTCCAAGAAAAAATATTTTGCTGGAAAAACAATGCCTGTTTATGACCTCACAAAATTTAGGAAAGGTGGTATGATGAGCTTGTTTTGATTAAAAAGTGTACACAATTACGTACATTTGAAATAAATTGTAAACAATGAAAACGGCAACTGTTACTGAGTTTAGAAAAAAAATGAAGGGGCACCTTCATCAATTAGAGATGGATCAAGACATCTTGATATTATCTGGCGCTAAGAAAAAAGACTTTGTGGTTCTAACGTTGGAGCAATTTAATGCGATGGAGGAAACCGCTCACTTACTCTCTACACCAGCTAATGCAAATCATTTGTTGGAAAGCATAAAACAAGACCGGGCGGGAAAAGCTGTACGTAGAACACTGAAATTAATGACGTCAAAACCTTTTGCTACTAAAAAGCAAAAAACCAAGGTCAAAGAATAGGTAATGAACATAGAGTTCACACCAAATGGATGGGAAGATTACTTGTTTTGGTACAAAAATGATCATGCCGTTTTAGACAAAGTGAATCATCTAATCCAAGAAATTACCAGAGATCCTATTAAAGGAATTGGTAAACCAGAAGCCTTACGCGGGAATCTTGCCGGATATTGGTCTCGAAGAATTACAGGCGAACACAGATTAGTTTATAGAGTGCATGGCACAAAGTCGCATCAAACTTTGACAATTGTTAAAACCCGCTTTCATTATTGATAATCTACCCATTATCTCTTTCGCTTCTCCAAGAAAAAATATTTTGCTGGAAAGACAATGCGCGTTATTGACCTGACGAGATTTAGAAAATAGGGAAACTTGAGTTTGTTTTAAGAAATTGATTTTATCACAAACGGTCTCACTATCAGAAAATCATCGAAAACCCTTCGCTTGTTGACTTTTTCTCACCTGCTGTTTTTGATTTATTATAAGCAGTTATCTGTGCAGAAAGCTCCTTGACGTGTTGTTCTGACATGAATTGAATAAATGGCTCCAGGTTTTCTTGTTCGCGCGATTGCGTGATCGCTGAAATATATGCAGCGCGGTCTGCTGCATTTACTAGGGTGAGTGGTTGCTGATGATACGCCTGAATATAATTCATCAACAGGCGGGATGTACGTCCGTTGCCATCCGTAAACGGGTGAATACTCACCAGATCGAAATGTGCAGTAAATGATAAACGAAGAACTTCCTCTGTTGTGCGAAGTTGATTGATGTGATTGTTGATTTGATGTATCAGTTTCTCAATCAATGATGGAATTTTGGCTGCATCTACAAAATAATGTCCTCCGGCTGTTACTGGTACTTTTCTAAAATCACCTTTTGTTTCATCTGTAGTGCCAAGGACAGAGGAAACTGTTTTTCCGGTTCTCCGCATCACCTTAGCAGCGATCTCTTGTAACAAAGGCCCCGTAAAAGTTCTGCGCTTTACTGCTTGATCCAACACAAACTCCAATGCCTCCTGGTGATCGAGCACCATGTTTTGATGATCGATGGGCTTGCCCCCAATCGAAGAGCCTTTTTCGAGTAAAGTGTTGGTTTCTTCTTGCGTGAGAGTAGATCCCTCAATTTTCGTTGAATGATGCGTGATGGCATACAGACTAAATTGGCTAGAATTAATAGCTATCCCGGCCGTCTTGCGATACAGGTCGCTCAATCGTTCAATGTCATTCCATATCAATGGAGAATTCTGCATTTTCAAATTTACGAAAAGTGCAGCATCATCCATCATGTCTCAATGACTTTACCGGATTAGAAAGCGAAGCTTTCATCGATTCATAGCCAACCGTAATCAAGGTAATCAGAATAATGAGTCCTACTGCTCCACTAAAAACCCACACCGACAAACTAGTTTTGTAGACAAAACTGGATAACCATTGACTTGATAGATAATAGGCTATAGGTATCGCAATCACACAAGCGATCAACAACAGCTTAGCAAAGACAGAAAGCAACAGGAATAAAATTTGAAGACTACTTGCTCCCATACTTTTACGAATCCCAATCTCTTTGGTCCGTTGTTCTGACATGAAAGAAGCCAGCCCGTACAATCCCACACAGGTGATAAGAATTGCCAACCATGAAAACTTCTCTGTCAGATTTGCCACTTTTGTTTCATTTTCATACATGCGGCCAAACTCCTCGTCTACAAACCAATAATCAAAACCATATTGAGGAAAATTGCTTTTCCATGTCTTCTCCATGAATGCAATTTTTTCTTGCATTTTGCCTGCCGGCAAACGAACGTGAATGATCCGATCAAAGGAGTGAGGCTTGGGCGAAATCGCCAGCGGCTCTATCTTCTTTCTCATCGATTGATAAGGAAAATCTTCCACTACTCCAATTACAATTCCTGCAATTGGAGCTTTGGTAGTATCCGGTGCCTGATAGCCCATCACATAGTCAGGTCGAACGATCGTTTTACCAACCGCTTCTTGTGGGGTTAGTTTCAATACTTTCAATGCTGCTTCATTGAGCAATACGGCCATTGAATCCGCTCTATTTTCGGCATCAAAATCTCTTCCTGCAATGATTTTCAATCCAAAGGTTTTCGGGAAATCAAAATCGCCATTCAATTGAAACCATTCATGCTTGTCTTCATTGATTTCAGGAAATTGCATTTGCATACCAATTGGCCCGAAAAAATCTAGTCTTGGTAGATGGTTGGCTAGGGTGACGTCTTGAATTTGAGGATCGGACAGTAATTGATTTTTGAAAGTCAAGTATTGCTGGTCGGTTGCACCTCCATTAAATCCACCATAGCGAATAGACACAATTTGTTTTCCGGCTTCATTCAGTTTAGAGTTTTTCAACAAATCCATTTGTCGAACGATAATGACTGTGCCGGTCAACAAGGTAACGGCCACAACAAATTGGAGTGTTGTTAAAAACTGGCGGAAAATAGTGGAGCCTTTGCCAAAGGCAAACTTTCCTTTTAATACTGAAGCCGGTTGAAACCCAGAAACAAACAAGGCTGGATAGCTACCGGCCAAAAGCGTTACAAACAAAATCACCCCAAAGATGATCAGCAGCATCGGACCATTGAGTACATGTGAAAGTGTAAATGTCTTTCCCGTAAGCTGATTGAACTGCGGGGTAAAAAAGATAACTAACAAAACAGCAATTACTCCTGAAATCAATACGAGCACGAAAGACTCCATCATAAATTGAAAAAACAATTGAGGTCTGATTCCCCCAAATGTTTTTCGCAATCCAATTTCGCGCGCCCGACTCGCAGATTTGGCGGTTGAGAGATTGATATAGTTGATACACGCTACTACAAGAATCAACAACGCGATCGTTATGAACACATACATGTAGTTGATATCTGCTGTCTTGTGATCGATGGTCCAGTCCATCTCTTTGTCAAAGTGAATATCCGTAATCTTCCGGATGACAGGGGTGAATTTGATGTCCCATTTATTTTTAGCTATAATTTCATTCGCGCGCTTTTGAAGATCTGCTTTGATCAAAGGAATTTTGTTCGGATCCTCACACACAAAATACGATTGAGTCCAAAAGCCATTATTCCCATCGCCCATAGCAGTCCCTAGTATATTCTCGAGGTCTTTAATGTAAGGCTTAAGTGCCAAGATATTCGCGATGTACTTCGGGTTCACATGTGAATTAGATGGCAGGTCTTTCATGACTGCCGTTACAATCATCTCCACATTTTCTCCATTGGTTGCCTGATGCGAAACGGTGACGGTTTTATTGATCGGATCATCGCTACCAAATAACTCTTTGGCAGATGATTCTGTGAGGATAAGTGAGTTGATTTCTTTAAGTGGTTGCTTTGTCGCACCTTTTACTATTGGGCTATAGATCAAATCAGTGATAGACGATTCCGCCCAAATAATATTTTCGGTAAGGATGATTCTCTCTTTTGCAGTGTAATTGATACTGGTTGGCATCCCCCAGGAAGCATAACTGGTAATGCCTTTGATGCCACCATAGTTGGCAAGAATATAGTTGTCCCAACCGGCTGGCGCATAAGGCGCGGCTTCCGTGTTTCCATTTGGAAATTGGACTTTATAACCCATGCGATAGGTACTCGCTGCATCGGGATGCATGGTGTCGAAGGTGAGCTCATCGCTTACATACAACAGAATAAAGAGAGCCGAGGCAAGCCCAAATGCCAAACCAAACATATTGACAAGTGCATATCCGCGTTGGCGCATGATATTGCGAAAAGCGAGGAGGAAGTAGTTGAAAACCATAAGTAGGCGTTGTTGGAGGATGTATTGCTGAACGAAAAGGTCGAGATTGCATTGTAAAGTACGCTGAATAACTAATGTGGTTTCCAGTCGGGCCTAAGATGTTACAATCCGTGACAACTAATTACAAAAAATCTAAGCCCATCTCCAGAGACTCTTTCCATTCAAGCTTGCAGCCATCGTACTCGCCTCTTCCACATCATCAGTTATCGAAGTTTTTTGTACCTTTGATCCACGTTGAAACGCTTTTTGGCCATATCGTTGTTTGCTTTCTATCTCAATTCCTATACGGAGGTGCATGAGGTTTTTCGCCTACCCATTTTATTTGAGCATTTTGTCGAACACAAAACGTTGGTGGCTGATCTAAGTTTCTGGGATTTTTTAAAGATGCACTATGAGAGCGATGTCAATCATGACACCACTGATGAGCAGCTTCCTTTTAAAGTGCCCGGTCATTCGTTTATTGCGATCTCGATGGTATTGCCCACCTTGAAAATAAGTCTAACTGAAGCAACTCCAAGTGCCACGTTGAGTTATACGTTCGATTACAAGGAATCTTTCTTCTCTTCTTCGCTGCAGGCCATCTTTCAGCCTCCTAAACTAGCGTAACAATAATCTTTTTTTGGCGCTGGATTCATTTTTGTGAATGCTCGCTACTTATTCCATTTTCTCATTTAATTTTTTTCAAATGCTTAACAGCATCATCTCTTTCTCTATCAAGAATAAAGTTGTCGTAGGAATGCTTACGTTGGCGTTGATCATTTGGGGAAGCTATTCGCTTACTCAACTTCCCATTGATGCCGTTCCTGACATTACTAATAATCAGGTACAGGTGCTTACTGTTTCCCCTTCGCTTGCCGCACCCGAAATTGAACGATTGGTCACGTTCCCCATCGAACAAACGATGGCCACCATTGCAAACATCACAGAAATGCGCTCTTTCTCTCGATTTGGACTTTCTGTCGTTACGATTGTCTTTAAAGATAATACTGATATCTATTGGGCGCGCCAACAAGTCAACGAACGACTCTCCGCTGCCAAAAGCGCCATTCCTCCTGGTGCGGGCAATCCTGAGTTAGCACCACTTTCTACTGGGTTAAGCGAGATCTACCAATACATACTTCGTCCTAAAAAAGGATATGAAGAGAAATTTGATGCAACCGAATTACGAACTATTCAAGATTGGATTGTGCGCAGACAATTGTTGGGAACCGAAGGTGTTGCGGATGTAAGCAGCTTTGGTGGTCATGTAAAACAATATGAGATCGCGCTAGATCCTGAAAAGCTTCGAAGCATGAACATCAGTTTCAGCGAACTATTTCTAGCGCTTGAAAGAAACAATCAAAATACGGGTGGGGCATACATTGATAAAAAGCCCTATGCTTATTTCATTCGCAGTGAAGGGTTAGTTGAAAATCTGGAAGACATTGAAAAAATTGTTATTAAAAATTCTCCAAGTGGTCTACCCGTGCTTGTGAGAAACGTAGCTGCCGTTCGCTATGGACATGCCATGCGCTATGGTGCCATGACCTACAATGACAAGGGAGAAGTGGTAGGAGCGCTCGTTTTAATGTTGAAGGGAGCGAATTCCTCATTGGTAATTGGAAAGGTGAAAGAGCGGATTGAACAAATAAGAAAGACGTTGCCGGAAGGCGTAGAGATTGAGCCGTTTCTAGATCGCACGAAATTAGTGAACAACGCCATTAGCACGGTAACAAAAAACCTGGCGGAAGGAGCATTGATCGTCATCTTCGTATTGGTCTTGTTATTGGGCAATCTGCGGGCAGGTCTTGTAGTCGCTTCCGTAATTCCACTGGCCATGCTTTTCGCGATTAGTCTAATGAATTTATTTGGTGTCTCCGGAAATCTCATGAGCTTGGGTGCAATCGATTTTGGATTAATTGTCGATGGTGCTGTAATCATTGTGGAAGCTACCCTACACCACTTGGCCGCATCAGGATTAGTTCGAACCCTTACGCAGAAAGAAATGGATGAAGAAGTTCATCATTCCGCTAATAGCATGATGCACTCAGCATCATTCGGGCAAATCATCATTCTGATCGTTTATCTTCCTATTCTTTCATTGGTTGGTATTGAAGGAAAAATGTTTGGGCCGATGGCCCAAACAGTAGCTTTTGCCATTGTAGGCGCCTTAGTGCTTTCGCTTACCTATGTCCCCATGGTTTCATCTCTGGTCCTAAGTAAAAAAACTGGCCACAAGAAAAACATTTCCGATCGCATCATTCAATTCTTTCATCGGCTCTACAAACCCACTATTTTGTTTGCCTTAAAAAAGAGGGCATTGGTAGTAAGTAGTTCGGTTGTTGTTTTAATCGCCAGTATCTTTATTTTCCTGCAACTGGGTGGGGAATTTATACCAACTTTAGATGAAGGCGATTTTGCCGTAGAGACGCGATTGCTAACGGGAAGTTCACTGTCTCAGATGATAGAAACAACTCAGAAGAGTTCGCGCATTTTGCTGGATAATTTTCCTGAGGTAAAAGAGGTGATTGGAAAAATTGGCACCTCAGAAATACCAACGGATCCGATGCCCATCGAAGCGAGTGATTTGATCATTGTGTTAAAAGACAAAGACGAGTGGACAAGTGCAAGTTCGCGTGACGAGCTGGCCGATAAAATGTCTAAGAAATTAGAAGAAGAAATGCCTGGTGTGTTGTATGGTTTTCAGCAGCCTATACAAATGCGCTTTAATGAACTGATGACAGGCGCGAGGCAAGATGTGGTAATCAAAATTTATGGAGAAGATTTAGCGCTGCTGGCTTCTTATGCAGCGCAGATTGGAAAAATCGCTAGGCAGGTAGAGGGGGCTCAAGATGTATACATAGAACCAATCGGTGGATTGCCCCAATACGTAGTTAAATTCGATCGCAATAAACTAGCTCAGTTTGGACTGAGTGTTGATGAGGTAAACAGAGTGTTGCGTACAGGATTTTCGGGCGATGTTGCCGGCATGGTTTATGAAAAGGAAAAACGGTTTGAGTTGGTCGTTCGTTTAGATGAAAAGAAGCGAAAAGGGATTGAGGACATCAAAGGTCTATATGTTACCACGGCATTGGGTAGACAAATTCCTTTAGAACAGTTGGCCACCATTGAGCTGAACTCTGGCATCAATCAAATTCAACGAGATGATGCGAAGCGGAGAATTGCTGTAGGCTTTAATATTCGAGGCCGCGATGTGCAGACTATCGTAAAAGAATTAGATGCCAAGATCAACACCCAGCTGAAATTTGAGCCCGGTTATTTTTTAAAGTATGGAGGCTCATTTAAAAATTTAGAGGAAGCAAAGCAGCGATTGTTGGTGGCCGTGCCGTTAGCATTGGCGCTGATATTCTTACTACTCTACTTCACCTTCCATTCGTTCAAACAAGGGCTATTGATATTCACTGCCATTCCTCTCTCTGCTATTGGTGGAATTTTCGCCTTGTGGATCAGAGATATGCCGTTTAGTATTTCTGCAGGTGTTGGTTTTATCGCTTTGTTTGGAGTAGCTGTATTGAACGGAATCGTGTTGATAGCGGAGTTCAATCGCTTGAAAAAAGCAGGAGATTTGACACTTCGTGAAATTGTATTGAAGGGAACAGAAGTAAGACTGCGACCTGTATTAATGACAGCGCTTGTTGCTTCGCTTGGCTTCCTACCAATGGCTTTGTCCAATGGCTCGGGCGCAGAAGTGCAACGGCCACTGGCAACAGTGGTAATTGGAGGACTCATCACCGCTACACTTTTAACGCTAGTCGTTCTGCCAATACTCTACACCTATTTTGAAAAAGAGAAGAAATCAAATGTTGAATGATAAATGAATAATGATTAATCCTATGCCGAAAGAAAATATAATCCTAGAAAAGAGTTTTAACTTCTCAATTAAAATAATCAAACTCTATACTTTCCTTAAAGATCACAACGAGTATGTTATCTCAAAACAACTCTTGCGATCAGGAACAAGCATTGGTGCAAATGCCGAAGAGGCAGATGCTGGGCAAACACATAAAGATTTTACTGCCAAGATGAGTATTGCGTCTAAGGAAGCAAGAGAAACAAGATACTGGTTGCGGCTCTTACAAAAAAGCCAACTTGTAAAACACGATTACAAAGAATATTTAGATGATGTCGAAGAAATCGTTCGCATTCTTACTGCTATTGTCAAAACATCACAACAAGGAAAATGAAAACAAGAATATTTTTTTTTGAATTGCGTGGGAATGCTAGGGCGATGACTCCATTTATCATTCTTCATTTATCATTCATCATTTTTTGTGCCCGTGGTCAAAATATTAGCCAAGAGCAAGCTGTTCAAATCGCTCTCAAAAACAACCAGCTAATTAAATCAGCTGAGTTTAGCATAGACTATTACAAAGAGTTAAAAAAAACAGGAACGGATATTGGGAAACTTTCTGCCGTTTGGATGCGTGGACAATACAACTCCTTACAGCAAGACAACAATTTAAATTTAATGCAGACCATTCCGTTTCCCACCACGCTGGCGAATCAAGTTCGGCTAGGAAAAGAGCAAGTTATAGGCGGGCAAAAGAATCTGGTCAATATTCAGAATGAAATTGCTTTTCAGGTAAAAACGATCTACGAACAATTACTCTATCAGGATGCCTTGCGCGGTTTGCTGGTTTCTCAAGATAGTCTTTACCAAGACTTTGCTCGAGCTTCCGCTGTTCGCTACAAGACAGGAGAGAGCAATTTGCTGGAGAAAACCACTGCAGAAACGCAGTCTTTCGAGATAAGAAACACCTTGAATTTGAATGAGGCCGATATTAAAATCTCTGCCACGCGCCTACAGGCATTGTTGAAAGCCGAAGTGCCAGTCTATAATTCAGAAAAGATTGCCAAACGTGCACTTCCACAAAATCTCGATACCGTTTCTTTAAACAGTAATCCTCAACTAAACCTGTTGCAACAACAGGTGATTATTAATGCGCGCATAAAAAGTGTGGAAAAAAGTAAAGTTCTGCCAGACCTGACCGTAGGCTATTTCGCACAGAGTCTCACCGGTTTTCAAAATATTGATGGGGTAGACACCTACTTCCCAAGCAGCAAGGTATTTCAGGGGTTTGAGTTGGGATTAAACATCCCTTTGTGGATCGGGCCTCATCTTGCGCGAGCCCGGGCGGCCTCCTTTCAAGAAGAAGTCTCCAGAAAAAATACGGAATATTTTCAGACGACCTTACAGGGAAACTATAGTCAAGCGCTGCGCGAGCTGGAAAAAAATCTGGCTAGCCTCACTTATTATGAATCCAGCGCCTTGAAAAATGCGGATTTGTTAATAACGCAGTCACGCAAAGCATATCGGGGAGGAGAAATCGGATACATCGAGTACCTGCAATCTTTAAAAACCGCTTTGTCAATCAAAAATAACTATCTTCTTTCTCTCACCCAGTACAATCAATCCATCATCAAAATAGAATTCCTTCTTGGAAAATTTTAAATCAAAACTAAAATGAAAAATAGAATAAGACTCCTTTTACTACTTACTGTGTTTTGGGCTGCTTGTTCCAAAAAGGACAAAAGCACAGAAACAACCACTGCACAGCCCACGGAGATCGCTCATGTACGTCTCTCACAAGAACAGCAAAAGCTATTGGGGATTGTGTTAGGTCAGCCTATACTGCGGAGCATGAATGGCACGTTAAAAGCCAATGGCATGTTGGATGTGCCTCCACAAAATATGGTGACGGTCTCGGCTCCCTTGGGGGGATTTGTAAAGTCTACCGAACTCCTCCAAGGTATGAAAGTAAAAAAAGGTCAGACAGTTATCGTGCTGCAACATCCTGACTACATACAGTTACAAGAAGATTACTTGACCAGTAAAAATCAACTAGAGTTTTTGGATCTTGAGTACAAACGCCAGGAAGAACTAGCAAAAGAAAATGTGACAGCTGCCAAAGCGCTTCAACAAGCTAAATCAAATTACTTTGGAACTAAAGCAAAAGTTCAGGGGCTTAGAGCCAAGCTCAAATTAATCAATATCAATCCACAGGAGCTTGAGAATGGCGAAATTCAAAATACGATCAGCATCCCTTCGCCTATCTCGGGTTTTGTGACTGAAGTAAATGTGAACATTGGAATGCACGTTAATCCAACAGACGTCTTGTTCAAAATTATTGATACCGAACACCTTCATGCCGAAGCGCAGGTATTTGAAAAAGATGTCCCTCGTCTAAAAATTGGGCAACAGGTTAGGGTGTACCTATCCAACGAAAACAAAGAACGATTAGCTAAGGTTTTTTTGATAGGCAAGGAAATTACAGCAGAAAGAACAGTACGTGTCCATTGTCATTTGGAAGGAGAAGATCCTTCATTAATACCGGGGCTGTATTTTAAGGCATTGATTGAAACAGATCCACAACAAGTTACCACCTTACCCAACGAGGCGGTAGTAGATTTTGAAAATAAACAATACGTGTTTGTTGAGCAAAAAGCAGGTGTACTTGAATACGAAATGATAGAAATCAGTAAACTAAAGTCTGAAGAAGACTTTACCGAAGTGGCTTTACCTTCTTCCATTGCCGGCAGAAAAATTGTGTTGAAGGGCACTTACGCGCTTTTATCGATATTGAAAAATACGGAAGAGTAAAAAAAGCCAAAGGCATTTGCTAAATTGGAGTTGGTAAATATTGTTCAAATGAAAAAACATTTTCTTGTTTGCTTGATTTTGTTAACGATTGGTAGTTGCGTTTTTGCGCAAAGCGGCAGATCATACGTGTTTGTTTTTCTACATACACGCAGTGATAAAGCGGAGTTGCCCAAAGAAGAAGTTGATAAAATTATGGCTGGCCACATGGCCAACATTAACAAAATGGCCAAAGAAGGCAAGCTGTTGGCCGCAGGCCCATTTGAAGGTGGGGGAGGAATTTTTATTTTCAACACGACCTCAATCGAAGATGTGACCGAGTGGATGAAGGCTGATCCCGGAATTCAAGCTAATCGATGGAAATTGGAAAAACTTCTATACACACCCCGCACCGGCTCCGTATGCGCAGTAAAGGAACCGTATGAAATGACTATGTATAGTTTTGTTCGGTACATACCCAATATTGCTAAGTTCAATGTGCAGGTAGCGCCCGAAACTTTTGGCAGGCATGATGAGTACTTGAAAGAAATCAAGAAAACAGGTAATGTCATTGCCGAGGGAACATTTGGGGAAAGTGAAGGAGGAATTCTCATTATGAAAGGGAAAGTGCAATCAGAAGTTATTGACAATGACCCAGCGGCCAGGGAAGGACTGTTAGAAACTTGGGTCAAGGATTTATATGTTGCTAAGGGATCGTTTTGTGAAAAATAAGAAGATAGCGTAATTTGCCTACACGTTATGATTCAAGAAACTCTTATCGATCCACCAAGAACTGCTATGGCTGTTTTCAAGATGATGCCGGAGGGCACTCTTGCAGAAGTAATCGAAAACCAATTTTATATGTCGCCTGCGCCAAACCCCTTTCATCAGCGGCTCTCAATGCGGTTATCCTCGTATATTTTTACTTACGTAGAAGCGCATGCTTTGGGTGAAGTTTTTCATGCTCCGACTGACTTGTTTCTAGATGAACATAGCAACGCGGTGCAACCTGATATATTTTTCTTTTCCCCAAAAAGTAATGTTGAAGTTGATATTGAAGGCGTTCATGGTTCTCCTGACTTGATTATAGAAATTTTATCCTCCGGAAATAAAAATCACGATCTGAAAACCAAAAAAGATTTATATGAAAAATTTGGTGTGAGAGAATACTGGGTGATCGACCCAGAAAACAAATTGGCGAAGGGGTTCGAATTAAAACAGAATGAATTTCAATCGTTGGGAAGTTTTAAAGGTCAGGTGAAATCAAATCTATTAAAAACCGTCTTTAGATTTTAAAACTACTCAGACACCACAACCGCTAGTCTATTGCCTTTGCTATTTAAAGACAACCGAGTAACTCCTGTGAGCAGTTCACTGCCAGATTTAATGCTTACTTCACTCCATTCTTTTTCGTTAAGTGGATCGATCGAATAGATTCTTGTCCCATCACTCATAATGATACGTCCCTGCGGAGTCCAACACAAATCTTCTCGCCCGGGTAAAGTTTTTGCAATTGTGGTAATTTCGGATGTTGCCGCATCCCACCTTTTTATGATCCACTCCGAATCAGAAATTTTATGCACAAAACTCACAGCGTTTTGATTCGGGATTTTGTGCAGTGATCGCCCTATCTTTTCTGCAATTACCTTATCTTCCTTCGTTTTTACATTATACAAATGAAGCATTTGTGGTTCTCCCAATACAAACAAGAGTAATCGATCTTGGTCAATCCAAGCATGATAGCCAACAATTAAGTTATCGATTAAAACAGTAGGTTGTCCACCACCCACCGGGTACTTTCCTAAGTTCTGCGCACCATCATCGCGCTGAATTATACACGAAACAAAATGTTTGTCTGGGGTTAATGTAGGAGAGTATTCGCGTTCTGTCGTTTGAGTGAATGATCTTGTTTCGCCTTTTTCATAGTCATAACTCTTAATGTCAGAACGCCCGTCAGGATTGAAGGAGGAATAAAAAATGAGTGGTTGATCAGCATGAAACGAAGGCTGATTGTCATAGCCAACATGATTGGTAATGTTTTTCGGATTTGAAAGAACGAGCTTATCGTTTTTGATCGAAAGATCAAACAATAAAATTTCAGAGCCGGTTTGTGCAAGCCCCACTAGGCTACACAACTGAAATGCGAATGCAATAATGGTTTTCATAATTTCTAGTTACTTCTTCAGGTACATATAATCCGTGGTCAATGCTAAAAACGCTTTCACTCCGGTTACAAATGATTTTTCGTCAATCATAAAATCGGCTGTATGGTGCACGGGTGCTTTCTCCAATTTTACATCGGTGGGATAGGCGCCAAGAAAAAAGAAAAGTCCGGGAGCTTTTTGTTGAAAGAAGGAAAAATCTTCGGCCATCGTTACTGCTGGTATTTGCATCACGTTTTCTTTTCCAGCCGCACGTTGCAGAGTGGGTGTCATCAATTGCGTTAAAGACGGATCGTTATAAGTCACGGGATAGCCGGTAGTTATGGTTGCCTCAGCCTGAGCGCCCGATGCCTCTGCAATTTTGGCTACCGTCTGCTTTATGTTTTCGTGCAGTTTCGTCCGCATCGCAACATCAAACGTACGAATGGTTCCCTCCATGGTGGCCACTTCAGGAATAATATTCCCGCGGTTGCCAGCATGCATACTGCCGATGGTGATCACTACACCAGCCTTTGTCAATTCCGTTTGTCGGCTCACTACGCCCTGCAGGCCGGTTATGATTTGGCTGGATACGTAAATCGGATCAACACCATCCCAGGGTGTGGCACCGTGCGCTCCCTTTCCCATAACTTTTATCGACAAGCCATCTACGGCTGCCATTAATCCTTCCGGCTTAAACGTAATTTTTCCGCTTGGCGTAAGCGACTGAATATGCAGGCCAAACACAACATCTACTTTGGGGTTTTCCATCACTCCTTCTTTTATCATTAGCTCTGCGCCTGATGTGCCATCGCTCGCAGGAACTCCCTCCTCCGCAGGCTGAAAGAAAAATTTTACTGTGCCCTTGAGTTCGCTTTTATTCTTCGCCAGAATCTCAGCCACGGCCATCAAAATAGACATGTGTGCATCGTGGCCACAAGCATGCATCACACCGGTTTCTTGCCCATTGAACAGTACCTTCTCTTTGGAAGCAAACGGTAAACTGTTTCGCTCTGCAACGGGGAGTGCATCCATGTCAGCGCGTAACGCAATTACCGGGCCCGGCTTTGCTCCCCTCAACAAACCAACAACGCCTGTTTTAGCTACGGGATACTGAACTTCTATGCCCAATGATTTAAGATGTGCTGCGATGTAGGCACCCGTCTTTATTTCCTGATTTGATAGTTCTGGATTTTGATGAAAATGCCTACGCCATTCTATTAATTTCGGCTCAATGGCTTTTGCTTCTTGTTCTATCTTTGCCTGTAGTTTAGGGTTGACCTGAGCAGCAGCAACGGAAGCCACTAGCAAGAGTAAAAACGCAAGTTTATTTCCCATAGTTTGTTTTAGCTGTATGTGACGAACAAGGTAGAAAAAACCAGTACTTTGCCCAACTAATTTTTATGGAGTGGATTAGAGTCTTTTCGTCTGGTGAAGAAGCCCGCAAAAAGTTGACGGAAAACAAGCCGCAGTTATTGATTATTCGTGGACAAGCACTTTGTTTGGTTATGAGAGGCGGAGCTTTTTATGCCGTTGAAAACAAATGTTCGCACAATGGGGAGCAACTTAGTAAGGGCCTAGTAAATTTTTTGGGTGAAGTTGTATGCCCCTGGCACGGCTATCGTTTTAATATGAAAACCGGAAGGGAAGTAGGTGAGCGATCGGGAGACCTGGTCACTTTCCCGATGAAAGAAAATGACGAGGGGGTTTTTTTAGCTTTGTAATTATGATTAGAAAAATCTGTTGCCTTTTTCTGTTGCTCGTTGTGTATTCGTCTTGTCAAAAGTCAAAGGCCCAAAAGTCAGTTTACCCAAATCACGTTGGTGATACTGCTTTCGATGAAAAAATTGATGATCCTAACTTTAAAGTTTGTACCACGGGAAGGATTCCTCAGTACTACGAATTTGGTAAAAGTCTTCAATTCAAAGGAGAGAAACCCGCCATTGACAAACATTTTGAAATTCTTAAACAGAATGAATCAACAGCAGAATCGGGTTACATTACCATTCGTTTCATTGTGAATTGTGAAGGCAAGACCGGGCGCTACAGAATTGAAGAAATGAGTAACGACTACCAGCCTATGTCGTTTGACAAAAACTTGGTGGAGAAGATCTTGACTTTGACTAAAGAGTTAAGTGGTTGGATTGTCGGTGGAAATCCAGAGCAACCTGTTGACTACTATCAGTACCTGACTTTCAAAATCGAGGGAGGAAAATTAATTGAGATTATGCCATGACCAAGAGTATGCTGTCTGCCGGTCGACTTGTTTTTGTTTTTCTACTAACGTCACTCGCGTTGGTTGCTTATGCCGAGCCTAACTGCAACATCTACAAAATGGAGAATAACATGCCATGCTATGAGGCATGCGTACTGGCAACCACGGGCGGAGGGGAACAGGGATCCAGAAAATCTCAAGAGAAATTTGACAAAGCCATCGAGCAATGCCCCGCATTGGATTATGCCTACATGGAAAAATCGGTACCGTATCTAAAACGTGGCGACTTCGTAACGTGGAAGAAGTTGATCGACAAAGCGGTCGAATTGAACCCCACTCTTCATTTGGGCTATCGGGGTTGGTGTCGTTATCAGTTTTTGAGAGATTACAAAGGCGCGATCAAAGACTTTGAAAGATTGGACACCTTGTTTCCTCATGACATTGGGTACTCACAAAATGGAGACTATCAACTAACGATCGTCAAAGCGCTTTGCTATAGTGCAATCGGTGAAAAAGGTAAAGCGATTGAAATCATGGAAACACAGCTTGGTAAAAAGGGATATTCGCCCATGGTCTATGATTACCTCCACCTAGGTGTGCTAAAAATGGAAACGGGCGACTTGAATGGAGGTATTGATTTTTTGACGAAGTCCATCGCCCTTAATGATTACCTGGCTGAACCCTATTATTATCTTGGGCTTATCTATAAATCGAAAAATCTTAAGGCAGAATACAAAACCGCTATGGAAAAAGCAAAAGCCTATTACCTGAAGGGATACAAACGATTTGATCCGTATACTCACCCGATGCACAAAGTGTATTTGAGTGATATTGATAGAGAGCTTTCCATTGCCCAAACATTCTGATGGCTATTTTATTGAAAACAATAGCTTGCTCATTCACGCGTTATTCGTGCGTAACCTTTATGTTCTTGAAATTCTTGTTTGCTTTTCTTGTAATGATCCCTTTTCTGAGCCTTGCTCAACTCTCAGTAGAAGAGTCTGAGCTTATGGCACGAATGACGCCCAAAAACACCATCCCCACCGAACTTATTTCTACCCGCTCGGTAGTTGTTTACCAAAACACTTTTACTCCGAAGGAGTTGCAAGAAGCACACACCTTCTTTCAACAAACAGGCATAGATGCCGTTGCTTATTTTGATGTAGCCCGTTTACTAGCAGGACATGAAAATAGAAAGGCCTATGCGGCCAACCTGTTGTCTAGGGGAATAAAGTATTTGATCCTATTTCAAAAGAATGAAAAAGGATATCGATTTACGTTTTGCCCCTTCAATGGTAAGCAAGACTTTGTGGAAAACAACAGTGTGGTGTGGCAACAAGAGAACGCATCACTGAACGAACTGCTGAAGACCATCTATCGTTTTGCCGTGAGTAATTTAAAGAAGACAAATTTTCTTATCAATGATCTCCCTGAAACAGATCTTAGCGTGAGCGTATTTAAAGGTCGCATCAATCAAAATTTCTCACCTCTTGTAAAAACCTTTAAAACGGCCATTCCTCGTTTTGGAAACGCAGTTGCCGATGCAGAACTAGAAGCCTACCTCAAAGAAAATTTTCCGGTTAAATATGAACTCGTAGATCCACAAACAGATGAAGCAGCATTGGCGGCTAAGGGCTTTCGAACAATTTTACGTTATGTCCACACGCGCGGATTACTTGCCAAGGAGATATTGGGCTTTGACATGACGCAACAAGCACGTTCATTACCCACTGCCATCGTGGTTAACAATGAGATTCAAATTAAAACCATACTGGCAGAGCAAACCGTGTATAAATTCTTTTTCAAAAATCTTGATTATGGTGATCTGTTCCTCGGCAACAAGTGGGATGCCGATATTACCTGGCAGGACGCCCTGCGAAATCACATTGAGGCATTGAAACTAAATCAGCAAATCACCTCAGTAAATAAATAGAAACAGACCGAACAGCTTACGCCTTTCCGGTCTTTCTTCCCTTCTGCACTAGTACGAAGGCAACGATCAACAACAATAAAATGACAAAGCCATTACCCGTCTGAAAGAAGGGGAAATGAAAATCTCCCCACCCAAAAAAGAGTTTGAATGGAAGGACAATCATCGCGATACAAGCTCCTAATATGGCAGCGATAACACCAATTGCTGCTCCAAACAGCCCGACAATCACGCCAAAAAGTGCGGCAAGCACTGCAATCCAGATCGGGAAAGTGATAACCAGAAGTACGACAACCAGTAGTGTGGAGGTTCCAGAAGAAGATCGCGCCATAAGATTTTTGTTTTGCTGGCTATGCTGCAATAATCGTTCAGCTTTTATCCAAACATTGAATTTGTTCTATTTTGGCCACTTTCTCCCGCGAGCAAATATTAATCTGTTACAAACTGTCTAATTCTGAACAGCTGTTTATGCAAAAACGAACAGCTAATCCTGTACCCAAACTACGAAGGACACCATCATCAATTGGTCATTAAAGTATTGAATGATGGGATCCTCTGGGTCAAATTGATTGCCATACTTTTTGCGGATTTCTGCCAGCTCTTCGTCAGTCACATACTGAGTCGCGATCAGTCGGTGTGATGGATCTACCTTTTTCTTGAGGGAAATTAGCATTCTCTTCATAACGGTGGTATTTATCAAGCAATGGTACAATCTGTTTTTTCACCAAAGAATGATATCCGTCAGGTTTAGCGGTGAGCAAGTAACGGAAATTTGGATTTGCAGTGCCGATTTAGTTGCTTGAACAATGGCATCACCGAAAAAAATCGGCATCTGGACAAGCACCTCATTGGTGATGGGCAACATGATTGCCTCAGCCATGTTTATGTTGCCGGCTACTCTCTCATCTTATGGCAGTATCAGTTTGATTGGTTGGGTGGTATCGGGCTTAGGTGCCATTTGTTTGGCTCTTGTATTTAGCTGGCTTAGTCAATTAATGCCCGTGGCCAATGGTGGCCCCTATGCCTATACACGTGAAGGCCTCGGTGATTTTGCGGCCTTTCTGGTCGCGTGGGGTTATTGGCTTTCTATCTGGAGTACAAATGCAGCTATTGCTGTTGCCTTTCTAAGTTACCTCACCGTTTTTTTTCCCGCACTGGGTATAAACTCAATGTTTGCTGTTGGCGTAGGTCTTTCCGCCATTTGGTTTCTTACCTGGATAAACACTCGTGGAATCAGAGATGCCGGAGCTGTGCAAGTCATCACTACGATACTAAAAATTGCACCGCTCTTGCTAGTCACAATCGGTGGTTTGGTTTACATCAACACCGAAAACTATTTCCCCTTCAATAGCAGCGGCACATCCGACATCAATGCCATCACCACGACCGCGACACTTACCCTTTTTGCTTTTTTGGGATTAGAATGTGCTACTATTCCTTCAGGGCAAGTTGAGAACCCGGAGAAAACAGTTCCACGCGCCACGTTGTACGGCACACTGGCTGTTACACTTCTCTACATTTTGGGAACGGTAGTAATTATGGGGGTGCTATCGCCAACAACACTTCAAACATCTAAGGCTCCCTTTGCTGATGCGGCAGCCTCGATGTGGGGCGAGTGGGCTCGTTATCTTGTGGCGGGTGGTGCCGTCATGTCGACATTTGGTGCGCTGAATGGTTGGATCCTCATGCAGGGCCAGATACCTGCTGCTGCGGCTGTCGATAAATTGTTTCCTCCTGTGTTAAAGACTGAAAACAAATTCGGATCTCCGTATATCAGTATCATTGCAGGAAGTGTATTTGTTTCCTTTCTACTCTTGATGAATTTTTCGAGGAGTCTGGCGGATACCTATCAGTTTATCATTTTACTTTCCACGATGACGGTGTTAGTGCCCTATTTGTTTTCAGCTGTATCGTTTGCCATCTTGGCCGTAAGAACCAAACAACTAAAATGGAACAGCGCTACTAAACTCACGATCGCACTACTCGCTTTCGGATACTCCATGTGGGCAGTGGGTGGCTCGGGACAAGAAACGGTCTATTGGGGATTTTTGCTTCTTATGGCAGGTGTGCCTTTGTACGGGTGGAGTAAAATGAGGAGTAGTTAGTAGACTTCTTCTCAGCCAATCGGTTTTTTTTATCTTTGTATAAATGAATTTGAAATATGAGCTACAACGTATCATTTCAGGAGTTAGCGAAAATCCAGAAGGAAATATTATCAAATCAGCAGCCGATTTCCTTAGAAAAAGCAAAGAAGCAAGTTCAGTCTCTTCAACAATCGAGCTCACAAAAGATCAAGAAACGGAGCAGTTAATCTGTTAGAATGATCAAAAAACATTTCAGCAAACTGCTATTGACGAAAAGCGATTTTTTGTTGAGATTACAATAAAAGTTTGTTTCGATTATAATAGATAAGCAACTAAATTTGTAATTAACGTAAATTGTATAATTGCATAAATGTCAGAAACTGATCTGTTAGAATTTACTGGTCTCGACAGAGCCATATCTATAAGTTCTAAGGGTAAAAATCACTCGGAAAGCGAATCTATTGTTTTAGACCAAGTCAATGAATTTGGATTAGATTCTGTTTACTTCAATACTGATGAGAATGGGAATAGCTTTCCAGCAGTGTTTTTGAAAAGAGTAAAAGATTTTGACATAATAACACTGCAAGCAGTTGCCGAAACCCACAAAAAGATATGGAACTACAAAAAAGTGTTATTCTTCTATGTTTATTCCGATAGAGAAATTCGTATCTATAACTGTTCCGAAAAACCTTTGATTGTAACGAAGGGAGGTTTTGATTTTGAAAATGAATTGAAAAGCATTGAAATTAAGGCTTATATCTTATCAGACAAAGAGCAACTTAATGAACTTACCAAGTTGTTTTCAAGAACTGCGATTGATTCGGGGATTGTTTGGACCTTAGAAGATGCTCAGTTTATCAGAGATAAAATAAATCTGCAAAATAGAGTCGATAAATATTTAGTAGAAAGTTTAGTAAATACCGCACAGCAACTCGAAAAGCAGGGGCTTGAAATTGACTTTATTCATAAAATCATTCTACGTTCTCTTTTCTTACTGTATCTTGAGGACAGAGGCGCTACAGATGATAGATTATACTCTCAGATAAAAAAAGGTGCAAAATCATATTTTGACCTTCTAAATGATACAAAAGCTACTTATCAATTGTATGAACGACTGGAGGAGTATTTTAATGGCAACATTTTTACTATTGAGAAAGGTGAAAAAATAACTTTTGATCAGCTACAACTTATAAAAAAATGTTTCATCAGTGGCAATGATAGTACAGCACAAGTACAATTATTTGAAAACTGGAGATTGTTTGATTTCAGCATCATACAAATTGAATTGCTAAGTGAAATCTACGAAAACTTCTTGTTCAAAACTGACCCAAGCCAAAAGAAGCGAACAGGAACATATTATACACCTCCTGCATTAGTGGAGTTTATCCTGAACGAAAAACTACCCATCAACAAAACAGAAAAAAACTATAATGTTAAAGTTTTAGACCCAAGTTGCGGTTCGGGTATTTTTTTAGTAGAAAGTTTTAAGCGATTGGTAAAACGCTATGAAAACCAACATAAAGAAAAGCTAAGTGACTTTGACAAGCTAAAAAAACTCTTAACTGATAACATCTTTGGAATTGAACTACATCAACAAGCGATAAAAGTAGCTGCATTTAGTTTGTATTTGGCGTTGGTTGATCAGCTAGATCCAAAAACGTTATGGCAAAAGAAAAAACATCGTTTGCCGAATCTTATCAATAATCCTAAGGACAAATCATTAAAGAAACAAGGCAAAAATCTATTTTGCAGAGATACTATTCAGCAAAATATAGAAATTGAAAGTATTGATTTCAATTTGGTAATCGGAAATCCACCATTTGGAACAACTGATTTACAGAAATCTGTCCGTAGTTATTGCGATAACTATGGTTTTGCCAAGGAAATGGTACTACCTTTTCTTCACAAAGCAACAAAGTTTGCCCCTAAGGGCGAAATAGCTCTGATATTCAATACCAAAGTTTTAACCAACACAGGGGGCACTTATCAGAGCTTCAGAAAATGGTTATTTAATGATTGTTATGTAGAAAAGGTTTTTAACTTTTCAATTCTTCGTAATGCAAAAAAGAATTTTGGTGGCCAGTTATTTGGCGATGCAACCGGCCCAATAAGTATTGTTTTCTATCAAAATAAGCAACCTAAAAAGCCTTTCAATAAGATTGCATATTACGCTCCAAAAACATTCATCAAAACCAATGTGATTGATGGATTGAGTATTGACTTCACCGATTTAAAATATCTGCCAAGAGAAGAATGTCAAAAACCCGATACAAAAATTTGGAAAGTTGCAATGTGGGGCGGAATGAATGATTGGGAGTTGATACAACGGTTGGACAATTCTAAACTTAATTCTATAAATAAATTTGCAAAAAAAAATAATATAGAATCAGGGGTTGGCTTTCAACTGCTCACCCAAAAGAAAGATAAAGCCAAATTTAGTGAAACCTTAACTAAGCTAAAATACTTAGATGCTGATGTTATAACAAGATATTACACATCGGATAAGTTATTGAGGGATGTAAAAAAGTCTATCAAAACTCCCAAAGCAACCAAGTTCTATAAAGATTACTATAAAATTGGTGATATTAATGGATTAGAAAAACTAACAGCTTTTAGAAGATTAGGAGATATTGAAGCTTTTACTAAACCACATATAATAGTAAAAAAAGGTTTAGAACAAAATAGTATTTGTGCTTCTTTTATTGAAAATCAGTGTTCATTTAGAGATGGGGTTTATGGTTTTTACACCAGCAAAGAAAATATTGAAGAGTTGCATTTGCTATTAAGTTATTTTAATTCAAATCTAAGCACTTATTTTCTTTTTATGACCATTTCGTCATACGGAATTGAAAGAGAGCAAATAATGAAGAATGAATACTTGTCAATTCCTATTAATTTGAATGATGGGCAAAGTTTAAAAATAAAAAAAGCAACAACGCAAGTTTTATCGAAGCTAAAAGCAAAAAGCTTTTTGACTAATTCTATTGAAAACAAAGAGCTTGAAATTTTTATATCTAAAAATATTGACAGCGTAATTTATGAGAGTTTACATTTAGATATTAATGAAATTAATCTAATAAATGATAGTATAAATTACAATGTGGATTTATTTCACAAGCAAGAAAAATCAATTGCTCTATATCCTGTTCTACAAGAACAAACAACAGAATACGGAAAAACAATCAGTGCTAAACTCAATGAATTTCTTGATAGTCAAGATTTGTTTGCAAATGCCACAATCTATAATATCAGCAGGTTTACACCTTTAATGACCATTAAACTTTCTTTTTCTAAAAAGCAAAAAGAAGTAGTCACATCTCAAGAGTTTGTTGATGGTGAACTAGAAAAAATAGACCAGCATTTATGGGAAGAAAAATCAAGTAATATATATTTTAGAAAAAAACTAAATTACAAAACAGGAGATGATATTTATATCATTCGTCCTAACCAACGCAGATTTTGGTCGCAGTCAATGGCGTTAGAAGATGCTACAGAGCTAATTCTCGAAATATTAAACGGGAAGTAATAATGGCTTTGAATACGGTTGTTTACGAAAAACTCAGGAATGCTTTTGAGCAAAAATGTTGGCGGTTAATCATTGAAGCATATCAAATTTCATTGAAAGAACAAGTAATTCAATTAGACTGGAATGAAAACGATATTTCTTCCGAATTGCACCGCCATGTAAAAGAAAATCCTTTACGACTAAAGTGGAAAGTTTCAACCAGTGTAGAAGCGGATATTCCAAAAGACATTCCTAAAGTTAAAGGATTTTCAGACAGATTCCCGAGAATAGATTTTCGACTGACCTCGTTTATTTCAACTTATGAATATGAGTATTTCTTTGAAGCTAAAAATCTGAAACAAAACGATTCAGCGTTAAAGCGCAGATACATTATCACTGGGATTGACAACTTCGCTTCTAAAAAATACGAAAACGGTAGTTTGATAGGATACCTTCTTCAAGGAAAGACTGACGAAACCATTTTGGAAATTAACTCGATACTAAAATACAGAAAAAGAAGTGCAGAAGTTTTAAATTATAAAATGAGCAAATCTCTGGGAGTCTTTTATGAATCCAATCATAATGGAATTGGAACACTGAAGCATTTAATTTTTGACTTTACTTCTTTATAGCACGCTGATTATCGTATTAGATTATATCTGTACCCATGAACCTCACCTGCCAATCCGAATACGGAACGTTACAAAGTGTCTTTATTAAAAATGTGGTCGATGCGTTTGTTGATCAATCGACCATTTCAAAGGAGTGGAAAGAATTAAACTTTTTAGGCGAACCTGATTTCAAGATCGCTCAAAGCGAATACTTACTTTTTGAAAAACTCTTGCAAACGAATCGTAGCGAAGTTAAAAAGTTTGAAAAAAACGCCTCGGTTACAATGGACTCTATTTACTGTCGCGATGCAAGCATTGCCACCGACAACGGAATGATTCTATGCACCATGGGCAAGGCCGGACGAATGAACGAACCTGGCGCTGCTGAGAAAATGTATCGCGAACTGGGTGTCCCGGTTTTGGGAAGAATTGAAGCGCCCGGTTCAGTAGAAGGTGGAGACGTGGCTTGGCTTGATCAACATACATTGGCCATTGGCAGAACGTATCGGACCAATGCAGAAGGCATAAGGCAGATGCGCGCACTGTTGGCTCCGAGCGGTGTTGATGTGTTGGAGGTGCAACTTCCTCATTATAAAGGTCCTTCAGATGTATTTCATTTAATGTCCATTTTCAGTCCTGTGGCAAAAGACTTGGCAGTGGTTTACTCACCATTAATGCCAATTGTGTTTCGTGAGGAGTTGTTAAAACGCGGCTATCAATTGGTCGAAGTTCCCGATCCTGAATTTGAAAGTATGGGTTGCAATGTGCTGGCTATCGGCCCTCGCCAGTGCATCATGGTAAAAGGAAATGAAACAACCAAAGCAAGACTCTTGCAGGCGGGATGCACCGTATTAGAATATGAAGGGCAGGAAATAAGTTTCAAGGGCGGAGGTGGTCCGACCTGCCTGACACGCCCCCTCTGGCGTAGAGCCGAGTAGTATCGGAAATTTCCGTTGATAACGTTCTGCTTTAGCATCATTCGAAAATCAATTATCTTCGATCTTGGTGCTATAAAGAAATTTAGATGTTTCGCTGCCTTGTCTTTTTTTTAATCATAAGTTCGTCTGCATTCTCTCAAAGACTGGTAGAGGGAACTATTGTTGACAAGGAAACAAAAAAGCCTGTTCCGTTCGCATCCATCGGAATCATCGGAACGTCCAAAGGAACGAGCTCTAACCTGAATGGACAGTTTTCTATTTCGGTAAATGAGACCGATTCGTTGAAGATAACGTGTGTGGGTTATGAATCCCTTACGCTATCGCCCGCACAGGCATTGACAATCGTTGATCTCGCGCCCATCGTTACGCAGTTGAGTGAAATTGTCATTTTAGATAAGGCCATCAATGCTAAAAAAGTTTTGCGCAAAGCCTTCGCCAACATTGATCTGAACTACAACGATCGTCCCTTTCTCCAACAATTTTTCTATCGACACTATTGCAAGGATGGTGCTGCTTATGGACGATTGATTGAGGCGGCTATCGATGTGTGGAAGACCTCCGGTTATCGAACGTTTCAACACGCAGCAGGAGAAAAAGAGGAAATTCGGGTGACGCAATTGCGAAGAAGTTTGGATAAAACTGAAATGGCTCAGGGTCATGATCCTATTTCTGTGGGAAACATTTTGCAAGCTGATATGGTGGCCTATCAAACGGACAAAAGGAGTGAGCACATGTCATTTTATACAGATGTGAGCAATCTAAGAACCGACTTTGATAAGTATGATTTCGTCTGCAAAGGAATTACCTATTACGATGGGTTAGAAGTATATGAGATTACCTACCAAAACAAAAAAGATTCGGTCTTGACTACCACCGGAAAGTACCTCAACTTAGTTGACATCAAGGGTACAGTATTTATTACCACAGGAAGCTACGCGTTTGTAAGAACGGAAGAGAATAAATCATATGGAACAAACTCTCTACTCACTTCTACCTTTTATCGAAAAGTAAATGATCGCTACTATCCTTATCATTTCATACGGCAGGGTGAAAGTGAAAATGCAGATAAGCGCGTTCATTCCGTTCACCTGGAATTAATGTCAATGGAAATTCAAACAAATCCATCGATGAAAATCGTTGGCCAACCACCCAACCGCGAGGACTTGTTGAGTATCCCCTATGATTCTACTTTTTGGAAAAGCAATTCGATCTTGAAAACCACACCGCTGGAAGACGATATCATTCGCGATTTGGGTGGAGGAGTCTCACTTGATAAACAGTTTCTGAGGTACCATCAATTTGAAATGAACACGCGCAAGGATGGTGTAAATGGCGAGGAGAAGTTTAACTGGCTATTGGCCGACAGCAAGGGAAATCGCATTTTATACCTTCTTGTCTGGTCTGGCAATTTGCAATCGTACCTGGTTGATGTGGAGTTGGCCAAGCGTCTGCAAAAAAAATATAGAAATAAAGTGACGTTTGTTTTTTTATCCCTTGAAGACGATGAAAAAAGATGGAAAGAAGTCGTAGAAAAATTTAGTTTGTATACAGATGGAATTATTAATTACCGGATAGGAAGTCGCTCGAAAGTGGCTGCTTCTTTGAGTTTACCCGAAGCCCCCGGCTTTGTGTTGGTTTCACGTGAGGGGGACATGACATGTGCGAAACGACCCAGCGATCCGCTGCTAGAAGAAGATCTTTTAAAACTGATCGGTGATCTATGAGCTTCCCGCCCGTAACCATTCTTATCTTTCAATAAATCGATGAACTCCTTATGACGGTCTACGGCATCAAAAATTGCAACATGGTAAAATCTGCAATAGACTGGCTGAATAAAAACAAAGTAGATTTTGTATTTCACGATTACAAAAAATCCGGCATAACCGCTGAAAAGTTGAGCGCGTGGAGCAAACAAGTTGGGTGGGAGAATCTCGTCAACAAACGCGGTACCACGTGGCGACAGCTAGACAAAGCCGATCAGAAAAAAGTGACCCATGAAAAAGCCGCCATTGCCCTTATGGTTGAAAAGACCAGCGTGATCAAAAGACCATTGATAGAAGAAGACGGCAAAGTACTTTTGTTGGGGTTTGATGAGGATGGGTACAAGAAAGCATTGAAGTAGGCGCAGCATGCGCACACCCTTCTCCGCTAAAGCTTAGCAGGACAAACCAAAACCAAAAGCCCGGATTTTCTCCCGGGCTTTCTTATGTCTAACGTCTAGAAAGGATATTCTCCTTTGCCAATCGCATGGTTCGCTACTTTACGTCTGGCTTCTTTCAAGTTATAAGCATCTATTTTGGTAAAGCGCTTCAAGCCGAGCATCATAAAGCGTAGCTCGTCTCCTTCCGCAAATCCGTAGATGGCTTGCTTGCCTGCACCAGCTGCTCTCTCAATAGCATAGTGCAGATAGATCATCGCCATAGCAATTTCTACTTCACAGGCTTTCTCTCCACGCACACCCACTAATTTTTCTACACGCAAGATCACCGACTCGGCCACGTAGCCTTCAATGAGCATATCGGCCAGGTTCATCAATATCTCTTGCTCGTCAGATAGCTTCATCATAAACTTTTGAATGGCTGCACCTGAAACCATCAGGCCCGCTTTCTTCAAATTCGCCAATGCTTTTTTCTCTTTCGCAAAAAGGGCAGTGTCGTCACTGGCGCCAAAATCAGGTATAGAAGTCAATTCTTTTTGAACGGCCATCGCAGGCGTCATCAAATCCAATGTGCCTTTCATTGCACGCTTCAACAACATATCGATTGTGAGTAGTCTGTTGATTTCATTCGTGCCTTCAAAAATGCGGTTGATGCGCGCATCACGGTAGGCGCGGTCCATCGGTCCTTCTGCCGAGAAGCCCATGCCTCCATAAATCTGCACGCCTTCATCCACTGAAAAATCTAACACTTCACTGCCATGTACTTTCAAAATAGCGCACTCGATGGCAAATTCTTCCAATGCTATTAATCTCGCCTGACCAGAATCCATGCCACCAGCTACAAATGCATTGTAGGCATCATCGATGTTCTGAGAAGCGCGGTAGTGCGCTGACTCTGACGCGAAAATTTTTGTCACCACTTCTGCAATCTTATGCTTGATCGCTCCGAAGGTGGAAATAGCCACACCAAATTGCTTACGCTCATTAGAATACTTGATCGCCTGACTGATGGTACCTTTCGATCCTCCCAACGCACCCACGCCTAGTTTAATGCGGCCAATGTTTAATATGTTCACCGCGATCTTAAAACCATTCTCGCGCTCGCTCAATAAATTTTCTACTGGCACTTTGCAATCGTTAAAGAAAATCTGGCGGGTGGAAGATCCTTTGATACCCATTTTCTTCTCCTCCTCATTCATGGTGATGCCACCGAAATCCTTCTCTACGATAAAAGCTGTCAGATTTTTATCATTGTCAATTTTTGCAAACACAATAAAAACATCTGCGAAGCCACCGTTGGTGATCCACATCTTCTGACCAGTGATCAGATAATGCTTTCCATCAGCCGTCAATTTTGCTTTGGTCTTGCCGCTGTTAGCATCAGAACCGGAATCAGGTTCTGTCAAACAGTAGCTCGCCTTCCACTCTCCCGATGCCAGCTTAGGAATGTACTTTTTCTTCTGGGCATCATTTCCATAATACAAAATCGGAAGTGTGCCAATACCGGTATGGGCGGAGATGGCAACGGCAAACGAATAACCTGCGCCAACTGCTTCGGCTACCAACATGGTGGTATTGAAATCCATTCCAAAGCCACCTAGCTCTTGAGGAACAGATGTTCCCAATAGTCCGAGAGCCCCAGCCTTATCAAGAAGCGAAGGCATCAACTTGGGATCTTTCTGCGAATCAATTAAATCCAAATGCGGATATACTTCTTGTTTCAAAAAGTCTTTGCACGTTTGTGCAATCATCTTTTGCTCTTCTGTAAATTCTTCAGGAATGAAAATTTCATGTGCCTGTGTTTCGCGGATGAGGAATTCTCCTCCTTTGATTGCCTTTTTTGTTTCTATTGTTGTCATAAGATTTGAGATATGAGTATTGAGATTTGAGATTAGTCCTTTGAAAGCTTTGCTTGAAGTGAATAGTTCATCTTTTGTATTTGGTCGATTTGATCGAGTATCAGATCAACACCGTTATTAATCAAACTTAAGTTTTTAGAGATTATAAGTTGTGTTTGTAGTTCATAGGAAGAGCCGTTTGAAATTCCCAAGAAATGGATAAACTCCTTATCAGAATTTCTCCCGGCTCCCCCTGCGATATTAGAAGGAACTGAAACGGCTGCTCGCCTAATTTGAGATGTGAGTCCATACTTTTCTTCCTTCGGAAAATCGGCAGTCAAGCGATACACTTCTGTTGAAAGTTCAATCGCTTTATGCCAAATCTTCAACTCTTTGAGGTTATGCATATCTCAAATCTCAATACCCACTACTCACATCTTAATTCAACAACTCATATATCCCCGCCACTCCCTGTCCTCCACCCACGCATGCAGTCACCATTCCGTATTTTTTATTTTGCCTGCGGAGTTCGTTAAACAATTGGACCGATAAGCGTGCGCCTGATGAACCAAGCGGATGACCCACTGCAATCGCACCTCCGTTTACATTTAGTTTAGATCGATCAATGCCCAGCTCTTTTACTACCGCCAATGATTGTGCGGCAAAGGCTTCGTTCAACTCAATCAAATCGATGTCTTGTAATTTCAATCCGGCTATTTTGAGTGCTTTAGGAATAGCGGCCACCGGGCCAATACCCATGATTCGCGGATCAACACCTGCCGTAGCATAACTCACCATGCGAGCGATAGGTTTTAGATTCAGTTGCTTCACCATTTTCTCACTCATCACAGCCACAAAGGCTGCCCCATCTGAAGTTTGAGATGAATTTCCAGCGGTAACAGAACCGCCCACCGCAAATACTGGTTTCAATTTTGAAAGTCCTTCGAAAGTGGTGTCCGCACGAATACCTTCATCTTTATTGACAACATACTCACGCGTTTGCTTTTTCATGTTCTCATCCACAAATACTTCCTTTACCGTGATAGGCACAATCTCGTTTGTAAATTTTCCTTCCTTCCACGCTGCTGCCGCTTTCACATGCGACTCGACTGAAAATTGATCTTGCTCTTCGCGGGTAACATTAAATTGCTTCGACACTTCTTCAGCCGTTAACCCCATGCTTGTATAATAGGTCGGGTTGTCTTTGGCAATGGCATAATTCAATGCTGTCTTAAAGCCCATCACGGGAACCAACGACATGGACTCGGTGCCACCGGCAATAATCACATCTGCCTGTCCCGCTTGGATGCGATGACTCGCAATAGCGATAGCCTCCACTCCTGATCCGCAATAGCGATTGATCACCATGCCCGGTGTATCAAGACCAAGCGCAAGCAGTGAAATGATGCGACCCATCTGCATGCCTTGCTCCGCTTCGGGAACCGCATTTCCTACAATAAGATCATCGACCATCTTGTTCTCCAAGCCGGGGATTGATTTCACCAAGTGTTTAATCACATCCGAGGCAAGATCATCAGGTCTTACAAATCGAAACCCTCCTTTTTTTGCTTTGCCTACCGCTGTGCGGAATCCGGCTACGATGTATGCATCCATGTCGTTGTGTTTAAATTCTCAATTTTTATTTTTAAATAGGCAGTAAGCAAAAGCAATAGGCAAAGCTTACTGCATACCGACTTTCTTCTCTCTTCTCAAATATTTTTCGGGGTTTTCAACAATGTGATTAAGCATTCTACCAACCTCTTCCGATCTTGCCAATAAATCTTTGTACATTTCATCAGCTACATAATTGCAAGCGTAAGAGAAATCAAGCCAAGATTGCGTTTCGCTGTTCTCCATATCAGCATCTGACGATTTGCTTACGAAATAGGCTTTATAGCTTCGCTTTCTGTAAGCTTCTGCAACACAACTACAGACCGCTCGCGATGATCTTCTAATTTGGTCTGTGAGCGAGTACCTCTCTTCTTTTGGAAATGTCTTTGTCATCTCAAATATTTTCATCGCTAAATCAAATGCTTTTTTATAAACCGTCAAATCCCTAAAGCTTTGATTTGGTTCATTCATAACCTGTAGCTTATTGCTTATTCTAAATTTTGCCGATTGCTTTTGCTTACTGCCTACTAATTCCTCAATGGTTTTCCTCCCGTTAATATTGCCTGAATTCTTTCCAATGTTTTCTTCTCACCGGTCAATGACAAGAATGCTTCGCGCTCAAGATCAAGTAAGTATTGTTCACTCACTTCTTGCGGAGAGGTCAAGTCGCCTCCGCACATAATGTTAGAGATCCACTTGGCAACTTTGGCATCGTGTTCTGAAATGTACCTGCCCATTTTCATTCCTTGCAAGCCTGCTAAGAACAAAGCTTGCCCGGTTCGACCTTGCACTTTAATATTTTTTGCTTGCGGTTGCATGGTATAGCCTGCTTCTACCAGATCAAGCACTGCTTGCTTTGCATCTGCAATCTGTCTGTCTTTGTTCATTGAAACGCGGTCAACCTTTTTCAAGATGCCGTACTCACGAGCTTCTTCTGCTGAGGTCGCTACTTTTGCGGTCGCGATGGTCATGAACGCATTTTGAAGTGCGTTCAACTCCACATCACCTTCTTCCATGGCATCACTCACGCGTTTCGTGAATTCCTTGGTTCCGCCTCCACCAGGAATTAGTCCAACGCCTACCTCTACTAATCCGATATACGTTTCTGCCGCTGCCTGCGCGATGTCCGCATGCATGGTCATTTCGCAACCGCCACCTAACGTTCTGCCTTGCGGACAAACTGCCACCGGCACTCCGGAGTAACGAATGCGCATCACCGATTGCTGGAAAGCCTTGATCATGAAATCGATCTCATCGTAATCCTGCTCGATGGCATACATAAACACCAAGCCTAAATTAGCTCCCAGCGAGAAGTCTGCACCTTGGTGGCCAATCACCAGACCTTTGTAATCTTTCTCTGCGATGTCGATGGCTTTATTCATTCCTTCAATCACCGCACTGCCTAGCGTAAAGCTCTTGCTGTGCCAGCCAAAGTTGAGCACGCCATCACCGAGGTCAATGATTTTTGAATCGGCATTTTTCCAAACAATGTTTTCACTCTTGTTTTCTAGAATGATAAAATTCTCTCTTCCAGAAATTGATTTATATGTCTTGGTAGGAATGTCATAGTACTTCTTCTGGCCGCCTTCTGATTTGTAGAAGGATTTATTTCCCGAAGCAAGCATATCGTACACCCATTGCGCAGGCTTGTAGCCGGCTGCCTCCATAAGTGGAATTGATTTTTCAACACCTACCGCATCCCATGTTTCGAACGGACCGAGATCCCAACCAAAACCGCCACTCACCGCATCATCAATACGGAACAGTTCATCGCTGATTTCAGGAATTCTATTGGTTACATACTGGAACAATCCATAAAAACAATCGCGATAAAAATCACCGGCTTTATCTTTTCCGGCCAACAACACTTTGAAGCGATCTTTTAGATTGTCAATCGTCTTCGTTGTTTCGAGTGTTGCAAATTTTGCTTTTGCCTTTGGCTTGTATTCTAATGTCTTTAAGTCCAGAGTTAAGATTTCTGTTTCTCCTTTGGCATTCTTTGATTTCTTGTAAAAGCCCTGCCCCGTTTTATCTCCCAACCATTTGTTCTGCTCAAGCTTCGTAACCACTTCAGGAAGTTTAAACATTTCTCTTCCCTCGTCATTCACCAATCCTGCATAGAGGTTATTCGAAACTTTCACCAAAGTATCTAACCCTACCACATCCGAAGTGCGGAATGTGGCCGACTTTGGTCTGCCGATAACAGGGCCTGTTAGTTTATCAACTTCATCTACATTCAAGTCAAACTTGCGCATGGAGTCGATCACTTTCAACAAACCAAAAATTCCCACACGATTACCGATGAAGGCCGGAGTGTCTTTACATAGCACGGTCGTCTTTCCTAAGAAAAGATCACCATAGTGCATCAAGAATTTCGTAACAGCCGGATCGGTTTTACTTGTAGGGATGATCTCCAACAACTTTAAATAACGGGGAGGGTTAAAGAAATGGGTACCCGCAAAATGTTTTTGAAAATCTTCGCTACGTCCTTCGCCCATGAGGTGAATCGGGATGCCCGAAGTATTGGAAGTAATCAGGGTTCCGGGTGTTCTGTATTTCTCCACCTCTTCGTAAACTTTCTTTTTAATATCAAGATTTTCGACAACGACTTCAATCGTCCAATCCACATTCTTGATTTTGGACATGTCGTCTGTGAAGTTACCGAGTTTGATGCGCGAAGCGAACTTCTTATTAAAGAGTGAGGCCGGATTTGCTTTAAGGGTAGCATCAAAGGCTGCATTCACAATTCTGTTTTTTACTGAAGGATGATCGATTGTAAGATTTTTCTTTTTCTCATCCTCGGTCAGTTCTCTGGGCGCTATATCCAGCAGCAGCACTTCACAACCAATATTGGCGAAGTGGCACGCAATGCGTGAGCCCATAATACCTGATCCTAAAACTGCGACTTTGCGAATGGTACGGTTCATAATTCTTAATTTGTTAATGTGCTGATTCGATGATATGCCAATTGACAAATCATCGAATTGGCTAATTGACTAATTTGGTTTCGTAAATACTATTCTTTTCAACTAACTGATTAATACTCTGTACTACATCAAAAAACACATTCAGTTTTTGTGTAGAAATTTCTTCCCGAACTGCTTCATTAAATCGCAATACCGTTTCCCGCGATTTCTCTTTCATCTTCTTCCCCTCCTTTGTCAACAAAACTTTTACGGAACGCTTATCGTTTTTGTCGACTTGTCTAAAGATCAGTCCCTTCTCTTCCATGGATTGCAGGAGCCGAGTGAGGCTTCTTGGCTCTAGTCCCATCAGTGGCCCAATCTTCATCGCAGGCGTTCCCTCTTCCGAAGAAATATTCAGCAGCGCATAGCCTATAGACATGGTCCCATCATACTTCATAGCCTGCTGATTGTACATGCGCGCTATAGCATGCCAGGCAGTTTTAATGTGATAGTCTATGGTTTCTTCTCTTTTCAATCGGTTACGAAGGTATAAAAAATTTATTCTGCATGCCGAGTATTTTCGCGAAAATATTTTTGCCTCCTTTTTTCCGAGCCATTTATGACGGCTGTCATTAGGATTACTACTAAAAATCATAGCAAAACCTATAGAATGTCATTCTCTTACGAACCGCCTTCTGCCACTTTTGAGCAAACAAAACACAAACCCAAATGGAATTTTCAAAAAGCACTAAGAATTTAGCACTCATTCTAGGTTTCATAGCCCTGAGTTTCACGCTTAGGGCACAGACCAACTATAAACAGGCAGATGGTTCTTATATAACTATAGCCGGTACCTCCACATTACACGAGTGGACGATGACCTCACTCCAAGCGGGCGTGCAAGCTTCATTTCAAATGGATGAAAAAGGTGTTCCTACCGAGCTTAAGTCGCTGAATGTCTCAGTCCCGTGTGAAAGCCTCAAAAGCGCGCACAAGGCGATGGACAAAAATGCTTACTCTGCTTTAAAGGCAAATAAGTTTAAGGCAATTGGCTTTACGCTTGCCTCGGCCACCACAAATAGTAATGTTTTCCAATGTAATGGTAGTCTCACAATCGCAGGGGTAACGAAATCAATCAGTCTGGACGCTACCTGCCGACCAAAAGAGAAGACACTTCGATGCACTGGAAGCACAAAAATGAAGATGAGTGATTTTCAGGTAGAAGCACCTTCATTCATGTTCGGCTCTGTGAAGACGGGTGATGAAATCACCATCAGTTTTAACATCGATTTACAAACGGCAAAGAATTAGTAAAGTAAAATGTATACGTATAATCAAAAACAATTATTATGAAAACAAGATCACTTTTTGCAAATGGGTTGACGGCCTTGTTGCTCTTTAGTTCACTGGGGCTATGGGCACAAGGTCAGCCAGCGATTCAGTATTTCAGGAATTATGATAAACGTGGTGTAAACGTATTTGAAACCACGAAGACAGACACCATTCCCTATGATGGTTTGAAAATTCGCTTTGGCGCGGGTTTTACTCAGGGCTATCAAAACCTTAATCACAGCAACGGATTGCTCGCTCCCTCGCCATTATATGAAATGGGTGGTGGCTTTCCACTTGCACAAGCGAACTTCAATATCGATGTGCAACTGTACGATGGCGTAAGCTTAAATCTGGTGTCATACATGTCATCTCACCATCATAATGAATTTTGGGTAAAAGGTGGCTATTTGCAAATTGACAAAGTGGGCTTTATGAAGAGCGAATTCTTTGATAAACTTTGGAAAAACCTGACTTTGAAAGTCGGTCACATGGAAGTGAATTATGGTGATGCGCACTTCCGCAGAAGTGATGGTGGCCACACCCTGTGGAACCCATTTATAGAAAACAACATCATGGATGCCTTTACAACAGAAATTGGTGCAGAGTTATACTGGAAGAAAGATGGCTTGTTTATCATGGGCGGGTATACTGATGGCGAAATACAAGGTAACGTGGCAGCTCCATCTACACCTGCTGGTGCAAAACGTGCCCCCTCCTTTTATGGAAAAGTTGGGTTCGATAAACAATTAAAAGAAAACCTGCGCGTAAGACTTACGGGTTCTGTTGTTACAACCTCATCATCTGCCAGCAACACACTTTTTGGTGGTGACCGCGCAGGCTCTAACTATCAGTATGTAATGGAAAATGCTCCCGTTACGCTTACCGGAAATGCTTTTTCAGGTCGGTTTAACCCTGGGTTCCGCGATAACCTTACTGCCTTTGTAATAAACCCATTCGTGAAATTCGGTGGTCTGGAAGTTTTTGGAACATTTGAGTCGGCTAGTGGATTAAGTTCCTTGGAAAACGCAGAAGGAGTAACTGCTTATTCTAAAGAACCTGATCGCATAGCTACACAAACAGCTGTTGAAGCACTACACCGCTTCGGAAAAACTGAACAGTTCTATGTTGGCGCTCGGTACAACACCGTTGCAGCTACTATTGCCGAAGGCTACACCGCTACGGTACGCGGAATTCGCACTGATGTTACGATTGACCGCACCTCAATTGCAGCGGGTTGGTTCATTACTCCAAGCATTCTGTTAAAAGGCGAATATGTAACCCAGAACTATGGAGGTTTTCTGGCTACCGGAGCCAACAACCGCTTCTATAATGGCAAGTTTGATGGATTTGTTATCCAGGGAGCAATCAGCTTCTAATTTTGGTAATTGTTTTACTTATCCGGCCGACCCTTTGGGTTGGCCGGCTTTTTTTTGTCCTGTTTTCCTATCTTTAATATCAAATGATCAAAGCACTTGTCATCAGCCTATCGCTGCTCTCGGTCGGGTTCCGTCTGCCTGATGGTTTTCTCGTTCATCGCTTAATTGTGCTTCCGGAAAGCAAATTGATCATCAACGGAAAAACAAATGTCAATTCCTTTCGGTGTGCTATTCCAAAATACATTGGAAAAGACACACTGGTACTTCAAGAAGGCGGGCAAAATGTCCGTCCCGTATTTGTGAAAGGTGCGGTTTCTCTTGATGCTACTAGCTTTGATTGCGGCATGGCAATGATGACTTCCGATTTTCGTAAAACGATTAATTCAAAATCTTATCCCAATATTGTTATTGATTTTATCTCCTTTGAAAGAAATCCTTCTTACAAGAAACCCAAAGAGGTTTTCCGCGGCATTGTTAAGATTTCAATCAGTGGTGTTACGAAGGTGTTTGAAATGGATTGTTCTATTGAACCAAAACCTTCGGGCCTCATCCATTTAACAGGGGGGCGAGATTTTCTATTCTCTGACTTCAATCTGGAAACACCATCCCGAATGATGGGTCTGGTAAAGGTAGATCAAAGTTTAAATGTAGGATTTCATCTGGTGCTTAAATTGGATGATGACTATTAAACTACATAAATTACAAAACCTCAAAAGCGATGCCTACTCAACTAATCAACGGAGCGCAGATCTATTTTGAACGATCTGGCGAAGGGGACGAAACCATCGTGTTCTCACACGGCCTACTCTTTAACCACCACATGTGGGATGCTCAAGTTGATTACTTCAAAAATAAATTTTGTTGCATCACCTATGACCACAGGGGGCAGGGGCAAAGCGAGTCAATAGGGAGTCTGGATATGGATACCCTCTACGAAGATGCGGCAGCTCTGATAGAAGCATTGAGTCCGGGCAAACCAGTGCATTTCGTTGGCCTCAGTATGGGTGGGTTTGTAGGAATGCGATTGGCGGCACGAAGGCCGCATTTGTTGAAAAGTCTTGTGTTGCTCGATACCTCTGCCGATACTGAACCCAACAAGATGAAATACATTTTGCTGAATCAAGTGTTTGGGTGGGGAGGCGCTAAGCTGGTAAGCAAAAAAGTAATCAGCATCCTATTTGGAAAATCTTCGTTGGAAGATCCGTCTAAAAAATCAACTCTTGAGAGGTGGAAAAACACTATAGAAAGCCATCCAAAAAACATAACCAAAGCGGTGGCAGGGGTCATTCATCGAACCGGAGTTTATGAAGAGCTTTCAAACATCAACATCAAAACGCTGGTTGCAGTGGGCAATGAAGACGTAGCGACCGCTCCCGCAAAAGCTAAACGAATTCATCAGGCTATTTCTAATTCTCAATTCGAGTTGATTTCAAAAGCCGGGCATAGTGCGTGTGTCGAGCAGCCCGATTCAGTTAATCAATTGATCTTCGAATTTATCTGCTAGGTTTTACTTTCTATGCCTCGCCAATGCTGCCGCCTGACCAATCCAATTATCTCTACCTATACGATCTGGAAAAAACTTGATAGAAGAAGTAACATGCTCAATCGTCTGGGGTGTGAATTCGCTGATCTGTCGAAATGTGTAAATGCCCAGCGCATTTAACTTCTGTTCTAGTACAGGCCCTATCCCGGAAATCATTTTTAGGTTATCCTTCTGCTTTTCGTTAAACTTAGCATGCCCTAAAAATGCAGGCTCAACGGGTTGTCGTTTTGGCTCCTTTGATAACTTAGCTTCTTCGAGTTCAGCAGCAAGTTTTTGTTTATTCTCCTTTTCTTCAGCTAGCTGGTTCTCCAATTGTTTCATTTGAAACGCTATACGCCCAAGTTCGATGTCGGCTAATTGAACCTTTGGTCGCAGCACCTGAAGTTCTTCGCGTGTTCGTAAAATCTCTTTTCTTTCTGGCTCCAGGCTGGCGATCAATTTTTCATTTTCTGAACTCAGCCGCTGAAAATCTGTTTTAAATGTCTGCTGAGCTCTCGCCAATTTTTGCTCTGCTTTCTCCGCTTGCTCTTTGTAAGAACCTGCCTGTTGGGTCAACTCGTTATACTGCTGTAGTAGTAATGACTGAGAGCGTTGGCTTTTTTCTATTGATGCCTGCCTCAAAAACCAGGCAATACCAAAACCAATTAATGTTGCTACAAACAGCATGGTTAAAATTTCGACTATCGCCAACGTCATTTGAGTGGCATTAAAACGGCTTGGATCTGTGGGGAGTCCTTTTACGCCTAACAAATACCATTGCGAAGCAATCAGGCACCACACTAAAAATCCTGCAATCAGCGCATAACTAAATTTCATAGCATTCTATTTGGAGGGTGAAACTACTAAAAAATCGGTAAATTGATCATTCTACGAATATTTCCGTGTGGAAGAAAAACGAATGTAGTGTCTCGTAGCTTGGTGGCGTGAGTAAAACATCAAAGCTGTTATGCGCTTTTTCGCCCGTTGATAAGTCCTTACTTTTGCAACACAATTTCCGATCAATTACTATGAGTCTTGTAGAACAATTCAATGCCTATCGCAGCCAGATGAACGAAAAGATCATGGAGGCCGATAATCTCATCATAAAACGAATTTTTAATCTGGATACCAACGCCTACCAGGCGGGCGTACTAGACGTAAAATCAAAAGAGCTGATTGGGCTTACTTGTTCGCTGGTTCTCCGCTGCGATGATTGTGTAAAATATCATTTGGGCAAGTGCAAAGAGGTAGGTTTTACCACAGCCGAAGTGCATGAAGCAATGGGTGTGGCGACACTTGTGGGCGGAACAATTGTGGTTCCTCACCTACGCAGGGCGTTTGAATATTGGGCCGAACTTTCGAAATGACATGTTTAAGCGCGATTTAGATTTAGAAAGGCAGTGGAACCGTCTACTAATGGAGATAGAAAAACAGATTGACAAAAAGCCAAAAGACCTGAACGAGGTCCTGTTCTTGGTGGGTGTGCAGGAACTGGGGCGCGGGGCCAAGCGGTTTGAGAAGGAAGAAAAGCAGGATCTGATGCACATTGCTATCTGCAAAGTGCTGAGCCTGGCTGGCTACTATGAACTGGAAGGACTTGACAAGGACGGTTGGCCACATTGGAAACTTGTAAAAAAGCTTCCTCATTTTGATATGCTCGAACAAGAGAAGTTGTTGAAGATGCATGTGATCGAGTACTTTGAAAGGGAGTATGGGTGGAGGATTTCCGTGGCGAGCGAAGGATCTGAGAACCCAGAGAACTGACAAATAGCGCTTTGAAATTTCAACGGTTGGCTGGTGCTGATCAAAATGTTGAAATAGTGTAACTCGCTCCCTATCTTGGTGGATTAAAACTATCTTTCCGGTCAACGCGTTTCAGGTATTGTGAGTGACGGAATAAACCAAATCCATCAAAAAGTAGCCGCTTTCAAACGAAAGTATTACGCCAACCTTTTTCTTAAGGGGAGCTTACTTACATTAACATTTGTCCTGGGGTACTTCTTGATTGCTGCGCTGCTAGAATATAATCTGTGGCTTGGAAGAGAAGCGCGTTTTTTGATACTCGCCTCCTTTTTTGGCCTGGTGGCTTTTTGTCTCTTTCAGTTTTTGAAAGAGCCTTTGGCTTGGTGGATTTACAAAAAAGGCTTAGGGGAAGAAGACAGCGCCAAGTTGATCGGTAGTTATTTTCCTACAGTAGGCGATCGGTTGCTTAATGTATTGCAACTTTCCGAAAAAAATGCCGGAGCCCTCACGGAAGCTGGTATTTTCCAAAAAGCAAATACCTTCAAAGATATTTCTTTTGAATCGGCCATTGACTTCAAGACAAACACGAAATACCTAAAATACCTGGCAGGTCCCGTTGCAATATGCATTTTGCTCCTTGTTATTGACCGTGGTATTTTCACACAAAGCACTCAACGCATCGTACAATTCAATCAAGAGTTTTCGCCACAAGCTCCTTTCTCTTTCTCCGTTGAAAATGAATCTCTTTCTGCTTTTTTCAATGAAGACTTTACGCTCCGATTATCGATTGAGGGAAATGCTGTGCCCGAAACTGTCTACATTGTCTCCGGCACTCAACGATGGAGAATGGAATCTTTAGGAAGTGGAAAGTTTTCTTATCTGTTTGAAAAAATGCAGAGCGAAGTCGATCTGCAATTTGAAGCTTCGGGTTTCTATTCTTCCACTTATAAAATACAGTTGATCAATCGGCCTGAACTGATCAAGATCAATGTTGAGCTGCTCTTCCCTCGCTACTTAGGTAAAAAACCTGAGCACCTGACAAATGTTGGAAATTTAGAAATCCCGGAGGGAACAAAAGTGAGTTGGCTGGTAGGGACATCGAGTACTTCAAAAGCAACTTTAACCTTTGCGTCTTCTGGCATAGGTAACGAAATGCGTCTCGTGGACGACCAATCCTTTCTATTCAGTAGAAACATGAAAGATCCTGATCAATACTCGATTGTTTTGGAAAACGAAAAAAGCAAAAACAAAGATCAAATCTCCTACTCCATCGCCACTATCAAAGATCAGCCTCCACAAATTATCGTGGATAATCTACGCGATTCTATTTTATTCAAGAGCATTCTGCTGGGCGGAGCCCTGAGCGATGATTATGGTATCACTGAGCTTCGGCTAAACTACCAGATTATAAAAGGCTCTCAATCACAATCCGCTAAAACGATTCCGATTCCTCTGGCGTCCGCACGGAACCAGCAAAACTTTTTCTACCGCTGGCCGGTAGATTCCCTTCAGCTTCAGCCGGGCGACAAACTGACTTACCATTTGCAAGTATGGGATAATGATGGTGTCAATGGAAGAAAGTCTACACGATCATCTGACTATATCTTTTCTCTGCCGGGCGAGGAAGAATTAAAAGCGGAAGTTTCAAAGTCTCAGCAGGCCGCACAAAGTAAAATTGATCAAAGCCTTCAAAAAGCAAAAGATCTGAAACAGTCCATAGACGAAGCGCAAGAAAAGCTAAAAGGAAAACAAGCGCTTGACTGGCAAGATAAAAAGATGCTGGTGGATTTGGTAGAACAAAAACAAAAACTGGATCAGGCCATCAAAGATTTGCAAAAGGAAAACAGTTTGCTGGAACAGAAAAAAGAGTCGTTCTCAGAGGAGAGCGAACGGATAAAAGAAAAGTCAGAGCAAATTCAGAAACTCATGAATGAGTTGCTCGATGACGAAACCAAAAAACTCTTTGAAGAATTGGAGAAACTGCTAAAGCAAAATGCGGATCCATCGCAAATGCAAAAGCTCCTCGACAAGATGGATCGCAAAGAAATCAACATGGAAAAAGAGTTGGAGCGCACACTCGAACTTTTCAAGCAGCTTCAATACGACTATAAATTAGAACAGGCCATTGACGACCTGAAACAACAAAAGGAAAAGCAAGAAGACCTCCTCAAGAAAACACAGGAATTAGCTGGCGATAAAAATGAAAAAAGCGATTCTAAAGGAGAGAAAAAAGATCAAAACCAGAAGGGCGAGAAAGATCAGAAAGATGGAAGAGACAGTAAGGATGGAGAGAAAAACGGAAAAGACAACAAGGATGGAGAAAAGGATAATGACTCGAAAGAAAAACCCGATGCCCCACAATTAGCCCAAGAACAGGAAGAACTAAAAAAGGAAACGGAGAAATTTGAAAAAACAATTGACGAACTAGAAAAAATGGGCGAGGAGCTAGAGGAATCTCAAGACACGCCAAGTGACCAGGACACTGAGGAGTTGAAGAAGTCGCAGGAGGAGAGCAAAGAATCCCTAGAACAAGGCAAGCCGAAAAAATCTGCAGAGCAACAAAAGAAATCCATTGACAAAATGAAGCAAATGCAGCAAAAGCTAGAGGGGATGCAAAGCTCGATGGAGATGGAAATGGATATGGCTAACATGGAAAGTCTTCGCCAAATTCTGCACGGGCTGATAAAACTGTCGTTTGATCAGGAGTCTGTGATGAAGGATTTTAACCAAGTACAGCAGACTGACCCCAGGTATATTCAGCTTTCGCAGAACCAATTAAAGATCAAAGATGACGTTAAAGTGTTGGAAGACAGCTTGTTATCACTATCTAAGAAGGATCCTTTTATGGGTTCTGTTGTCACTAAGGAGGTGGGCGAATTAAATGATCATTTGGACAAGGCGTCTGTCAATGTAAAAGAAAGGAGAAAGCCTAACGCAAGCTCAGAGATGCAATTCTCAATGACAAGTATTAACAACCTTGCCCTGATGTTGAACGATCACTTTGATATGATGATGGACATGATGGCCAACGCCAAGCCCGGATCTGGCAAGGGAAAAGGAAAGAAAAAAGGAGGCCAGCCGAATCTAGGAAAATTGCAACAACAGCTGAACCAACAAATGCAGGAAATCAAGAATGGCGGAAAATCAGGACGGCAACTTTCTGAGGAGTTTGCAAGGATGGCCGCAGAGCAAGAACGCATCAGAAGAGCGTTGCAAGAAATGCAAGAGAAGATGAAGAAGGAGGGTGGTAAAATACCGGGTGGCGATATTCCCGGCAAAATGGAACAAACGGAAATGGATTTGGTTAACAAGCAGATTACGGAGCAGACGATAAGAAGGCAAAACGAAATCATCACCCGTTTACTGGAAGCCGAGAAATCAATGCGTGAACAAAATCAAGAAGAAGAACGTAAAGGGGAAACAGCCAAAGATTATAGCCAGGAAATGCCACGGGCTTTCGAGGAATATTTAAGATTAAAAGAAAAAGAACTAGAATTGTTGAAAACAGTGCCTCCTAAGTTGTTTCCCTATTATAAGAAGGAGGTAAATGAGTATTTTAAAAGAATGGGTACGAAAGAATAAAATCACGAGCGCTAAGCATGAAGAAGATCCGAATCGAAATTCCCTCGTTGTCCGAAAACATTCGGATGATTGAAAGCTTCATTGATAATGCAAAGGAGAAATACCATTTGAATGATGATATCTATGGCAACATAATGATTGCCGTTACCGAAGCCGTCAACAACGCCATCAAGCACGGCAACCAAAATAACTCGGGCAAAAATGTTTCGCTCGCCCTCGCATTGGAAGAAGGCGTAATAAAATTTAGGGTCGAAGACGAAGGCAATGGATTCGATTACGAGCACCTGCCAGATCCAACCTCACCAGAAAACTTAGAGAAACCCGGTGGACGCGGCATCTTTCTGATGAAACACCTTGCTGACGAAGTTGCTTTTGGCGAGAAAGGAAAAGTAGTTGAGTTGAGTTTCTATATGAATTAGGGGTGGCTATCATTCGCTTTTTCTCAGAGGATATTTCTTTTAAGATAGACTTGCCACGGAAGAAGACTCTGTGGATTAAGGAAGTTGCCAGAAGGGAAAAGAAAACCATTAAAGAAATCAACTACGTATTCTGCTCGGACAAATACCTCCTCCAACTCAACCAAGGCTTTCTCAACCACAAAACCCTCACCGACATCATCACCTTCGATAACTCTGAAGGCAAAAACGGTTTAGAAGGCGAAATCTACATTAGCATTGAAAGGGTTCAAGAGAATGCCATAAAGTTCAATACCGAATTTGAAGATGAACTCCACAGGGTAATGATCCATGGAGTCCTCCACCTTATCGGCTACAAAGACAAAAAACCTTCCGAAAAAGCCCTGATGCGCAAAAAAGAAGAAGCTTGCCTATCTTTGCGTTGTTAAGCCTTTAGAGTAGGGCTTCAAGCCGCAGGCCTTAAGCTTCATGCTTGGGTACAGCAAGAAGAAAAGGTTTCACGTGGAACTTTCTGTCGCCTTAGCTTAGAGTTGTAAGTCTGCGGGGAGATGATTAAAATGTTTCACGTGAAACAAAACCTAAAGCAAAACGGAAACGAGCCTGTAGCTTGCGGCTAATAGCCTTAAGCCTACTCGTAAGAATAAAACTATATGTTTCAAGAATACGATGTAATAGTGGTGGGGGCGGGGCACTCAGGCTGTGAGGCTGCTGCTGCTGCTGCTAACATGGGGTCAAAAGTACTTTTGATTACCATGAATATGAACACTATTGCTCAGATGTCTTGCAACCCGGCCATGGGTGGTGTTGCCAAGGGACAAATTGTTAGAGAGATAGATGCGCTAGGTGGATACTCTGGAATTGTCTCAGACAAATCCATGCTACAATTTCGGATGCTAAACCTTTCTAAGGGGCCAGCCATGTGGAGCCCAAGATCTCAAAACGACAGAATGCGTTTTGCGGAAGAATGGAGACTTGCTCTAGAATCAATGCCAAATGTAGATTTCTGGCAAGAGATGGTTTCGGGCTTACTTGTTGAAAACAAAAGAGTTGTTGGCGTGAGAACCGCGCTTGGCATAGAAGTTAAGGGAAAAGCCGTGGTGCTAACCAATGGCACATTTCTAAACGGAAAAATTCACATAGGAGAAAAGAACTTTGGGGGAGGTCGCACGGCTGAGAAAGCCGCAACGGGAATCACCGAGCAACTGATTGAGTTAGGTTTTGAATCGGGGAGAATGAAGACAGGAACACCACCTCGCATCGATGGCCGTTCCCTGAACTATGCTTTGATGGAAGAGCAGAAGGGGGACGAGAATCCCAGTAAGTTCTCCTACTCGGATACAGAGCCTCTCGAAAACCAACTGAGCTGCTGGATCACCTATACGAACGAAGCGGTACACAAAGAACTAGAAAAGGGGTTTGACCGATCTCCTATGTTTCAAGGGAGAATCAAAGGCCTTGGACCCAGATACTGTCCATCAATAGAAGACAAGATCAACCGCTTTGCTGAAAGAGATCGCCATCAAATATTCGTAGAGCCAGAAGGATGGAAGACGGTAGAAATCTATGTCAACGGCTTTTCTACTTCGCTTCCCGAAGACATCCAGTATTCTGCCATTACAAAAATACCAGGGTTCGAGAATGCGAAGATGTTCAGGCCTGGCTACGCTATTGAATACGACTACTTCCCACCTACTCAACTAAGGATGAGTTTGGAGACTCAACTAATTGATAATCTGTATTTTGCTGGTCAAATCAATGGGACAACCGGATATGAAGAAGCCGCCTGCCAAGGACTAATGGCCGGCATAAACGCCCACAACAGGGTTCATGAAAAAGAACCCTTCATACTGAAAAGATCAGAGGCATATATTGGCGTTCTAATAGACGACCTGGTAAACAAAGGCACCCAAGAACCTTATCGCATGTTCACCTCGCGAGCCGAATACAGAATTTTGTTGCGCCAAGACAATGCAGACTTGCGGCTAACCGAGATGGGTCATCAACTTGGTCTTGCCACTGACGAGAGATTAGAAAAACTACTCGACAAGAAAAACGAAATGGCAAGCCTGACCAAAGAACTAAAGTTACTCCGTGTTGAGCCAAGCGTGGTGAATGACGAACTCACCGAATTGAACACCGCAACAATCACTGAAAAGGTACCGGTTGAAAATCTGCTAAAGCGTCCCCACATCGGAATGGCAGAGCTGAAGAGAATTGATGTTGAAGTGAATAGAACGTTGAGTAAATACAGCGAAGATGTTTTGCAGCAAGTAGAAATCCTCACGAAGTACGAGAGCTACATTGAACGCGAGCAAAAAATGGCTGACAAGATTGAGAGCTTAGAAGACTATATTATCAAGTCAGACTTTGACTATGATCGGGTAAAAGCACTCTCTTCTGAGGCACGGGAAAAATTAAAAAAAGTCAGACCGGAAACCATCGGCCAACTATCCCGCATCAGTGGCGTTTCACCGGCAGACGTATCAATATTAACTATATACATGGGCAAGTAAAATGGGCTTAGAAAGTGTAACCGTTTGCCCTATTTGCTCAGGCACTGCTTTCGATGACTACATCGAGACGAGTGATTTTACTACCACCGCTCAATCTTTTAAAATTGTCAAATGCTTGGGTTGTCAGTTTTTAATTACCAGCCCACGACCCACCAGCAAAACGATATCGCGGTACTATATATCCGAAAAATATATATCTCATACCGGGGGTGGGCATACTCTGATTGACAGAATCTACCTCGCAGCCAGGCGGCTGACTTTGAACTGGAAATACCAATTGCTTTCTGACTACCACCAAGAAGGCTCGGTACTTGACTACGGCTGTGGCACCGGAGAATTTCTTCACTACCTGAAACAGAAAAATTGGACTGTACAGGGTGTCGAACCGTCAGATACTGCCAGGCAAAAAGCAAACGGTTTGCTCGATCAAAAAGTGGCTCCGTCCCTGTCCGATATTCCGACTCAGGAATTTCAAGTAATTACTTTGTGGCATGTTCTTGAGCATATCCACGAACTCAACGAAACAATTCAAACATTGAAAAAGCTCTTGCATAAAGACGGCACAATTTTTATTGCTGTTCCCAATTATGAATCGGCTGATTCGAAGCGTTATGAAAAACACTGGGCTGCTTATGATGTTCCCAGGCATCTTTGGCATTTTTCGAAGGATACGATGACTCAACTCCTCCACCGAAATGGCTTACATGTTAGAAAAATCGAACCCATGCGACTCGATGCTTTCTACGTTTCGATGCTTAGCGAAGGTTATAAAAATCCGGGTCAACCAAAACTACTTGGGCTGTTAAAAGCGATTGTGTCTGGTGTCACCTCCAACTTTGCGGGGGCAAGAAAAACAAATCACTCTAGTCTTATTTACATTGTAAAAAAATGAGACTTTTTGCCGCTCTTTTTATTTTAACAGTATTCGCCCGATGCGCAAACCAAACATCGCCCAACGGTGGCCCCCAAGACAAGAAGCCACCTGCGCTCATATCCTCAAACCCAAAAAGCAACCAGCGCAATTTTACCGGAGAAAAAATTGAATTGACTTTTGACGAATATATCAAGCTGAAAGATCCCTCTGAAGAAATAATGATCAGCCCCACGGTTGGCAAGGAAACAAAATTTCAAGTCAAGAAAAATAAATTGGTGATCGTTCCTAAGCAAAAGCTTGCTGAAAATACGACTTACAATATTTCCTTTAGAGATGCAGTCCAAGATATCAATGAGGGAAACCCCGTCTTTAATCTACGCCTAGCATTTAGCACCGGAGACGAGATTGACTCCCTTAGTGTCTCAGGAAATGTCTACCAACTATTTAAAGAAGAGCCCCCTGAAAAAATAACTGTTGCACTCTACCAGGCAGATACTTTCAACATCTTCAACCATCAACCCACTTACTTTACGCGAACGGATAAGAAAGGGAATTTTACGATCACAAATCTCAAAGCCGGTCTCTACAGGATTTACGCTTTTGACGACAAGAGCAAAAACCTCAAAGTTGAAAGCAAATCCGAACGATTCGGTTTCCTTACGAAGAAGTTCAACCCTATTGACAAAGTTGATACTCTTAAAATTCCCTTGATGCAAGTAGACGCAAGACCCATTAAAATTACTAGCATCAGAAACACTACGCGTACCTCAAGCATTAGACTAAACAAAGCGATCGATAGCATTCGTGTAGAAAGCGAGTACCAAAACTACTTTATCAAATACTTTGGAGATCAACAAAACGAAATCGTTTTCTACGGTAATCTAGAAGAGCAACCCATCGAAGACTCCCTGAAAATAAATCTCCACCTGCAGGATAGTACGGGTAACAAACTTGATACGATTGCCTATGTAAAATCCGTAAAGGTAAAAACGATCAAAGAAAAATTTACAATCAATTTTACTCCGACTCAGTATGACTATCAAGCCGGCAGGATCACAACCACTGGAAATTCTAACAAACTGATTAGCAGTATCAATACAGACAGCATCTACATCCAGATAGACTCGACTCATTTTAAAGCTGTTGAAAAGAAAAACATTACTATCGATACGCTCCACCACCGTGTTAAACTTTCTGTAGATTTAAAATTGCCCAAACCGGAAAAAGACAGCCCTACCACAAACCCGATACTGATATTCGGCAAGGGAGCTTTCGTTTCAATTGAACAGGATTCATCAAAAGCAAGAAATGAAGTAATCAGAATCGAAAAAGAGGATGCACTTGGCTCACTTTCTGTTGACATATCCACCAAACAGCAAGACTATATTCTCCAGTTGTTAAACGGGAAGGGCGAAGTGTTAGAAACTAAACCAAATGTAAAAAAGCACACGTTTTCATTTCTCAGTCCTCAGGAATACAAACTCCGAATTATCATTGACCGTAACGGCAATAAAAAATGGGACCCGGGAAACTTCGAAAAGAGTGTAGAGCCAGAATCTGTTATCCTTTACAAAACTTTTGATGGGAAAACTTTGGTACCCGTAAGAGCGAACTGGGAGGTCGGACCCTTGTTGATAAAATTCTGAATAGAATAGCTACAACGTGTGGATTACTTCAAACCTAGTCACATGTCCTAAAAATAAAACAAACACTCTGGTCATACGTTGACAACTACTAGGTCCAACACAAACTACCAACTATAAAAGAGGCATCTAGAAGTTATTCACATTCCACAACAAAATGTTAATTTAGCCACACCAGCCGCCAAACAAACCTAAACACGAATACTATTCCATATTTAACCAACCAAGCTATAAACCAGCTGAAGTTTTCAACATATCCACATGGATAACTACAGATACAAAAAATTTAAAAATTTAATATTTAATACAATACTAGCGCTCCTTTGTGCACAACTAGCGATTGCACAAGAAACTCAAGAAATTCAAATTGCGAATGAATATCTATTGCGGGGTGAAAAAAATAAAGCACTGGCGGCTTTTCAACAACTTTCTAAAAATCCCCAAAACGCTTCATCTATCCACACTAGCTACTTCAACCTGATGGTTGAGTTGGGCAATTTTAAACAAGCTGAAGATTATATCGAAAAATTGATCAGACGAGAGGATCGATTAAACTATCGACTGGACTTAGGAATACTCTACTTGAGATCTGGTGATGTAACGAAGGCAGACAAATATTTAAAAGCACTTATTAAAACAAACGCAGATGACGCCTATAAAGCCAAAACAATCTCCGATTACTTAGCCTCGAGAAATTTAGTTGATTACAGCATCTTTGCATTACAGCAAAGCCGTGTTGCGGCCAACAACCCACACGCGTTTGCACTTGAACTTGCTAACCTTTATCGGATTCAAGGGAAAAGGGATGAAATGGTGGGCGAATACCTGGACTATGTCACCCAAACACCCACCAACTCTGGCTATATAAAAAATTTGATGCAACTGTTGTTAACAAAGCCGGAAGAGTTGGAGAGCCTGGAAAACTTGTTGACAGACAGAGTTCAAAAAAATCAAGACTCAGAAGTATATAGCGATCTACTGATTTGGACCAATCTACAATCCAAGAATTTCTACGGGGCATTTATCCAGGCTCGAGCTTACGACAAAAGATTCCGAAAAGAACAATCTAAAACACTCGAGATAGCTCAAATAGCTTTGAACAACAAAGATTACAAAAACGCAGACAGAGCGTTTCTATACGTCATCAAAGAATTTGTAAATACACCTAACTTTTTGCCGGCTCAACTAGGCTTGATCAAAACAAGAGAGGCGCAAGTAAAAAACAGCTTCCCCGTTAACAAAGATTCTGTTCGATATCTGATCAAAGAATTCGCGCAGTTTCGAACTCGCTATCCTGAACACCCAAGTTCTTTTGATGCCCGTTTGAGCGAAGCACTACTATACGCTTACTATCTCAACGAGTTGGACTCTTCGGTAGTAGTACTCAACCGGTTGATCGCAGATCAAAAAGCATCTGGACAACTTCGCAATCAGTCAAAGGTTGAGTTGGGCGATATTTATTTGTTGAAAGAAGAACCCTGGGAAGCCACCCTTCTTTATTCTCAAGTCGAAAAATCGCAGCGCGAAACACCACTCGGCTACGAGGCCAAATTGCGCAACGCAAAATTATCTTATTACAAAGGTGATTTTAGATTAGCGCAAGAACACCTTGATATTCTAAAGCAAGCCACCACTCGTGAAATCGCCAATGATGCGCTTGATTTGAGCATGCGGATAAAAGAAAATACAGCGTTTGATTCTACAGGAGCAGGGTTGAAAGAATTTGCAGCCATCGAATTGCTGTTAGCCCAAAACAAAATGACAGAAGCGCTGACCAGGCTAGAAAAATTTCAGCCAAAGAAAAACGCTTGGCTCACAGCGACAGAACTGTTTGAATTAAATTACAAAGGAAAAATTCTACAGTCAAAAGACGGGCTTTCGTTAGTGGAGATACTTGACACCAAACTGGCAAGTACCATCCAAGATGACGTTTATTGGCTCGAAGCGAACATTCGAATGAAACAAGGACAATTTGATCAGGCAATTGCACTTTTGGAAAAAATCGTCAAAGAGTATCCGGAAGAAATTTTGACCGATGATGCGGTATTTCTAAAAGCCGATATTTACGAACGACACCTCAAAGACAAAAACAAGGCGATGGAGATTTACCGCGATTTCTTAAACAAATATCCTGGCAGTGTGTATGCCGCGGAAGCCCGAAAGCGCTTTAGAAATTTGAGGGGGGATTTTGCGGAGGAAAAGCCAATTGTGAATTAGATCTTGGCAACAAGGCGATCATTGATTTTTATCAATCCACTTAAAACTATTTTTGCTGTAATTCCGCCATGTCCACGCATGGCATTGTATCCGCCCGCACCCAATGCTTCTTCCATGCGCGAGCAAGGATGACATTCACCTGAATATTCAAATACAGCTTCACCAATGCGAAATTGTTTTCCTTTCAGCGAAAGCAGATTGATACCCTCTACCAACACATTTCTTCGCGTGAGCGTATAGTCTAAATCGGTCTTTCCCAGAAACGAAGCCACAGCAATGATGTGTTCTTTTTGAATGAATGTCACTTGTCGGTTGCCGCCTTTGCTTCGATCGCCTTCCAGGCCTTTGTTTTGAATGGCCAACACAGCATCCACCATTTTCACAGGAACCATCCGCTCGGGTCGGATAGAAATAGCCACTACCCTTCCGGGTTGTGCAAATTGGTTCATCAATTCTTTGATTTCCATTCTAACTATAACCGGTTATAGAACAACCCGTTTTGACTATCAATTATTCGGTTAAATTTGTCACCGACCACGAAAGTACCAATTAACGTCACTATGAAACAATCCGCTCTCGCTCTTTTGCTGACACTTATTGTCATTAGTTGTTCAAAGCCAGTCGAAACCAGCAATGCTCCGAAAGCTAAGACCTATGCTGAATTGGAAACGTTGTTCAAAGAATGGCGCGAGTTTCAACGCCCACCATTCAAAGACGGCACGCCAGATTATTCCATAGCTGCTATGAAAAAACAGCAAGAGGAATCGAGCGTGTGGCAACAACGGCTAGACAATTTTGACACCACAGGTTGGGCAATCAATCAACAGGTAGATTGGTACATCGTGAAGGCCGAGATGAATGGTTTGGATTTCGATCATCGCGTGATGCGCCCGTGGGAGCGTGACCCGGCCTTTTACAAGACGTTGTACATGGAGCGCAGTGATGTGCCGGCTCACGAAGGCCCTACTCACGCGGCCATTGTCGATGTGTGGAAGTATGCCTTTCCGCTCACAAGCGAAAGCAAAGACAAACTGGTAAATCAACTTCGTGTGATAGTGCCTTTGAATGAACAAGCAAAAGTAAACCTTACAGGCAATGCCAAAGATTTGTGGATTGCTGGCATTCGCGATATCAAAACGCAAAGCAAAGATTTGGAAAGCATCCTTTCGTTGCCTGGCGTCAGCGAGCAACAGGATGTGGTGACGGTCGTGAAGGAAGCGATTGTCTCTACGAATGTTTTGGCAAGTTGGCTGGAACAGCAGTCTGCTTCTAAAACAGGTCCCTCTGGAATTGGAAAAGAAAACTACACATGGTATCAGCAAAATGTACATTTAGTTCCACTCACGTGGGAAGACGAAGTGCTGCTGCTGAAACGAGAACTTGCCCGCGCTTGGACTGGTTTGAAATTAGAAGAACATCGCAACCGAAACTTGCCCGAACTAAAACCGGCCGACACCCCCGAAGCTTTTTCGGCACTAACCGAACGCGCAGCCAAGAGCCTGTTGAGTTTTCTGGATAAGGACTCGATTGTAACGGTGAAAAATTATTTCGAGCCGGCTTTGCGTGCCCACCTCGGCAAATTTGTTCCGGCTGAAAAGCGCAACTTTTTTATCATTGGTCTTCATCACGATCCGCGTCCGCTCTATTCACATTTCTACCATTGGTTTGAATTGGCTCGGATGGATAACGATCCGCACTCCAGCATTATTCGCAGGGAGCCGTTGCTGTACAATATTTTTGACTCGCGCAATGAGGGCACCGCGACCGCAGTAGAAGAAATGTTCATGCAATCGGGTTTGTACAACGATGATCCTCGCGTGAAAGAAATTGTGTACATCATGATTGCCCAGCGTGCCGCGCGCGGCCTTGGTTCATTGTATGCTCACGCTAACGAATTGACGATGGAAGCGGCAGGAAAAATTCATGCCGACTACACGCCCCGCGGTTGGATGAAAACGGAGAAAGAATTATTGATTTTTGAGCAACACCTCTACATGCGCCAACCGGGCTACGGCTCCAGCTACATCACAGGAAAATATTTGTTGGAAGGCGCGATGGCAGAATTTGCCAGACAGAAAGAATCGCAGCAGCAACCGTTCCACGTGAAAGACTTTTTCGATCAGCTCAATGCCATCGGCAGCATCCCTACTTCGCTGGGTCATTGGGAGATGACGGGGGATAAAAGTCAGGTGGAGAAGGCAATGAGATAGTGAAGGGCTATGTTACTGACAAAGCTGAGTTTTGAATCCTTAAAGAGTTTCTAACTTCTGACTTTAAGAAAAATGATTTATTTTAACCGGATGTATCGGCTTGTTTTTGCTGCCTTGGCTATAAACTTTAGTTTGTTCGGACAATGCCCAACAGAACTAATTGCAAGCACACAAGACCAACTGAATTCATTTAAGGTGATGTACCCAACATGCACGAAGCTTGCAGGAGTACTTGAAATAAGCGGATCCTTTATAACCGACCTAACTTCATTAAATCAACTTACAAGTGTAGGGCGCCTTTCAATTTACGACACAGAAAATTTGACTCAATTAAAAGGCCTAAAAAATCTTAGAAAAGTTGATGGGGATTTTTACCTACAAGGCAACAAACGAATATCAAATTTAGAAGGACTTGAGTTGCTTGAGGAGATTGGGGGTGTATTTTATATTGACCAAAATATTTCTCTTCAAAATCTAGTTGGCCTTGAAAAGATGAAAAGTTGTGAACTAGTCCTAATTAATAATCCCAATTTAGTTTCATTAAAAGGCTTTGAATCTGTGATTGAGATTAAGAGACTGTTAATGGAAGCCAATCCTAAACTAACAACCTTAGAGGGACTCGACAACGTTGAGGTTTCTACGGGCGAGGTCTTCATTTCGGATTGCCAAAATCTCAAGAGTCTACGAGGCCTCGAAAAACTTCGGGTAGTTGAGTCAGATTTTAAGTTACAAAAGCTTTTGCAACTAGAGGAAGTCGATGCTTTAAGTAATTTGAAACAAATTGTTAGTGGCAGTCTGGTCGTTGAAGAAAACAGGAAGCTGACTAATTTGGTGGGATTAAGAAACCTATCAAAACCTATTCGAGGAGTTGCTATCAAACGAAACGAATCGTTGATTAGTTTAGAATTTACTGGCTTTGAAATTCAAGAAGCACTTAATGTAGAGGAAAACAAGAATCTTAGAACTTTGAAGGCCACAGAAATTGTAGGATCTCTAAACACAAACATAAGCATTAGCGACAATCAGGCTCTTCAAACAATCAGCGGATTTAATGATCTGATAAACGCGTACCAGATAAGCATCTCGAACAATAGAAGCTTAAAGGAGATTGTAGGATTTGCTAGATTAAAGGACGCCAATGAAGTTATCATTGCTGCTAACCCAGAATTAGATATTTTGTTCGCATTCGATTCGCTATCCGTTTTAAATACGCTAGCTATTTCTGAAAACGATAACCTTCAACAAATAGGAAAAATGGGTTCTATAAAATACCTATCAAACCTCAATTTGTTAAATAATAATTCACTTAAAAACCTAGATAACTTATTAGGTGTAAAGAGTGATATGGTGACGGTAAACATTGAGGGCAACCGGGCGTTGCTCACTTTAAACTGTCTTGATTCGGTTTCTACTATAGAATCCTTAACCATCAAAAACAACGATGCTATCAGAGAACTTAACTCATTCAGATTGGTGAAAAGAGTAAATGTGGGCATTGAGATTTCAGATAATGACTCACTGGTTAATCTTGCTGAGCTAGCCAATTTGGAGGACACTCCATTTATGTTGATTAAAAATAATAAATCTCTTTTAACTTTTTCTTGTTGTACGAAGATCACATCCTTAAATGGTTTATACATTGAAAATAATAATTCATTGTTGAATCTCTCCGGGCTCGACAATTTAAAGACATGTGGAAATCTTGATTTGGTTGGCAATTTAAGCCTACTAAATCTTGATAACTTAAAAAGTTTGAATAGCGTAGGCGCTATTAGAATAGAAAAAAATGGGCTGCAAAACATTCAGGGCTTATCAGCGCTTCGAGAAATAGTTAATAGTGATTTATTGATAGCGCATAACCCAGTTCTCAAAAACCTAAAAGGCCTAGAGGGCCTTAAGCGGTTACCGCGTTCATTGATCATTCGGGGAAACCAAAGCCTTACCACATTGAGCGGCCTTGATGGCTTGACCGAGATAGAAACCGGAATTCAAATAGATAGTAATTTTAGCCTTACCTCATTCAAGGGTTTGGAGAGTCTAGCTCGAGCCGGCAATTCAATTTTTGTTAGAGACAATGAAAATTTAATTGACCTTACGGGGATTGAGAACTTGTCGTTTAATAGTTTATCATTTTATGTTTACCGAAACAAAAACCTTCAAAGCCTCAAGGGAATTAACCTTGAATCAATTCTTGGAGATGTCAGCGTAATTGAAAACGCCTCGTTCGTTCGATTTGAATTACCTAAAACTAAGAGCATTTTAAGTCTTTCTGTGCAAGAAAATCAATCATTAGAAGATTTGACCGGGCTAAATGCACTTAAAGATATTGGCTCTCTACATCTAGCTAAGAATGCGAAGCTTAAAAACTTGTTTGGATTGAATGTACTTCAAAACGTGTCTGGTTCATTTTTAGTGCAAGAAAACATAGTTCTAAAAAATTTCTTTGGACTTGAAAATCTTGTTGCAATTCGGTCTCAGTTAACCATACTAGATAATCCGATGTTGACCGATTTTTCCGGGTTGAGCACCTTGGAAACCATTGGAGCTAGTTTGGTCATCAAAGGGAACGATGGCCTAAAAAACATGAAAGGCCTCGATAAGCTAAATCAAATAGGAAAAGATATTACGGTTGAAGAAAACCAAAGCATAACTGATTTTTCCGGTTTCGATGCCCTTCAAACTATTGGTTCAAGTCTCTTCATCAAGGGTAATCGCGGGTTAAAAAATATGAAGGGCTTTAATAAGTTAATTCAAATAGGAAAAGATATCAAGGTTGAAGAAAACCAAAGTATAACTGATTTTTCTGGTTTGGGCTCATTGCAAACCGTAATGGGCGATTTGGTTGTTCGCCAAAACACAGCCTTGAAAAATATGGCCGGTGTAAATAAGCTCTTTGAAATAGGCAAAAACTTCGAAGTTGTTGATAACTCTGGTCTGATCGATTTTTTTGGGATGAATTCATTAAAGGCCATAGCCGGAAATTTTGTGATTCTAAATAACGTTGCTTTGACTGATATGGTTGGTCTAGATAGCCTGGTTGAAATACGGGGGGACTTAAGAATTAAGAACTCTGGCCTAAAGAGCTTTCGAGGCTTCAGCGGACTACTACAAGTAAAAGGGCGATTTATGTTGGAGGCTTGTAATTCACTTGCCAACATGCTAGGCTTAAGCTCTCTAAAGAATGTTGGTAAAGTACTCGCAATTAGGTCAAATCAAAAGCTAGAGCATATTTTTGATTTTAGTAATTTGAGTAGTGTCGGAGATTCTTTGCGCCTAGAAAACAATCCGATGCTTTCTCGTTGTTCAATCAAACTGGTTTGTGATCGATTGAAGTTAAATCCGATAAAAATATCGATAGAAAATAATGCTCTCGGTTGTGACTCCAAGGAAAGAGTATTTCAATCGTGTCTAGTGCTTGGAGTTGATGAGCAACACAATACGCTATCGATTTTTCCAAACCCTGCCAAGCACGAGTTGATAATATCTGGCCTCAAAATTGGAAGCAGAGTTACTGTCTTAAATTCTTTTGGGCAGGAGCTAGTGACATTCGTCACTGAATATGAAAAGGTAGATATCGATCTTGAAGGTATTGTACCAGGTTTGTATATATTAAGTTGCATGCAAAAGGAACCTGAGATGGCGAGAATAATAAAGTTTGTTAAGGAATAGCATTTTCCTCTGATTAGGCATTAGCTCGCTTGTTGAGCGTTCGTTCATAACTCTGAGCAATTTTTTATGCTATTTCTTCAAGCGTATCAACATAAAGATCCCAAAAACGACTTCAATTGTTCCACCCGTTAATGCTGAAACATAACTCGCCTGTTGAAAACTAAACAACACGTAACCCGCACCGCCCAATAACGCACCCAATATCCAATACAACTGCAGACCATAAATAGTGGCAAATGTCAGATAACGACCGCCAATAATTATCAGCATTCCCTGGAAGAACCACTCATGATGAACAAGCGATAAGCCGTAGGCCAACGGCAGGCACATGATCATCCAAATGGTACCTTCCATGGCCAGAGCACCCAGCGGGTTTCCTTTTGAATGTGCTCCACGTTGCCCGATTATTTTTTCAATTACACTGCTAACGGGGAAGATAAAAACGCCACCAATCAATAATGCCCAGATAGCATGAGCAGAAGTGTCAACCAAAGCGACCAATCCGGAGGTGAGCCACATCGTACCCGACACAACTATTCCGATGGAACCATTCATATAGCCGATACGCATATCGGCCTGAGCTTCTTTCAAGTTTTCCATGTTAATCCAATCATTGTTTGATCTAAAAGTAAAACTAGGCAATAGCCTCGAACGATTGCTCAACCAATGACTAAATTTTGATTCTGCAGATAGCTAAGAACTTCTCACCAAACATAATGGTTGGAGAAACGTAAACTCAGCCATCGAAGAAATTTTACCCAAGCACTCCAAGAGGTCACTTTTTTTTGTGATAGAAAGTGGTTTTCCGTTTTGTCAAAAGCATCTTCGATCAGCGCATCGTGTAGCCACCGGATTACCAACGGCCAGGTTAGCAAAGCGAACCCGGAAGTATGCATGTCAATGATGTGTCTTATTTCAGTTGTGTGAATATCCAATGCAACAATGTCAAAACGATGAAAACCATGAAACCCCCGAGGCTTAGAAAATCGAAACTGAATAAACTCTCCAGCTGAGTACGCTTCTACTGTGTAGCGGATCGGCCCGTGTCCTCCTTTAGAACCCACTGTGAGCCCATTATCTAACTTCATAGCTGGCCATTTGTTGGTGGCTAACATCAAATCATTTTTGGAAGCCAACGTATTGAATAATTCCACTACAGCAGATTTGGGTTGATGAATGATTCGCTGGTGGACATTGATAACTTTCATAAGCGGAACTTCAATAAAGTCTGTATTCTTCAGGTATGGTGGCTCCCATAAATCCGTTGGTCATTCCATAAAGAATGAGTAACGTAACCAATGCCCCCAAAATCAAAATAGCTTTAGATTGCCCATTCACCGATACTCCCCATATAGCGTTTTTCATTTTACAATGATGGACAGCTGCGATATGACCGAAAAATGAAAGAATGGCAAGACTATAGTAAGGAATAAAAAACAAGTTGGCGGGAAAGGAATTTAGACCTGCAGCACCAAAGTAAAAATTTGTATCAACATGAAGGATAAACCTTCCAGCAAAAATCGCGCTTACATGAATAACTAAAAAGGCAGCGAGATACAAACCAGAGAAGACGTGTAGCTTTTCAAATCCAATTTTTGTGGTTTTTCTTTTCGATAAAAAGAGCCGTATGCCGGAATACATCTGCATCAGCACAGCCGCTAAAAGTAAAAATTCAATGATGGGTGCGCGATAGAAGTGACGTATTGCATTCATCCATTCAATATGCCTATCCACACCAGCTATACTCGCTAAATGATTAGCCAAATGAAGGCCAATGAAAATGGTAAGCGTTATGCCACTGACAAGATGAATTTTACGAATCGTTATGTGCCTCATTCAATTCCCCAATAGATTAATCCTGCAATGGTAAACAGAAGCAACCATTGTCCGAGCCTAAAAAAGCTATTTTTAAATTTTTTAGAGATGATAAGCGTTAATAAGAACGCCAATCCGTAGGCAAAAAAGTAAAGTGCCAGCAAAGTCAGGAGAAGCGATTTCTCTTTTACGTATTCTGTAAAGTTGATGAGCGTTAGCCCGATAAAAGCCAATAAAAAATCCGCGGATACGATATGAAAAGCACCTCGCCCCATAGTCCATTTTTCCCGATGGTCAGTGCTTCCATCTACGGGCTCAAGTATTTTGTATTCTTTGTCGCCCCAAAAAGTGTGCGCGATAAACGTAAGTAGCACCAACGCGTTGGCCGCAAGTAAAGCCACATTCATAAGTTGTTTTTTTCGAAAGATGAGGCAAAATCCGGCAATGCCATTTGATTTAAATCAAATTCGATTTTCGAGGTTGCCGAGCACGGCTAAGCGTTTCTAGTGTCATACCCAAGTACGAAGCGATGTGGCCGAGAGGAACACGTTGCGTGATATCAGGCCGCAATTTTGTTAAAGTTTCATACTTCTGTTGAGCTGATTCAAACTGGAGTGAGACAACGCGTTGTTGCAATTGCAACATGGTTTGAGTAACGGCCAGTCGGCCGAACCGGTCGAAATCGTGATAGGTGTCGCATAAATAGTTTACGTCCTGGCGATTGATGATTAGTAACGTGGCCGGTTCTATGGTTTCAATATAATGGGGACTAGGAATATTAAGAAAGTAACTGTTGATGGCACAGATAAAATCATTTTCGAATCCAAACCAATCGGTTATGTTTTTGGCGTCCTTTACATAGTAGGCGCGTACGCAGCCCGCATAGATGAAAAATAGCTTGTCAGAAAATTCGCCTTCCTTCACTAATGTGGTATTTGCCGGTTGCGACTCGAGCCGAAGCCTCTTTGCAAAGTCCTTCTTACAATCATCTGACAAAGCCGAAAGATGAGAATCTATAAAATCAATAGAAGCTTGTATGACGGAATTTGCATTCATTTAGCGAATATACGACTAGAAGATTTGAAGAGGTCGAGGCCCCATTTCAATTCTTCCACCAGCCCGCAGCTGAGTACGAGCGTGCGCAGGGCTTTGTACTCCCCTTGCCAGGGCGTGGCCTTGTTAAAAAACCAATCGACTTTAGGGTTGGTGGTTTTCATGTTCTTTTATCTTGTGTTTGCAGAGGCGAGTCGTTTCTGCTAAAGTCTGAAGATTATTCTAAATTTGATAGATTATGGAAACGAAAGTCAGAAAAAAGATTAGTACCAACTCAAGAGTCCTAAGCGATCTCTTAACAAAATACAAAAACACATTCTACGCTCTTGCGGAATTAATTACAAATTCTATTCAAGCAAAAGCGACTGAAATAAAAATTGAAATTGACTATCCGAAAAAGAGTCAACTATCGGCTTCACCTATAAAGTCCATATCGCTCGTTGACAATGGTCATGGCGTTCCATTTAGTGAATTTGAGTCTAAGATTTTAGAAATCGGAACAACATCAAAAAGTGATGGACAAGGAATAGGAAGATTTGGTGCATTGCAGATAGGAAGTCAGGTAGAGATAGATACAATTGGTTGGGACGAGTCAATCAAAAAATTTACACGAGTATTTTTCCCAATTGATACAGAGGAATTTAAACAAAGAGGCTTGAAAGATATCGATTTCGAGTTGACAAAAGAGATTTTTGACAAAAAGGAGCAGCCATACTATTCCGTATTAATAAAAAGCCTTTATCACGGAAAGCAAGAGAAGACCCCAAAGAAAAACCGAATTGCCGAAGAATTACTTATGGAGAATTTTCATTTAGCTCTTTTTGAAAAGTATCCATATCAAATCTTTAATAACACTGTTTCATTCATAGTTAATGGGAAAACTCTCAAACGTGATGAATTTATCTATGACAAACCAACAGTCAAGAAAGTAGATTATACAGGCATAAAAGGCGAAACCGTAAAAGTTAAATTATACTTCTATAACGTAAGACTTGAGCCAGCGAAAGTTAAGGTCTTTTTTCAAGTCGAAAATGGAGATGTTAAAACAGTTGCTCATGAATATACTTATTCGTCAGATTGGCACTCGCCTGATTTGGGTTCTTGGTTTATCTACGTTGAATCGCCACTGTTTACATTAGATCTTTTTCGCAATATCGATATTGAAGAAATGGGGGACGAGGAGTTTTCCAAGATTAAAAATTTTGTTAAGGGTGTAATCAATGACTTCTTCATCTCTAGGAACCAAAGATTTAAAAACTTTACCGCCCAACTTTCATCAGATTCCTTTAATCCTCACAAAGACGAGAAACCAGCATCTGAAACACATGAAGCGATTTTTCAAAAGGCCGCTTTTTTGGTAGAGGATCAGTACAAGCTTTTAGCTAAGGACAATAAAATAAGATCATTGATATATCCACTCATTGACAAGGCAATCAGCGATGGGAACATACGAGAGATTTTTGAAAAAATCATAAAGTTAGACGCTCCAACTATTGAAAGATTCCATGACTTGCTCTTAAAGACGGAGCTGGAAAATGTTGTGCATTTTGCCAGTCAAGTAGCAGATCACTCTGAATTCTTAGATTTTCTTCATGAATTGGTCTATGGAAAAGTTGCTCAGGTTTTAAAGGAAAGAAGTCAACTACACAAGATTATACAGAAACATCTATGGATTTTTGGAGAACAATACAACGGCACAATTTCACTTTGGTCTGATAAAAAGATAGGAAACATCCTTACAGAAATTAGAAATCAAACACTTGTTTACGAACCAACGGACAAAGACGAAAACTTGATACCTCTAAAGGAAAAGGGACTAAACGACATCACGGATTTGTTTTTCACCAACGAAAGAATTACTGATGATGGTAGTAAAGAATACATGATTGTGGAACTCAAGGCACCTAAATGCGCGATCGGTCAAAAAGAAATAGCGCAAATAGACAAGTATGCCTTTACTATTGAAAAGAATGATGGGCTTCCATCCGAAAAAGTGAAGTATAGACTCCTTTTGATTTCATCGAAGCTAAATGATTTTGCGCGATCAAAAATGGATGCTCAATTTGAGCAGTCCAGAATTCCATTTCTTTTTGAAAAGAAGAAAAAGGGAAACATCGAAATATATATTATGTCATGGAGTGATTTGATCGAAGCCAATCGGAGAAAACTCAGTTATTTGTCAAAACAGCTGAAGGTAAGAGACAAGAGTGTGAAGGAGAAATTTGAGACAGAGTACTCAGAGCTTTTGAGTTCGAAAGTCAGATCGACTCTGAAACGCGTTGGATAAACTTGTCTTCACCAATTTGAAAACATTAACCAAATCCTTCTGAATTTCCCAGCCAGGGATAGCAGCGGAAATCCTTTTTGCTGAAGGGCGTTAGTGTTGGTGCAAAAAGATTGAAGCGAATAGCCTGGCCCGAGTTCACCTGGGTTGGCCTCGCGCGTGAGCGGGTGACGAGGGGGCTGCATAAAAATCAAAACCGTATCTCCACTAAGTCCGATAGCTATCGGACACCAAGGCACTAAGAAAACTTCACTTCGTGTTTTTGTGCCTTCGTGACAAGTATTTTTTTCGCTACCTTTCTCTCCTCCTAAACTCACCTACTGTTATGAGAAAGTTATTTTTCCTCTTTCTGCTTGCTGGTCCGTTTCTTTCACACGCTCAAACCAAAGCCCTGGTGGGAGGCACACTCATCGATGGCTACGGAGGCAAGCCACTACAAAACTCCATCATCATCATTGAAGGTGAGCGCATCAAAGCCATCGGTGTGGTGGGGCAACTTCAAATACCGAGCGGGGCCGAAGTAATTTCCACCGAAGGTATGAGCGTGATGCCCGGCCTGTGGGACATGCACGTGCACCTCTACATTAATGGACACAGCAACTACGCGCATTGGGACAAAAAATATTTGAAGGCGGCAAAAGATATTATCATGCCTGCATCTGCCCATCAATTACTAATGGGGGGAGTGACGAGCGCGCGCGATTTAGGTGGCCCACTAGAGGCCAGTTTGTCGGTACGAGATCGTATCAACAAAGGCGAACTACCAGGCCCCACGATGTACATGAGCGGCCCATTTATACAACATGCACCCTATCCCGGCACTGAATCCTTTCGGTGGGGTGTGAATGGGGTAGCCGATGCGCGCGCCAAAGTGCAACAGCTGGCAAAAGCGGGAGTGAATTGTATCAAACTTATTGATCAAGACGACATGACCATGGACGAGGTGATGGCCGTGGTAGACGAAGCACACAAGAATAAACTGAAGGTGGTCGGCCACTCTCATCGTCCCGAAGAAATCCGCAGAGGGATGAAGGCAGGGGTAGATTGTTTTGAACACACCGGTTTGGCATCAGCACCAGAATATCCGGACGACATCATGGCGATGATTAAAGAGCGCACCGCAAAAATGAGTCTTGGCCCACTTTTTTGGACGCCCACCGTAGAGGGTCTCTACAATTTTGAGAATGTGCGCGACAACCCGGAACACCTCGACAATACGAGTTGGCACCTGGACTTGCCCGACTCGATTATCAAAGACATCAAACAATCCATCGCCAAACCCGGACAGTTAAGTTACTTTCAACTGAACCCCATTCGCAAGCCAACCCTGGAACGCAAAGTGAAGCAACTGAAAGAAGCGGGGGTGGTTTTGCTAATTGGAACCGACAGTGGCATCCCCATGAAGTTTCATAGTCAGAGCACGTGGAACGAATTGGATGTGTGGGTGAACAAGTTTGGTTTCGATCCGATGTACACCATTCGCGCTGCGACTTATTGGCCATCGGTGGCGATGGGCGTTGATAAAGATTTTGGCACCGTAAGCGAAGGCAAGTATGCCGACATTATAGCCGTAAAAGGTGATGTACTTCGACATATTGATTTGCTTCAGGATGTGAAAATAGTGGTGAAGAAAGGGAAGAGGTATAAGTAATCAAGAAGGTTGCAGTCGACAAGACTTTCTTCTGTAATCTCAGCACACCGTTGCGCCCTATGCGGTAAATAGTCACATATGAAAGAGAGTGGCCTTATGAACCTCTACATCCAACAGCTCCTAACCGACCTCGAATCCGCTGCCGCCAACATTTCTCCTCCAAGAGATGGCCAACAAGTTGACCTTTGGGATTGGATAAGTGCTGAGGAAGAAGATGCCACCGCTCCCGTTCGCAATTTAGAAACATGGACGGGCATCAAATCGGAGATGCTTCCGCCCAACGAAAAGCTCACAGATGAACAAATTCATCTATTGCTGGGGGCTCTCAATAATTTGCTCAGTGCTTGCAACTGCGAATTTGTTTTGCAGACCACTGTGCCCAAGCATATTCAGTACGAAACCATTCGCCAAAATTTTAATCAAGATGTAAAAGTGCGACAATGGCACATGGGTTTCTTTGAGTTTTGCAAATGCAACACGCCACATAAAACTTGCACGTTAGGCGAGCATTGCCAATGTGCTTTCTTTGCCGAGTTGTGCGAGGGCATGATAGAGGAAGACCTATCTCCAGACGAAGAACGCGCTCGTGCATTGCAAATCGAAATACAACACATTAAACGAAAGTACGAGGACGATTGGATGAAATACTATCCCTACCACCTCGACCCAAACTATGATGATGAGAACGGTCCGCCATACGATTATGGTTTTGGTGAAGATGATGACGAGGAACAAGATGATTGGTGGAGGCGATAAAATCGACTTGGCAATGAGCCGCCAACTAATTCTTCTTAACGTATCGATTGATGATTAACCGAAAACGCTTATCCGAACTAAAATAGCTTTGCGTCCAATTGAGCAACACACCAATTTTACTGCCGAAGCCCACGATCGACATCAGGTGAACAAACATCCAGATCAGCCACGCCAGTGTGCCTTGTGTTTTCCAAAACTTTAAATCAACGACAGCCTTGTTTTTTCCAACAGTAGCCATGCTGCCTTTATCTACATAGCGGAAGCCAGCAAAATTTTCGGGGAGGCCAGCTTTAAAATAATTGGATAGATGTGTCGCCATCTGGATAGATACTGGTGCGACCATTGGCAATGGAACTTGTTTGCCTTCCGGAATAAATGCGGCTACATCGCCAATGGCAAAAACATTATGATTTCCTTTCACCCGAAGTTGATGGTCTACCGACAACCTGCGCCCACGCGCTACAGCTTCGGAGGCAAACCCGTTTGGCACACAGCCCGCCACACCAGCAGCGTAGATCAAGTGGGTTGTAGGTATTGTTTTACCGTTATTGAAAACAGCTTTATAGCCATCAAAAGAGACCAAAGCTGTGTTCAGCCAGACCTGAACACCCAACTTTTCCAAAAACTCTTTTGTTTTTGCGGAAGCGATCTCCGACATAGGAGGTAAAAGTCTCGGCCCCATCTCTACTAAGTAAATATCCATTTGGCCAAAGTCGAGTTCTGAGTAATCTTCAGGCAACACGTGGTTACGCAGCTCTGCCAGCGCTCCTGCCAACTCTACTCCGGTAGGTCCACCGCCAATTACCACAATATCGATGAGGCTCTCTTGTTCTTCGCTTTTGGCTTCTAGATTAACAGCCGTCTCAAAATTTTGAAGCAGCATGCTTCGAATATCGAGTGCCTCCGGAATCGACTTCATCGGCATGGCATGTTGCTCCACATCTTTCATCCCAAAGAAGTTGGTGGTGGAACCGGTAGCTATCACTAAATAGTTATAGGTGATGTCACCAATATCGGTAACGACTCGGTTCTCTTCAGCAACAATCTCTTTAACCTCCGCTAGCCGAAAGATAAGATTGGAATAGCCCTCAAAAATTTTTCTGAAAGGAGTTGCAATAGAAGCACTTTCCAAACCAGCAGTGGCAATTTGATAGAGAAGGGGCGGAAACGCATGGTAATTATTTTTGTCTAGCAAAACGACCTGAAAGGGTTTGTTCTTTAAACGCTTGGCCAGTTCAATACCGCCAAAGCCGCCACCAACAATCACAACTCTGGGAAGATTTACCTTAGGAACTCGGATGTGCATCGGGATTTACTTTGGATGCTAACATACATAATTCGTTGAGGTCTTCACTATTTCTTTTTTGTTTTTTTGGTTTGGAAGCAGTTGCTCGATAACATAACTTGGGCGTTTTAAAGGAATAGAATTTGATGGCAAAACAAGTGAAGCCCCTCGTGCAGCAAACCGATGTCGTGCTGATGGGAGCAGGGATAATGAGTGCTACCCTGGGAATAATTTTGAAGGAATTGGATCCCACGATCACCATCCAAATTTTTGAACGCCTCGATCAGGCAGGGTTAGAAAGTTCTGATGCATGGCACAATGCAGGCACGGGTCATGCGGCCTATTGTGAATTGAATTATACACCCCAAAAAGCAGATGGCTCAGTCGACATAACGAAAGCCATAAAGATTTCTGAGCAGTTTGAAGTGTCAAAGGAATTTTGGTCTTATCTGGTGGAGCAAAAATATTTGGCTAATCCCCAAGAGTTTATTTCACCCATGCCGCACATGAGCCTTGTTTGGGGTCAGGCAAACGTGGATTTCTTAAGAAAGAGGTACGAATTGCTACAAGGCAATCCTCTTTTTAAGGAAATGATTTATACTGACGATCGCGAACTGATGTCGGAATGGGCACCACTGGTAATGCGTGGCCGAAGCACAAAGCAGCCTGTGGCCGCCACACGAATGGAGATCGGTACGGATGTAGATTTTGGATCACTCACCAGGAGTATTGTTCACCAACTTAGTACCATGCCGGGTGTTACCATCCACTACGGTGTAGAAGCACTTGATCTTGATCCGGATGGCAAGGGAGGTTGGGATGTATTTTTAAAGGAGCTCAGTTCTGGCAAGAAAAGTCAAGTCAATACTAATTTTGTTTTTATTGGTGCAGGCGGAGCCACGCTGCACTTGTTAAAAAGAGCAGAGATTGAAGAGAGAAAAGGATATGGCGGATTCCCAGTAGGTGGCTTATGGCTAAAGTGCCTCAACGAAGACTTGATTCAAAAGCATAACGGAAAAGTATATGGGAAGGCCACAGTTGGCTCACCCCCCATGTCGGTGCCGCATATTGATACGCGAATCATCAATGGCAAAAAGGAATTGTTGTTTGGTCCCTTTGCTGGATTTTCAACTAAGTTTTTGAAAAATGGATCATTGATGGATTTACCGAAGTCGATTCGTTTAGACAACGCCATTCCCATGATGTTTGCGGGTATGAAGAATATGCCATTGACAAAATATCTAATCGAACAAGTGCGCCAGACGCCAGAACAGAGATTGCAAGCCTTGCGTGAATACGTGCCTTTTACGAAGCTGGAAGATTGGGAATTGTTAGAGGCAGGACAACGGGTTCAGGTCATAAAGAAAGATAAAGAGAAAGGTGGAGTGTTAGAGTTTGGTACCGAACTAGTGGTTTCCGCAGATGGAACTGTGGCGGCACTCTTAGGTGCATCGCCCGGTGCTTCTACAGCTGCGTCAGTGATGTTAGAAATTGTCGCGAGGTGCTTTAAAAAAAGAAGCCAATCCGACCAATGGCGAAAGAAGTTGAAACAGATGGTACCGTCTTTCGGGCTCGCCCTCTCTAAAGATGAAAAGTTGTTGACAGAAACCCGCCAACGAACGAGTGCCATTTTGGGTCTTGGGAAGTAGCGAACAATGAACACGAAATCCAACACCATCTATCATATTACAACGTTAGCCGCATGGGTCGCGCAGCAGGCGAGTGACGAGTACACAACGGAGTCTTTGAATCAAGAAGGCTTTATTCATTGCTCCACAAAAGAACAAGTGAAGGCTACGTTGGAACGATACTACAGCTATACAAAAGACTTACTCTTGCTACATATCAATTCATCGGGCCTGCTGGCCGAATTGAAATTTGAACTGGCAACGAATGGTGAATTGTTTCCACACGTATTCGGAAAACTGAACAAAAGCGCGATTGTCGAAATAGAAAAACTAACATGAGCCAGCATATTGCGCGAATTGCTTTAGTAGTAGATGACTATGATGACGCCATCGAATTTTATACAAAGAAACTGGGCTTTTCATTATTGGAAGATACGATTCTTAGTGAAACAAAAAGATGGGTAGTAGTGGCACCAAAAGCAGCAACCGAATGTGCGTTGCTCTTAGCCAAAGCAGCAACCGAAGAACAGAGAAAGCATATTGGTAATCAAACAGGTGGACGCATTTTTCTTTTTTTACACACCGACAATTTCGAGGGAGACTATCAGAATCTAATTGATCAACAGGTCAAGATTGTTCGCGAGCCAACCCGAGAAGCGTATGGCACCGTGGCTGTCTTTGCTGATTTGTACGGAAACCTATGGGATTTGATTGAGCCATTCCAACCAAGAGGGGTTACAAAAAGCACTGTTAACTGAGTACCTTGTTCAAAAACTTCTGAGAATGGAATCAAACGATTTGATAATTGTCGGTGCCGGGCCCATAGGTTTAGCTTGTGGGATCGAGGCCAAAAAAGCCGGCCTCAGTTATCAGATTATCGAGAAGGGTTGCTTGGTCAACTCTCTTTATAATTACCCCAGCAACATGACTTTTTTTTCAACATCAGAAAAACTTGAGATTGGGGGCGTTCCATTTATTTCCAACAACGCAAAGCCAACCCGCCCCGAGGCACTTGAATACTATCGAAGGGTTTGTTCAAGTTGGAAGTTGAATGTAAGGCTTTATGAAAAAGTGGAGAGAGTTCAGAAAGAAGCAGACCTATTTCAAGTCAAAACAACGAAAGCTTCCTACTCGGCAAAGGCAATTGTATTGGCTCTCGGTTTCTATGACCTGCCGTTCTTGTTAAATGTTCCGGGCGAAGAGTTACCGAAAGTAAAACATTACTATGACGAACCTCACCCTTACTTCGGTCAGAAGATTGTAGTGGTTGGGTCTGCAAATTCTGCTGTTGATGTCGCGCTAGAAACGTGGCGCAAAGGTGCCGAAGTAACCATGGTTGTGCGCGAATCAAGCATCGGAGAAAATGTAAAATATTGGGCCAAGCCCGACATTGAAAATCGAATTAAGGAAAATTCAATACACGCATTTTTTAATTCCGAGATCACGGCCATAACACCAACTACTGTAGAAATCAAAACGCCAGACGGGAATAGAATTTTAGAGAATGACTTTGTATTGGCCATGACGGGCTACCAGCCACCCTTTGATTTTATGAAGTCGATAGGTATCGAATTTAAAAACGATGAATTTCATACGCCTGTTTACAACCCCGAAACCATGGAAAGCAACGTACCGAATCTTTACCTCGCAGGTGTAGTATGCGGAGGCTTAAAAACGAACAAATGGTTTATTGAAAACTCACGAGTGCATGCAGAGATGATTGGAAGCAAAATACTTCGTGGGCGATGATTGGCTTTAGTTGGGGCTACATGCTTCATGCTGCAAGCCACAATAAGCTTGGAGCGTGTGGCCTGAAGTATGCAGCCAGTAATTAAGCTTCAAAGAAATCGAAATGTAAATCCCACATACCAATTTCTTCCAGCAGCAGCATTGTAGTATCGTCCGCCTGTGGCGTTTAAGTCATTTCCCAGACTATAGGTTCCATCGGTTGCATTATCGATGCCTAACCAAATATCAATTGGTATTTTTTTAACGGTCGATGCCCACCCCAATCGATTTCCGATTAGATAATAGGAAGCAGCAAAATCGGTGTTGGCATCATTCAGCGGAATGGCATCGACATAATTGACTGTGGAGTTGAGATAGAAACCTACTTTCGATTTTAAATCGAATCCAGAAACCAAAACTACAGGTGCGGTACCCGTTAAATTTCTGTACGAATAGTTTTGCTGATTTTTAACATAGGTATTGAATTGAAAATTATTTCGCGTGTAGCTCGTCCAGATTTTTATGGAAGAAAGCGGAGAACCCTTCAGTTCTTTCAAGTAGCTCACCATCACCTCGGCACCCAATTGTGAGGTACTGCCAGCATTCACAAAAAAATCTGATCCATTGATTTGCCGCTGCACCACAATGGTTTCGTTTTGTTGCAATGAAAAGAGTGCGACATCAAACGAAAAATTTTTGAAAAAATTTCCCCGCGCTCCCAGTTCATAGTTGATTCCTGTTTCGGCTCGCAAACTGTCGTTGTAGGTATTGGTGGACGGTCGCACTTCAGCCAATGTAGGAGGAGAGAAACCTTTGCTGATGCTTCCGTAAGTAGAAAGATATTCACTCCATTTTTTCAGCAAGGCTACACGCGGAATCAACACAGGTTCAAAACTTCTGATTTGTTGAATGGCCGGAATAGTGGAGGTGCGATTGAATTGATAGGAAATAAAATTGCCACTAGCACCAACGGTCAGATATAAATTATTAGGCAAGTCAAATTCGCTTTGCGCGAATACAGTTGCCAGCGAAGATTTCAATTCATCGCTAAATTGAAGATTCCCCGTTACACCCTGTAGGTTATCGTAATTCCTGATGGGCGAATGGAAAAACTGCAACTCACCACCAAACGTTAACTTGCCTGTTGCCGATAACAATTTAAACGACAATTGATTTTCCATTCTTCCACCCCAATTGTTTTCCCTGCGCTTTTCGTAATTGGTTATGGCCGGATTTTTGAAATCAGTGACTGACCCGAAAAAACCAACGGTAGTCGACCAGTTGTTATTCCACTGGTGGTCGAGCATGGCGCCTGAATAAAAAGTTTGATTGTAAATGGCAGCTTGTTGGTCAATGGCACTCGGCAGCGTAGCGGTAGCCAATCGTGCTTGGCGCGGGTCTTGGTCGTATTGGGCTTTTGTCAATGCCCCAGGGGTTTGGTAAAGCAAATCGGTGTAGAAAGAAGTCGATCGCAAAATCGTTTTGCTGGCCAACTGAACTTGTAATTCTAAATTCAAGGCATCGCGCCTCATGGCCGTTTGCTGGCGGTAGCCATCTGCCTGTTGATGGGCATATTGAATCGTTGCTTTTACTTTTCTTTCTGCCGCAGTTGCTCGTAGCTGATAGCGCTGCAAACCATAGCTGCCAACGACTGCCGAAAGTTGAATTTCGTTCTTAGTTGGCACAGAAGAATTCAGCAACAGTACACCGCCCATGCCCGCACCATACAAACTTCCGCTTGGTCCTTTTATAACTTCTATTTGATTGACTGAATTGAAATCGAGTAAATTTAAAATACGTATTGCCGCCACCATCGGTCAAAGGCAACCCATTCCAATAGAATTTAACGTTGCGTATACCAAAAGGTGAGCGCAGCGAACTACCCCGAATCGCTAGGCGAAAACTACCAGGCGAGCGTTCTTCCATGCGCACACCTGCGATGGCATTGAGCGCAGGCAGAAGCGAAGTGTTGTTGAAACGATTTAGCTCTTTTGCATTAACGATAGCAACCGAAGCAGCAACTTGCTCCAAAGGCTTTTCAGAAGCGAACGCCTGAACAATTACCTCCTGTAAGTTTCGTATTGTGTCTTCGCGTTGAGCACGAGCCAATAATGAGGAAAGAAAGAATACCCCGAAAACAAAAACTCGCATTCTAAAAAGAGGCGAGCACTTCCTCTACACTTTTTGAACCGTTGAAATAGCTAACTAGTTTTAACATCACCTTGTCCACCACTGTATCAGGGCAAGAGGCGCCACTTGTAAGAACTACCTTGAGTGGATGTTTTTCGGGTATAAAAGAAAAGGTGGTGAGCAGCTCCTTTCGATGGCAGTTGAAATGTTGTATCTCCTCTTTCGATTTTATTTCGCGTTCCGAATTGATAAAGTACGTGGGAAAATTTCGCTCGCAAAGCTCCACGATATGGGACGTATTTGAACTATTGTAACCACCCACAACAATTGCAAAATCCGCCTCCTGCTTTAGCAACTCATAGGTTGAATCTTGATTGTCGTTGGTGGCATAGCAAAGTGTATCCCGCGTGTCGGCAAAGTGATTTTTGATTTCGGCTTCACCATATTTTTTAATCATCACCTGCTTAAAGACGTCAGCAATTCCCTGCGTTTCAGTGGCCAACATCGTGGTTTGATTTACCACACCCACACGTTGCAAGTGCAACTCGGGAGAAAAACCATCCGAGTGTTTTCCGGCAAACGTTTCATAAAATTCAGCGGATGTTTTACTTCCCAGCAGGTAATTGCTTAGTTCGATGGCATCGTCCATATCCCGGACAATTATAGAATGGCCGTTACCTGCGCTATGTGAAAACGTGGCTCTTGTCTCTTCGTGTTTAGGTTTTCCGTGAATGATTACAGTAAAATTATCCCTGCCCAATTTTTCAGCTCTGTTCCAAACCTTTTCAACAAACGGGCAAGTGGTATTGTACTTTTGAACGTCTACCCCTTTGTCAAGAAGCAACTTTTCGATTTCAAGCGTTGTGCCGAATGCAGGAATAATCACCACATCGTCTTTGCCAATGCTATCCCAGGGGACGAAATGCGTGCCATCCGTATCCATAATGAACTTGATCCCACGACTCTCCAGATCGCTGTTTACCTCCTGATTGTGGATCATCTGGCTGAGTAAGTAGACGTTCTTACCGTTGTTTTCTTCGAGCGCCCGATAGCTGATTTCGATGGCGTTTTCGACACCATAACAGAATCCAAAATGGCGAGGTATTAAAAACACAATAGGTCCGAAGTCTAGTACCGCAGGCTCAAAATCTTGTTTACGTAGATCTTTTACTCTACGAAACTCTTTTATTCGACCCGTGATGGAGGATCGATAGTAGGCTGGAATTTCGAACTTTTTGATAATCTCTTTTTTTAGGAACTCAAAAGTAATGGAATTGTTACAGATCAACCCATCCATTTTCATCTAAAAAAAAGCCCCACGTCAAGGTGGGGCTATTATTAGGCTGCTTTACTCAGCTGGTCTTCTTTTATTTTCTTCGTTCGCACCTCTTTTGATTCGAGGTCGAACGATTTTACTTGAATCCAATTTGATTTGATGTACTTTAAAACTTCCATCACTTTACCGTCCATTTTGCTGCGAACACGCTCACCTTTTTTAAACAATCTTCTCATCCAATAAGGGGTTTAGTTTTACATTCTTAACGCATATATATACTCACGAGAGTAATCCGGGTAGACACCCTCGAAGGTAATCAAATCTCCCACTTTTTTCTTGGACAAGATATTGATTGCTTCCTTGGCAGACTTTACGGTAATGTTATCAATACGTGTAATAATAAAACCTGCCCTCATGTCAGTATACTTGTCAATCTTACCTCTTTCCAATGATTTTACCTGTACACCATTCTCCAGATCAAGTTTTCTCAATACTTTCGAATCAACATCTTCCAAATCAACCCCTAGTGAGGATATAGCATCTTTTGTCTCACGCTTAATCGTTTCAACATTTCCCTTTCTGTTTTTCAAAGTCACCGGAAGCACCAGGGTTTTTCCTTTGCGATCAATCGTCATGGTAATTTTATCGCCTGGTCGTTTTCTTCCAATGTATTCGATCAATGCAGTGCTTGATTTAATGGGGGCTTCGTCAATTTTTACAACCACATCTCCCGGCTTGATACCTGCATCCTTTGCGGCACTTCTGTCTTCGGCATCGCCAAAGCCATTTATGTAGGCACCTTCGTTCAACGAAAGATTTTCTTCTTTTGCCAAGTCACTGTCGATGCTTCTGACTTCAACACCTAACCATCCACGCTGCACAGTTCCAAAAGCAAGTAGGTCCTCTACAATTTTACTTACAATATTTGACGGTACTGCAAAGCCGTAACCTGAGTAAGACCCAGTCGGGCTGGCAATGGCTGTGTTGATACCAAGTAATCCACCATCCAAATTAACAAGTGCACCACCGCTGTTACCGGGGTTAATGGCGGCATCTGTCTGAATAAAAGACTCAATGGCGCTATTGGGTTGCTGGCCATTCCGCGTTGCGGGATTGTTTGAGTTGATGATATTGATATTTCTTCCTTTGGCACTTATGATTCCGGCAGTTACTGTAGAATTCAAATTAAACGGATTTCCGACTGCAAGTACCCACTCGCCCACTCTTGATTTATCGGAGTCCACAAAAGACAGAAACGGCAGATCTTTCTGATTTACTTTGATCACCGCCAAGTCTGTGTCAGGGTCGGTGCCAATAACTTCAGCCTTTAAGGTTTTATTGTCATTGAACGTCACCTCCAAAATGTCTGCGTCTTTTACCACATGGTTATTCGTCACAATGTATCCATCCGCGTTAATGATAACCCCTGATCCAGAACTTTGACTGGGGCCTCTTTCCATCGGTCCGTTTGGGCCGAAGAAGAATTGAAAAGGGTCATTGGCATCGCGCTCGCGAGCGATCGAATTGCTGTTTTGAGAGGATCGAATGTGAACAACCGCCTTGGTTACCTTTTCAGCCGTACCGGTAAAATCCAAAGCGACCGCTTCGCCTTTTTCATTGATGCGGTACGCTACCTGTGCGGAAGGTACGCCATTTACATGTTCAATTTTTACGTTTTGTTGTTGTTGGTTCTTATTGAACCACTGGTAAGCACTTAAGGTAACAACACTTCCTAGAAGAGCCGCTGCCAACAGAGATGCAAATTGCTTCATAAAAAATTAAAATAGTATAGTTTACAAAAAGAGCGCAGTTAAGACGTACGCTCGCACAAAAAAGTTTGATTGGATTTGATAATTTTCTAACACAAGATCAACCGCTTCAGTTCTATGTTACTTTAAAACGAAAACCCAATTAAAAAGTTCTGATTGCAAGCAGTTGTTCTATTTTTTTATCAGCTCGCCATTTTTGTATTCATATTCGATCGTTAAATTTCCATCCTGATCAAACCATTTTGACACACCATCACGAACACCATTTTTGTAGAGGCTTTCTTCCATCAGTTTGGTGTTGTCGTAGTAGATTTTTACTTGTCCTTCGATTTTTCCATAACTATATACCCGCTCTTCTTTCAAGTTTGCGTAGTTAAATTCTTTATACTCTCCATGTCGAACTCCCTTATGGTAGTAGCAACGTTTTGTCAATTGGCCATTGTTATTCAACTCCACGGAGATTCCCTCCTTTTCTCCGTTTATGTAGGTGGTTAAATTCTTTAGCAGGCCATTCGGATGATACTCTGACCAAGTGCCTTGCTTTTTTCCATTCAAGTACGTGCCATCTGCTGTTTTGGTCACTCCATTATCCGTAAAAGTCACTCTCACCAATCCGGGCGTATCGGTAAACTCTTCCCTCGCGCCACCCGGAGGAATTACACCTTCTTCGGAGGGATTGTCAGGGGTTATTGCATCAGCGGGTGCAGGTTGTTTCGAGCAGCTGAATAGTGTAACCAACAATACCATCAGTAGAATTCTCATGTCTCTATAAATTTGATTCACGCCCAAATATATTAAGTAACTTTACTTTTTGTCAAGGGCATATTTTTGAAAAGTATAATGATAATTAAAGGTGTAGTTGGATTAAAGCAGGGAAGAGATCATTCTGTGAAGAGATTTCATCCGTGGATCTTTTCGGGGGCCATTCAATCTGTTGAAGGCACGCCCAATGAAGGAGATTGGGTTGAGGTAAAGGATGCTTCAAAGAAAACAGTTGGATTTGGGCACTACCAAAAAGGGACAATCACCGTTCGGGTGCTTTCGTTTTCGGAAACACCACCCGGTGCCGATTTATATAGTTCAAAAATAGCCGCTGCATTTCAACAACGAATTGGAACAAGCGTTCTAAATGAAAATACCAACGCCTATAGACTGGTGCATGGTGAAGGGGATGGCCTGTCAGGGCTCATCGTAGATATTTATCAAGGAGTAGCGGTCATGCAAGCCCATTCTACCGGGATGCACACCGACAGACATATCATCAGTCTAGCTCTTCAAGAAGTTTTAAAAGATCAACTATCTGCCGTCTTTTACAAAAGTCAGAATACTCTTAAGCCCACAACCGAGAACGAATATCTCTATGGAATGGCTGCATTGCCACATACCATTCTGGAGCATGGAAATAAATTTTACGTGGATTGGGAGGAGGGGCAGAAGACGGGTTTTTTTCTAGACCAAAGAGAGAACAGAAAGCTCCTGGGAGAAATGTCAGTTGGAAAAACCGTGCTTAACACATTCTGTTATACGGGTGGCTTTTCAGTGTATGCTTTACAGAACTTGGCGGCCTTGGTTCACTCGGTTGATTCATCGGAGAAGGCGGTTGACATGACTAGGAAGAACCTTCAATTGAATGGTTTTGATTCGACAGAAAACGAATGCGTATCCTCCGACACATTTACATTTATTAAAGACAAGAAGGATTTTTACGATTTAATTATTTTGGATCCCCCCGCCTTCGCGAAACATAAAGAAGCCAAACATCAGGCAATGAAAGGCTACCAACGCTTAAATGCAGAGGCCATACGGATCATTAAATCGGGAGGAATATTGTTCACCTTTTCCTGCTCGCAAGTAGTGGATAGACAATTGTTTTACGATACCGTTGTCTCAGCGGCAATACAAGCTGGCCGACAAATCAAAGTTCTGCACCATCTCTCACAACCGGCCGACCATCCTGTTTCTATCTTTCATCGGGAAGGCGAGTACCTCAAAGGACTTGTGCTTTACGTGGAATAACCTTGTCTATTTTTTTCTTTATCAACTTCAAATACAGATCTTTTGCGATTCTTAAATAGCTACATTTGTTAGGCATCAGTGGACTAACCGTGACCCGTGACGACTATACAGGCATTCTATTTTTTTACTAAACGTTGAAAACTATGGCACTCGACAAATCAAAATTGCCCCGCGTTGCTTACTTCTGTATGGAGTATGCAATGCACAGCGACTTCAAAATTTATGCGGGAGGCCTGGGCATTTTGGCAGGTGATTACCTGAAGGGTGCGAAAGAGCACGGATATCCGATGGTTGGACTTGGCATCAAGTGGAAGCAAGGGTACACCGATCAGCGGATCACAAAGGACGGTAAGGTACTAGACACATATCCCATTTATAAATATGATTTTCTGAAAGACACAGGTGTGACGGTTAGCGTTACCATTCGCAAGCGCGAAGTAAAGTGCAAGGTTTGGCTAGACGATACACATGGTAATGTTCCTTTGTACTTGTTGGATACGGATGTACCCGGCAATGAGGATGCCTGGATTACCGGACAGCTCTATGGTTGGTTTGGCGAAGAGCGGATAGCACAGGAAATGGTTTTAGGCATCGGTGGAGTGAAGGCCCTCAGAGCACTTGGCATTAAGGCCGATGTATATCATTTTAATGAGGGCCATGCGCTTTTTGCAGGATTTGAATTGATACGCGAAAAATTGGAAGGCGGCAAGACCTTTGAGGAAGCTTTTGGAAAAACACGAAACGAAATAGTTTTTACCACACATACGCCAGTGGTACAAGGCAACGAATCGCATTATATCGATCGGCTTTTGTACATGGGCGCGGATAATGCAAGCTTTTCCAAAAAGCAATTAAAACAACTCGGTGGCTCGCCATTTAATATGACGGTAGGCGCTTTGCGGCTTTCAAGAAAGGCAAATGCCGTTGCTCAATTGCATGCCGTTACTGCCAACAAGATGTGGAGTAAAGTAAAAGATCGCTCAGAGATTGTTGGAATCACCAACGCCATCCACCTACCCACATGGGTTGACTCAAGAATGATCGAAACCGCGGAAAGAGGAGGTGATTTGAGATCGGCTCACTCGGCAAATAAGAAAAAGCTTCTTGAGTTTGTTAAGGAGCGCACAGGCGTTCAATTAAAGGAAGACTCACTGCTCATAGGATTCTCTAGACGAGCCGTGCCTTATAAACGCAGTGATTTTATTTTTACGGATCGTCCTAAGATCGATGGATTGTTTCGCAGTGGAAAACTCCAGATTATATTTTCGGGAAAAGCTCATCCGCAAGATGATCGTGGAAAAGAAATTGTAGAAAATATTGTTGCACTTACTAAAGAGTACCCCAATTCAGTGGTATTCTTGGAGAACTATGACATGACGATCGGTTCGATGCTAGTGCGTGGCAGTGATGTATGGCTCAATAATCCTCGAAGACCACAGGAAGCCAGTGGCACATCGGGCATGAAAGCCGCTATGAACGGAGTGCTAAACCTAAGTATTTTGGATGGGTGGTGGCCAGAAGCGTGCCAGCACGGAGTGAATGGCTGGCAAATTGGTGATGGTTACGAAAACAAGAAGGAAGAAAAATTAGACGCCCACGACCAAAAAGCTTTTTACAAAGTCTTGTTTCAGGAAGTTGTTCCGTGTTACTATACGAATCAGAAGAAATGGGTAGAAATGATGAAGCAGAGCATACTTAGCACGAAAGAACGATTTGCAGTTAAGCGCATGCTCGAGGAGTACTACGAAAAACTTTACATCAACAAGTAGTCTGAAAGATGAGCCCAATTAATATTGAAGAAAAGTTCGCAGCAATCAAGGAGTATTGGCATCCGTACCTTATTGGGGAGTTGAACGACAACTATCTGAAGCTTGCGAAAGTAAAAGACGAATTTGTCTGGCATAAGCATGACCACGAGGATGAGTTGTTTATCATCTACAAGGGTACTCTGATTATGGACTTTCGTGATAAAACAGTGGAAGTAAAAACGGGAGAAATTCTATTGGTGCCCAAAGGTGTGGAGCATCGACCGAGGACAAATGGGGAGGATGTTCATATTATGCTGGTTGAACCAAAGCAGACAAAACACACAGGCGAACTTGTAACGGAGAAGACCGTAACTCGATTGGATTGGTTATAAGCGCTTGTCTAACAAAAGAAGAGCCTGCATTTTTTGCAGGCTCTTCTTTTTTCGAATGGTTATTTGTTTAACCCAGATTACGCATTAGAGAATTGAAAGGGGAAGGAGACTGAATTCGATTGGTTCCAAAGTCCCTTGCACCATTCCCTTCTTTTCATGTTCAATGCTAGTTTGAGAGTGAATTGGCCCCCTATTTTTTCAAAGTA
>JADBYQ010000056.1 GCA_020402945.1 Cytophagales bacterium | reverse complement strand
CTGGCTGCTAGCCTATATACATAGGACATTTTGTTGTGGCCAGTTATTTTTTGTCCGCACTAAATACAAAGGGTATCTCTTTTACTATTCTGTCAATGTCGGGTGGCAATTTAATGTTGCTAAAATGTCCAGCGTTGTAAATATTCATTACATACTGTTTGTCCTCCGTGTGTTGGGTTGTACCAAGTCGGATAGAGTACTTATACCAACCACTTAAAAGTGCATAGCCTGTTTCTCTAACTTTGTCGTCAGCTTGTAAAATACCTTTGAGAAAATCTCCAGCGATACTCCATCCGCCAAACTTGCTTATGGCTTTTAATACGAATCTTTTAGTTTCATTTTGTCCTGAGTCATATATCGCCCTAAGTTTCTCGATGTCAGCTGTGGATATTTCCTTTTCAATTATGGTGCAGCATGTCTTTTTCACGGTGTTCGAGTCATCATTCAATAGGTCAAATGCTATTTTCTTTGCTTGACCGTAGTCCAAAATGGAAATTGCAAACAAACTTGCTGCTCTAAACTTAACGGACTCTGATTTAAGAAATCTCTCGATTATATCAATTTCATCTTTAGTGCCGACTTCTGCCAGTCCGACAATACATCCAACATTGGGCTTTGTAATTATGTGTTCCTTGTATATCTGTAAGAAGTCATTTTTTTCAATCTTATCCAGGCTAAGTCTGGCGGCTAACCTTATACCTGATGATGAGTCAAAAAGTAGTTGATATATCTCTGCTTTAAATTCATTAATCTGACTTTGTGGAATCTTGTTTACAGCGTACTGTCTAATCTTTTGACTTCGGTCCTTAAGGAGTCTTTTTGTCAAGTCAGGGTCATTGATAAACTCAATGTTTTTGATGGCTAAGAGCCTTATCAAGTAATTTTTATCCGAAAGTATCTCTTCAAGAACTGAGTCTTGCAGTTTGTCCTTTTGAATTAGATTTCTAAAAATAAAAAACCTGTCACCGTCCGAATACTTGTCAAGCGACTTTATAATTCTTTCAATATTCTTATCCGAAAAAATGAATTGAGTTATATCGTCATGGATGTGTCTAAGGTCACTTCTTTCAATTTTTAAAAGCCAATCGATTAGTCTGTGGTTTTTAATCAAAAAGTCAGGCTCCTCTCTTTGAATTACCTCTTTGATAGCTTTTTCAGCTTTTGATTTGATAACCGGAACCCAGTCGCCAAGTCGAAAGAGTATGAAGGGGAATGTGAATTGATTTGAATTAGCCAATAGTCCGTTGAGTGCTTCTTCTCGAACGTATCCACTGCTATTCATTGAGGCAACGTTAAGAAGACTTAATTTTAGATTTCCATCGAATCTGTCAAACTTTCCTATGTCAGCTTTATTGATGCTAATGTATTTTAATGAATTATAAAGTGTTTTATTTTTAAACGTTGTCTGTTTAGTCAACAGTCTATGAACTGTCCGTGCGCAATTTGTGGCGACTTCAAAGTCTGGATTGTAAACCCATTCAAAAATGCTAGATATTTGTCCGAAGTCGTGTATTGAGTCGAAGTCAGGCTTATACGTATTCACAAATTTTGGGTAGGGTTCAGTTACCTTGTCAGTCGTTTTTGTTTGTCCGAATATCTTGTTTAAGAACCCCATCGTCTTTAAAATAATTGGCCACAACGTGAGTATTTGCGTTCGAGCGGGGCTTCCGAAGCCGCGCTGTGTCCCCGACACCGAACGCAATAAAGATACCAAAACGTTGGATTACGCGTCAACCCCGCTTGACGCAAATACATTGTTGGCAGTAGTACGCCTTTCACTAATCTAAATTGTGCCACTCATGTTGACAGCCGTCTTTACACCAAATCTCTCTTCTTTTTGTGTCAGCCGTTTTGAAAATACTTATCATTGTCACGAAAGCCTTTTTCCACTCGTCTCTAGGCAAAGTCCTCATTTTATTTAAAGCTGTCTTTAGATTTTGTGTCTTGAAAATTACAACAGGAGTCATCGTCTGTTTGATTGGTGCTTTGTGAAGTCCAATGTCAACAATCTCTTTTGTCGGATGTGACTGTTGAACAAATAGAATCAATGTATCGATTACTCGCTTTTGTTTGTCGTCCGGAAGCTCATTGAACCAAAGGACTCCTTTGTCAAAGTCGAACTTGTCCTGCGCAATTTTATTTATTATGATTTCTTCTTCTGTCATTATTTGAAATCCAATCTGTCCCAGGCGTATTACTGCCAACGTTTGTGTTTCTTCAGTGGTGCGCTTCCGAAGCCGCGTCCTGTCCCCGACACAAAACGTTCAACGAAGATATAAACTTTGGATTACACGTCACCGCACCATTGAAGAAACATTTTGTTGGGCGCTGGCCGTTCGTCAACCGTTTAGATTTTACGACTCGTTGTCGGTTTGGTGAAATCTTTTTAGTCAAACGTTAGTGAGTTGACCATTTTCTTTAAGGTTAGACGAAACGGTCAGTGCACCACAAACTTTGAACGTGAGCAAGGTCCACCGTTACTTGTGCGTAAACGGAATTGTGTCCCCGTGCTGAAGACTCTCCGCGGACACCGATTAATTTTTTACTCCACTGCCAGTCGAGCCTAGTCCAGCGTTATTTTTCGTTGAATTTGAACGCTTTCTAAATAGTCTGTCCCAGGCGTAGTAAAATGTCGCTAGTCCAAAGGCAAATTCAAGTATTGTCAAAAGAGGGTCGTTCATTGTTGTTAAATTGTTTCTTAAATATACGAAGTAGTCCTGAATTTATTTTCTCTGTTCAGGTCGCCCGTGAATTGAAACCGAATTTCAAGAATTAGTCGTTACGTTTTTTGGAGTCCGCGGCTTGCGCCCAACGTGAGTATTTGCGTTCGAGCGGGGCTTCCGAAGCCGCGTCCTGTCCCCGACACCGAACGCACTAAAGATACGAAAACGTTGGATTACACGTCAACCCCGCTTGACGCAAATATAGTGTTGTGGGGCGTGTTTAGTAGTAAGTGTATAAAGAAATCTCAGGTCTTCGTCCTTTGTATTTAGTTATTACCTTTTCAGGAAGCCCTTTGAGGTTATAAAATACTGTTTCCTTTCCGTCCAAACCTACCAAGCCACCACCTGTGTTACCCCAAATGGATTGAAATATATACCAAGCCCATTCCCTTTCAACTATTTTCCCGTCCTTATCATAAATAATGACTGTTTCTCCAAGTTTGTTGTTGTCTTGGTCTAGAAACATATCTTTTGTTGGTCTTCCTCCGGTGTCAAAAAGGATCACTTCTCTTCCTTTTACTTTCCTGTCCACGATATATTCAATTGTTAATTTTCCGTCCTCATAATTATACTTCTTAATTTTTTCTTTATCAACCTCCCTCATGTTGCTTAGGTCAACCTCACTTGAATTTGGCTTAAACATGTCAGTATAAGCACCAGAAGTATCAAAAATTCTCTCTTCTTTCAATCTGTCTTTTGAGTCGTAAGCCAAAAAACTCTTTTCGTCCATCGTTGAGTCAGTACCACCTGAGTCATCGAAAGCTCTTTCAACAACCCGATTGTTTCTGATTTTTTCAACTGTCAATTGGTAGGTATCATGCCAAACACGGGGTTGGCCATAATAACCTCCGGACATCGAATAAAACCTAGATGAGTTTTCGCTAGCTGTCGATGAATATGAAATATAGGAATACAATTCTCCCTTACTAAGTCGTTTTTCCTTTATTAGCACGCCAAGATGATATTCGTAAACTGTCCGTGCTTTGCTCGACTTATTGTAAACCACAACTGAGTCAAACCCCTTAAGTGCCCTGAAGTCAAAGATGTCAGAGCTAACAAAGTCGACTTCTACTTGTCCAAGTAGTCTTGTCGATGCCATTAATAATATTATTGTTAAACGTATCTTCATAAAAACATGCCCCACAACGTGAGTATTTGCGTTCGAGCGGGGATTTTGAAACCGCGTCCTGTCCCCGACACCGAACGGAATAAAGATACGAAAACGTTGGATTACGCGTCAACCCCGCTTGACGCAAATACATTGTTCGCGTTTCGTGCCGGTTAGTCTAAGTCCAAAACTATTTTCAAATTCTCTCTAATCTTGTCAGCCGTGTCGCTGTCCACTATTCCAACTTTTTTCACAAGTCTTTTATTGTCAATTGCTCTGACTTGGTCAATCATTATGTCACAGTCCTCTTTGAGTCCGAACTTTGATTTTTTAAGGTGAACACGCAGTATCTCTGAGTCCGGTTTTACGTTTGTTGTAATCGGGCAAACGATGGTCGATGGATGCTCTTTATTTAACAAGTCCGTTTGAACAACAATGACTGGTCGTATTTTTCCAGCTTCGGTCCCCATTCTTGGATTTAGGTCTGCAATCCAGATTTCGAATTGCTTAATCTTCATCGCTCAGCTTTTCAAACTCAGCCAAAACCTCTAGTGAGTCCTTGGCAACTATTTTTGATTCCTTACTCAACTGTTTTGAAAGTAGTCTGCGTCTATGAAGTCGATTGTAGAATTCGATAGCTTCATTGATATACCTGTTCCTGTTCTTTTTTACTTTGGTCACGATTTTCTCAGTCTCCTGGAAAATGTCGTCCTCAAGTTTTAATGATAGATTTTTCATAGTATTGCCTTTGCTCAAAGGTATATACTTTTTAGATATACTCCAAATTTCGTTGGAGCTGTCCACCGGCATGAACGCTAACGTGAGTATTTGCGTTCGAGCGGGGCTTCCGAAGCCGCGTCTTGTCCCCAACACCGAACGCATTAAAGATACGAAAACGTTGGATTACGCGTCAACCCCGCTTGACGCAAATACATTGTTGGCAGTAGTGCCGTCTTAGTCCTTACTCATTTGTTGCTGTCTAACGTAGTCGGTATATTTGTTAATCTTTATGTTCTTGTTGTCCAAGTCGCTAAGGATGTCGAGAATTATGTTTGCTTGTGTATTAGTTTGACTTTCTGCTAGTCGTCCAATTAAAACAATTTTGTTGGTCAGTTGATTGCTATCCTTGGCAATGTCGTCAATTGTTAAAACTTTAAAGTCCGCTAATTGATGGTAGAACTTTAAAGGATAAGGTTTTGGGAATGATTGCGAAGCTAATAGCGGCCCTTTTGATTTGTCGTAATGTAGCGCAATGAAATATGGAAAACTAAATCGCCCATTAGAGTGCTGCGAAATCCTGTAATAACAATGAGCACAACTATCGCTGTCGTGTGCGATGCCTGTCTCTCCTGTATACTTGGCTTTTATGTAAAAACTCTCATCTGAAAGACTATCATATAGTCCTTCAATCAATATAATTTTTCCCGATTGCTCAATAGCTTTGATTAGGTTATTGTCGCAGATTAAATTGTTGTTTGTTGAGAAAAGTAGATTCAGTCCAATTACTTTTGGGTTACATTTGTCGACCAAATCAATTAAATGTCCAACTTCACATTTTTCTCCAGAAGTGTTAATCAATACAATTTCGCCAATTCGTTTGTAACCCCTCGTCACTACGCACGAGGTCAAAGCTGTTAAAGTAAGAAGGGTCAGAATTATTTGTCTCATTAGTTGTCTGCTTCTTCCGGACGGCATTACTGCCAACGTAAGTATTTGCGTTCGAGCGGGGCTTCCGAAGCCGCGTCCTGTCCCCGACACCGAACGCATTAAAGATACGAAAACGTTGGATTACGCGTCAACCCCGCTTGACGCAAATACAGTGTTGTGTGCTGCATTTTTTATTCTCACAATTTCTTTGGTCTATTTTTCTCTCTAATCTTCCAGATTGTCCCGCTTGTAAAAACAAGAATTCCAATGACAAGACCAATCCAAAATGATTTGTTATTTTGTCTTTCCACGTCCTTCAGTTCAATTATCGAGTCGTCTTTAGTTAATAGTCCGATGACTTCGATCCGTTGTCCCGGCATTCCTAATAAGGACTCATCAGTCTTTCTAATTGTCACTGTACATGGGTCCCCGGTCTTTAAGTTCTCAACCTTCTGTTTTAAGTTATAGTCGTTAAATAACACGTCTAATGAACTCCCCGAGATCCAAAATTTGGACGGATGCTCTTTGGTTTTGATCTCAAATCTGTCGGTTCTCCCTTTTCCACCGTCTATAAACTCTGGTGTTCCTAAGATCGTTATTGTTGCTGTTTTATGGTCAACTCCCGAAATGGTGTTGTTGAGTTTGTCGTAGATTGTGTATCCAAGTATTACTATCCCAACCACTATGATATAGTCAATCATTACTGGTCGCGTTGCACGGTCGTCTTCTCTTTGCTTTATTTCATTCATTATTTGTTGTCAACTAAACCGTCTAAAAAAATGTTGCACACAACGTGAGTATTTGCGTTCGAGCGGGGCTTCCGAAGCTACGCCTTGTCCCCGACAACGAACGCATTAAAGATACGAAAACGTTGGATTACGCGTCAACCCCGCTTGACGCAAATACATTGTTGTGAGATCGTACGCACCACCTGACCATTCACCTATTCCGTCTGTCCGATCTCAGCGGATCAGGATTATGTCCGATATCTCCGATATCGTTGATGTAATCCCCGCTGGTTCTCGG
>JADBYQ010000055.1 GCA_020402945.1 Cytophagales bacterium | reverse complement strand
TTTGTCCTTCGGGCTGTGGAGTTTCAAAACGTACTCCATTGTCACATGACGCGAGTAGAAGCACCGATAAAATAACAGTCAATATTCTCATTTTCTATTTTCGTCCGCGCATGGCACACAACGTTTGTGTTTGCGCAGTGGCGGGCTTTCAAAGCCGCCACTGTCCGCGTGGGCAAACGTTGAACGAAGATAACACTTATAGCTTACACGTCACTCCGCCATTGTGCAAACATTTTGTTAGCAACCGTGCGCTTGTCACACGTTATTATTTTTACTCTTTTGAAAATCACTTTGTCCACCTACACAAAACTGAGCACACTTATTGGCTGGCTTTGGTTTGTGCCTTGAATTGAGCGGCCAGTCAATGTGTGTGCGGTTTAAGATTCGTTACTTTTCTCAATTGTCTCTATCTCTTTGTCACTTAGTTTATGAAGTCTATAAATAGTCTTGTTTATAACGTCTTCATGATGTTCAATCCTTGATTTAATTTGGTCAATTTTATTCTGAAGTTTTACCTCTTTCAATTCTTCGTTCAGTTTAAGTATTGTGTCAACGTTTTTTACTATTTCAGTATGAGACTGTTTATCTTCCTGTGACTTAAAATTTATTTCGTAAAACGGTAACTGTCCAATCTGTCGGGCTTGGATTTCACTAAAAACCTTTTTTGTAGATTTTAGAAATTTAGAATAGTAAAAATTAATCAGTTTGGAATTAAACAGGCCGAGAATGTATTTTAGGTCACATTCAATTTTGTCGTACTTGTTGATAACAACAAGTGTATTTAATGCATAAAACTGATTAGTGTCAAGTGTAGCAATTAATGATGACGAAACTCTTCTAAAGAAAATCTTTTCCTTAGATAAAAAAATGTCCTCTCTCTTACAACTATGGATAGCTTCCAAGTCATATTTTAAATACTTTCCACTCCATGTAATTGAATAACGATTAATTTCGCGACCATCAAGAACTGGTTTATAATTTGCTCCTTTCTTTTTATCAAATAAGTATGCTGCTCTGTCAGCCTTTAAGGCAATGGCCTGATTTATTTCTCCTATATCACCAAATAGCTTTGAGCAAGTTTTGTCAATTTTAGATTTGATTAATGAGTCACCTGAATCATACGTAACATTGAATTGATTTTTGTATGAGGATTCAAAAGTCTCTTGGGCTATTTCTCTTGTTGAATATTTTAACTCTTTATCGCAGTAAGTAATTTTACTTTTGTCTTTTGATTTCCCTTTTGACAGTATTAAAGTTGTTGTCTCCACAACTGCATCCGCAAACGCAAGTGTTTCATAGGAAACAATGTCGTCTATGTGCGTTTTCTCAAGTATTAATTGTCTAAGTTCTTGGTAATATTCTTGAGTTAAAATTGTATTTGGAATAATGTAGCCCAACTTTCCTGATTCTCTAAGAAGGTTAATTCCACGCTCAATAAAGAAACCAAAAGTGTTCATTCTCCCCATTGATGAGCAATAGGTTTTAAGTAGATATTTCTTTTGCTGGTCGTCAAACCAGTCAAACATAGCAAGTTGGATGTATGGAGGATTTCCAATAACAATATCAAATCCACCATCTTTAAATATTTCAGGAAACCCTTTTTTCCAATTAAACGGTTTTATCTTCTTTTCGTAACCTAAATCAAGCTGCTCATCATAATAGTCTGTGCCAATAATTGTATTACCGTCTTTAATGTTACTGTCCAAAGTTGGTAACACTCTTTCATTAAATATCTTCATCTGATTAGCGATACTGGCTTGAGTTTCGCCTTCCATACATTTTAGTAATAAACTTAGTTTAGTAACCTCTACTGCATTGAAGTCTAAGTCCACACCATAAATATTGTTCAATAGAATTCTTTTCTTTTCTGATGTCGTAAGGTTTCCATCGGGAGTTAATGGGCTATCTTTTTTTCCTTTTGATGGCTTTCCATTTTCTGAATAGTAATTTTTGTGGTAGTCTAATAAGTGTTGATACGCACCAATCAAAAAGCTTCCGCTACCACAAGCAGGGTCAACTATTTTTATTTTACTAATCTCCTTTGGAGTTTTGTCCTCTATGAGTTTCCCAATCGTACTTTGCACTATATAATCAACAATATAGTGAGGTGTATAATAAACACCACCTGCTTTTCTTACCTCTGGTTTTTCTTCAATTTTTGCATGATGGCCAGATGTTAATCTAATTACCTTGCCAAGAAATTGTTCGTAGGCACTTCCTAAAATTTCTACCGATAATACAGAAAACTCATATGGACTTTCTGGGTAATAAAGTTCATTAACGATGCTCTTTATAACCTTATTATCAACTTTTATCGCCTCGCTTATTTTATCCTTCTTAAAGTCAAAAAGACCTGAATTGTATTTTTGGTCTGCTTCTTTGAATAGTTTAAAAAGATTATCGTAGCAATCACCTTTTAGTGTTGTCTTGAGATTTCCGTATGGTTCAATGGCTCGGTCTTCAGCAATTCGTAAAAAGATTATCCTGTCAATTGTCTGTTGAACCACGAAATTGAGTTCGTCTTCGTTGATTTGTTTGTTATTAGAACTTATACTCTGAGCAAGGTATGTCCGCCAACTGTCAAGCGATTGCAAAAATTCTTTATCAACTGTTGCTGTTCCTTTCTTGCTTGCATTGCCTTGTACAAATTTGTCAAAGCTTCCTTTTAAAACTCGTTCCTTACTAAACGCATCCCATAGAAAGTCAAACTCTTTAATGTAGTCTTTGAATGTTAGATACTTTATCCGAGCAACAGAAGCTTTGTCAGTGGGGTTAGGCTTTTTTGTGCAATCGTAAATTGCAAATTCCTCAAAGTCTGTTATTATGCTTATTGGAAGTTTTGCGCTCCAACCGTATCTCCTAATTTGGTAAGCTGGTAAGATGTCGTCTTTAACAACAACGCTTGGTTTTTTCGCTTCAACGAAGAAAAGTCTTTTGCCTCCAACGAGTCTGAACGAATAATCAGGTGCTTTTGTGGCTGCACCCACCTTTACTCTGTCTTCGTGAATTACTTCTCTGTATGCTTCTGCATAACCTTGTTCGTTATCGGTGTCCCAACCCAATGCTTTAAAAAATGGGTCTATGAAATCTCTACGAGTCAAAGTCTCATTGTAGTCCGATTTTTTATAGGATTCGATTTGTTCTCCAAATCTTTCTACTAAGTCACTTATCTTTTGTTTTGCCTCGTCTTTGGTCATCTTGGTTTTAACTCATTATCCAAAAATAGTGAATTCATTCAGTTAGTCCACACTTGTGCGGTGGGGGATTTGGCTCTTTTGCAGGCTTGGGAGTCGGGCGGGATGCGCGGCCTGCAAATGTGCCAAATTGGGGGCTGGCAATTCCTTGGTCAAATTGTCCAACTTGTTCTGCTTTTTGAATCTTTTTCGCTTATGTGTCACTCGTTAGCTTGGTCGTCCCAGCGCATGGTTGCTAACGTGAGTATTTGCGTTCGAGCGTGGCTTCCGAAGCCGCGTCCTGTCCCCGACACCGAACGCATTAAAGATACGAAAACGTTGGATTACGCGTCAACCCCGCTTGACGCAAATACAGTGTTAGCCAGCAGTGCCGCTTCTCCACCGTACTTAATTGTCGACTTGTCCAGCGTTACCAAATTTTCCACCACGGTCTATCTTGTCGGATAGCAATTTCATATAGTTCAGGTCGACCTAATTTATTTAGTCCAGCCTTTAGTGCAGACTTGAGTATAGGCTCATCTGTCAGATTACTTTTCGGATACTTCTGTCCGCTTGAAATAATGTTAGCTCTGAATAGTCCGGTTTGAGTAAGTTCTAATGCCCACTCTGCATCGTCCGTTGTTATTTGAAATTCTGTCGTCAGCGTTTCAACCAGTTTGCTTTCGTCCTTCATTCCATCGTCCCAGAGTTTCATAATCCTCTCTACCAATCTGTCGGAATGCGTTATGTCCATAGTGTCGTGTTTTATTTCTGTCGGATGTGTCCCGCGGTATTGCTGGCAACGTGAGTATTTGCGTTCGAGCGGGGCTTTTGAAGCCACGCCTTGTCCCCGACAACGAACGCAATAAAGATACGAAAACGTTGGATCACACGTCAACCCCGCTTGACGCAAATACATTGTTGTAGGGCGTTTTTTCTACTCTAATTTTATTTTGAATTTGTCCGAAGTTTCTCAATCAATTTAGTTAGTGCGTCCTTGTCAGTTATTTTCTTCGCTAAAATTAAAGCTGTCTGTTTGCCTGTAAAAAGAAAAAAGTACTTATCATTCTCCTCGACTTTGATAAATGCTGAATATTTATAGTCTGTCGAACTTGAATCGGTTATTACTGTTACTTTTTCCTCGTCATAATCAATTTGTCGGTTGCCAATGTTCTGAGGGTTGTTCTTTATAAATGCAATTAAAGCTTTTCTTTTCGTAGAGTCAGCGAGTCTTGTCAAGAGGAAAGTTATTAGTCCAACAAAACCGACAATTACCCAGTTACCCCAGTTAAGAAGGGAGTCAACGATTTGTCCTGATGTCTTAAAAACATAGATTGAGAATACTGTGGCAACTAACCATCTCCAATATTTTTGAAAAAATGTCGAATGTGTCTTTAGATAATAACTATTAAATGCAATCAAGTCTTCAGTTGTCTGTTCAAATTTTATCATTTGTCGTCTTTTATAGTCAGTTGTTTGTGTCCCGGAAAATGCCCTACAACGTTTGTGTTTCTTCAGTGGTGCGCTTCCGAAGCCGCGCCCTGTCCCCGACACAAAACGTTGAACGAAGATATAAACTTTGGATTACACCTCACGGCACCATTGAAGAAAGCTTCTATGCTATAAAAAGTGAGGCGTCTAGGGAGAAAGGTAGTCCTTCACTAACTTAGTGTTGGCTACAAATAATTAGTTG
>JADBYQ010000054.1 GCA_020402945.1 Cytophagales bacterium | reverse complement strand
TGGTATCACCCAATGGAATGCGATAGGCGAAGGCTTATGGGTATCAGAAATAAACTACCAGCAAGGCGGCTGGGGCAAAGCCCGTAGGATTGCAGTCATCAAGCAAAGTGAAGAAATCGACTGGATAGTTCAACTGAAAAATCTGAGTTTAAAAACAAGTCGGGGCATCAGCTATCGGTGTCATTAGTCGATCGAATGATTCTGTCGCATACGTGATAGCACCAATGCTGAAATTGCAGCAACTTAAACCCAAATTTTGCAGTAGCAAAATTTGCCTGCGGTTGACCCAAAATGCATGGCATTTTAGTCAAGGTTAACCCTGAAAATACTGACGATACCGTCAGTATTCTTCAGCCCTCCGAGCAGATTTTGCATCCAACTGCAAAATCTGGGTTAAATCTAATTCTGATTCATTACTACCAACTTCCGGTAGACGGGTACTTTGCCCTCGGCACCGATCAGTACATAGTACACGCCACTAGCGAGCATAGAGACATCGATTGATTTTATGCCATTGACTGCGCCTGTAAAATCTCCTGTCAAGACAAAAATACCGCGTTGATCTGCGATCTTCCAGATATATCCATCAGGGAAACTGCCGGGATATCCAAAATTAAACTTGCCGTTGGCCGGATTAGGGAAGATTTGAAGATCCCTCAGATTCGTTATCTTCAATGGATCGTCTTCCAACCCAACAACCACAGAACCCACTTTGCGCTTCACTTTCATGAAGGTGCTTTGATAGATTTCACCGGTGTTTTTGTCTTGCACGAAACCAATCAACTTCAAATTATTGGGTTTAGAGATTGGCACATTTATTTCAACGTCAGGCGCAGGTTGCGCTGGCCGCACGGCAGACTGGCCAACAGTAAATGTTTGTGTTATCGTAATTCCATCCGGTTTGGTGGGGTCACTGCCAAAAAGTAGTTTCCGCAACACATTCTTAAACGTTCCAGCAGGAGTAACTACATCATCCTCTACCAATGCAACCTGCGCGATTAACGGTGTATTTACAATTGTATCAGCCACCATCGTTAATCTCACGTTGATGAAATTCTCTCTATTAGCTCCTGTGGTGGCTGTGGTATCCAGTTTTAATGTAAACTTTGGCGCCTTCAATGCACGCCTGTCAACTTCGATCTTATTCAACTTAGTAAAAGTCCCATCGAATACCTGATTTCTAATCCCGTCAATAAATGCCTTTGGTGGTTGTGAAACGCCATAGCTTGACGCTCTAGCATTCGGATCATTTGGATTATCTGAATTTAATAAATCGCTGCCCCCGGACGAAAAACTGATGTGATACTGTATGTCATTGAAATCACTTTGCCCACCAGGCCGAACCAAAATGATCTGCTCGTTATATAAGTTATTGATATAATTGTCCGCCACAACACTTCCACTTAGCGATGAATTGGTAAAATGCTCCATCAGAACCAGCCGTTTCTTCTCTCCCACAAAGAAATTATCAAAAGCAAATCCATCATACGTTTTGGAGGATTCGTTGCCATCATTGCTTCCAAAAGCAACTCGAACCCTAACCTGATCACGGTCTATTTTTGGAATAATATCTAAATTATACCGCGCATTTTTCCATTTGCCTTGCTTATCGGTCCAACCAAATGAGGAGTTTTGACCTGGGTTTGAAGGAAGTCCTCTTTCATTATACCAGTTAATCCCCTGGTCGATTGGCTCACCCGCCAACGGCCCAACCAATTGCCAGTTTAGACCTCCATCAGTAGAATATTGCAACACCGCGCCATCAATATTTTTCTCAGAATCAGACCAATAATCTAACGCCACCATTGGTCTTTCTAGTTGCGTAAGATCAAAGCACGGGCCATTGACCCATGATGCCTCGCGCTGATAATATGTAGGAGGTACGACACTAGAACCGACAATATTCTCACCAGTCCACCAAGCCCTTGATCCAGAAGCCGCTGTTTTTATTGTAGATCCTTTTGGAGTCCCTCTCAACCAACTATTCTCGCCAAATAAAACAGGCAGCGTGTTTACCGGGCTAATAACTTTGGACTCCCTAAACCAGTCATCATCAACCAATGCGTCAAAATCGTTTAAGTATGGACTAGCCTGAGTTGGTTGTACTGTTGTTCCACCCAATAGAATAGTAACAGTTTTAGTAATCGAATTAAAGCAGCCGTCATTGGTCTCTACTGTTAGCATTACTGATTTAGGTCCTGGAGTTAGATAGTTGTGTGTCGGATTCTTGTAGGTACCCGATGTCCTACCTGAATGTGTTCCAATCGGCACAGGTAATAGCGCATTTGACCCTGCCGTAGTCAGTATATCTCCATCGCCAAAGTTCCACGTGTATTTATCAATAATGCTTATCGTTCCCGGGATCGTCAAATCATAAAACATAGTTTTATCGTTAGTGCAAATGCTTGCAAAACGGTAGTTGGCAACTGGAACATCACCAACACGAATGCCCAAATTGGTTGACGCCCTACAGCCTTGGTTCGATTCTATATCTAGTTGAATATTGTATAAGCCGGGACCACCTGCACCGGGTAAATTGTAGTCGTGACTGGTATCCTGAGAAGTGGAAGGTGGAGTTCCATCATCAAAATCCCAACTCCATTTATTAATAATTCCTCCGAACGGATTTTGAGCGGGCATGGTTGAATCATCATCTAAATCAATAGCATTCGCAACACAAGAATTTGTCGGGATCATTATTTTCGCATTTGGTGTCGCAAAAATCTGAACATCGTGATGCTTTATGCTAATAGCTCCAAAACTATTTTTGTAGGTGTACGTTATACGATATGTATCTGATGCTAACCCATCTGTTTCCAGGAAGTAGTTTGTTCCGTCAAAAGAAATAGGTGCAACTGGCCCGCCAACAAATCGCGGAACAGAAATCATCGAAGTTTCTGGTGCTGAGCCTGTAGTAACAGCTGGCGTGCCCCTGATTAATATCATGCCCTTGTTAGCACACAACGAGAATAAGTCTACGCCATCAAACGAAACCGGATTATTTAGCGAGTACTCCAATCTAAAGTCGTTTAGCGTGAGGGGGTTAACGATAACATTGATAAAATTAGATCCCGTGCAGCCGTTTGGATCAGTGAAAGTGTAAGTGACTTTGTTTATCGTTGGCAAACTGCCGTCATAAATCGTTGCACTGCTAGGATTAAAGGTAGTTACATCAAATAAATTGCCACTGATGTTAATAACCGTTGTTCCACTTAACCCAAACCCAGGGGTAATTGTAAAATTCCCTCCGGCATTTGCACCCGTTATTGTAAAGTTCGGAGAATTCTGTACCACCGTAGTTGATGAGGTCAAAATTGCCGGACTTGGCAGTTGGTTTATTTTAAGATTCATGTGATCAGACACACTTAAACAAGGGCCAGCACCATCCGGGTCATTTGCGGTGAGCGTCAAGAGTAGAGTTTGGCTAATCTCAGAAGGATTATTGAAACTATAATTAGACACCGGGCTTAGGTTATTGGAATAAGTCCCCGTTGCTCCCGTCCAAACAACACCATTCGGTGCGTAAGTAATACCACCCTGCAAGGCGATAGATGGTATATCTCTGCATTGAGCCAAATCCGGGCCAGCTGTAATTTGGGCTTTTGGATTAACTGTTACATTAACCGTAAACATATCCCCTGCGCATCCATTTACTCCCGTTGGATAGATGGTATAGGTAACTACTTGAGGAACGAGAGACGTGTTTACTAATTCATCTGAAAGTATTGAAGTTGTTTGAATACTAACTGTACTGGCACCTGTAATATTTGGGTTGTTAGCTGCAATCCATGTAAAGGTTGATTGTATTCCATTCGAAAGATTGATGTTTCCTTGTAGGCTATAGCTAACCGGTGAACCGCTACATATTGTTGGCGCAGAAAGTATCGTTCCAACTGGTTCTGGTTTTACAATGACTGATACTTGGAAAGTTGCTCCCGCACATCCATTTACCCCCGTTGGAGTTACGTCATATACTACGGTTTGATTTGTATTGCTAACATTGTTCAGTACATCAGTAATAATTGATCCGGATTGTAGCGATGTACTCTCCCCTCCTACATTTCCATTAGCTGCTGCAATCCATAAAAAAGTACTTCCCACATTGTTTCCCAGAAGTGCCACATTAACGATCAAATTGTAATTGGTTGCAACATCGCTACACTGTGTTATAGTTTGGTTGATTCCAACGGGCCTTGGTTTTATGTTTGCGATAATATCAAACGAATTGCCGAGACATGAACCAAATGAGCTGATTGGCGTAATCGTATAAACTACGTTTACAGGCAAGCTGCTTGTATTGAGCCACGCATCCGATTGAATTTCTGTATTGCTTTTCAAGGTACCATTGCTGTCTGTGCCTCCAACCTGAGTGAGGCCGTTGGAGTTCACAGAAATATTGAACGATGAAGCTGGTGCAGACGAACCAGTGGTTGTTATTAATACGTTAGTTATTTCATCGCTACAGCGAACGACTGATTGCGCAATACCAACCGAGATTGGATCAATTGGAATGGTTACGGTGAAAGGTACACCAATGCAGCCATTGCTAATTAAGGGTAATCCGGTCGGTAAAAGTGTATAGATAGCATTTTTAGGGGAAGAGGATGCATTTATTAGAGTCTCCGTTAAGTTCCCAGTACCACTTCCAGACCCACCTGTCAAACCTGATTGATACGTTGCCGTCCAGGTAAAACTTGCGCTCATACCGTTGCTTATGGTAGGTACAATGTTGAAGGCCACCCCGGAGCAGAAAGTGGAGGTGGTGGTTGAAATTCCTACCGGCTTGCTCTTCACAGTCACGCTAACCGTGAAGGCCGAGCCCACACAGCCATTGGTGCCCGTAGGCGTTACCGTATAAACTACCACTTGGTCACTACCGCTCACGTTCACCAGCACATCACTGATCGTCACTCCGTTCTGCGCACTCAAACTCTCCCCCGTAACATTCGTATTGTCTGCCGCCAACCAACTGAACGTGCTCGCCTGACTGTTGCCCGGAAGCGTGTTCACATTGGTCTGTAAATTGTAATTCACTCCTGCATCGCTGCAGATCGCTGCAGGGCTTGCATTGTTGCCAACAGGCTCGCTCTGTATAGGAACCGTGATCGTATAACTAACCCCCAAACAGGAACCTGTAACACTGGTAGGCGTAATGGTGTATACTACGTTCACAGTAGAACCCGTTAAGTTCTTCAACGACACCGGCTCGGTAATCAATAACGATGGCGTGCCCACATCCCCTACACCGCCCGGCAATCCATTGTAGTTAACCGCCCAAATGAAGGTACTCCCCACACCATTGCTGACATGCACCTGGGGATTGACCGTGTAACCCAAACTGCTGCACACTGGAGTAACAGTAGTTGTTACCCCTACTGGTCTAGCAAGTACGTTCAATACCGCTCCGTTGCTGTTCAACACACGGCTGGTACAAGTGCCACCGCCCGTTACCCTTACTCTGTATAATCTGCCATTGAAACTTAACGGGGCTGCCGTTAACGACAAGGTCGCTGTGGCCACGTTCGTATGAACCGCATCGGCCACTAAAGTGCTATAGGTCAGCCCTCCGTCTGTGCT
>JADBYQ010000053.1 GCA_020402945.1 Cytophagales bacterium | reverse complement strand
GCTTGGGTTAGCATGAAGATACTCCAATTTCTGCTTGAAAAACCATTCATGTATCAAATCAATACTCATCGAATTTCGCTTCCATACCTGAAACTTTCTGTCCTTCAACCCAACAAATAATTCTTCCAAGCCCCAGTTATTGTTGGTCGCCTGACCAACAATCTAAATCTCAATATAAAAAATACGCATGTTAACTACCAACCCCCTTCTATTGTTGGTCGCCTGACCCACAATCTAAATCTAAATCTAAATCTCAATATCAAAAAATAAGCATTTTAACTACCCCCAGTTATTGTTGGTCGCCTGACCAACAATCTAAATCTCAATACAAAAAATACGCAATTTAACCACCAACCCCAGTTATTGTTGGTCACCTGACCAACAATCTATATCTCAGTATGATGCGTAAGAAATCCAAACTCATCTAACCCTGTTTGATAGAATCTTGCTGAACTAAAGTGATAGCTTTCTGGCTGTTCGGATAGCCGCCAGTGTGGTTGGCATGGGTTAGCATGAAGATACTCCAATTTCTGCTTGAAAAACCATTCATGTATCAAATCAATACTCATCGAATTTCGCTTCCATACCTGAAACTTTCTGTCCTTCAACCCAACAAATAATTCTTCCAAGCCACGTTCGCCCTTGCTGTTTTTGACTAGCGTCAACAAGCCCTTGGCTGTGTACTTCAAGAAATCTCGCTGCACGTCCTCTAGTTCGAACCCATTTTGAACGCGCCAGATAAGATGAATGTGATTTGGCATGATCACAAAAGCAGCTACTTTAACATGCCCCTCGCTTACTCTGTACCTAAGTGCCTCAATGATTATTTCCTTTGCCTTTGACGTATCCAACAGCTTGAGCCAATCATAACAAACTGCTGTGAAGAATTGGACAGGATGCTGCTCGATTTGCATTTTTTAAAAAATAAGCAAAATCGCTACAGATAAAAACGGGGAAGTTGATTCAATGTTCAAGAATAATGTTGTTGGTCAGGCGACCAACAACAACTAGGATCAGGCGACCAACAACAACCAGGGGAATAATGTTGTTGGTCAGGCGACCAACAACAACTAGGTCAGGCGACCAACAACAACTAGGGTTTTATAGAACAAAACTGATCACCCTCTTCAGTTCTTCTTGGCTCAAGGCAGACCCCGAAGGCAAGCAAAGTCCCCGCTCAAACAGTCTTTCGCTCACTCCTCCCCCATAGCTTGGAAATTGTTGAAAAACAGGCTGGAGGTGCATTGGCTTCCAGAGGGGACGGCTTTCGATGTTTTCTTTTTCCAACGCAATGCGAATGTCTTCTCGGGTGATTCCACCAGTTTTAGAGGGGTCGATAAGAATAGTAGTAAGCCATCGATTAGAAAATGAGCCGCTCATTTCGGGTTGGAAAGAAATGCCCGGGAGGTGGCCAAGTGCACCTCGGTAAAACTCAAAGTTGGCTCTCCGCTGCCGAACACGGTCGTCAATTACTTTTAATTGCCCCAGACCAATGCCCGCAGAAATGTTGCTTAACCGATAGTTGTATCCTATTTCAGAATGTTGGTAGTGAGGGGCAGCATCCCTCGCCTGGGTTGCCAAAAACCGAGCCTTCTTAATCCAATCTTCATTTTTTGAAACGAGTGCTCCCCCCCCGGATGTGGTGATGATCTTGTTCCCGTTGAATGAATAGACTCCAAAATCACCAAAGGTACCCGCTTTCTGACCAAAAAAAGTAGAACCAAGTACCTCGGCTGCGTCTTCAATAACCGGTATCTCGTATTTTCGAGAGACTGCCATGAGTTCGTTCAGTTTGGCGGGCATCCCATACAAATGCACGAGAACAATGGCCTTGGGTTTTTTGCCTTCCTTGATACGATCCAAAATTGCTTCTTCTAAAAGAACCGGATCCATGTTCCAGGTATCGAGTTCGGAATCCACAAAAACCGGAGTCGCACCAACGTAAACGATCGGATTGCAAGAGCCAGAAAAAGTAAATGAAGAACAGATCACTTCGTCACCCGGTTTCACGCCCAAAATGACCAATGCCAAATGAATGGCTGCTGTACCTGAAGACAAAGCAGCACAATACTCGATGCCATTGTACGCACCCAGTTCTTTTTCAAATGTATCAATGTGAGGCCCTGCCGGAGAAACCCAGTTGGTATCAAACGCCTGATGGATGTAGGCAAGTTCTTCCCCGCCCATGTGTGGCGGAGACAAGTAGATTCGTTTGCTCATTCCTTCTTTATAAACCGCTGGAAATATACGGCAGGAATAAGTAAAATCATGAGAGTGGGGTTGACAATCAGACGATGAAATTGAGATAACAGTGGTGACGAGATTTCGATATCTCCTTCCAAATTTAATTTCACCAATAAATAAACGGGAAGTAAAACGAAGAAATCAATCAATTGAATCGTAAATGCTAACTGAAGAACGGAACGCGACTGAAACCACCCGGCAAGCAACAGCAGCATAAAAAAATCATTGAGAAGAAGGCGAAGGGTTCGATTAAATGAAAAAGATAAATAGGGATGGTTCGCTTTATCAATCCATTCAACCAAAAAACCAGCTTGTTGAAAAAGATAAACCACCGCGAGACCAACAACGCCTACCCCTACGAGTACCCATCGAGCCGACCGGGATAGGAAAAGATCATCCTGCTGCCTCACGCTTTACTTTTTTTGCCCAAAGAAACCATAGCCAGAAAACAACGGCATAGATGCCCCCTGTAAAGAGGTACTTGTGGAAAAAATAGAGGTAGCGCGGCCAATAGATTTCAATGCCGTACAGCAGTGCCACCCTAACCAAGTTCATTAAATAAATAACGATCAGTCCACCCAAAGAAAAAATAAGAGTTGATTTTAACTTTCCACGGAAGGCGGCCATAAAGGACACAAACACAATCATCACGTTCACACTATTGCAACCTTCAAATACTTCGATCACCGTTCGGTAACTATTTTTCAAGATCACGTTTTTATAACCAGCCTTCAACGCATAGGTGACAGAGCCATCCCACCATGAGAACACCCAAGCTACGTGCTTCGAAACAACAATCGTAATAGGATCTGGCTGTGGCAAAAAGGAGTCGACATAAAAGCCATATATGGTGTTCAACAGCAAATACAAACCAACAAATGCGAGTAAGAAAAGAATAGCGGGTTTGTTTTCTTTCAAGATGCTCATTGCTTTTTACACTTCACGTGCCGGAATGCCGACCACTTTCTTACCTGCTACTACTGATTTGGTCACTACAGCCCCCGCACCGATAACGGCATGGTCGCCAATTGATAGCCCCTGAAGCACGGTGGCACCAGTACCAATTAAAACACCTTCGCCAATTGTAACATTTCCGGAGATGTTTACAGAAGGCATCAGTGATGTGAAATTACCGATGCGCACATTATGCCCGATGGTGGTGTGTAGGTTGATGAAAACAAACTCACCCAATGTAACGCCTGTGGTGAGTATAGAACCTGCTGTGAGAATGGTACCCCTTTCAATTTTATTCGAGCGACTACCGGGGTGGCTGGAAGGATGAACGAAAACGGGAAAATTGACATTCGGATTATTGATAGATTTAAAAATTCTGAAGCGGACAACTGGGTCGGCAATAGCCAAAAGCAGCGCTAACGGATTAGCCTTTGCATTTAACTGGTGAATACCACCCAAGAGTGGAATGCCGTCAACATTTTCAGCCTGCCTGTGATCATCAAAATAGCCAATCAACTTCCACTGCAAATTTTTTTCATTATGCTGCTCAATTTGCAATGCCATTTCACTGCCTAACCCGCCCGCACCATAGATGGCTATCTCGCGTATCATTATAAAGATTTTGTTGCAGACGAAAAAAAATATGCTTTAACAGAGCCAAGCCATTCTCTCCAAACACGATCCATCAAAAGCATGTTTTCTACTGAGGGTAGCCAATGAAAGGCAAACGGATTTTCATCCATTTTGATAAAAAAATTAGTGGGCGCGGGATATGGGTTCAATCCCCTCTCTCTAAAAAAAAACATTCCCCGTGGAAGGTGGAGGGCATCGGTTACTAAAATCAAGTTTACATTTCTACCAACGTACTTGACAAATGCCTCCGCTTCTTCTTGTGTAGTTCCGGGAGTTTCAAGGGTTACTATGCGCGTAGAATCAAACCCAAAAAGAATAGCCGCACGCCTTTCTACTGAAGCGAGGGTTTCATTGCCGCTGGCAATAGTTCCAGATAACACCAGAATACTGTGATCAAATAATCGGGCGATGCGGATGGCTTCGGTAAGCCGACCAAGTGTAGGCCAGCTTAGTTTGGCATTTGCTTGTAACCGGCTGTCAGATGTGTAGCCTCCGCCCAACGCATGCACATATACCTTTTCCGCTGAATGAGGATAGTGCGATGCTTTGAATGGTGAATAACTTGATTCAATTTTTTTAACGATGTAGGCTGGAAAATAATAGGTTGACGTAAGTACAAAAAACATAAAACTGATGGCATAAAAAATCTTAGCCAGTCTTTTTTTTTGAACTCGTTGAAAGATAAAACCCACAATCAGCAGAAGTAAAATCAAATTCAGAGAATTGAGTTGTCCTTTTAGTGTGTCAAAAAATAAGTACATAATCAACTCTGCTGGTGACTTTTTATTTTTGCGGGTGAGCCTATTACCAGCGCACCATCTGGAACTGATTTTGTCACCACCGAACCAGCCGCAATGGTACACCACTTGCCAATTTCTATACCAGGCAAGATAACGCTTCCTGCTCCGATTAATGAACCCTCTCCTATTTTTGCACTGCCACATACAATAGCGCCCGGGCCGATATGTGCAAAGTCTTCGATAAGACTGTCATGATCAATCTGAGAAGAAGTATTTAAAATTACATGGTTGCCTATTGTTGTATCTGCCTGCACAACTACCCGATGAAAAATCATGCTACCTCTACCAATTTTTGCTGATGAAGAGATCAATGCGGAAGGATGTAATGCCGAAACAAAAGAATGAGTGATCAACTCGCTGAATCTTTTTCGGATTTTATTTTCGCCAATGGCAATGACAAAAGAACTCTGTTGATTAGCGAGAGCGAAGTATTTACCCAAGTGAGGAAACTCAAAAAGCGTAGCATTTGGGTTGTCGTCAATAAACCCCAGTATGGCTGCCTGCTGTGCCTGCAAGCATTCGGCCACCACTTTGGCATGTCCACCACCACCATACAAAATAACTTGTTGTTTCACGCTAAAAAAAGCGATTGTTAGTCATTGCCTTTAAATCTCTCCATTGTTGCGGCATTGGCACTGTTAATTCCCTCCGCCCTAAAAACTTTATTTACCGTTTGTAAAAGTATCTTCACATCGACCCAAAATGAAATGTGTTCCACATACCATACATCCAACTCAAATCGTTCTTTCCAGGCTACGGTATTTCTGCCATTTACCTGCGCCCAACCTGTAATACCAGGCTTAACTTCATGTCTTCGTTGCTGCTGCGCATTATACAAAGCTAGATATTCTACCAACAAAGGCCGCGGCCCAACAATTGACATATTTCCGATTATAACATTTACAAGTTGAGGCAATTCGTCCAGCGAAGTTTTGCGAATGAATTTTCCAATTCCGGTCAGGCGCTTCTCATCCGAAAGTAAAACTCCGTTCGAATCTTGCTCATCCGTCATCGTTTTAAATTTAATAACATCGAATAGTTTTCCATTTTTTCCGGGCCGAGTTTGGATGAACCAAATATGTCCTCTGTTAGAAATTGCTAGAATAACTAGCACGATAAAAAGTATAGGGCTAACCAAAACTAAGACAAGAAGTGCTGACAACTTATCAAAAAAAGGCTTTAAAAATCTTGTGTACAAGCAAAAAGCAAAATTAGGTGGGTCCTAACACAACACGAATATATTTTTTTGCATTTTTAGAAGTGAAGACCTTTGACGCTTTCAATGCATTTTCTTTGTATCTAGTAAGCAAGTCATTATCGGAAAGCAATTCCGTCACGGCTTGAGCCAATGAACTCGGGTTGCCCGGATTACAAACAATACCTGCATGGTATTCTGTGATCAATCGCGTTAACTCGGAATCGGCTGGGGCAATTGCTAAAATACAGGAACCCGCGGCCAAATTTATGTAGGTTTTACTCGGCACAGAAATCCCTTCTGTACCCACTCCCAACGTTACGATTCCAATGTCGGCTGCGGCCATGGCCATTGGAAAATAGGCTGCAGGCTGGTAAGGCAAAAACACCACGTTGCTCAGCTTCTTATCTTTGACCTGCCGTTGTAGTAAACTTAGTTTGCCTCCTTCTCCAATAAAAACAAAAACCACTTTTTTCAACTCCTTTAGTAATTCGGCTGCGCCAACAACCGATTCGAGATCGTGGGTGAGTCCCATGTTACCCGCATACATTACCACAGTTTTTCCACCTAACCCATTATTCGAAATGAAAGCGTTTTCTGTTTTGGAGATTGGATACATGTAGTCAGTATCAACCCAGTTGTGTACTACACTTATTTTAGTTGAGTCATCCACGTAAGCAGAGGCAGCTTTTTTCATGGACTCGCTTAGTGTAAAGATTCCTTTTGCAGTTTTAAAATACCGAATATTCATATCTTGCCATGACCGATACAACAAGTGGGAGCTATTCAGAAACCGAGCCTGCACAAATGCCTCAGGATAAAGATCATAGATTAGAATAAAGTAGGGCAGCTTCCTCCACCCCGCGATCAATCCGGTAATAAGAGGAGCCAAGGGTGGATTGGTGACTACCAGGATGCGAGTAAGCCTATGTGTAACCAACAGATAAAAAAAATAGTGAATAGAAAAAATCAACCAGGTAAGCAATCTACTCACAACCGAATGCCGCTGGTAGGATATACTTTTTACTATTTTTATTTTAGTGGAAAGGGGCTTCCCGCCCGTTTCAACATGACCTGTAAACAAAATGGTTTCTTCCCCTGCCTCTACAAAAGCATTGGCAATATCAATAAAGATAGGAACAGTATGCTGGTTGACGAGTAGGATCACTACATCCGCTCTAGTAAGCAATTTTCCAATACGAGCATATCCATTTGAGTTCTCAGAAAACAATCCAATGCTTCTGCCGGGGTGTTTACTATTGGTTCGTTCTCATTAAATGAGGTGTTCAATAAAATAGGAACTCCCGTTCTTTCCCGGAACTTGTCAATCAACGCATAATAACGCGGGGAGACATCCTTGCTAACGGTTTGAAGGCGACCTGTGCCGTCTACATGGGTTACGGCCGGTATGAATTGCTGCTTCTCTTTTTTTATCGGAAATACTTTCTCCATAAAGGGAACGTCTTCCACTTTTTCGAAGTATTCACCTACGTACTCCTTTAAAATGGAGGGTGCAAACGGCCTAAAGCTTTCTCTTCGCTTAATCTTGGAGTTTAATAAATCTTTTGCCTTCGCATTTCTCGGGTCAGCAATAATAGATCGTGCACCCAGCGCACGCGGACCAAATTCTGCACGACCTGAAAACCAACCCACTACACCTGGCTCGATTAGTTTTGCTACTACCCTATCGTACAACTCAGAATCTGGTAAGCGCTTGTATTGAATGCCTTTTTGCGTTAACAATGCTTCAATTTCTTCATTACTAAATTTACTTCCCGTATAAGCCGAGAAAACAGGTTCAGTTCTGGGCCTATTCAGCATTTGATGATACTGATAGAGTGCCGACCCCATTGATAAGCCCGCATCATGTCCTGCCGATGGAATATAAAGCTTTTCAAAACCCGTACTTCCAATGAATTTTCCGTTGGCTACTGAGTTTTGTGCAACGCCACCAGCAATACAAACAGCCTTTAGCCCCGTTCTTTTTTGAAGGTGTGACAAAATATGAATGAGCAACTCTTCTGTAACACGTTGTACCGAAGCCGCAATGTCGTTATGGTCTTGCGTTAGTTCCTCGTTTTTGCCCCTAGGTTTACCAAATACTTTTTCGAAATGATCACTAAATAAATTACCAACGACAGGGACATGATTTTCACCATAGGTAACCACCACTTCCCGCGCTGACTTAAAGTACCGGGTATCCCAATCAAACAAGCCATTATCTTTAAAAATAAGTGCCTTCTTAATCTTATCAACATACCTTGCAACTCCGTATGGTGCCAATCCCATCACTTTATATTCATCGCCATAATGCGGGAAGCCCAGCCACTGTGTAAATGCGGTATAAAATGTACCACACGAAACCGGGAAATCAATTGAGTCAAGTACCTTTATCTGATTGCCGCGACCAATGCCAATCATCGTTGTGGTGAAGTCACCGGCTCCATCGATGGACAGAATCGCTGCTTCTTCAAACGGACTTGGAAAGAAAGCCGAAGCCATGTGGCTCCTGTGGTGCTCGATGTTCTTGATTTTTGATTTTATGGCGGCTGCATCTGCACCAAAATGATTGGCAAATTCATGCTCGAGTGATGCAATTTTTTTGCGATTACTCAAGCGTTCGCGAATTGTTTTCAAACCGGCAAAAGGGTCGCTCAACAGGAACTTCATCTTCTTGCCCAACTTCGCTTTTGGATCGCGACCAATGGTGATATAATCGATCTGATCTAACGTTATGCCAGCTTCTTTTAAACAGAATTCAATTGCCTGAGACGGAAAGCCGGCCCAATGTTTTGTTCTACGAAACCGTTCTTCTTCTGTAGCTGCGATTAATTTGCCGCCTACTAAAATAGCAGCAGACGAATCCGCGTGATAGGCATTTAGGCCAAGTATGATCATAAGCGAAGAGAAAATAACTCCAAGTATCGCATTTTTAATTCATCAAAGTTAAATTTTGTCTGATAATATAGAAGTGCGGAAGAACAAGCCATTGAAAAATCAGCCTCATTCCACGCTAGCATTCCAGAAAGCTTTTCTATCCAAATTTCCCTTTTTAGTGGCAACGAATATCCTGCACCATATTTTTCAAGATCAATCCAGGGTGTTTTATCCGAAATAATTACAGGTCTGGAGGCCGAGAGCATTTCGACAATAGCATGCCCGAAATTCTCCCCATGAGTTGCTAAAATAAGTGCATGGGATTTTGTGATTTCTGAAATACTCTTTTCAGGGTTTACCCTGCCATGATAAGTAACTCTATTTGGAGAACTCAGGTCATTTATTTTTAACAAACATAATTCCCAATATGCTTGGTCCTTAATTGGACCATAGATATCAAGTTGAATCGCGGATAATTGGGGGTTCTCCAATAATTCTAAAACAAAGCCTAGATTCTTTTTTTCAGCTATGAGAGAGAAGTAGACTAATCGCAATTCACCACTAGCTTTCACTAAGGGATAATGAATTTCCTGAGCAACAACAGGCACATTGGGGATATCCATGATACTTAAATTGTAACCAATCCGCAACCCGATGTCCTCCCTCTCCTGTTTATCCGTTGCGTGCCAGCTTACATTGCGCAATAGGCCACTTAATTTCAACGCCAAAATGTAGATTTGCTTTTTTAATTTACCTCGGTTCATTGCTCCTTGTTGAAGCATGCCTCTTGGACTAATTATCACTCGAAATCCTCTCTTTTTGGCAAGCCATAGTGGGTAAAGAAAATAGTAAACAGAAAACATTCCGTTCAGATAAAATGTGACGGGTTGACTATTGGGCAAATCATCAATTGCTTTTTTTATGCTCAATCTATCAGTAGCATACCAGACAGACAATCCCTTCCAGTCTGTCCAACAATTTTTATTAGCATCCGCAATTTCATTTCTTGTTTGATATTCAAAAGCACTCGTTAAAATCCGAATATGTTGATGCTCTTTGAGAAGTTTGGATAAGTTGTAGAATGAAGTAATTGGACCTCCCGCAGAAAAATCGGGATAGAAATGGTCGTATACAAAAACAACCAAGCTATTTTTTTTATGCACGATCATCCAATAAACCACATCGTTTAGCTGGCCAAATAATTTGATAGCCGATCTTTGTATCGATGAAATCCGAAGGATTCAATTACTCTTTGCTGGAGCTCTAAAGAGTTATAATTTTGATTATCTAATGCCTTTTCTATCGCGTTAACGAGTTGATCACTATCATCAGGATCAATGAGTGTGCCCAACTGACCATTTAATAATGTTTCCGAGCTCCCATCCTTAGACCCCGCTATCACCTTACGGCCACATGCAAGGGCTTCTATGAATACGATACCAAAACCTTCCTTTTTACTCTGCATAACAAAAACATCGGCCAGTAAATAGTGATCAAGCAATTCTGAATCCTTAATAAAACCGAGGAGCTTTACAGATCCTGCTGCGTGTATTCTTTCAATTAAAGATTCTATCCTTATCCCTTCATTTTGGTCGGCCATCCCACACAGCAGGTATTTCAAATTTTTATGTTTACCCAGTAAAGCGGGCATCGACTCAATTACCTTATCATATCCTTTATATTTTTCAGAGAAAGCCAGGCGGGTGACTGTCAGCAATACCGGAGTGGACCGATCAAGACTATATCGTTTTAAAAGGTACTCTGGTTTTTCAAAAGAAGTAGGAATGATGGTATATGGATCTATTGCATTTGGAAAAATCCTTATTTTACTTGGCGTAATTGTTGGGTTGTAGCTGAGTATTTGCTCCTTGGTGAAATTACTTACCGCCAGAATGCTGTCAGCTACTTCGAGTACTTTTAATTTAAGGCCATGGTGTGCCTTCCAAACTTCAATACCATGAGCAACTACTATCAATCGTACAGAGGGATTAATGCGTTTTATCCAATATCCTAAGACGGCCAAATTTATATGTCCAAGAATAACAGTTTTATACTTAAAGGATTTAAAAAAAGCAATCACGACAAAAAGTAACCTTTCGCGACCGCCCCCGTAACCTTTAAATCTAAGTTGAGGAAAATACTTTTCATCTGTATGAATATCGTATGCTGATATAGCATCGGCATCTATAAGACCATCCACGCTAAGTTCGTGCAGTGCTTTTAAAAGACTACGATTAAATTTCTCAATTCCTCCTGTAAATGAAAATGCCTTCAGATAGAGAAATAGAACCTTCACAGCGCGCTAACAGATTTTATTTTTGACCACAGCTGACTCAATAAAAAAGACCAATACCGACTCCAGTGAATGGTTCCACTGTGCAATCCTTCCAATAAAGACGCTGCATTTTGCGTTAATCCGTCCGGCTTGACCTGTCTCATCCATTGTTCAAACGGAAATTCGAATCCACGCTTCGTTCTTTTCCATATTTCCTCGGGCACATCTTTGTCGAATGCTTCAATTAATAAATATTTCGATTGAGTTGCGCTGTAACGAATGTCAGGGTGAATCGAATAGGTCAACTCCATTAATTCACGGTCCAGAAAGGGCACACGTACCTCTATGCCGTGCCACATACTCATGTAATCGGTGTCCTTTAGCAATTGATTTTGCATGTAAAAATTTTTTTCCAGGTAACTCACACGCTCTAAAGGTTCTAGTTTTTCTACAAAGGCCGGAAGGAGGTTCTGCACAGACCACAATACCTTATCAACTTCATCCTTTGAACAATCTAACAGTTCCGCAACTTCAACCGGTGTGAAAAATCCCCGATTAAAGAGGTACTGACCCATTCCATTTTTTAAGCGCAAAAAACTAATCCTTTTTCTTCTATCATCCGGAAAAATACCGGCTATCTGAAACATAAAACCGGGTATCTTCTGTAAAACGCTAACTGTTTTCTCGCGATTAAATGATGAGTAGCCTCCGAATAACTCATCGGCACCTAACCCGCTGATAGCCGCTTTCAGTCCGTACTCTTTTGCATACTTACAAATAAAATAAGCATTGATACCATCGCTACTGGGTTGATCCATGGCTTCCATAATATCAGGAAGGCAATCTTTAAAGTCATTCGCTGTAACCAGGTAAGACCTGTGACGTGCATTCGTTTTCTGTATGATAACATCCTGATAATACTTTTCCGAATACTTTTCATTTTCGAAAACAATGGAAAGGGTATGAAGATTTTCAGGAATAACCTTACTTGAAAGTACTGTAAGCAAACTCGAGTCCAGTCCACCACTTAAAAACAATCCTATGGGTGCATCGGAAACCAAATGCCGCTCCAGCGCTCGTGTCAATACATTATGCACTTCAGAGATAGCTTCATCCTGACTATGTATGGTGTAGTTAAAATACAGTGTAAAAAAATTATGCGAAGTAGCTTTTAGTGACGGTAATTCAATCTCAAGCAAAGTTCCTTTTTGCAAAGGTATTACATGTTCGAGTGTTGTAATCGGTTCTGGCAAGTGACCAAACAACAAAAAATACTTTTTCCAGTGATTATTCTCCGGCCATTCGGGTTTGACTTTTTTAAATGCCCTTACCTCACTGGCAAAATATAGCTGATTTTTCTGGAGTGAATAATACAGAGGCTTGATGCCAGCATGATCTCTGGCTAAAATCAATTTATTATATCTTTTATCCAGCAAGGCCAGCGCAAACATGCCATTAAATTTTTTAAAACATTCCCTCCCCCATTCAAGGTAAGCCTTGATGATCACTTCTGTATCCGAAGCAGATTCGAACACGTAGCTCTTTTGCTCTAACTCTTTTCTAATTTCTCGGAAATTGTAGATCTCACCATTAAAAACAAGCACGATCTTTTTACTTTCATCCATCATGGGCTGATGCCCCCGAGTGGACAAGTCCAATAAAGATAGGCGCCTGAATCCGAATGCTAGAGGAAATTCATCATCTAAGTATAAACCAAAATCATCGGGGCCTCCGTGTTGTTGAGCATCCCTCATGCGAATAATAGTCTCCTTGTCTGGAGGTAATTCAAAATTTATGATGCCCGCTATCCTACACATAAAGAAACATAAGAATAAACCCGCGCACTATCTTTTTGCACGTAAAAAAGGATCAACTATTCTGATTAAATATTTTCTAAGGATGGCTACTGTTAAAAAATAAATCAATAATCCTCCCAATGCTTTTTTTGTATCCGCACCATTTATATTTAGCAAAAGAAGAAATGGGCTTGTCAGAATCCACACCCATAATTCGTTAATGGACTTTCTCACCAAAAACTGATAACAGAAACCAAAGAGCCAACCAAATGCCAACAACAAGGGAAACATATAAAAATATCCAAAATCAACATAGGCATCGGCAATATAACCCAGGCTAAATGAAGTAGCCTCCTTTGCACCTGATAATTTCAAGCCAGTAAATTCTGCAGTATGCTTGCTATCATCCAATACCTCTTTATCTGGATTTAAAAAGCGCGGAACAAAATAGTGCTGCAAGGCACTAAAGTATACCCGACCATCCTGATGAGGAACCACACGAGGCACATGGTTCAGGCAGGCGGCAAAAAACTGAATATACCCAAGCCTGTTTACAAAATCTTCAATGCCTTTTTCATACTGTTTATCATCCACACCTGTCATGAGGTCAAAGTACTTGCTTCTGGCAGCCTCTTCAGAAACCATAAGCGATTGGGTGACTTTACCATTGCTCACAAATTCTCGATAATCCCTTTTTATGGCCGACCAGAGTATCAAATAATTGACCAACAAAATGACACCAATGGTAATAAATGCAAATGACTTGAAGTTCAATTTAGATTGAATCTGTAAGGCACCGAGAATGGAGAACATGACAACCAATAAAATTTCCCGGGCGAAAAAGGAGTTGAGGCCTAAAAAAATTTCGAGACCTATGAAGCCATAGAAATACCAACGCAAATTATTTGGTCGTTTATGAATGACATAAAACGCTACCAGAAAAAAGCCCCACTTGAGATAAAAAAATAAATAGATATACTGAACGAATCCAGAAAAGGCCCAGATCCAGTTGGTGGTCAGGTAAACCACCGAGCTGAAACTGGTATACACTACAAGTATTCCAAGCGGGGAGTACTTATCAATCAAAATATCCATGCTAGAAAACCTGAGTTTTCGTACTGCCAAGTACAATCCAATCGAAAATGCAAATAACCCAACCGTTGACAGCAAGGTTGCAAACTCCATCATTTCGGCAGGAAAGGAGTATTCCTTCATTCGCTCGGCCAGGGTAACTCCTAAAAAGTTGCTATACAACAATTGTGTAGATGCCGGCAACCATTGCAGCATCATTCCCCAAAACAACACATTCGGCTGGTTGTCGATCCAGAATAACCGAAATGCAAAAAGGGGAAATAGAATGACAGGAATAGTCAGGTAGAAATTTGGTGTATAAAAAAAACAATAGGACAAATACACGATGACGATTATCCAGTAGATGAGTGATATTCTTTTGAGGCCGTAGCTCATCTTATTCTACCGCTTTCAATAATTCGGAAAATCTGGAAGCGGCAATCTCAATCGCAAAATCATTTTTTATTCGTTCAATTGCTTTTGAAGCAAAATTCAAATACAGCGAATGGTCTATTGAAAGTAGTAGCATTTTTTCTGCCATTTTTTTACTGTTTTGTTTAGGCACGATATACCCGTTGACTCCGTTTTCTACAATCTCCGTTGCCCCCCCACTATTTGTAATCACTACCGGTTTTCCGTAAGACATTGATTCCGCGACAACGAGCCCATAACCTTCATCATGTCGCGAAGCAAGTATAAAGATATCAATTGCCTCATAAAACACTCCCACTTCTTCCATCCATCCAGAGAATCCTACATAGGGTTTAATTCCTTTTTTTTCAATCAGCAAAGTAAGGCTCGTAAATAATGGTTCGAGCAACTTTCCACCAATGACAAGTCGTAACTTTGGATTATCCTGTATTGCAATTGAGAACGCTTCAACCAAATCTTCATGACCTTTGGTTGCTGTCATTTGGCCAGTAATACCAACAATACATACATCTTCAGGCCATGCAAATTGTCCAATAAATCTTTTGGACCGTTGTCTGTTACCCGCTTCCGGCATTGCAATACCATTATGAACTACACTAATTTTTTTCTCCTGACAACCAAGATCCATAAGGCGCTTTTTAACATCCTGCGAAATTGCAATGAAGTGATCTACCTGTGAGCCATACCAGAAGAAGGTTCTCTTTTGAAAAGGAATAGCAGGAGAAGGATCGTGCATATGGCATACTACTTTGGTCCTGATGAACCATAAAACCGGAAGGAGCAGTACCAACTCATGGTGATTAGCAAAAAATAATATTTGAGGTTTTTTTAACCTGCATAATCTCAAAAAATCAAAATACAATTTTGGCAACTTAATCAATGCCGTAAACGACATCCGCATATTAACCCAATCCATTTTCCGGCTAAACATCCCGAGCCAGCTGAAGCTATACTCAAACCCATAACGTTTGAGGAGCTGTTCAAATTCGCCATCATTCCATCGCGTAATTAAAAAATGAGGTTCAATAGAACTCTTAACCGCTCCAAAAAGATCAATGCTAACGTGTTGTAAGCCGAAACAAAACGCACTTGGAATCACAACCAGTACTTTTAGTTTACGGTTGCTCATCAAAGAAATGTTGTGGCCATTGTGCCTGTTGAATATTTACTGGCAACGCAGTTGTATGCACAAAAATAGATTGAATCGCATCCACAGAATCAACTTTCCAATCGCGAGATTCCTGGTGGCTTGATTTTACAAATTTACTGGCAATTCGTTCATTGTTTCCCAGCCAACAAGCATGATGAAAAACACCAATGGATTCCGGGCATGTGATGAATCCATAGAACCTGGCGGACAAATCAGGAAGACTGAGCATTTTCAGTCCTTTTGCCAGTCGTGATTCATTCCAACTGATCACACGCCTTTGTTCAAACAATATACCGGGTTTTATAAAGCCAAAGTGAGTAAAATCAATCACTTCTCTAGGAACTCTCCTGTTCCATGTTCTGATATAATTATAACCCGTCACTCTCATTCCCCTCGGGCGTTTCCGTTTCAAGTATTCTAATATCAATGGAATTGTATTCACATCATATAATTCATCCGCATCAATAATCCAGAAATAATCCGGAGGATTGTGGAATTTTTTGATATCTGCCATTGCCCTGCCATGTGACATAATACCACGCCATGATTCTTTGTTAAAGGACAGCATTTCCATATTTCTGGCCGCGGCCTCGTCTGGCAATCTCCTGATAACAAGTTGTATTTTCCCATCCGGATCCGGATAATTCAATACCAACTCAACGGTTCGATCGGGTGTCACAAATTTACCATACCAGTCCCTGTCGTACTGGGTGATAACAGAAATACCGGAACAATACGGATAAATCGTATCTAACTGCGCCTTCATGAAGACCTCTTCATTCAGGGCAAGTATTATAGCGTGGATTTTATGGTTAACGTGGCTCACAAAAAATGTGGTAGCTCGAGAGCTCAGGTTTCCTCGCAATATCCTCAAAAAAATCCCTCATGGTATTGAATTGTTTGCCTGAATTTGTAAAAAACCGATTCAGAAATCTCCTAACCCAAGAACTTCTCAGATCATACAAAAAAGAATAGTTACTAATGTTATATCCGACCTGCTCGATTAACGTAATCACCGTAGCAATATCACCTCCGTAGTTTTTAATAAACTCAGGATGTAGTTCCACCAGTAGCTTTGGTCTTAACCTTTCGATACTATTACGGGCACCTTCCAGGACTCTTAATTCAAAACCTTCAACATCGATCTTAATAAGGTCAATTTTCTGTTCGCGTTTTAGTTCATCATCCAACGTAGTAATGACACTTGTGACACTACCTTCAATATCTTCTGTGAGTACATTTGAATTATCGTTGTTCAACATCTTGATAACTCCCGCACTATTACCTACCGCTTTATTTACAAGGGTAATATTCGACACATTATTCACTGCTATTGAATCGCGGATAGTGTTGTATAGATGAGGAATCGGCTTATATCCATAATTTTTTTCAACTTCACCCGCAAAGAGCCATATTGTTGTCCCAATGTTCGATCCTACGTCAACGTAGTTGAAATTCCCGGGCAGCTTCTTCTTTATCTCTTTGATAAGTGAAAATTCTGGAAGATAACGGACTCCTTCAAAAATAATATCACTGATCGTTCGCTGGTTGCCCGAATTTGGAAGTATACAAATACCGAATTTATTATAGTAAGGAATAACAAGAGCATCTTGATGTCTAATGTAAGGTTTAATTAAAAAATTGAGTTTATACTTCAACGGAATGACTCTTGCTATAAGACGATAGAGGCGAATGTGTTTGACGTGAGACATTTTACGAGTTTAGAATTTACTCATAGACAAAATATGATTCTCCGCTCACTTTCATATGAAGAAACTAACGAAGTATTCTCATTGACCTTAAATTTACTACTAAGATATTTCTCTATTTCAATCTTGTACGTCACATAAACAGCATCTACGTCAGGTGAAAAGGGGTCATCAAAAACAACAGGTTTAGCATTAACCAGAAACAATGGGTAACGTGCTGCTTTTTTCGCGAATTGCCTACATCGAAATGGGATACGAATCCGGTTGTCAAACAAGGTAACGATTGCATCCGCAAATTTTCCTTTTCTCAATTTTTGCTGAGCTGTTCCCTGACTCCAACCAGCACGTTGCGAAGTCATATGGCCACTCCCAAGAAAGTCCGGACATAAAATAACCAGACTACCGCCAGGTTTAAGAATCCTTGAACATTCGTTGAGAAATTTTGAAGGATCTGTGCTATGCTCGATTACAAAAACCGAAAATACAAAATCAAATGATTCATCGTCAAAGGGTAACGTATTCGGTTTATTGATGAACTTGAAGTTTGCTTCAGGGTAAAGCAATCGATTATGTTGCATGAGCTTTTCTGAAAAGTCACAGCCCGAATAAAGAGGGCGAAACCGTGCGTGATGCTTTAAAATATTGGCACTCCCACAGCCTACTTCACAAATTTTGCTGCTTCCTGAAATTAACTTTAGTATCTCCTGGTAACCAGCCTCTGAGTCATCTATCCAATTCGTTGAAGTGAAATCAATGTTGGCATAGTAGTCAGGATTTGATGCATAGAAATCAGCAAGTTGCTTCTCCAATATATTTAACTTCAGTTTGTTATTCCCGTCTATACTTTGCAGCCAATCTATTTTTCTGGTGATCATTTGAGTATTGTGGACAATTCTGGTTAAATGATTAAATTCTCTTAATCAAACGGGCCGGATTACCAGCAATAAGAGAACCACTTGAAAAACTATTTCTTACAATCGATCCCGCAGCAACAACACAATAATCACCAATTTCGACATCCTTTAAGATAACAACTTTGGCTCCGATCCAACAATTGCTGCCTATTTTTACCTTGCCCTTTTGCATAGGTTGTTTGCTCGGTGTTACACCAGTTCCGAATGTATGGTTAGAATCGGTGATGTATGTATCTGGCCCAATCATGGTAAAGTCTCCGATCTCGATTCTGTTACAAGCATCAATCATTACATTCTTATTAAAATAATTATTATTTCCGATCACAATCTTCACATCATCACTTTCCTCTTCAATCGGCCAAATGAAGTATCCTTGTGTAAAAGCGTTCATATCACCGATAATGATATTTTTGCAGCGTCTCATTCTTCCACGCTCAAACCTGTTCAATTTACCAATCTTTAAACCAAAGATTTTATAGAAAAAAATCCGTACCCGGCTCATAATACCGATTGGAATTCTTAAAAACAATGGTTCAAGCTTATGCCCTCTCACTGCACTTTCACTTTATTTGTAAATATTCTCACCCTTAATGTCATATTTTTTTCTCTAAACAAGAAACTACTCATTTTAACTTATAGTATTAAAAGCCAGTTCTCTGATAGAGCCTGAACAGCCATCTACGGCATGTTAATTTGTATTTTCCCATTGCCGATTGTTTCAAGAGTTGAAATAAATTCTTCTTTCCTTTGTTGAACCATGTTTTGACAAAATTTAATAATGTCTGACAACGATTCTAATTCCAGCCACTCGTTATCTGAAAATGCTTGGCCATTTAAATTCTCAAACTCCACCCTAATCGTGAGTAAATCCATACTATCAATCCGGGCAGCCTGAAATGACGCATTGATAAGTGTTTCGTCAAAATCAGGAATAATTGACTTAATCTTCCTAGCATAATCAATCATAAATTATTGGGCAATCAATTAAGTGAAATCATACGGCTGAATCTAATAACTAAAGACCTTCATGATAGTTTGGTTTCAAGAATTGCCTTCCACCTATTCCCATAACTATTCCATGAGAAAAAATCGATTCGCTCTCGAACCTTGGCGCTCATTACCGCCAGTTTTTCTCTGTTCTTAACAAAGAATCTCATTGCACTCACCAATTGGTCAATATTTCCGGGTTCAACAATAAATCCATTATACCCATCTTGGATTATTTCTTCCGCTCCCGAATTTTGCGTCCCAATTATAGGCAATCCGCAGGCAGCCGCCTCTACCTGTACTTGTGCAAAACCTTCAAAAAAGCTCGGAAATACGAACACATCAGCCTGAGCGTACAGTTGAGCTCTTTTCTCTGGTAAAATTGCTCCTAGAATTTTTACATTTTCAGGAATCGATTCGTTTTTTGGGATATTTCCGTATCCAGCTATTATCAACTCAGCTTCTTCCTCTCCCAAAGCTTTCCAGGCGTTTAAAAGGGTTGGCAATCCTTTACGCGCTGTTAAAGATCCAAAAAAAAGAAATATCAATTTTTTATCAGTTTTCCTAGCTTCGATGTAGGGCGTAAATAAACTCGTGCCAAATGGATTAACGAATATTTTATTCGGACTTATATTATTTTCAATTAAAGTCCTTTTTACGAAATTACTAGGCACAACGATCTTGCTTGCCGACTGCAACTCCATTTGTTCTAACGCAACAAGTCCTTCATTTTTCCTAGGTATACCATCCTTCCATAATGGAAAATCAGTTCGTAATTTTTCAAAAACTTTTTCCTTGGAAAGAGGATGACCTATACTTACATCCAATATGAATTCCTGTCCTGTCTTTTGACAATGTTCTGCAAGTTTCCAACTAGATGTATCAAAGCCGATAATAACCGGCTTATCCTTTAAATCATTCTTTATTATTCTGTCTTGAAAGCGAGAATTTCTTTTATACAGTAAATATTCCTGATCTCTATTTAGTATTGCTTCGATCCAATATGAAAATTCGATATCAGGGTAAGTCTTAAAACAATCATAAGAAATTCCTAGAAGCACCCTGTTCGTGAGTAAGCCATGAAATAATTTGTTTAAAATCGAATTTTCAGAAACCACGAATGACGTTATGAATTTATCAAGCATTTTAAGCCTAGTCAACTCCCTGGCAAGGTGATGAGAATACTGAGTGCCCGGATGTAGTAAAGTAACTTTCAATTCAGGGATTCTTTGTAGCAAATAGCCAACGATTATGAGGTAGTGGCCGCTGTTCAGGAAAAATCAGGCGCCACCAGGCACTTCTTATAATTGAAACTACATATCCTTTTGATATCAGCAAGGCTACAATAGCCTCCTCGAGTTCAATTGTATGCGTCTCAATTAACCAATCTATACTTACACCAGAATTGAAGTTAAACCCCTCAATGATTTTTTTCTCACCTCCATCAACATCAATCAGAATCAAAGCACTTTTTCTGTCTCCAATTAATTCATTGATAGAAATTTCCTTATCATTCGATGTATCTGAAACAAATTTATCAATCAATACAAAATCTTTCATCTCTTTAAAGCCATTCAAATTCATATTTTGAATCAGTTTAGCTTTCTCAATAGGGCTTGGTTCACAAACGATTACCTTTTTTCCTCCTTGCTTTGCGAATGCAACTGCATAATATCCATCGTTAGCTCCAATATCAACTAAAGTTTCAGATCGCTTCATGGCCTTCTCAAGAAATGGATAAATCTCTCTTTCGTAAAGACCCAGCAAGTGTAACGTCCTGTCTTTAGGATCGTAATTAGTAAGCATGCCTGAACTCACCCCTGAAAGAATTCTATTTGGCTTAGTCGAACTAAAAAACAATTTCTTTAAAATACGTTTCATAACTTATTTATTCCTTTGGCACAATAATCGACTAATTCCAAATCCTAGCATTACCTTATTCGTATTCACGTCACAATACGTTTTAAATTTTACTTTTAAATAAAGCACGCCAATAATTAAATTGATCGAGGGTTAGGGGTTTTCTGTTTTTTACTGCTTTGGGTAGCAATTTAACAAAACTTAACAGTGCTTTTACGGTGTAGCCTAACGTTTTAAAAACAGATTTTCTACTTGTTATTGCATATCTCAAATGACTTAGATATTTTCCAACGAGAAAAGGAGCTACCAACAGACGCGGAAAATACATGACCACCACCAACAAATCGTTTCGAGTTGTGTTATGTCGCACATTATAATACCATTGTAATGTGCGCAACCCTGGCGAAAAATTATGAAATACCCTGATCTTATTTGAAAAAATAATATTCCAACCTGCCTGATAAATACGAAGTGAAATATCAGTCTCCTCTGCCTGCGAATGAAGGAAATCTGAAAATCCTTTAATCTGTTCAAGCACCTCTCTCCGATATGCGCATCCGCAAGTCACATGCAAAGGTAAGATTGTCCCTGTTTGTAATGTTGCATATGGTGAGTCCGGGGTGGCAATATTGAACATAACACACCCTGCACCCGGGTAAGTGTTGAATAGGCTTGCGAGCTCATTCAATGACATTTCTGCATCTTCGAACCACGCATCGTCATCGAGTGAAATCACATATTGATTATACCCTTTTGCGATGGCCAAATTCCGTGCATAGGCCTGACCGTTATTTCTTTCGAGGCGAATAAATCTAATATTAATCCAGGAAGGAATAACAGCTTGCATGAAATGGGGAGAATGGTCGTCAATAACCCATAAAATCGCAGGAGCATGTTCCAGCAAAGCGTTTTTGCTAAAAAACTCCGGTAACTGTGCGTATCGGTTGTATGTTGGGATAACGATATCAAACACCGTATTTGGATTTCATCCTATTTATCTCCTTTAAACCTAAAATCTTACCTTGTATCACCTTAGGCAATTGCAACCAATTTTGCTTTGTTCGTAAGCTAGAGGTAATCCCGAAAGTTTCAAGCAAAAATAGTTTTAGATTATATTTCCAACCGCCCCGTTGCAATATCCTGGTCATAACATAATAGCGGTTGACGAGCGCCATGCGTGAAATCTCAGCCACATTATCCTTGTGTGTTCCGGACTGACTCTCATGAACTATTCTTGCTGTTCGGGCATTGAGCAATGTGTAGTGTTTTGCAATTGATACTGATAACGTGAGATCCTCAAACATGGAATAACCTCTAAAAAAATCGGAAAAAACAGGATTTGGCAATGCTTTTCGTTTGTACATCGTGCATGTGGTGTTCAGCCACTCGCACCTCACGTAATCCGGTAGACCAGCTTCATCTTCCGGTAGTAGGTTCCACGCTGGACCGATCACTTTGCCAGCATAAGTAGCTAATGTTCTACCGTGCATGAGCAAATACATAAACCGTGTCATCCTTCCGGGCTTTGTATAGCGTTGATTTGAAATCATTGCATTTACTGCGCCCACATTCTCCTGCCACGTTAGTCCTACCCATAAGCGCCTTGTGCATTCCGGATCAAGTAGTACATCGTCATCCAAAAACCAAATTACATTGTGCTGCGCCAACGCAATACCCTGCAGGCGTTGACTGGCAGCACCCAACACATTCGCTTTTTGATAGATCAGGGTGATTTTCTTGGCCGAAAATTCCGGCCTATTGATTTCCTGTAGGTGATCTTCAGCTGAGCCGTCAACAATGATTACTTCCGCTGGCCAATAGGACTGGTCGACCAGGCTGCCAATCGTTCGATTCAAGATGGTCAATCGGTTTCGGGTGGGAATGATGACGGAAACCGGAAGTAGTGAAGGCGTCATATTGTCTAAAGCCTTATCCACGTATCTGGTATTAAATCATGAGTGTTAATGTATGGGTCGTTCATCCATTGTTTTGGGGCAATTACCATCTTTTCAGCATTTGAATTGAGCCATGCACCCCACCAAGCAAAGGTTGAATTTGGAATAATATAATGCCTACAGCACTTCATAAGTTGCAAATAATCACTAAACTTCCAACCTGCATAGCGATGCTCAACAAAGCAAATGGGTTGCTCAATAAAATCCATATTTTTCTTACACCATTCAATGTCATCCGAAAAGATAAATACACAAAAATCTCCTATTGATTCCTTCATCAACTGCAAGGCCAGCTCATAATACTCCAAACTGATAACCCCCATTGTTTGTGCCGTTGACGCTACCGAAACATAATCCGTTCTTCTAACATTTAAGCATACAGAATTCACTTGTTTGATCTTTTCTGACAACTCGTTAGCGTGGTCAGACATTGGAGAGATAAATTCGAAATCAGTTCTTATTAATTTCTCTATTCGCTCAAAGTATTTGTATGACTGCCATGTTCCCGACAAGTAAATATTACCCTTCAAATTCAACACATTCGAATCAAAATGAAATTGCTTTTCCTGAATTGCAGGATTACCAAAGAATCTAGTTTTGATTTTGAACACTATCTTTTGCGGAGTCGTCATTAGAGCAGTGTGATAAGGGGATATTTCGTCTTTGGTGGCAATGGTAGGTTTCAATGCAAAAATATCTAAATCGAAACTCCTGTTCACGGCATGCTTTCCCGGACTCCAATCGCGCAATATGCTCGTATCGAGCTTCAATTCAGTTCCATTACTATCTGCAAGTTGTCTTCCCAGAGCATATTGAAACATCTGATTTCCCAAGCCTCCCAATAATTGAACAATCACCATACTTACTTACCATCTCGAATTGACCAGCTTTTGCATATTTCCTCAAAGGTATCTTGAAGACTTTTCGTTATGCGCCAATTAGGATAATGACTCTTAATTTTCCGAAGGTCACTATAATAACAAATATGATCTCCGCTTCTATTTTGGTCATCGTATCTGAACTTCATTTGCTTTCCTGAAATTGATGAAATTCTATCAAATGCTTCAATAATTGAGCATGAATTCTCCACACCACCGCCTAAGTTATAGACTTCGCCAGCTCTTGGATTCTCAACAAAAACCTCAATAAACTTGGCCACATCGTATGAATGAATGTTATCTCGAACTTGTTTGCCTTTGTATCCAAATATTGTATACTCTTTCTCCTCTAAATTGCATTTTATCAAATAACTTAAAAATCCATGCAATTCCACGCCAGTGTGATTCGGCCCAGTTAAACACCCGCCACGTAAGCAACACGTAGGCATATCAAAATAACGTCCATACTCCTGAACCATAACATCGGCAGCAACTTTTGATGCGCCAAACAAAGAATGCTTACTTTGATCAATAGTAAACGTCTCAGGTATGCCATCGCGATACTCAACATCATCATATTCCCAACGCGAAGGCGACTCCTTCATTTTTATACTATTAGGTGCATCACCATAAACTTTATTCGTGCTCATATGAATAAAAGGTATTGCAGTACTACACCTTCGAACAGCTTCTAACAAATTTAATGTACCTACGGCATTCGTATCAAAATCATCGAAGGGTATTGAAGCCGCACGATCATGACTTGGTTGTGCCGCTGTGTGAACGAGCACCGAAGGAGATATTTCTTTAAGCAAATTAATAATTCCTGATCTATCCCTAATGTCATATTCATGATGGGTAAAGTTGGGAATCTCTTTTTGTAAGCGGTATTGATTCCATCTTGTGTCACCTTGAGGTCCAAAAAATATCGCTCTTTGATTATTATCTATGCCATGAACATCATAACCAAGTCTGGAAAAGTGTACACAAACTTCAGAACCTATTAAACCAGATGAACCTGTAACGATAATCTTTTTCATAATTACAACTGAGGCATAGCGTCAATAAAAATGGTGTTCACATATGTGTCGGCAAATGACACGTAATTGTTTGTTTTCATAAGATTCATGATTTCTTGTCTTTTTTCCGAGCTTGCATCAATCGTAAAGTGAACTGTTTCCACACAAAAAATAGAAGGCCGATATTTATGGAAAGGAAAATTTGTCAAAATCTCCTCATCGAGTCCCTCTGCATCAAGATTAATAAATACCGGAGTTTGCCCGGAAAAATGGTCTCTTATTATATCTTCCACTGTTAGCAAAGGAATTTGAACAATTTTGTCGATTTTACAATGATGATCCTTCTCCAGGTTTTTGGCTTCCTCCTGTGAGAACGTATTCAACAACGGATTGCTCATAATGTAAAAATCGGTGTACCCCGAAGCCTTCCCAGCGATACCCACATTTAAACAAACGTCACCTTTTCGTTTAGCGGATAAAATCTTAAACAACCCAGGATCAGGTTCAATACAAATTCCACGATATCCAGTCTCATAAAATTTATAGGTGTTGTTCAACTTTACAGGGTGGTTCGCACCAATATCCAAATAGTTGAATTTCTTAATTTGCTTCGCATGAATCAAAAACTCAATGAGCAAATCTTCACCTGTTTGAGAATAGGAAACATTGTAATAATTACCCGTTATCTTCTGATAAACTCTTTTAAAGAGAGGTTGGTTAAATATATTCACTATTCTGTTTTTTTAAAAGGTCCAGCGTTCACATTTTTTGCGAGTGCTAATTTTTTCGCATTTTTCCATCCAAACAATAAGACTAAAATTCCAAATTTACCTCCGATCCATTTATAAACTGTGAATCGTTGAAAAAAAGGGATTTCAGGCTGTTTTATACTCTTGACATAGACTTCATCACATACCAAATAGCTGTTAAAGGCCATGTATAGAAAATTTCTAGCCAACGCTGCTTTTACGTTCTTGCTATGCTGAAGAGACAGTAATGCCAACTTATATGTCTCCAGGCTTTTAAATGCTGATTTTAATTTAACACAATTGGTAGTTGTTTGGGTTAGTCCGCTATAAGTTGATAAAGTAGATGAATTATTTACCAAAGTCCGATAATAGGACATTGCACCCGCACAAAAGATGATTCTGTCGGCTTCCTTTATTACTCGAATAAAAAACTCACCATCATCATCAAGAGTCATACTTTCATTCCACGGTCCGGCTTTGTTAATCAAATTTCTGGGCGTTAGCCACCCATGAATCGTCATGAGATTATAAGGTCTCATCAATAACCAATCTAATGGATCCATATCTTGCTCTACTATTCCACCAGGGCCTATACCACCAATCAAATGATCTAAGCTCTTGGTGAATCTAAGCCATTGCCCCGCGCAAACAATATTCACTGGGTCACTTTCCTTCAGTATTTTTATTAGCTGAAGTTCTATTTTATTCTTCGCCAATAAATCATCCGCATCTAAATACTGAATAAAATCGCCTTTTGAATACTGAAATCCAATATTGCGAGCCCGCGCAGCTCCTCCATTGTTCACGTGAATAACTTTAACCCATTCTGATTCATACGATTTTGCAATTGACAGCGATTCATCTTCTGATCCATCATCAACTATTATAATCTCTTTATTCAACCATGTTTGCTGGATGGCGCTCTCAATCGCAACGCTCAGAAATTGCTCGCCATTGTAAACAGGAATAATAATTGAAACTAATGGATAGATCATTTTGTAGCTGGATGTATTATTCGAGACCTGCGCTGCGGTTACTCAATACGATTTTTTGCATGCTCTTTTGTTTTGAGTGATATCTCAATTTCATCAATGCCACTATAGTATGGAGCCCTGCCTACAATTAAACCATCAAAAGAGTACGTGTCATTCAAATCCGCATTGGCTATTATCTTGAAATTATAACTTCTTAAGAATTGGACACATTTTTCATGCAATTCATTTGAATGCGTGGATATAAAGATATAACCGACTCTTTCTTCCTTAAAAAGCGTAGCTCCACCCTCCAGCATCTCAAGTTCATAACCTTGTATATCAGAATGCAGGATATCGATGAATTCAATTTGATATTCCTTCACTAAATCATCCATAGAAATAAATCTTTCACCTTGCTCATTTAAGTAAGACCTATTACAGACAAATGATTGGATGAAAGTTCCAGTCATGCTATTGATTTTCATATTGGTTTTACCACTTTCAATACAACTATCAGAAGGCTCAACCATATAACATACAGGCGATTTAACTTCCTTCTGAAACCACATGGAATAGAATGACCAATAGCTTCCTAACTCAACCATGACTGCATGATCAGGCATCGTCTTTAGAACTTCCTGAAAAACTCTCTCTTCCTGGGGTTCATGAATACCTTTACTTTTCAAAAGCATATTCAACATCGGATAGCCGTAATAACTCGTTTTTCCAACCCTAATCCCATTATGCAACGTGATCATACCATTTGATACTTTCCCTGAATTTGGTTGAGGTTTGATGAATTTAATATCGGGGCAGCTCAACACGTCATTAATTCTCAGATTCCAATGCTCCCTTGAGTTTGATGGTAAATTTAACATCCATACTCGATACATTTGAAAAATATAAAGTACGGGCTGAAAAATTCTTCTGGTCACTGTGTATTTATTCATTAAGCGATCAACTGAAGAAAATAATAACATCGTAATAATTGTTTATGAATAACTTTCTGGAAATTCGGTAAATCCTAATAGATGTGAACTTTATGGCGTGACATTTTTATTGCTTATGTTCAATCTTATCAATCCAATCCACCAGTCAAATTTCTATACTGCCAATCACCATTCTGAAATCAATTAAACATAAGCAATCGATAAATAGCAGAGCCGTTGTCCACGCAACGGACAACCTTATAAAGTCCTGTTCATACTTCCCAAATATGCCATACAGCTCAAAAATAAATATCACTCATGTTATAAAACTAATATTATTAGCCGCAGGTGAACATCGCCAACATTAATTCTCGATTTTATAAGAACCAAAAAAGGCATCCACATACTTAAAGTTACTATTTATATCTTTTCGGTTCCTCCAAAATGCGATAATCGCGCCTTTTCTACCAGCAAGATGAACACGGAAATTTATATCTCCCGATAGATTCTTAAATATCATTTGAGGAAGGTCGTTAACAATGTGTAAAAAAATTGAACAGGCCAACAACCACCATGAACTTACTTTAATTCCATGCATTTTTCTACCTGTCATTTTGTACTGATAGGGCAGTAACATCATGTATGAATAGCCAAATCCTTCATTTAATTTTAGTAAATATTCCTCTGTTAGTCGATTGGCAGGTACGAAATGTTGAAACTCAAGCAGCAAATGAAAGTAAATTCTGTAGCCTCGTAATTTTAGCGAATAACAAAGTTCATTATCGCCCCCTGATAATAATGACTCACCTGTGCGATCCGTTAAAATATTCTTAAAATTACTTTTGTATAACTGTATCAAAGCTGATTTTCTAAATACAGCTGCCGCCCCGTACACATAACTCTTTTCCATTGTGATGTCCACTATTCCGCCTTCGGAATATTTTTCCGATTGTAGACCGGTGGCGTAGTTGGACGAATATTTTGCAAACCAATCAGGGGGAGTTTCTTCGCAAAAGGGCTTGCCATACCCACCTATAACACCAGCTCGGGGCAGTTTTTCCATCGCATCATTAGCCATTGCAACGTATTGTGGAAATAGCCAGTTATCATCGTCACAGAAAATTAAGTAAGGATAGCGTGAACATTCCAATCCCCTTCTCCGGGCGTTACTTAGCCCGGGCTGCCGTTCGTTTACAATAGAAAATTGAAAATCCGATTTAAGTTCCACCCAATATCGGTTGGCGGCTTCAACGGTATCATCTGTAGAGTTGTTATTAACAAGAATAATCTCCCAGGGAATGGAAGCGGGTACTTGTTGCTCAGATAAATGCTTCAGAGTGGGATAAATTCGATCCTTGCTATTATAGCAACATATAATTACGGATACACCCATTATACCCCAAGCCGCAGTAATGACCTAATCTTTCTAGTTAGGGCTTTTACAAAGCCAATTGCAACTACTCGAAGTCCAATTCTACCTTTTGATAAATCAGTTTTAAATTGAATATGTATCCTGATAGCTAAGTCAAACAAATCTGGATGAACCAATGACAGCATTGGAACGAGAGGTTGCGAATTACCCTTGCGAATTGTGAAAATGTTTTGTTTATACCACCAATCAACTTCTATATTGTCCCACACTTTTGCTCGAATATCATTCTCGAAGTAGTATCCATACTTCATGAATTTTTCTTGCCAATATATAGGCCACTGCTCGTTTATATGATCTTGTCCACCTTGATTTGGAATGGCTGCAGAAAAAAGAATCAAGTCGGAATGCTTAACTAGGCTGGCGACCAAAGCATCCGCACTTTCTTGGGGAAGATGTTCAGCGACTTCCAAACAAATAGCAATATCAAATTTTCGATTTAGGTTGAATTCGTTGGATAAATTGATGGCCAAAAAATTTTCAGCAGAAATACACAACTGATCCACCGCCACGGATTCGCTGTCTATTCCTATTACATCAACAATCCCTTCTTCCTGAAAAACTTTAAGCCAGGTTCCAATACCTGTACCAACGTCCAACACGCTTTTAATGGAGTCCGTCTTTAGAACTAGAGGAACAATCTGACGTGGTGATTTCAGATTATGTACATCTTTTGAATAGATATAATTTGACACGACTTTCAATTAAGTTTTACTATTGATTCTTTTTCAAAATATATGTCACACCATCAGGGGATTCATGAATTCGGCTAGGTGAATTAATATCTGATAAATATTTATGCACAGCTCGGGAGCATCCCGTCCACTGAGAATAGTCGTCTAAAATGATCAACCCATTTTCAACAACCATTGGATACAAATATTTGAGTGAAGTCAGTATAGATTCATACCAATCTCCATCGAGCCTTAATATTCCAATGTTAGTTGGTTTAAAATCAGGGAGCGTAGCCGAAAACCAGCCGGGAAATATTTGATAGTTGGACTGAGAGGCCAATGCCATTGCATGCTGAACATATTTTTGCTCAGCAGTGCAATTATTATAGTAAGTCGCTCCACTCTTGTTCTGCTGCCATTCCATTGCTTCCTTACCATCTATCTCACCAGCTTGCGGCAATCCTTCGAAGCTGTCAAATAAATTTAACTTCCTATGATTCCCTATGATTTCGGCTATTGCAGCACTCATCCCTCCCCTCCACACACCACACTCAGCATACTCGCCTTCTACATTTATAAACCTCTCACATAATTCAAGATTGGCACAAAACAATACCTTGTCCATCATGGTAAAGTCTTTATACCTGTTGTATAAAGACTCATGTCTTGCTTTTCGTTTAGAGTAATATCTCCTGATGTCAATACCGGCTGTATTTAGAGCTGACTTAAATATCTTTTTCATTTGCAATTAGATTGGACTCAGGAACAATAAAGCCATTATTAATTACATGAGGAAAATTGCGCCCGACTGTTGGAGAATCAATTATCTCAAAACCAATAATTTCCTTTTCCCACGAAAGAGTTTCACTAAAGTGTGGACCACACCAGGCAGAAATCAGGTAACGGTCTGGAATCAACGGTGGCAATTTAATTGTAACAGAATAAGATCGCTCTGATGCCTCAAAGTCGATGAACGGATCAAGAACTGGTAAAGCCTGCATAATGGTTATTCCTAGCGAATTGCTAATATCAAATGCGACAAATGCCTTTTTATGTCTTTCTTTCGACAAAACCTTGAACTTAATTTTTAACTCATAGGCGGGTTGATTTCCTTGAATTAATACTTCTACACTTGTGAAACCCAAATTCCCCAATGGAATGATTCGGTTCCACACATTGCCTTTGATCCCGGCATAACTTTGTTGGTATGCCATAGTAACATCACCTACTCTTCCTTCTTTAACCAACAATCCTCTATCAAAAAGAAGTGCTCTCTTGCACAAGTTTTCAATAGCAGCCATATTGTGACTAACGAAGAGAACTGTTCTTCCTTGGTTCATGCTAACTTCCTCCATCTTTCCGAGGCACTTCTTTTGAAACTCTGAATCGCCCACTGCCAAGACCTCATCCACCACGAGTATCTCTGGCTCCAGGTGAGCGGCCACTGCAAAGGCGAGGCGCACGTACATGCCGCTGCTGTACCTCTTCACGGGCGTGTCCAGAAATTTTTCAGTTTCAGCAAACGCAACGATCTCGTCAAATTTTCTCTTGATCTCTGCCCGGCTCATGCCAAGAATAGCACCGTTGAGAAAAATATTTTCCCTGCCCGTTAGCTCCGGATGAAATCCCGTGCCAACTTCCAGCAGGCTGGCCACTCTGCCTTTGATGCGAATGCTTCCACTGGATGGTTCGGTGATCTGACTTAACACCTTTAGTAATGTACTTTTGCCGGCACCGTTTCTTCCAATAATGCCAACTCTGTCACCCTGTTCCACTTCGAAGCTCACATCATGCAGCGCCCAAAACTCCTCCTCTTTGGCACGAGTTTGTTCTTTCTTTTTACCAATGCCCCGCACTCTATCGGAAATAACATCACGCAAAGATGTATAGCGTCCACCCGCACCTGCCTCATGCTGGATCATAAATTTTTTGGAAAGGTGATCGACCTTTATAATGGGTTGGGGCATAGTTATATGTTATCAGCAAACGATTTTTCGGTCTTGCGGAAATAGCGAATACCGATGACAAGAAATAAAGCAGTTACCACCATTGATATAGCTAGCATGTCCCATTGAAGATTGGCTTCGCCAAGGATACACCAGCGGAACCCGTCAATCACACTAACCATCGGGTTGCATGCGTAAAGAAACCTCCATTGATCGGGCACAATAGTACTGCTAAAACCAACTGGAGAAACATATAATCCGAACTGAACAATAAACGGAATAATGTAACGGAAGTCGCGATACTTTACATTCAAAGCAGTAAGGTAAAGGCTTACACCAAAGGAAGTCACAAAAGCAAGGAGCAAAAAGATTGGCAGGAATACAATCTGCCACGAAGGTGTGTATTGATAACCGATCATCATCAGCACAAGAAGCCCAAAGGAAATGGCAAAGTCAACAAAACTGGTGATCACTGCACTAGCAGGAATGATCAGCCTGGGAAAATAAACTTTGGTAATGAGATTGGTATTGCCAATAAGGCTATTGCTCGCCTCTGTAAGGCTGGATGAAAAGAACTGCCAGGGCAACAAGCCGGCAAACACCATGAGGGCATAGGGTGCATTACCTTCAGAAGGTAACTTTGCTACTTTGCCAAATACAAACGTAAAGACAATCATTGTAAGAAGCGGTCGGATAATGGCCCATGCAGCACCTATTACGGTTTGCTTATATCTTACCTTTATATCGCGCCAGCTAAGTATATAAAAGAGCTCGCGAAAGCGCCAAAGGTCTTTCCAGTAGTTTCGTTCGGATCTTCCTTGTTCTATGATAATGTCAAACTCTTCTTTCATTCAATCGGTAGTTGCTAACTGTTCTCAGAAAGTTTCCTTAGGGTCTTACCAATGATTTCAAATGAATATCGTTGGATAACTTCATGACTCTTGTGTCCTTCTAGTTGGAACGCTTGCTTTATCTTTGTGCTTAAGTCGTTCACGTCTCCCGTTTTAAAGACAAAACCGTTTTTGCCATCTTCCACCAAATCAACCGCACATCCTGTTCGATCGGAAACTACAATAGGCAAACTAAAATTCATTGCCTCGTTAACTGAGAGTCCCCAGGTTTCTCCTTCTTCCGAGCACATCACAAAAACATCTGCCACCGCATAATACTTTTCAATCTCTGTTTGATTAACAAACCCTGTCAGGTAGACGTCCTTCAATTCTTGCGACTTAATAAAATCTTCCATTTGTACTCGCTGTTCGCCTTCACCCACCATCACCAAACATTTTTCGGGTAAAGATAACTTTTCAAAAGCAGCCAGAATATCCAGCGGGCGTTTCTTTTGAATGTACTTTCCAGTAAATAAAACGAGTTGAGCATACTCAGGAAAACCGAGCTCTTGTCTCAGCTCTGCCTTGTGAGAAGTGTACTTACGCGCAGCGTTTTGAAACCTTTCATTGTCAACCGCATACGGTGTAAAAAAAAGTTTTTCTCGTTTTAAACCGAGATGCTCATAAAATAATCTATTCTGCTTGCCAATATATAAGAACCAATTGACAAACCGGAAAAGAATGCCTCTAAGCAGGAACCGCTTTAACCATTGGTTGAGCCTGCCCTTTAATAACTCCTGATTGAGCGGGGTCTCGGCACGGAGACAAACCGTATGGCCGGCCAATCGGCCAAGTATCAACACCAAAACGTTTGTCAGGCACGCCCAGCCATGCACGATAATAACACTAGGTGGTTGCCTGAGCAAAGCAGTCAGCAGACCAGGATTAATAAGTCCGAAGAAGCCGTTGTAAAAAGAGGGCTTCCATGAATAATTTTTAAAAAATCGATGCGTGTATCCCTCTAATACGGGAATGTCCCACTTAACCTCCGCATTAAACTGGAGGTCGCGATGGCCGGCCAACGTTTCGGTTGAGCAATACCAGCATGATGTGTTGATCCCTTGCTGATTCAGGTATTTATACAGAGGAGCAAAGTATTGAATGGGGTGGGAATTGATAAAAATGATCTTCTTCAACTAGGGAAAGGATTTAAGCTTCTATAGATGAAGTCAATTATTTTTTTGAAATACTTATGATTCCGAGTAATACCCGTAACCATTCTTCTTGCTTTGATATCCGTAACCATATCCGTAACCATAACCACCATAGCCGTATCCATACCCATAACCATAACCATGGCCGGTGCGATAAATATCGTTGAGTAAAATACTCACATTTTTGAGTTTGCCAGAGCGGTAAGAATCATCTAACGTTCTAATTAACTCAATAGGCGTATAATTTTGGCGTATCACAAAAAGAGTGTGATCTGCATAGTCCGCAAAAGCAAATGCGTCAGACACAATCGCCAAAGGAGGCGTATCAATGATCACAAAGTCATACCGGCTTTTCGCCTCCCCTAAAAATTCATACATCCGATTTGTAAGCAACAATTCAGACGGATTAGGCGGCACTGGGCCTCCGCTTATCAAATCAAGATTGGAATAAGAGGTGGATTGCACGATGGTGTCGAAATTGGCTATGCCCGCTAAATAAGAGCTCAATCCAACATCATTCACTAAATTAAAGTCACTATAAAGCTTTGGCTTTCGCATATCTGCACCCACTATCAATGTCTTTTTATCGGATAAACTGATCACTGAAGCCAAGTTGATTGAAGTAAAGGTTTTGCCCTCGCCACTAATAGAACTTGTAATTATGATCACCACTTTTTCACGCTTTCCCAAGAAATAACTCAGGTTAGATCGAAGCGCTCGAAAGGACTCCGCAATGGCCGTCTTAGGCTTCGTGAGTACCTCTATATTGTTTTCACCACTTTTATGCCCAATTCCTCCAATAAAAGGAATGGATGTTATTTTTTCAACATCTTCTTTTGATTGCACTTTGCTATTGAGTAACTCCATCAAAATAAAAACAAGAGCCGGAAATAGGAGCCCAACTGCAAAAGCAAAAACATAATTCTGTCCAGGTTTTGGACTGGTCGGTCCACCCGCTTGCATCGGTGGGTTTACGATGTCAATATCAGTTGTAGTAGAAGCTCTTGAAATTCCTGCTTCTGCTCGCTTTTGTAAGAGAAACATGTAAATACTCTCCAGAAATGAATAATTCCTTTTAAAAGATATTAATTTTCTTTCAGCAGCAGGCAACCCGCTGAGTTCTTTTTCAAATCCTTTAACTTTATTAGCAATAAAATTACCATTTATGTTATCCACTGCTTCTTGATTTTTGACCGATTCCAAAATAGCTTTCTTTAGCTCACTGACTTTTCGTTTCGCTTCATTCACCAGTGGGTTATCAGTAGTGCCGTTGAGTCTAAGTGTCTCTTGCAGATCGATCAACTTTGAAATAAAATTGGATAGGATGGGATCATTAATTCCAATGGAAATAGGGAGAATAATTTTATCAAGAAATTCGTCCTTTTGAAGATAGTCTCTTAGGTATCGATAGTAATTCGCCTTGATTCGCAATAACGTACCCTGCTCTTCCACACTGCTTATCTGTTCACTTAATCTCTGAGCATCAGCGCTCACATCTGAAATAGAATTTTGGCTTTTAAAGCGCTCTAATTGTCGTTCTGCTAAGTGCAATGAATCGCTAATAATGGCAAGTTGACTACCGATGAACTCAATGGTGCGGGTGGCCGCTTGATTCTTTTTATCTAAATCAAACTCCTGATATTGCTGAATAAGGCCATTTATAAAGTCAATATCTTTTTGTGGATTAGATCCGCTGATACGAAGATCCATTACCCCCGCACCTTCTTCAGTCCAGGAGGCCTGCAATGCACCCACATAGGAACCAGTCAGGTGGGCGGGGTCACTATAGGTGAAAACAACAGGCTGGTTTAAATTGATCGTGGCACGCGCATTTGAACGAGATGAAAAAATAAACGTAAGCCCCTGATAGGTGACGGTGTCTCCGAAAGAATAGGTTAAAAATTCATTACTTTCGCTACTTGAATAAAGTTGATATTGTTTCGCATTGATTATTCTACAATAAAACCGATGATCCCCTCCGTTTTTCAACACAGTTGCTTTTATCTGAGGGTCATATATTTCGGTCGTTAAAACTTTCCCTTCGTTATAAAAAGCAACACCAAAATTCAACGCCTCGAGTGTTCGTTGAATGAGTGGATATGACTTAATTAGATAAGGTTCATTTTCATAATTTCGGTACCCACTTACCAGAGGGTTGTTATAAAGCAACTTTCCTTCTGATGTTTCTTCTTTTTCCTTAATTAGAATAGACGCTGTAACCGGATAGATCTTCACCGCATAGCGCGTTTTTAAATAGGCATATGAAACTGTTAGTGCAAGTGAGATTACAAATACATACCAATAACGAAGTCCTTTAAATAGCACTCTTTTGACATCAATATTAAAAGGTTGGGCAGGCAACCGAGCCGGAAGCTCTTTGGGAATATCGTCAAGGTTCAATTTTTAAGAAGGTTTAGAGTTAAAAGGACAACTGAGACAGTAGAAACAAAAAGAGCCAGGTTTTGGCCAAAATATTTACGGTAGGCGCGCTGACGCAATGCGGGAACGATCAATATATCATTCTGATAGGTGTAATAGTAGGGTGATTTGAAAAACTCTTCCTCTAAAAGATTGAGATAAACAACCTCTGTTTGGTTTCCATTTTGCCGGATCAATTTTATTTTTGATCTATCTGCAAGTTCTCCCAAGCCGCCAGCCAAACCAATCGCCTCCATAATAGAGACACGGTTGGTGGTCAACAATGTAGTACCTTCATGATTCACTTCGCCCAAAAGAGTAATTCTGTAATTAATTAGCCTCACCCGAACAATAGGTGATTTAATTCCGTATCCGATAGCGATATCATGAAGCGCCTGCTGAGCTTGAAAAACCGTAAGCCCTGCTATCTTAAATTTGCCAACTAGCGGAATAGGTATTTCGCCATGTTCGTCCACCAGTTCGCCCACTAAAAGTGCACTGGCAGCCAATGCACCTCCACCAATAGGTTGCTGAACTGCTTGAGTATTGAAGAAATCAAATTCCTTTGGGGTTAAACTTTCAAACCGAACCGATACGATATCGTTGGATTGTATCTTATACACAAACGTATCGATATCATATGTTCTAACCACCTTATCTTTGGGAAGGCCAACTGCATTGACATCGTCTTTTTGAAGTAGCGTTACTTTTCGGTTTGAGACACAAGAACTGAGAAAGACCACTCCCAACAAAGCAATCCATCGGATGATATTTGACATGACACACATTTAATTAAACTTATAAATATATAGATAATTGCCGGTTAAAGCTTCGCCTCCTCAGTCCCATAGGGATGAGTAGGCACACCAAAAATTCTTCCATGCTAAGCCCTCAGCTCAGCCTCATCACCCCACAGCCAAATGGCTTTTTCAGGATGAAGATTTCCTTTATTCAATTCGTACTCTGCAGGTGACAGCACCAATGTCCGTATCTTTCTCTTGATTAATGCCTCTGCTTTCTGAACACATATGGCTAAGTAGGGTTGGTCGATCTCCCCTACCAATACTAAGTCAATGATCCCACTGTCTTTTCCACCGGCATAATCTCCCACAATGAATACACCATCTACTTTGCCCAGGCGATCGACCACTTTATGAACTACACTATCCAGAATCGTTTCGAAGCCCAAATACTTGTGAACTAGTTTCCTTAGCTCCTGATAAAGTAGGTGTTTGGTGTTAGCGCGGTACGCAATGGTACGTCCCTCGCTGGAGGAGATCAAATAGCCCGCACTTGAAAGCTTGTTTAATTCATGCCTGATTGAGTTGGTGGACTCACCAAACTCTTCCGCCATTTCACGGAGGTAAGCAGAGGAATGACTGTTGGAAAAAAACTTCAACAGCATCTTGATTCGCGTACGCGAAGTGATCAAAGACTCTAACTCTAACACAGCACAAATCTACACTTTTTGAGTAATTCCGTTACTCGATAAAGTGCTAAAGTATAAGTACCGAGCTATTCAGCTCTTTATCAGTAAGTTTTCTCACCGCATGCTTATCAATTTGTGCGGTAATTACCTGCCCGATTGACTCCAGAACCACACTGAATTGGTGTTTGTTGTGCACCGATGTAAGCCGGCCAATCGCGCCTTTTAATGGCCCATCCAATACCTTCACAGGATCACCCACGGCAATCTGAGTAAAGTCAGAGCCGGCTTCGATAAGCCAACCCGTTTCGATAAATCGCTGGATGGTATTCAGTTCGGTCACATGAAGGATGGCCGGCTTGTTATTGTGTCTGATATTCCAGGCAATACCCGGCACCTGTAAGACATCTGAAATTCGATGCTCTTCTACAAACACAAAAATATAGGAGTTAAAAAGCGGTACAGTCACTTTTTTCTTTCGATCGCTCCACTGTCGCATGACTTGCTGCATGGGAAGAAAGGGTTCAAATTTCTTTTTGAGTAAGAGCTCGTTAACCTTCTTCTCTTGCCTGCTCTTGGTATAAAATACAAACCACTTTTTGTCCATGCATCAAATCGGTAGCGCAAGTTAGATAAAGTTTCACTTCGAGATTAGGATATTCAAGGCGAAATGAAGTAGGTTTGTTTCAATCGATAAACATATGAAGTTAGTTAAACCTTTCATCTCGCTAAGTATCACAATTGCGTTAGTCTACTTTCTCAACAATAGCTGGAACTTCGGCTCCCCTATTCCGCCTCTCGGGAAATTCGTGGATCCCTTCCATGGCTTCTGGCAAAATGCAGAGACGGGCACGGTGAGCGATCAAGAGGTGAACCTTCCGGGCTTGAAAGACAAAGTCACAGTGGTGTATGATAGTGCCCTTATCCCCCATCTCTATGCCAGCAATAACTCCGATCTCTATTATGCTCAAGGGTATGTAACGGCTCAGCATCGGTTGTGGCAGATGGAATTTCAAACCCATGCAGCGGCTGGCAGAATCTCAGAAATTGCAGGTGCGGCTGCTCTAGATTTTGACAGAAACCAGCGCAGATTGGGAATGGTACTTGGAGCCGAGAACAGCCTAAAAATGATAAAAGCCGATCCGGAAATAGAAGAAGCAGTCAAGGCATACACAGCGGGGATAAACGCTTACATCAACCAACTGAATGATGAAAAACTTCCGATCGAATACAAATTGATGGGCTACAGACCCGAGCCTTGGACGGATCTGAAGGTAGGCTTGTTTCTGATGAACATGGCAAAAACGCTCAATTCGGGCGAAAATGATATCGAGTTAACAAATGCGCTAAAGACTTTCGGCAAAGAAACTCTTGATCTTCTGTTCCCTGATCGCGAGCCCGTCAGCGACCCCATCGTAGATAATGAAGGAGGCTGGAAATTCAAACCAGTGACCCTTGACTCGATTCCTGCTATTGAACCGCTGGAAGTTGTTTCCATCAAACCGGTAGAAAAACAACCCAAGAATATTGGAAGCAACAACTGGGCAGTTAGTGGTAAAAAAACCGCTAGCGGCTCGCCCATCTTATGCAGTGATCCACACCTCGGGTTGACGATGCCCTCCATTTGGTATGCGATTCATTTAAATGGACCTGGCGTCAACACAATGGGAGCATCTTTCCCCGGTTCGCCTTGTGTGATCATCGGCTTCAATGATTCAATTGCGTGGGGCCCCACTAACGCCCAGCGTGATCTCGTGGATTGGTATAAGATCACATTCAAAGACAACACAAAAAATGAATACTTGAGCGATGGGCAATGGAAAGCAACCAAAAAAATAATCGAGAAGTTCTCGATAAAAGGCAAGCCAGACTTCTATGATACGATCGTACTCACTCATCTTGGCCCAGTAACCTATGATGAATCGTATCATGCAGATAAACAGAATAAACATTATGCCTACCGATGGATTGCCCACGATGGAGGTAACATTTTGCGTACCTTCTATGAGTTTAATCGGGGTAACAACCATAGCGACTACATGAAAGCGCTTGATCATTATTACTTCCCCGCGCAAAATTTTGCTTTCGCTTCCGTGGCAGGAGATATTGCCATTCGCATTCAGGGCAAATATCCGCTTCGCAGAAAGGACGAAGGAAAGTTTGTGTTGGATGGATCAAAGACCTCCTCTGAGTGGAAGGCTTTTATTCCCTTTGATCAAAATGTGATGATCAAAAATCCGGAGAGAGGTTTTGTTAGCTCCGCCAATCAGTATCCGGTGGACGGCAGCTACCCTTACTTTGTCCATTCCAGCCAGTGGGAGCACTATCGCAATAGAAGAGTGAACCGTGTTTTGAGTGAAATGAATAACATCACTCCCCAGCAAATGATGCAATTGCAAAACGACAACTATAATATTCAAGCTGAAGAATACCTTCCTCTATTGATTGATGGTGTTCAATCATTCAACCTAAAGGAAGATGAAAAGAAGGCTGTTGACATGATGAAAACTTGGAACTATACCAACGATGCAGAAGGAACTGCGCCCTCTTATTTTGAAGCCTGGCTGGAAGAATTGCAGTTGTCGATATGGGATGAAATGGTAGATAGCAAAGTTAGCTTGCCGAAGCCTTCTGAATACATGACTTGGTGGCTATTGAAGAACAATCCAGATCTTTCTTTTTATGATCACCAAAAAACACCTGAAAAAGAAAACCGAAATGACATTATAACAATGGGGCTTCAACGGGCAATTGAGCGCGTCAGCAAATGGGAAAAAGACCATGGTCGAAAAGCAGACTGGGCATACTTTAAAGATTCATTTGTTCGTCATTTGCTTCGACTGGAGTCTTTTAGTGTACACGCCATCAACGGTGGAAACCCCAACACACTAAACGCATCACGCGGTGGATGGGGACCCAGCTGGCGCATGGTGGTGAGTCTCGAGAAAACAGGAATAAAAGCGTGGGGAGTTTATCCAGGTGGACAATCCGGCAACCCCGGAAGCCCTTATTATGAAAACTTTATTGCTCCATGGGAAAAAGCGCAGCCTCTACAACTAAAATTTGAAGGAGCTCCATCAGCACTTACCTCATCTGCTCTATTTACAACCACTTTAACACCTGCCTCAAAATGAAATTTCTTATTCAAATAATAGCTACCATCATCGTTTGCTTCTTACTTCAAACTTTTTTGCCATGGTGGACGTTGGCTATCGGGGCGCTTGCTGTTTCGTTTGCGGTCGGCAACAAATCAGGCGCTTCTTTTGCCGCGGGTTTTGTTGGTGTTGGGATTCTTTGGTTTGGAATGGCCTACTATATTGACCAGACCACTCATTCGATTTTGACTGAAAAAGTAAACAAACTTCTGCCTCTTAATTCACTACTAATTACCACGTTAATCGGTGGTTTGGTGGGTGGCTTTGCAGCCCTGACGGGAGCATTGTTAAAGCAAAAATGATAACCCTTTTTTTTGGCAAAAAGCGATCGACTCAATCGGGCTTTTCAAAAAAAACAAAAGATGACGCGAAATAAGATCATTCTGCCTTATATTTGCGTTCTTTTTAGCTCCACGGAGAGGTGGGTGAGTGGCTGAAACCAATAGTTTGCTAAACTGTCGTACGGGTTAAACTGTACCGGGGGTTCGAATCCCCCCCTCTCCGCTGATTAGTATCTCAATCTTTATTAGGTTTAGGTATCAGTTGAATAGAACGTAAGATTCAATGATCTTTGACATGTTGGTCTCGTAGCTCAGCTGGATAGAGCAACTGCCTTTAACAAATAGGAGCCTTTGTTCAAAAACAAAAAATGGACAAAGTGGATGGTGCTGTATCGGTGAACCCTTCGCTAAATTTTATAAATTTAGCATGGCAATACCGAGGAAATTTTCGGTCTTATTATTTTCGATATGAAACAACATCATACTAAGAATAAAGGAGACTTAGGAGTATTGAAGGCTCAAGCTGATTTGTGTTCAAAAGGTTTTTTGGTTTGTTTGCCTTTGTCCGAGCATTCTCCGTTTGATCTTGTTATTTATCAAAATTGCAATTTCAAGAGAGTGCAAGTCAAGGCAAGAAGCATTAAAAAAGGAAGCCTTTCTGTAAGATTTGAGCATAGTTATTCTGATAGCAAGGGAGTACACACTAAAAAAGTGGATATAGATTCAGTAGATGTTTACGGTGTCTATTGTATTGATAATGATGAGTGTTACTACTTCAATGCAAAGGAGTTCAGCAAAAATAGCACAGTAAGTTTGAGGGTAGATACCCCAAAAAATAGTCAAGGCCAAAATATAAATTGGGCTAAAGACTATCGGGAAGTTCCGTAGAGACTATACGCATCACACCTGAAATCGGTGAAGATATAGTCCAGACCACGAACCCCAGTCCAAAGGGGGCGATGAAAATCGAAGTGGTAAGCTAAGCAGTAGGTCGCTGGTTCGAATCCAGCCGGGATCACAAAAATTGTTGGCGAGTAGATATGTTTTTATATCTTCGCGCCTCTTGTAAAATTGTTCGGGGTGTAGCGTAGCCCGGTATCGCGTGGCGCTTTTGGCGCCAAGGTCGCAGATACGAATCTAGGTTAAAAAAATTTCGGGGTGTAGCGTAGCCCGGTATCGCGCTTGGTTTGGGACCAAGAGGTCGTCAGTTCGAATCTGGCCACCCCGACATTAAAAAGCCTTGCAAGTCGCAAGGCTTTTTTATTTTTGTTCTTATTCTCTTCTTAAGATGGTCTGGTTTCGTGAATTTGGGTGGGTGGAGTTGCTGCTGATTGGGCTGTTTGTCACATTCTATGGTTTGTACCTGATAAAGATCGTGCGGATCAGCCGGAGACTGTCCACACCTTATAAGACAGTTTTCATCAAGCTGTTTTTTAGAACCTGCTTTTTTGCCCTCCTTATTATCTCTTTTCTGGGTCCCTCATTTGGTGGATCAAAAAAGGAGATCAAGTCTGTTGGAAAAGACATCATGATTTGTGTGGATCTATCCAAATCAATGGACGCGTTTGACATTCAGCCTACCCGGCTGGAAAAGATCAAATTTGAAATGAAAAAGATCGTGGATGCGTTCAGCTCGGATCGTGTGGGGGTGATTATCTTTTCATCCGAAGCATTTATGCAATGCCCGCTCACGTACGACCAAAATGCCTTGAATCTTTTTATTGAAACCATGAATACCAGTCTGGTGCCAGCCAGTGGCACCGACTTCTCTCCACCCTTAAAAATGGCACTTAAGAAACTCACAGAACAGGAAGGCACCAGCGCGCAGCAAAAATCAAAAGTGATTATCCTGATAAGCGATGGTGAAGACTTTGGAGAAGAAACGGACGAAATGGCTCGGGAAGTAGAGGATAACCGGATTAAGTTGTTTACCCTGGGCGTTGGCACAGAGCGAGGCAGTCAGATTGAATCGGGACGAGGTTATAAAACAGATCAAAGTGGAAATCCTGTTATATCAAAACTGAATGCGAGTTCGTTGAAAGCATTGGCAAGCAAAACCAACGGACAATATTTTGAAATCAACGACTCAAAAAATGATGTCAGCCGAATGATCAGCACTATCGGAAAAATAGAAGGCGAATTGCGCGATGCCCGAATGGTAGATGTCTCTGCCAATCGCTATTTTTACTTCCTGTTGGCAGCGTTGGTATTGTTGGCTTTAGATCTTCTCGTCACCATAAGAACAGTTAGGATATGACATCGGTTTCCATTCGGCTCATAAATCAAAATAGCAACAGATGAAAACAACCGTTGTTTTATTATTTGCCGCCCTCTTGTTTACCGACCTGGATAAAATTGGCAAGATCAATTCAGCAAAAGCAGAAGCGAAGAAAGCATTTTTAGCTGGCGACTTTACAACAGCGATTAAGAAGTACTCGTATCTGATCGATTCGCTGGGAGTTAACGAAGATGAAGTCCGCGCAAACCTTGCCAGCGCCTACTTTCAAGCCAATGACACCACAGGCGCACTCAACAACTATCAACGATTAACGCAAAGCGCAAACAAGAAAATCAGTTCAGTTGCCAACCAGCAATTAGGTGTGATGGCCAACAATCAGGAAAAGCTGGAAGAATCGCTTAATTATTTTAAGCAGGCCTTAAAAGCTGCGCCCGAAAACGATGAAGCCAGGTATAACTATGAAATCGTAAAGAAAAAACTCGAAGAGAAAAAGAAACAAGATCAACAGAAGAACAAAGATCAGAAAGATCAGGATAAAAAAGACGACCAAAAGAAGGATCAAAAAGACCAGCAGAAAGACAAAAAAGATCAGGAGAAAAAGGATCAGGAAAAGAAAGATCAAGAGAAGAAAGACCAGGAAAAGAAAGATCAGGAGAAAAAAGATCAGGACAAGAAGGATCAAAAAGACAAAGACCCGAAAGATCAAAAGGAGAAGGAGCAAAAAGAGAACGAACAAAAGGAAAAAGAGGAACAGGAGAAGAACAAAGACAAGAAAGATATCCCTCCCTCTGTATCTGAGAAATTGAAAGAGATGCAAATGAGCGAAGAAAAAGCGAAGATGATTTTAGAGGCCATGAAAAATCAGGAAGTGCAATACCTGCAACAAAACAAACGCAAGGCCACCAAGCCCAAAGATAAAGGCAAACCTGATTGGTAGAGAAAAAATACGATTTTGGAATTACGATTTACGATTTGGCAGGAAAATATATGTTGATTTAAAATTGGTGCAACATGAAGGCAGTCGTTTGTAAAGCATTTGGTCTTCCTGAATCATTGGTGATGGAAGAAATCTCCTCTCCTATTGCAAAACCAGATGAAGTCGTTATCAACGTTTTTGCCTGTGGCGTCAACTTCCCGGACCTGCTTATCATTCAAAACAAATATCAATTCAAACCTGATCTTCCCTTTTCACCGGGTGGAGAAGTTTCCGGAATAATTGAAACAGTCGGAGAAAAAGTAAAACATTTGAAACCGGGCGATCGCGTGGTTGCTCTTTGCGGCTGGGGTGGTTTTGCAGAGCAAGTGGTCGTTAAGGCAAATCGTGTGTTTCCCATGCCACCGGGAATGGACTTCATCAACGGAGCATGCACCCTTTACACGTATGGCACATCTTATCATGCATTAAAAGATCGTGCACAGCTAAAATCCGGAGAAACTTTATTGGTACTAGGTGCGGCTGGTGGTGTCGGTTTAGCGGCTGTTGAATTAGGAAAAGTAATGGGCGCCACCGTGATAGCAGCGGCCTCATCCCAAAAGAAATTGAATACCTGCAAAGAAAAAGGTGCCGATCATCTCATCAATTATTCAGAAGAAGACTTGCGTGCTCGATTAAAAGAGATTACACAAGAGAAAGGCGTTGATGTAATCTATGACGCTGTAGGCGGAAAATTGGCCGAGCAAGCGTTGCGTTCGATTGCCTGGAAAGGAAGATACCTGGTAGTCGGATTCACCACCGGAGAGATTCCTCAGTTTCCTGCGAATTTACCTTTGTTAAAAGGATGCTCCATCTTGGGCGTTTTCTGGGGAAGTTTTGCAGAACGTGAACCACAACAGAGCTTACAAAATTTAGGTGAACTCTTGTCATGGATGAAGTCAGGCAAAATCAAACAGCATATTCACAAAGTCTACTCATTGGAATATGCCCCTCAAGCGTTAGAAGACTTACTGAACCGAGAGGTAATTGGCAAAGCAGTAGTAAAAGTAAGAACCTGGAAAGAAGATGCTGTTCCATCTCCAAAAGTGGATTCGGTGAAAGAAAAAAAGGCAGATCAAATTATTGCCAAACCACTAAAGATCAAGTTGACTGACATTAAAAAACAGGTTGGTCAAACACTAGGTGTCAGCGATTGGTTTACTGTTACTCAAGAGATAATCAACGAGTTTGCTCACGCCACCCAAGACAATCAATGGATACATGTGGATGTTGAACGAGCCAAAGTACAAATGCTGGAAGGCAAGACCATTGCACATGGTTATTTGACGATGTCATTGGCCGCTAAATTCTTCTACGAATTGATTGAAATTGAAGGCGCCAGGACTGCTATCAACTATGGACTTAACAAAGCCCGCTTTCCGGTTGCTGTTCAGTCAGGTAGCCGAATTCGAATGACCGGAAAAATTGTAAATGTTGAGGATATGCCCAATAATGGAATCAAGCTTTTCGTGGAATGCACGATACAAATCGAAGGAGAAGAAAAACCAGCCTATGTGGCGGAACTCTTAACGGCACTCTATTAATTCAAAATTCATCATTTACCATTTAACATTCATTTCCATGAGACTAAATAATAAAGTTGCATTAATCACCGGAGGTGCCAATGGCATTGGGTTAGCTACAGCACAACGTTTTGCAAAAGAAGGAGCCAAAATTATCCTGTGGGATCTGTCAGAAAAAGGGAAAATGGTTGTGGAGGATCTGAAGAAGCAAGGATACGAAGCTATCTTCTCCAAAATTTCGGTAGCGGACCAGGAACAGGTGCTTCAGGGTGTGAGTGAAGCACATAAACACTTTGGCCGAATTGATATTCTGATCAACAATGCAGGCATCACAAAAGACCGCACCTTGCTAAAAATGTCTAAGCAAGAATGGGATGATGTGATCTCTGTTAATTTAACGGGAGTGTTTAATTGCACGCAGGCCGTGGTGCCGATCATGAAAGAGCAAAATTATGGGCGTATCGTATCTGCCTCTTCTAATGTAGCCATCCGCGGAAACTACGGGCAAACCAATTATGTGGCAACGAAGTCTGCGATTATTGGGATGACCAAAGTATGGGCACTAGAACTAGGGCGTTTCGGAATCACTGCCAACTGCATTGCCCCTGGCTTTATTCAAACTGCGATGACCGATGCAATGCCAGAAGAAGTTCGTAAGCAAAGCCTTGCGCATATTCCGGTGGGCAAATGGGGTCTTCCAGAAGATATTGCAAATGGCTATCTTTACCTGGCTTCTGATGAGGCATCATTTGTTAGCGGAATCTGTTTGACAATAGATGGTGGGGCCGCAAGATAATTCAAGATTCAGAATTCAAGATTTAAAATTCAAGGTTCAAGATTCAAAATTCGAAGTTTCAAATTCAACATTCAAAAGTATGCGATATACGAGCATAGAACACACCAAATTTCTTCTTCAACAAGTACACCACGTAAGTGATGTTTTTGCACTTCCACACTTTTCCCATTTGAATTGGGAAGAAGCCTGGATGATGATAGAGTCAGCCAAGCTACTGGCAGATCGCGACATGGCGCCCTATTTTAAAGCGATGGATGCAGAGCCCGCTCAATATGATGGGAATGGTGGGGTAAAAACGCATCCTCAATTGAAAACGATCATCAAACAAGCAGCAGAGAATGGCTGGATTGGCGGTGGTTCCAAATTTGAATTTGGTGGCATGCAATTGCCCATGATGATTTTCAATGCAGCTCAGCACATTTTCATGTCGGCCAACAACAGTAGTCAGGGCTATTTTAGTTTATCTGCTGGTGCAGCTGCGCTTATTACCAGTTTTGGAACGAGTGAACAAGTGAAGAAGTTTGTTCCAAAAATATTTGCAGGCGATTGGCAAGGTACGATGGCATTGACCGAACCCCAGGCAGGAAGTTCGCTGACTGATATCACAACCAGCGCAACGTCAGTCGGAGATGGTTTTTACAACATCAAAGGACAAAAGATATTTATTTCCGGAGGTCAGCATGAAGCCTGCGATAATTTTGTTCACTTAACATTGGCACGAATTGAGGGTGCTCCGCCCGGAGTAAAAGGAATTTCGCTGTTTATTATTCCAAAATATTGGCCTGAAGAAAATGGATCACTTACTCCTAACGATGTGTTCTGCGCAGGCGATTTTCAAAAAATGGGGCAGCGCGGCTATTGTACAACACACTTGGTGTTTGGCGACAAGGATGCTTGCAAAGGTTGGTTAGTTGGTGAACCCCACAAAGGCTTGGGCTATATGTTTCAAATGATGAATGAAGCGCGAATCAGTGTAGGACTGGGTGCTGCCTCCACTGCTATGGCAGCTTACCAGGCTTCTTTGCAATATGCTAATGAACGACCACAAGGAAGATTAGCCAATGAAAAAGATCCGTTAAAGCCACCTACCCTTATCGTTAACCATCCGGATGTTCAGCGAATGTTGCTTACCCAAAAAGCAATTATTGAAGGTTCTCTCTCGCTGGTGATGGAATGCAATCGATTATCAGACCTTGCCCATGCCGCTGAGGTAGAAGAAAAGCAGAATAGCTTTTTGTTATTGGAATTACTTACCCCGATTGTAAAAACATACTCCTCAGAACAAGGCAGCCGGGCGGTGGCATTAGCTATCCAAACATTGGGAGGCTATGGCTTTACCATGGATTTTCCAGTACAACAACTTTATCGTGATATTAAAATCACCTCGCTGTATGAAGGCACTACCGGCATTCAATCCATCGATTTATTGGGGCGAAAAGTGGTGATGGAAAAGGGCAAAGCATTAAAAGTTCTTGTGGACTCCATAGAGAGCGTAATCAAGCAAGCATCGACCTACGACTCTTTGAAATCCTATGCAACGGAACTGACGATTGAGTTGAATCGCGTGGGCGAGGTGCTCAAACATCTTGGCCAATTTGCACAGCAGGGAGACATCAACCGCTACCTGGCCGATGCGACTGTATTTATGGAACAACTAAGCTACGTGGTAATTGCCTGGCAGTGGCTCAAGCAAGCCACTGTTGCACATATTGCTATTCAAACAGGAAATGTTGCACACGAAACTGTTGAGTTCTATGAAGGAAAAATACACACCATGAAATTTTTCTTTCGCTATGAACTTCCGCACGCAGCGGCATGTTCTAAAACTTTAATGGATCCAGACTATTTAACCAACGTAATAAAGAAAGAGGTACTCGCCTAAAATTTTGATATTTACACTGTTAACACCGTTTCTAAACCCGAGCCCAAAGAAAATGAAAGAAGTATATATTGTAGCTGCCCTACGTACACCTATTGGAAGTTTTGGTGGAAGTCTGTCAACATTAACAGCCGTTCAGTTAGGAGCCATTGCCGTCAAGGGCGCGATGCAAAAAATAAATCTTGATCCGAAACAGGTGCAAGAAGTTTTCTTTGGCAATGTTATTTCTTCGGGGCTTCAGCAAGCACCCGCCACCCAAGTAGCGGTTGCAGCAGGTCTTGGATACGATATTCCCTGCACGCTGGTGAATAAAGTTTGCGCTTCAGGCATGAAAGCCATTATGCTGGGAGCTCAGTCAATCATGTTAGGTCAAAATGATGTGGTGGTCACCGGGGGTATGGAAAGCATGTCCAATATTCCTTACTACTTGATGAAGGCTCGGTATGGATTTAAGTATGGAAATGGAGAGGTATTAGATGGGCTTACCTATGACGGGCTTACCGATGTGTACAATCGTTGCGCCATGGGAGTTTGTGCCGATAATACGGCCAAAGAGATGAAGATCACTCGTCAGGAGCAAGATGAGTATGCCATCAACTCTTATAAACGATCTGCTGCCGCATGGGCTGCCGGAAAATTTAAAGACGAAATTATTCCCGTTGAGATCACGGGTAAGAAAGGCGATGTGACGTTATTCTCAGAAGACGAAGAATACAAAAATGTCAACTTTGAAAAGATACCAGGATTAAAACCAGTGTTCACCAAAGAAGGAACCGTCACCGCTGCAAATGCCTCTACTATTAACGATGGTGCTGCAGCAGTCATTTTGATGAGCAAAGAAAAAGCCGAAGAATTAGGCATTACTCCTATCGCGAAGATCAGAGGCTTTGCCGATGCTGCTCAAGATCCAATGTGGTTTACTACGACTCCTTCGTTAGCGATTCCAAAAGCAATGAAAATGGCAGGCGTTGAAAAAGGTGATGTGAGTTACTATGAAATCAACGAAGCCTTTTCTGCTGTTGCCCTTGCCAACAATCAACTTTTAAAAATTGATCCTGAAAAAGTAAACGTAAATGGCGGGGCAGTTTCGCTAGGACATCCGCTAGGTGCTTCTGGTGCACGAATCACCATTACGCTGGCTAATGTACTCCGACAAAATAGCTCTGCGATTGGTGTTGCCGGGATTTGCAATGGAGGTGGCGGGGCTTCTGCCATTGTTATTGAGAAATTATAAAAGAGAAAATACTAGTTGCTTCATAATATGGCCTTTTACATTTCGTTACGTCATATCAATATGATGAACCGGATCGTGTGTTGTTTTCTGTTGCTTCAGAGTAGCCCGCTCTACTCGCAAAAGGAAGTAAAGACCTACTATGATCCTGCAAAGAAACAGCTACAAGAACAATTTTTCGTTTCGGCAGACAATCAATCCATAGAAGGTAAGTACAAAAAATTCTTTCCAAACGGAAAAATTCACATTGAGGGTACTTTTGTAAATGGTGTTCGTTCCGGCACTTTCTATGAGTATCATCAAAATGGAAACTTGATTCGAAAGATCAGCTATGAAGATGGGCTTCGACATGGGCCGGTAGAAGTTTTCAGTGAAACCGGTAAGCCAATTCAAACCGCTTACTATCAAAATAATAAACTGGTTGACAGTATTAAGTCCTACTTTCCCTCCGGAATCCTAAAGCAAGAAGGCTCGTTTGTTCAAGGGAAACCTGATGGGCTTGTAAAAGAATATTACGCCACTGGAAAAATCAGAAAGGAAATCACATACAAAAATCAAAAGCCAAACGGAGTCACTAAAACATTTTACGAAGGCGGATCTATTGAAACCGAAGCCAACTACAAAGACGGATTCATTGCCGGTTACTTCAAATCATTTTATCCCAACACCCAGCTAGAGTTAATTTATTCGATTGCGGAAGGGGAAAAAGTGGGCGACTTCAAAAGCTATGATGTCGATGGTCACCTGAAACTAGAAGGTCATTTCATGAATGCAAAACTACATGGAGAAAATATTGGCTACTACCCAAGCGGAAAGAAACGACACGAGTACCAATTCAAGGAAGGTGGAAAATTTGGCTCTAACTACGACTATTTCGAAAACGGAAGTATAAAAGTAAAAGAACAATTTACCTTCAATGGACGAGACAGTAAACAAGAGGAGTACACAAACGAAGGGAATAAGATCTTTTCGAAAGAGTTTAGGGATGGCAAGCCCCATGGCACCTGGTTGTTTTTCGCCACGGATGGAAAAAGATTGCTCGTAAAAGAAAATTATGAGAAAGGTCAATTGCATGGTCTGCGAACGCATTTTCACGAGAATGGTGAAAAGTCTGTGGAGGAAACATGGCAGTTCAACCTGATAACAGGTACTGTTAAAAACTACTATACAAGTGGCGAACTACTTTCTGAATGTGGCTACCGGGGCAGTAGACAACACGGTATTTATACGAGCTATTTTACCAATGGGAAAATAAAAGAGCAAGGCGAATACATAGCCAACAAAAAACACAAAGAATGGAAAGAATTTGATGAGAATGGAAAACTCATCAAAACCTTGATTTTTCAAGCCGGCATTTTAAAAGGCGAAAAGAAAAATTAGACTTCTCCGGTTTCAAGTCTCCATTTTTCAGGAGATCTCCATAAGCTGGACAGTAGCAATTCTCGCATGAAAATAAATTCCTTTGGTAACTTATCGTACATGCGCTCGAACAACTCCGCATGATCCAATAACTCACGCTTCCAGGCTTCGCGATCAATCGCCATGATGGCCTCAAATTGCTCTCTCGTAAAATCAGATCCCGTCCAGTCAATGTCATCGTAATGTGGCATCCAGCCAATAGGACTTTCTACCGCATTTGACTTTCCTTGAATTTTCTCTACCACCCACTTCAACACGCGCATATTTTCGCCAAATCCGGGCCATTGAAAGTTCCCATCTTCGTCCTTACGAAACCAATTTACACCAAAAACCCGGGGAGGGTTGGGTATGTTTCTGCCAAATTGCAACCAGTGATTAAAATAATCGCCCATGTGATAGCCGCAGAACGGTAGCATGGCAAAGGGATCTCTTCTCACTTTACCCACTTCTCCAAATGCAGCAGCAGTCATTTCAGAGCCCATCGTGGCCGCTAGATAAACACCTGAATTCCAATTGTGTGCCTGATAAATCAATGGGATGGTTGTGCTTCTTCGTCCACCAAAAATAAATGCACCAATAGGCACTCCGTTGGGATTCTCCCAATCTTTATCAAGACATGGATTCTGATGTGCAGGAGCTGTAAACCGGGCATTTGGATGAGCACAAGGTTTCCCCGCAGACGGATCCCAACGTTGACCTTTCCAATCGGTCAGGTTCTTGGGTGCCTCTTTGGTCAATCCCTCCCACCACACATCGCCATCGTCAGTCACTCCCACATTGGTAAAGATCGTATCTTTTCTAATCGACTCGATCGCGTTCGGATTTGTTTTGGCATTGGTGCCGGGGGCAACACCAAAATAGCCCGCCTCAGGATTGATAGCATACAACTTGCCGTCCGCACCTGGCTTAATCCACGCAATGTCGTCACCCACCGTAGTTATCTTCCAACCTTGAAACTCGGTCGGTGGAATGAGCATGGCAAAGTTTGTTTTCCCGCAAGCACTGGGGAAAGCTGCAGCGATGTATGTTTTTTCGCCATCCGGATTTTCAACTCCCATGAGCAACATATGCTCTGCCAGCCAGCCTTGCTCCTGCGCCATGGAAGAAGCGATGCGCAACGCGAAGCATTTCTTTCCAAGCAACGCATTGCCACCGTAACCTGAGCCATATGAAACGATGGCGCGATCTTCAGGATAATGAACAATATATTTAACAGTTTGATTGGTAGGCCACTTTACGTCTTGCTGTCCGGCCGCCAGTGGCGCGCCTACAGAATGAAGACACTTCACATACTCACCCTCTTTACCCAATACGTCCATCACCTTAGAACCCACACGAGTCATGATGTGCATATTCACTACCACATATTCTGAATCCGTAACCTGAACACCAATTTGCGATAATGCCGAACCTACCGGCCCCATGCTAAAGGGAATGACATACATGGTGCGCCCTTTCATGCATCCTTCAAACAATTTTTTCAACCGCGGTTTCATCTCGCGAGGATCGACCCAATTATTAGTAGGACCAGCGTCCTCTTTTGTACGGCTGCAGATATAGGTTCTATCTTCTACACGTGCCACATCGCTGGGGTCGGAAAAGCAAGCGAAACTATTGGGGCGCTTTTTTGGATCTAGCCGAATAAAGGTTCCTTTTGATACCAGCAACTCGCAAAGTGTATCATATTCCTTCTTAGAGCCATCGCACCATTGTATGGAATCGGGCTGGCAAAGATCTGCCATTTGTTGCGCCCAGGCTAATAGCTCCTGGTGGAGAATGGGGTAGGAAGATTGAGTTGGTATTGCTGCCATAAATTACTGTATTATTATAGCTGCAAAATAGGGATAGAAATCATCAAAAAAAAACTGATTCAATCGATTGAAACTATCAATCCAGCATTCTTTTTACATTGGCAATACTTTGTTCTACACTCGTTATTGAATTGATCGGATAGGCTTCCTGTTCAACATAAAAGTGTTTTAAACCGGCTAGTTTAGCTTTTGCGAAAATAGATTTGAAATCGATGCGGCCAGTGCCTACATCTACTTGAAGTTTGGGATCACTTTTATCCATATCCTTTACGTGCCATTGCTCAAACCGACCCGGGTATTTCGCGAAATAATCAAGGGGATTCTGATTGGCAAAGTGCATCCAATACAAATCCATTTCCATGCCAACCAGTTTTGGATCAAGCTCGTTGAGCATCAACTGATAGGCTACTTGTCCCTCGAACTGTTCAAACTCAAATTCGTGATTGTGGTAGTTCAATCGAATGCCGTATTTGTTGCATATCTCTCCGGCTTTATTAAGAGCCTCGCAAACGCCTTTGTAATCCTTGCGTTCATCGGGCATTAAAAATGCAACCACCATAAAGTCTTGTCCCGACTCTTTGGCATCGCTTACGGCTCGCTCCCACTCGTTCATTACAGTTCCTTTCATCATTTTCGTATTGTCTGATTTACCGAGCAAGTGATGGCCGCTGGTCATTCGCATGCCCAAACTTTTGACGTAATCCGTAAACTCCTTGTACTTCATGCCAAAAATCTTTCCATCGTTGTAGCTATAGGCCTCTAACTCTTTGTAGCCAAAACCTGCCACCTTTTTTAAAACCGATCTTGGATCTTGTACAATAATGTCCCTCAGCGAATAGAGCTGCAGGCCAATTTTCTTCTTTTCACCAGGTGAAAAAGAGCTTAGTGTGGTGGCGGCTCCAATTGCAGCCAACGAACTTGTTTGAATGAATTCTCTACGGTTCATAGATTCTGTTTAAGTAATTGTTGTTGGTGAATCCACTCATACGCTTCCCGCTGGTTGGAAAACACACCTAAATGAACATTGAATTTTTCAAATTTTGCTTCAGCGTCTTGTTTAAATTTTTCCATGGGATAATCGGCATAAATACTTTGACCAAGGATGACGGCATGAATTCTAACCCCGGCATCTTCAAAAAGCATTCTTTCCCAGACTTCGACTAACCACTTTTCAACCTCTTCGTCCAACTCACCAAGCAATGCCGCATCTACAAGCCAGGCCAAGTTAGGGTAGGTTTTTACGCGTATTTTATATTCGTCTAAGATTCGCTTTAGCGTAAACTCAAATTCCTCTGAAGGAGGAGCTTGTTTCCAACGGTGCATCAGCACAGGTAACGAATCGTCCAATTGACAGGTCACAAATTCATTATCGAAGATGCCGATGATCATTCCGCTATTTCAATTCTTTGATCTTGATGTTTCGATACCAAACCAAATCGCCATGATCTTGCAACGAAATCTTTCCCTTTCTCGCCTTACCAAATCCCGCCATATCTTTGAACTTACTTCCTTTAATCAACGCTTCCCAGGCTGGCGTAAACATTTCTGTCTCCACTTGTTTTACACCATTAAGCCATAAAACAAGCTTGCCTTTGTTAGAGACGATTGTTACTTCATTCCACTCGTTGGCAGGTTTCACTGACTCATTAGGGCTTTTAATTAAATCGTACAAGTTTCCCGCACGATGCTTTTCAATCTTACCATCAGGGTGGCAGGTATTGTCTAACACTTGCATCTCGGGCCCTGTCTGCCAAACGTACTGGTACTCTGGCGACTCCACTACGTTAAAGATAATTCCACTATTTCCACAGGGAGCAATTTTCCACTCCAACCGCAACTCAAAATTCTCAAACTCATCTTGAGTAACAATATCGCCACCGCCTTTCACCTGAAAACCCTCTTTTTGAGTTTTATTGAGGTGAATGGCACCATCAGTGACCGACCAAGCCTCACCAATTTTATCACTTTTGAAATTATGCCATCCTGCAAGAGTTTTTCCATCAAACAAAAGTTTCCATCCATCTTTCACCTCCTTTTTGGTTAGCGTGTTCTGAGCACCAGCAAATCCAACCAGCAAACAGAAGAGAATAGTCATCAATACTTTTGTGGTAATCTTTTGACAATGTTTCATCGTGAATGATCGTTTAGTCTGAAAATTGTAAATCAAAAATTGTAAATCAAAAATTGTAAATCAAAAATCTTAATGCTCCGTCTCCCCATCAAGCGACAATACATAGCGTGCCATTTTCTCAGCATCAGCTTGTGTTATATCTGCATGTGCAGCCATCGGTATTTCTCCCCACACTCCTGAACCCCCAGCGATAATCTTTCCAGCCAAATACTCTACATTCGCTTTTGTGAAATCGTATTTTTTGGCGACATCCGTGTGTGACGGCCCGATAATTTTATTAATGATGTGATGACAAGTCTTACAGTCGCTCGACTTCACTAACGATTCTCCCTGTGTGATCGCATCCGCAGCTGTAATAGGTGCCGCTTCTTCTCTGGGCGTTCCATAATCTTCAGTATTCTTAGCTTCCTTTTTGGAGCCACATGCATAAACGAAAAGTAAAATAACAATTGCAAGAATCAAGCTAGTCTGTTTATTCTTCATAGTAGTAAATTTAAATTCCTAAAATTGATTTATTGAGTTTGGGATTTTTCCCGGCAGAAGCAAAATCATCAAAAGCCTTTTCTGTTACCCTGATGATCTGGTTTTTTATAAAAGGTGCTCCCTCCGCAGCTCCTTGCTCGGGATGCTTGATGCAACACTCCCACTCCAACACAGCCCAGCCTTCATACCCATATTGCGCCAACTTACTAAAGATCGATTTAAAATCTACTTGTCCATCGCCCGGTGATCGAAACCTTCCGGGGCGATTGACCCAATCCTGATAGCCGCCATAGACGCCACTTTTTCCAGTGGGGTTAAACTCTGCATCCTTCACATGAAACATCTTGATGAACGAATGATAGAAGTCGATGTACTGAAGGTAGTCTAACTGTTGCAGAACAAAATGACTCGGATCGTAAAGAATGTTGCAACGTTGATGTTTTCCAGTTGCCTCCCAGAATCGCTCAAACGTAACCCCATCATGCAGATCTTCGCCCGGATGAATTTCGTAGCAAACATCCACTCCTACTCTGTCGAATGCATTTAAGATCGGAAGCCAGCGCTTGGCCAATTCTTTGAATCCATCTTCAACCAACCCGGCCGGGCGTTGAGGCCAGGGGTAAACCGTTTGCCACATCAATGCACCTGAAAATGTTGCGTGCGCATTAAGTTCCAAATTTCTACTCGCTTTTGCGGCTAATTTTAGTTGATCGATAGCCCATTTCGTACGCTCCTTCGGCTTTCCATGGACTGCTTTGGGAGCAAACCCATCAAAGAGAGTATCGTATGCCGGGTTAACGGCTACTAGCTGGCCTTGCAAATGGGTAGAAAGTTCCGTGATTTTCAATCCGGCTGATTCTACCATTTCACGAATTTCCGCTGCGTACTCCTTACTATCTGCAGCTCTTTTTAAATCGATACAGCGCGCGTCCCAACTGGGAAGTTGTACGCCCACGTATCCCAAAGAAGCAGCCCACTTACAGATCGTACTAAGCTTATCAAATGGAGGCTCATCTGATAAAAACTGCGCCAAAAAAATACCCGGACCTTTTATCGTTGTCATTAAGACTATTTAAGATTTAAGATTTAAGATTTAAGATTTAAGATTTAAGATTTAAGATTTAAGATTTAAGATTTAAGATTTAAGATTTAAGAT
>JADBYQ010000052.1 GCA_020402945.1 Cytophagales bacterium | reverse complement strand
GCTGTCCGACAAATTTTTTACCTTTATTCATGGCTATGTGAAGTGTGGTAACTAAACGTAACCATAAAGGGCGACCTTAAAAAGGACGCCCTTTAAAAATTTTAGTCGGACAATAGTGTTATTTTATGAGAAAAATAGATAACCTTCTTTCGGAGTATGGCGACAGTCATCAGAATCCCACCAACAAATTGATTCATTGGATTTGTGTGCCGTTGATTTTTTTTAGCCTGATGGGATTGATCGCCTCGATACCCAGTGGTGTTTTAAGCTCAGCATTTGGCGAAGGAAGTATGTATGCCAATTGGGCTGCAGTTGTCTTGGCCTTGGCCTTGATCTACTACATCACACTTTCTTTCCTATTGACAATCGGAATGTTTTTATTCGCGTTGGCCTGCCTTTTCTTCATCAACCAACTTGTTCTCCTAAATATTGCTCCGCTTTGGTTAGTAAGCCTAGGCATTTTTGTTGCTGCGTGGATCGGACAATTTTATGGACATAAGGTAGAGGGCAAGAAACCGTCATTTTTCAAAGACGTGCAATTCTTGATGATAGGCCCCGCCTGGCTGATGCACTTCATCTACAAAAAGATAGGAATACCTTATTGACGATTTCAATGACAGGCAATAATAAATGGGATGATCAATAATCCTCTTGTCTCTGTTCTTTGTTTAAGTTACAATCAAAAAAAATTTGTTGAGGAGGCGATCCAATCGGTATTCAATCAAACCTACCCTTTTATTCAATTAATTGTTTTGGATGATGGAAGTTCCGATGGTAGCGCACAAACGATCACTCGGTTTCTCGGGGACAAAGCATCTGTGGTGTTCCTCATCAACGAAACCAATCAAGGCTACACCAAATCTCTGAACAAAGCATTGAGCCATGCCACCGGTGAATTTATAGTAGATCTTGCCGCAGATGATTTGCTTATGCCGACTCGCGTGGAGGAGGGTGTAAGTGCACTTATAAAAGCAGGTACAAAATTTGGCGTGAACTTCTCTGATGCGGAGATCATCTCTGAAGATGGGCATTTCGTGGGTTTTCAATCTGAAAAATATCCCCATCAGTCCATACCCCAAGGGGATGTCTACAAAGATATTGTGAGACGTTATTTTATTTGTCCACCTACAATGCTGTTCAGAAAGTCAGTGATTGATCGCTTGGGAGGCTATGATGATTCTCTGGCTTTCGAAGATTTTGATTTTTTGGTGCGGGCCGCTCGCGATTTTCACTTTTGCTACACACCTAAGCCACTTATGAGAAGGAGGCTGGTTGACCAATCCATGTCGCAAAAACAATTTAGAAAGGGAGATCCTCAACGGGTATCAACATTTCGTGTTTGTGAAAAAATAAACAAGATGAATAAGACAATTGAAGAAGTAGAAGCGTTGAAAAAACGCATACGTTATGAATTTCTCTTGTCAGTCAAATTGGGTGATTTCAGTTTGGCCGTCAAATTTGTTTGGCTCTATTTTCGATTATCCTCGCCCAATACCATGCTCCTGTAGCTATCATAGCGGCTGCGCGCGATCGTTCCTTTTTCCACTTCATTTAGTACCGCACAGGCAGGTTCGGCCAAATGCAAACACTTCGACCCGAACTTACAGTGATTTCGAAGTTCTCTCATTTCAGGAAAATAGTCTGAAATTTCTTGTGGTTCCATTTGTACCAACCCCCATTCTTTTATGCCAGGCGTATCGATTACAAAAGTTGTCTCATCCAGCAAAAACATTTCGGCAAAAGTGGTTGTATGGGTGCCCTTATTGGAAAATTCTGAGATCTCGTTTGTGGTCTGCTGCAGATTGGGGGAAAGGCGATTCAAAAGTGTTGACTTTCCGACCCCCGAGTGCCCTGCTACTAACGTTACTTTGTTTTTTAGGAGTTCGAGTAAAAAGCCCAAATCATCTTCTAGAGCTGAAACCGACTGAGCAACCACATTCAACGAACGATACAAGGAAAGTAATTCGTTCTGTTTTTGTTTGTCTTCTTCATCCAATAGATCAAACTTATTAAAAAGAATAATTTGCGGAATACGAAACGCTTCTGACGAAACGAGGAAACGATCAATGAAACCCAAAGACGTGCGAGGTTGTTTCAGCGTTGCAATGAGCAAGACCTGATCCACGTTGGCCGCCAACACATGAGCGTGACTCGCTTTCTTTACAGATTGGCGGAGGAGGTGATTCTTGCGAGGCAGGATTTCATAGATTGCCCCATTGATGTCTTCTTTTTCAAATTGCACGTAATCACCTACGGCCACCGGATTGGTCTCTTTGATTTCATCCAACCGGATTTTTCCTCTCATTCGACACATGGTCCGGATGCTATCTTCTCCCAATACCTCATACCATGAACCAGTAGATTTTAGTACTAAGCCTTTCATTTTTCGTTAAGAATAGTCGAGCAATAGTCCGTTATTTTTTTAGTGGCTCCCAAATTCTCCTCAACGTAGGATCGGGTGACTTCGCAGGCCAACAGAAAGTTTTCGGGATGGTTGTGAAGCATTTCGTATTTTGACTTTAAATCTGAATAACCACCTATTTCAAAGGCACCGCCTCTCATAATCAAGTCGTTTGCTTCCTGATACTTTTTGTAATTCTTGTTTCCGAAAAAGATGGGAACTCCATAACAAGCTGCTTCTAGTATGTTATGTAGGCCATCGCCAAATGCACCACCGACATAAGCAAACTCTCCATATCTATAAAGCTTGGAAAGCAACCCAATATTATCGACAATCAGCACGGTAACTTCAGAAAGGTGCCCCTTAGCCCTAGAGTAACGAACGGATTTTACAGATAATGACGTTTCAATTTTTGCAATAAAGCTTTCTGAGATTTCGTGGGGAGCGATAATGAATTTTAGGTGGTAGCCATTTAGGTTGATAAAAGGATACAACACATCCATGTCCTCGACCCAACAACTTCCTGCCACCAGCAGTTTTTGATCGCCTTTAAACTGCTTGGCAATTTCTATTTCGTTATTGCCTTTTGTAATCTCTGCAACACGATCAAAACGTGTATCTCCGGCCAGTGCAGAGCGAAGGTTTAGGCTAGCCAACAGATCCACCGTTTCCTTATTCTGCGCAAAGAAGAAATCAAAATTCAGAAGTGTTTTTCGAAAAATCCCCCCATACCATTTGAAAAAAGCTTGAGTTGGCCGAAGGATGCAGGATGCGGAAATAAGTGGAGTGGATTTTTTCTTGAGTGCTTCCGAATAGTTATACCAGAATTCGTATTTAATAAATATGGCTAAAACCGGGTTAACAATTTCAACAAACTTTTTGGCATTTGAAGCAGTATCCCAGGGTAGGTAGAAAATAGCGTCCGCTCCTGAATAGTTTTTCTTGTTTTCATAGCCGGAAGGAGAGAAAAATGTGAGCAATATTTTTACATCCGGAAAATTTTTCTTCAGCGACTCCATCACGGGTCGGCCTTGTTCAAATTCGCCCAAAGAAGCGCAGTGAACCCAAACCCATCGTTGATGCTTGTTGGTAAATGTTTGTTTCAATTTTAGAAAAAGCCGCTTCCTTCCGCTTACGAATTGCCTTGCCTTCGGATTGAAAAGACTGGCGATCCGATAGATGCCGGCTAAAAGATGGATGGAAAAACTATACAGTAGCCGACTCATTTGGATTGCAAGTACAAATTAATTCCTAAAAATTGACTTATTTTAAATTAAACCTAATTTACTTACGAAGCGAATCCTAACTGCTTTTATCATCTTTAGTGCCACTCAATTGTCGTTTTCACAAGATCTATAAAATCTTATAAAAGGAAGTGGGCAAGACGCCAACGATTTGGTGAAAGGTTACATTTCTCCTGCACTTAATACCATCGGTGCTGGATTTGCACAAGCATGGTACAATACAGCCAAGCCATATAAGTTGATTGGTTTTGATTTAACCGTTACTGCCTCAGCCATTTATTTTCCAAGTTCTGACCTAACGCACAAAGTTGAGAATAGTCAAATGACGAACGTGCAAGTAAATGTATCTCCGTCAGCCACTACTTTTGTTGATGCTCCCACCGTTTTTGGTTCGGTAACAGTGCCAGTATATCAATTAGAAGACCCTTTGCCTCCTCCTAATGGGCCGATCTTGCCAATGCCGGGCCAAAACATACAAGGAGCTCCAGGCCTTGATTTTGCCAAAGAAGTCGGTACGTTTATTCCAGTCGCAAAGGTGCAATTGGGAATAGGATTGCCGAAGGGAACGGATTTAAAATTCCGCTTCTACCCAAGCACGAAAGTAGGAGATAATGGCAGCGCAAGCATGCTTGGTTTTGGATTGATGCGTGATATTAAGCAGCATATTCCGGGTATAAAGAGATTGCCATTCGACTTATCTGTTTTTGTAGGCTATACAAATGCTAAATTAGATGTGGGTTTGGATTCAAATAGGCCAGATCAAAAAGCAAATTTTGAAACAACCGCTACTACTGTGCAAGCTTTGATTTCTAAAAAGCTCTCTGTATTAACTTTTTATGGTGGCCTTGGTTATAACTTCACGATTGCTTCTCTGGTTATGAAAGGCACCTATGAGATTAACAACTCAGGGAAAACAATTAAAGGTCCAGTCGATTTTAGCGTTAGCAACTCAGGCCCACGCTTGACAGCAGGTATGAGGTTGAAATTATTCAACCTCACGTTCCATGGTGACTATACTTTCCAAAAATACAACGCATTGACGGTCGGGTTTGGATTTAATGTAAGGTAATTTTGGTCTTGCTTTACTAAGAAAGATCGGGCAACACCCGATCTTTTTTATTGATTTACTTGCCTTTATACTCCGGCTTTCTCTTCTCTACAAATGCCTTCATGCCTTCTTTCTGGTCTTCAGAGGCAAAAGTCAAGTAGAAATTTTTTCGCTCAAAAGCCAGTCCTTCATCCAGCTGTGTTTCAAAGGATCGGTTGATCGCTTCTTTAGCCAGTTGCACAGCAATGGGCGACATCTGCGCAATTTCTTTGGCTAGCTGCAGGGCTTCATACAAATACATTTCTACGGGAACAACTTTGTTCACCAGTCCATAAAAGTGGGCCTCATCAGCCGATAAAAATCGGCCAGACAAAATGAGTTCCATCGCTTTCGCTTTTCCCAAGGCTTTTGTCAATCGCTGTGTGCCACCCGCTCCCGGGATGGTACCAATTTTAATTTCAGGCTGACCAAACTTGGCCGTTTCAGACGCAATGATCATATCGCACATCATAGTAAGTTCGCAGCCTCCACCTAGCGCAAATCCACTAACCGCTGCAATGATAGGCTTTCTTGTCTTTCGTATTTGATCCCATGTTGCGAATCGATCCATCAGTTGCATTTCAATGGCAGTTTTCTCGGCCATTTCTTTGATATCAGCTCCTGCAGCAAACGCTTTTTCATTGCCTGTGAGCACAATCACGCGCACCTGATCATTTTTATCCAGTTGTTGGAACGCGACCAATAATTCGGTCATGAGTTGATGATTTAATGCATTGAGTTCCTTCGGTCGGTTTAATTCAACCAATGCCACAAAGGGTTCTTTTTGTTCAGTTACTTTAATGAAATCCATAAATAGAAATTAGATGCCTCAAATCTAGTGAATCCTTTAAAAAGAAAAGCCCCTTCTCGTTTGAAGGGGCCAGACTTAACCAAAAGGTGATAAACTATATGTACTATGCGAGATTAAATACTGGCCAAACATTCGATGTAACCTTTTCTAGCCATTATTTTTGGTGCAAGAATATCGTTTATGAGAGTACTCTTTGTATGTCTGGGAAACATCTGCCGATCGCCACTTGCCGAAGCAATATTCAAGCAGAAAACACAAAAATTGGGACTTTCTGATACGTTTTTAGCTGATTCTTGTGGTACTGCCAATTACCATGTTGGGGATAGTCCAGACCCCAGAACCATCAAGAATGCCCTGAGGAATGGTATTGAAATAGTTCACCGTGGGCGGCAGCTTTCGAAAAGAGACCTTACTGATTTTGATTGGATTTTCGCTATGGATAAAGGCAACCTTGAGATTATTTTAAGCTATACACAATCGGAAACAGAGCGCTCAAAAGTCAAACTAATACGTGATTTTGATCCCGTCAAAAGGGGCAATGTTCCCGATCCCTATTACGGGACAGAAGATGATTTTCAAGAAGTTTTTCAAATTCTCGATCGCACCATCGATAACTTGCTTGTAAGCCTTACCAAGTAGTTCTACATTTTCACCAGCACTTGTAAAGTGGATCTGGACGATTGCTCCAAAATAACCCCTTTCATAGTTCGATAAACGGAAGAAGTAACGGCATCGTAATTTTTTATTGTGATTAGTGTGAGGTTGGCGTTGTAGTAGACTTCAAATTGTTTGCTCAATACGTCAATGAGTTTCAATACTTTGCTTTCTCTATAATCGATGCAAAACGAAAATGAAATTGCGGAGTTCTGCATGACGTTGATTTTGAGATTGAGGTCTGATAATGCTTTTAAAATAGTCGTCATCTGTGTCTCATCAACAAAGGTGTAGTCGGTGACTTTGCATGAGATCAGACATTGATTTTCCTTGTAGACGATAAGCGGAGGGAGGTGGTCTACACGGCATTCATGAATTTTGGTCCCGGCAACAGTGGGGTCGATAAAGCTTTTTACAAGTAGGGGGATTTGTCGATTCGCCAATGGTTTGATTGTTTTGGGATGGATGACAGACGCACCAAAATAGGTCATCTCGGCAGCCTCTTTGTAGGGCAATTCATCAAACACTAGAGCAGTGGGTATGCGCCTGGGGTCGGCACTCATTACACCGGGCACGTCTTTCCAAATAGCGACAGACTGTGCACCGAGACAGCTTCCGTAAATGGCTGCTGTAAAGTCAGAACCTTCGCGCCCGAGTGTGGTTGTTTCATTTCTGGTCGTAGAGCCAATAAATCCTTGGGTGATGATGAGTTGATCCTTAGTTTGCTTTAGAGCCGCTATATTTTTCTGCGTTAGATTCCAATCAACTTTTCCTTCTCGAAAAGTATTGTCAGTTTTAATGTACTGTCGCGAGTCTATCCAGGACACTTCGAATTTTCTGTATTTTAAATACGCAGTTAAGATCGAAGAGGAGATCAATTCTCCAAAAGAGACAATCTGGTCATAGACAAAGTCAATTTCACCTTGCGCGAGCGCAGTGCTGTTGAAATTAGAAAATTGCGTTTTAAGTTCGTTCTCAAAGTAATCTCCTTGAAATAGATCGCGGCAGATTGTAACATGGTAGTTTTTGATTTCTTCAAGCTCCCTCTTAAAATCTTTGCGATCAGATGACAACGAAGCAATTTTTTCCAGCGCATCAGTTGTTTTGCCCATGGCCGAAACGACCACGAGTAAAGGATCCTTCGAATGAGACGAGATAATGTCCACAACATTCTTTATACGCTCAGAATTCTTAAGCGAAGCCCCACCAAACTTAAAGATATTCATCCTTTTTACTTTATTTCAAACGATTGCAGACTATATTTGTGAGCCTAAAATTAGCGGGATGTTCCGACTAAACTATAAATCGTAAATCTAAAATCGTAAATCATAGATCCAATCATGGAAGCCTCCCGAATTGCACTGCCGATTGGCACCGCCCTCGATCGATTCATCAAGAATAATCAGTTTCAATTCCAATATGCCAGTGGCGAGTTGTCTCAGCTATTGCGCGATATCGCGTTAGCTTCAAAAGTCGTAAACCGGGAAATTAACAAGGCCGGGTTAATAGATATCATGGGTTCCATGGGCTCACAAAATTCAACCGGGGAGCAGCAACAGAAACTCGATGTGTTGGCGAATATCCGGTTTACGCGCGCTCTCACGAAAGGTGGAGAAGTCTGCGCGTTGATTTCAGAGGAGACCGAGTCGTTTGTAGATTTAAGTAACGATGGAAAATACGTCATTGCCATTGACCCATTAGATGGGTCATCAAACATTGATGTGAACGTATCGATTGGTACGATTTTCTCAATTTACAGACGGAAAAGTAAAGTGGGGCTCCCGATCAGCGATGCCGATATTTTGCAAACGGGTGATGAACAAGTGGCAGCGGGTTATATTTTGTATGGATCTTCGACCATGCTTGTCTATACCACGGGCCACGGAGTGAACGGATTTACCTATGAGCCCACACTAGGAGAATATGTACTTTCTCATCCTGACATGACCATTCCGGAAACCGGAAAAATCTATTCCATCAATGAAGGCTCGGCCAACTCATTTTCCCAGAGCGTCAAGTCGTATATTCAATATTGCAAAGACAACAACTACACAGCCAGATACATCGGCTCTTTGGTAGCCGATTTTCATCGAAATCTATTGAAGGGAGGGATCTACGTTTACCCCGCTACCGCCAAAGATGTGAATGGTAAACTTCGATTAATGTACGAATGCAATGCGCTGGCTTTTATTGCAGAACAGGCGGGTGGAAAAGCAACAGATGGCAAGGGGCGTATCATGGAGATAAAGCCCAAAGATCTCCATCAACGAACACCTTTTTATGTGGGTTCAAAAAGGATGGTAGAAAAAGCGATTGAAGGAATCTGATTCTATTTGGTAGTAGGCTCCCCGCTCTCAACTTTTGATGCAGTTTGTTCAAATACTTCTGGAGCGACTTGCGTTAGAATACCATACCATTTGACCAATTTTTTGATGTCTGAAACATAGACTCGATCTTCATCAAATTCGGGAAGTACTGACTTCAAAAACGATTTCAATTTCGCGTTATCTGATTCAGGTGTTACCCCAATCTCACTTCCCAATTTGTTTTTTATGGCGTGTAAAACCTCCTGCAGTTTCACCGTGCCTTCTTTGGTGGTGGTATAAATTGAGATCTCACTTAGCACGGACAATCGTTGGGTTGCACCGACCACCAATTTAGTTTTTGCTTCATCCAGTGACTCGAGAATGACTCCGCCTTTGCCAGGCTTCAAAATCTTAAATAATCCACTTTTTCCACTGATAGACGCAATATCCTTAAGTTCCATGCATTTGTAAATTACGATGCAAAACTAATCAATTTCGTTCGCGTTCGCGATGGCCTGTTCAATAAAGCCGAGAAGCTTATCCCTGCCAGATTTTTTTTCGGAAGAGGTGATAAAGACTGGGGGCAATTCTTCCCAGGATTTCAAAAGAGCCGATTCGATATTGAATTTTGATTTGCCCAATTCCGACTGTTTCAGTTTATCTGTTTTTGTGAGCACCAGAGCAATCGGTAATTCGTGCTTACCCATCCAATTGATAAAATCTAAGTCGATACTTTGAAGTGGAAGTCGCGAGTCAATAAGGATAAAGGTGCAAAAAAGATTTCTCCTGTTTTCGAGGTAACTCTCTATCATTTTGCCAAAATTCCAACGGTCTTCCTTGCTCAGTTTGGCGTACCCATACCCTGGCAAATCAACCAGAAACCACTCTTGATTTATAAAGAAATGATTGATTGTCTGAGTTTTACCCGGGGTGCCGGACACCTTGGCTAGTTTTTTTTGCTCGACCAACATATTAATCAGAGAGGACTTTCCTACGTTGGAACGCCCAATGAAGGCAAACTCCGGTTTTGTCGTTTCGGGGCATTTTTGGTAGTCGGTGTTGCTAATAATGAACTCTGCCGACTTAATGATCATCGCTTAAAGTGTTGATTTAACCGCAAATTACTAATAATGTAAGAAGCGTGTTAGTTATGGATTCACTTACCCTCTTTATTTTCAAAAGGATTTTACTAAATTGCCTCCTCGGTCATGGTTTTTTTGACTGTAAACCATTTTTTTGATATGTATAGCCTTTCAAGGATTCTGTTTTTTTCGCCTTGTTTCTTTTGTTTTCTGAATCCGATGTTTGGTCAGCAAGAACAGGATAAGGAGCTAGCAAAAGAATACATGCTTCAGGCGGAACTCACGCTGGCTGAGACCAAAGCAGAGGATGACGCAAAAGATCAGATGGTGCTTGCTGCCAACTTAGACACAACCTTCATCAAGGCAAATTTTGGCGCTGGCGAATTGTATTTAAAAACCATTGGAAAGGAGCTAGCCGTAAAATACTTTTTGCGGGTCTACCGCCAGGATGCTGACTATCGATTCGACATAGAGTATTGGATTGGCATGAGTTACCAATACGGATTGGAGTTTAACAAAGCCATTGATTTTTACACCCGCTACAAAGACAAATTGGCTAAAAAGCCAAATTATCAAGGCAAAGATAAGGTGGATATTAAAGACGTAGATCGAAGAATTACTGAATGTAAAAACGGAAAAGAATTTGTCGCGAGTCCGAAGCCCTACTCGATCGTAAACATCGGTCGAGAGATCAACTCAGAGTTCGAAGATTTTGCGCCTATTCTAAATGCCAGCGAAGACGAAATTGTTTTTACAACTCGCAGAAGGGATGGGAATACTTACGAGAATGTTGCCGATGACAACAAGCCCTATGAAGATATTTTTACAACCACCAGAAGCGGAACTACGTGGCAGAAAGCCAAGAACATAGGCCCCACGTTGAATACCAAATTCTTTGATTCTAGTCTTGCATTTTCCCCCGATGGGACCTCGCTTTTTGTATACAAAGACGATGGTGGAGGCGATATTTATTTTTCTGAACGAAAGAAAGATGGCTCTTGGAGTTCGCTGGAAGCATTGCCTGGTGTTATCAATTCTTCGTATCGCGAGTCATCCATTTCAATTACAAAAGATGGCGAGCTGCTTTACTTCGCCAGCGAAAGACCGGGTGGCTTTGGTGGTTCAGATATCTATGTTTGCACAAAGGACAGCCGCGGAGAGTGGTCGCGGGTAAAAAACTTGGGGTCTGCAATTAATACTGAATATGATGAAGATGGCCCATTTATTGACTACGATGGGAAAACACTTTATTTTAGTTCTCGTGGCAGAAAGGGCATGGGCGGATTTGATATTTTCAAATCTAATCTACTGGACAAGGAGAAAAATGAGTGGAGCGATCCGGAGAATATGGGTTATCCCATCAATTCGCCTGATGATGACGTCTTTTTTTCAGGAACAAAAGATGGAAAGCGTTGGTATTATTCTTCGGTACGCGGAGACGGCTTAGGGTATTCAGACATCTACAAAATCGAACCATCGACAGAGGAGAAGAAGCCACCAGTTGCCGCAAAAGAACCTGAGCCGGTTAGTGAGCTCCCTAAACTGGAACCAGTAAAGGAACCGATTGTGGAAGAGGTGAAGCCAAAAGTAGAGCCAAAGCCGGCAGTGGTTCCGGTTCAATATGTTATAAATGTGGTTGATGCTGATTCAAAAAGTCCATTAGATGCGAAGGTAAGAATGCAGGGTCTAAAAGATAATGTAGTGTTAGGTATTGAAGATTTGGGTGGAGGTTCTTCGAAATTCTTGATTGTTGCCACGACACCAAAGGACTACCGTTTGTCTGTTGAGAAGGAGGGCTACGTCTTTCAGACGCTCACCGTAAAAATTGAAGGAGCAAGCGCGAAAGAGAAAACAATCAACAAAACGATCGAAATGAGAAAGTTGTCAGTGGGAGTAGTATCGATATTGCGTAACATCTATTTTGATTTTGAAAAAGCAACCTTCAAAACGGAGTCCTACTCAGAACTCAACAAGTTAGAAACAATGATGAAGCAAAATACCAGCCTTCAAGTGGAAATTGGAGGGCATACTGACAGTGTTGGCGACAACAAATTCAATTTAGGTTTATCATTGAGAAGGGCAAATGCAGTGAAGAATTTTTTAACTTCCAAAGGAGTTGACACCAGACGAATTAAGGCGGTAGGATATGGCGAGACAAAACCACTGGCCAGCAACGATGATGAAGAAGAAGGTCGCCAATTTAATCGTAGGGTGGAATTTAAAGTGCTGGGGAAATAACCTAGCTTGCAGCCTTTAGTATTTATTCCATAAATCCAAATAGCAATTACGTTGGAAGTAGTACCCTACAAAAACGACCCATCAGGCAAAAAGAAGCAGGTGGCGAAAATGTTCGACACTATCAGTGGCAACTACGATTTCCTAAATCATTTCCTGAGTTTTGGAGTAGACATTGGCTGGAGAAGGAAGGCCATTCGACTATTGGAAAAAAGTAGTCCAAAATTAATTTTAGATGTAGCGACCGGCACGGGTGATTTTGCGATTCAAGCGATGAAACTAAATCCCACGCAGGTCATCGGAGTCGATATTTCTGAGGGTATGTTGGAAGTCGGACGAAAGAAACTGGTGGCTAAAAAACTGGATCATATTATTGAATTGAGAACCGGAGATTCCGAGAATCTGCCCTTTGACAGCAATAAATTCGATGCCATTATCGTTGCTTTTGGAGTGAGGAACTTCGAGAATTTGAGACAAGGATTGGCCGAGATGTTGAGGGTGTTAAAGCCGGGAGGCAGACTGGTCATTCTTGAATTCTCAAAACCGACCGCCTGGTACTTTAAGCCATTGTACCATTTCTATTTCAAGTTTATTACACCGGCTGTGGGGAAGGCGTTGTCTAAAGATGCTGCGGCTTATACGTACCTTCCGGATTCAGTACGGGCATTTCCAGATGGAGAAGATTTTGTTTCGATTTTAGCTGAGTTGGGTTATAAAGATACATCATGCAAGGCGCTAACATTTGGCATCAGCAGTCTCTATTCAGGCGTCAAGTAGCATTCACAGTAATTTTACTGTGTTGCTCAGCCACTGCGCAGGCTCAGTTATTTAAATGGGCAAGGCAGCATAATCCCAACTATGACGATCGGAAATTCAGTTATGGATTTTCAATTGGCATACACTCAACTTCCTACGAAGTAAAGTATTCTAATCAGTTTGTTACAAAGAAGTTTGACACCGTTCATTCTGTACAACCTCAGTTTATTCCTGGGTTCTCGCTTGGTTTTTTGGTTAACTATCGGCTCAACGAGTTTTTCGATTTACGGCTGATGCCAAAGGCCGGGTTTTATTCTCATCGACTTACTTATTTCTATACTAACCGAACCACCCAAGCTCAGTTGATCGAAACCACCATGGTAGAATTTCCAATTTTAGTAAAATTTAAATCCATGCGAAGGGGCAATGTGCGGATGTACATGGTAGGTGGATTTACTCCGGCTTTCGAGGCCTCCGGTAAAAATGACATTGGCAATTCGTCTGGTGCGATACCCATCCTAAAAAGAAATTTGAGTGTGGACGCAGGTATTGGTTTTGATTTTTATTTTCCGCTGTTCAAGTTCTCACCCGAGCTTCGATTTACCAGAGGCCTCGTTGACATGTTGGGCGATGAAGCGAGTGTGTACAAAGATCCGCTAAGCCGATTGAACACCAATACGATTGGGGTTTATCTCATCTTCCAATAGTATTTTAGACCAATATTTCTTTCACCATACTTTTTATCATTTCGAGAAATAGATGAATTCAAACAGAATAGCACTGATCACCGGAGCCACCTCAGGAATTGGAGAGGCCACTGCATGTATATTGGCAGCAAATAATTTTAAGCTTATTCTGGCTGGCAGAAGAAGCGACCGATTGGAAAAACTGACGGACGAGCTTTGTCAAGTCACAGAGGTGATATCGCTCAGCTTTGACGTACGCGATCGCAGTCAAACAGCACATTCCATTGGCTCTTTGCAAGGGGAGTGGAAAAATATCGATGTGCTAGTTAACAATGCAGGCAATGCGCACGGGCTTGCTCCTATTCAAACAGGAGAGGTGGAAGACTGGGATGCCATGATCGACATCAACGTGAAAGGTTTACTTTACGTGTCAAAGCAAGTGATACCAGGAATGATAGAACGAAGAGCAGGACATATCATCAACATCGGCTCTATTGCCGGTAAAGAAGTGTACCCTAATGGAAATGTCTATTGTGCTAGCAAATCTGCAGTGGATGCACTCACCAAAGGAATGCGCATGGATCTCAATCCATTTGGTATCAAAGTCACGGGCATTCATCCAGGCATGGTAGAAACCGAATTTTCTCTGGTTCGCTTTAAAGGAGATGCTGAGCGGGCAAAAGCGGTCTATCAGGGATTAACGCCCCTTTACGCAGAAGACATAGCAGATGTTATTCTATTTGCGGTTACCAGACTCTCTCATGTAGTGATTGCCGACATGGTAGTGCTACCAACGGCACAAGCAAGTGCAACGGTCCTAAAGAGGGAGGGCTAGCCAAACGCAATTTTTTCGATAACACCTGCATCCAATTCGTGCTTCCCTTCAAATTCGATTATAGTCGGATTTAATTGCAGTCGGGTGTTTAAATCATACATCTCAGCTATTTTTTCTTTTGTGATAAATTCATCGTGCTTCCCCAGCACTTCAATCACTTCTTTGTTTTGTAGAAGGTGGGTGCCTTTGTCAAAATCCATATCAGGCGGAAAAAGGCCGGCCCACAAAACTAATCGGTCGAATTCCAGTTTGCCGTTCATGACCCATCGTACAGCAGTCGCGGCACCTTGAGAAAAGCCTAGTAAGGTTGTTTTCACATGGGAGGGAGTACTTTCGATGGCCAGGATGGAGTCGAGGTAGTTGGTGTAATTTTCAATTTCAACGAGTCGATTTTCACGGGTCATCCAAGTTGCCCCGATGCGACCCGCATTTCCGGATAGGTAGAATTTCGACAGGCCCTCAGGCGCAATAACACAAATGCCCTTTTCACTGAGGAATTCAAATTTTTGTACAAAGTACTGAGCCAATTGACCATAGCCATGTAGCACCCACCAGACCTGCTTTGTTGAGTCATCAATGCGACCTAGTTTGTAGTAGCGCGCTTGAAAAGCAAAAGTGCTTGTACGTTGTTCCACCAGGCAAAAGGTAAAAAAAAACCCGCACTAAGAAAGGCTCAATTTTTTTGCTGGTTTTGTTTTATCGCTTGAAACCAAGTGCGCTTCCCCCACATTTTCCTAAAGAACCATCAAACGTGTATTGGATATAATAAATTCCAGTAGCATTGCACGGGTATGCGATGGCAGAAATAAACTGTCCGTTGATTTTGCTGGATGCCACCTTATTACGTTCAGAATCATACAGCGTAACTATGATGCCGTCTGTATTTGCACCATTTGTACAAAGGTTGATCATGTATTGAGTGCCCTTTGTAAATACATAGCTATATTCTACTTTTTCTTTTGAACCACCTTCACCATCTACCTTGTAACTTTTCAAAAAGTTAAAGCCAGATGCCAATTTTGGGATACAGGCGTTCGCAAAATTGTCTGGGTTACACTGGCCAATTAAATCACTGGATCCAGCACTCATGATGAGCAACGATAATGTTATGATAAAAGCCTTTTTCATAGGTAGTTAATTCTGTAAAATTAGCCAATTATTTTGTTTCTGATAGAATTCGTTAACGTCCGGATCGCCTCAATATCCTCATTGGTGACATTAATAGTTGTAGTACTATTGTCTTTGATAACCGCAACCCCGTCAACAATTTCCATGGTAGATTCTTTATACGTGTAGGTAATATTGATTTTGTCAAAGGCAACCTTCAATTCGTTCATGTCATTCAATAAAGATGCCATGTTTGCGTCATCTTTGTAGAACGAGAGTAAAAGAACGATCTGTTCAAGAATTATTTTTTGTTCGCCTATTTTCTCTCGAAGCTCTTTATTCTTAATGTCTTTGGCAGCCACCTGGCAGGTAATCTGCATAGCCTCCACCCATCCCCCAATAAGCAGCAAAACACTTAGGTTAGCACGGCTTTGGGTCTGCAAATAATGGTTGATGCTATTGAAATTCTGAGTTGTGATTAATAACAACGAATCAAGATTTTTGCTGTTTGTTGCCAATCGTCCAATCGTCTCAATATCAAAAAATTGTCCTATGTTCAGCCCGTCAGCCAGCGATTTGATCGATGAGAGGTATCTAATACCATCCTGATTCTGTTCGTAGATGTTGGTGTACCCTAAATCAGTACCAAAAACACCCAAATTGAGCGCTTTTTTGTAGTTACTATTATATTTTGAGAGATTATCGGGGGTGTTTAGCATACCCACATTGTACTTCGTTCCCGATTCCTTTAACAGAACCGAGATCTCTAGCGGGCTTGGTATCTGCTGGAGAATGCTGTTAATAACCTCTTCATCTATGGTAGGCCCACTTTTGGCAGAATCCAGACTATTTAAAAAGGCTTGTTCATCTGGCTTTTTGCTCGTGCCGCAAGAAGTCAAAAACAGGGCGAGTAGTAAAATCAAGAATACTCTCATAATTTGCAAAATCTTTACAAAATTAATAATTCAGCCTAGGTTCCCAAATCTACTTCCGCTTGAACGGCATTGTGACATTGTTTGGAATATTCACCTTTCCAAACCAATCAATCAGGTTTCTGAGCCATTCAAAGTACAAAGCTGTATATAACAATAGAGCCATTACCCAAATCACCAGTAGATTAAACCAATAGGTATCAATAGAGATTCCTACCAAGTTCTTTTGGGGTAGGAAAAAGGCAGTTCTATAATCCATCACATTGGCTGGATTTGTTTCCTGAAAGATTGGATTGATCTGTTGAATCAGCTTCCCTCTGTATTCCAGCAAACGTTCTTTGGTGTTGATGTTTTTTACGAGATCCGCCAAACTCTCATTGTAGTGCTTGTTCTTCTCATGGTTAATATTCACGCCATTTTTCTCATCGAAAGCCATTCGTTTTTCAATCAGATAAACATTTTGGTTGTATATTTTTTGATAGTGTTTCCGGTATTCGTCAAAATAGTTCGACAATAGGGAACCTACGGCTTGTGAATAATTTGGGGGTTCAAGTGCTTTTGAAAGGTTGATTTTCTCAAGGCCCTTCCGGAAGGGTTCGTTTTTCAAATTCTCATCAATGATCGAAAGGTTTGTAGCAACCAGTTTCTTGAGTGAATCATTTTTTGATTCGAAGTTCTCCAGAACAAATAGATTTCTTTTTTTTAGTTCATCGGCCAAATAGGCTGCTTTGAAGTCTGCTTTTGCCTCTTCTTTTTCATACTTAAAGAGGGTGGCTTCATAGTCATTATTCTTAAATTGATAAGTAGCCATTGCTTCGTAAGCCCATCTAGATGTCATTAAATCGGCCACCACTGGTACTTTGCCCTTGGTGGCAATGATTCCATTCAATTTGTCAAAGTTGAAAAGTAGTCCGCTCAAAATCATTTGAGGAATCAGCAAAAGCGGAATCATTACGTAGACGGTGACGGCAGAGTTGAAAGCAGATGAAATATTTAAACCCAATACGTTAGCCAAACAGGATGTGGTGAACAACACAAACCAAAATGCAAAAGTCATTCCGTGGATTTCCAGAATTACATTTCCAACGATGACAAAGGTTAAGGTTTGTATAGCCGACAGAAGGAAAAGAATGGACAGTTTTGAAATCAAATAACTATTCCAGCTCAGATTTAAGAACGATTCTCGTTTCAAGATCTTTCGGTCGCGAATTATTTCTTCGGCACTTACTGTCAGCCCCATAAAGAGCGCCACAATAATTGACATCAGAAGGAAGGCGGGGAAATTATCGTTGAAGCGAAATATATAATCTTTGCCTCCTGGCGCACTTTTGTATTTAATGATAAACGCGAGAATAGCCGCCAACAAAGGCGCTTCCAGCAAATTAATTAATAGGTATTGTTTATTGCTTAGCTTTGAAAGAAAATCGCGGGTAGCAAAAATCGCGGTTTGCTTAAATCGACTTGGAATATTGAGCGTACTAGGTGGCTCTTCTTTTACATCTTCGATTCGATTGATCTTAAATCGCTCTTTGTATTTTTCGTGCCATTGGGGTGGCGTAATCTTTCGCTTGTTGGTGGGTTGACCATACTCATCCACCACTTTGGCTTCGATGATATTAAAGATTTGTTCAGGGTTTACGTTACCACAGGTTTCGCATTGGCCGCGATTGCTGTCCACCTGAAGGGTTGCTTTTTTAAAGTAGCTGACCGCTTCCACTGGGGCACCATAATAGGCCGTATAGCCTCCGGTATCCATAATGATCATCTTGTCGAACATCTTATAGATATCTGAAGATGGCTGGTGTATAACGACAAAAATTAGCTTCCCTTTCAGCGAAAGTTCTTTCAACAGATCTATAACATTTTCCGAGTCGCGAGATGACAGCCCCGAAGTTGGCTCGTCCAAGAAAAGTATCGCTGGTTCTCGAATAAGTTCCAATGCAATATTGAGGCGTTTGCGTTGTCCACCGCTTATTTTTTTATCGAGCACACTGCCTACTGTCAGGTCTTTGCGCTGGTCGAGTCCCAGATTTTCGAGGGTTTCCATCACTCGTTCATGCAGTTGCGCCTCCGTGAAAGTTGCAAAGCATAGTTTGGCATTGTAATAGAGATTTTGATAGACCGTTAACTCTTCAATGAGAAGGTCGTCCTGAGAGACAAATCCAATCACACCTTGGATCTTGTCTTTCTCATTGTGGATATCAAAGCCATTTATTAAAACTTCACCCTTAGAGGGCTTTTCCAAGCCTGCAAGTGTGAGTAGGAGCGTTGTTTTACCCGCACCACTAGCTCCCATAATACCGATCAACTTACCCGGTCCTTCAGTAATCAAAACATCTCGAAGTCCAATGGCTCCATTGGGAAACTTGAATTCTTCTACGTTGGCATTAAATGAGAGCTTTGTGGTTTTAATTTCTTCATTAAAGTGCGCCACCAGATCGCTATAGTAAAGCGCGTCCCCTGCCTGTGTTTTGATGGTGCTCCCATGCGAAAACAAATACACCCGATTGGACTGCATGATAAATCCATTGAGAATATTTAGCTCTTCACCCAGGTATTTAGTGAAATACATTTCCACACTACTGACCCGCATAAAAATCAGAGTGCCAGCGATGTGGCCATGTGTATGTTTTTGAAGTTCGGCTGATTTCTCAGAGCCGCCATTTAAAATAAGAATATCAGAAAAGTTCAGCTCTTCGATCTGCTCTGTTGTAATAAACTTTTCTATGAGGTTATATTCCTTTTGGTCAATATTAAATACGGTCGAAACGGTATTGATGATTTCGATACGCTGTGGAGTGAAGTTCTTGTCGGAGCCGATCAGCTCTAGCAGCTTAATCAACACAACCACTTTTTGCTTTTGCGTAAGGGTTTTGTTAATTTTTTTACAGATACCTAACGTTTTAACAGAGTCTCTTACAGAAGTGAGCTTGTTTTTTTCGTCATCGCCTAAGCCTTGCTTATTGTAGCCTGAGATGTTATCGTATACCTCAAGGTACTCTTTAATCGAGTCTTGATCTAGTTCGGTTCTAAAAAAAGTAATTACAAATTGACGCTCGTTTTCAGTCACACCACCGTCTTGTTTGGTGATGATTGCAAAGAGTTGGGTAAGCGCCCTTAGTATTTCTTCACTCATTCCTTAAAAAATATTTTTCCTTTCTGATTACTCAAAGGAACGTAAAAAATAAACCGATTGTGGTTTAGTATGTTTTAAACTCAAAGGGAATTTCAACCAATTCCGAGAACTCTTGGCCTGCCTCTTCCATATCTTCGTCATCATCGTGGAAATACCAAAAAACTTTGATGCCCTTTACCTCTTCGAGTGCCGAAAGTACATCCAAAATTAATTTTGATGAAGCCGTGTTAAAGTATTCCAGTTTTATTGCGAATTCTGTGCTTGAATTAGGGTCTGACGCGTAGGCATTAATCCACTCAATGACTGGCGTGTAGAACTCCGCTGAGTCCTCTGGCAGCGAACGTCCACTAATTTCGAAAATGCCGTTTTTCTTATCCAACAAGATAGTGGGTGTATCTTCTGTCCCTTTTAGATTTAAGATTTCCATGATTGGTTCGTTTTTTAATTTTTTTAATTATTCTTTTTCACGTGAGATATTAACTTTTAGGCAGAAGAAGTCATATTCTGCATCCATATCGCTAAAGGTGAACTCCAATTTTTCTCCCGACTTTCTTGCCATGTCAACAAACCCTAAGCCCGCACCACCTTTTTCGGATATCTGAGTATTCTTGATGATTTCTTTATACATCTCTTTGAGGCCGTCTTTGTCTTTGCTATTGAGTTCGTTGAGGTTGCTGGTCAACAGCACTGCCTTGCCTTTTAGAATAGGATTGCCAGTTAATACGCAGTACCTTTTGTCGTCTTTGCTGATCATGAAAATCGCGCTTCTACTGACCAGCGATCCAGCTTGCGTACCCTGTTCACTGCTATGTTTAACGATGTTTTGAAGAGCCTCAACCATTACGTTGAACACTTTGCGTTTTATTCCTGAATCTTCTCCTGAAGAATCAAGATTGCGCTCTGCCATGGCCAATATGGACTTGGTTGTTTCCTGGGTGAAATCACCATCATACACCAAGATTAGCTTTTGGGACATCATTGTCCGGTGCAAGTCATAGATAAAATTCATCGTATTTGGGTTTGGATTCGAAATTATCGTTTAATCTAAAAATACTACAATTTAATTCCAATTAGCAACACGTCATCCGTTTGCTTTTGATCTCCTTTCCAGGCCTCCCATTCTGCATCAAAGATTTTGGCCGCTTCGCTCATTGGGTCACGGTGAACCCTTTCAATGATATCCCTTGTCTTTTTTGGACCGAATTTACGTGATTCCGGCCCGCCAAATTGGTCAGGGAATCCATCGGAGCAAAAATAGAAAGAATCACCCTTGCCAAGTTCTAATTTGGTAGTCGTAAAGTTCGTTTGATTTTTATAGATACCGCCACCAATAGGGAATTTATTTCCCTTTATTTCATCCAAGACTCCACCTTTCATAATGTATAAAGGACGGTGGGCACCGGCATACTCAACCACCCGAGTATCTGTATTGATGCGGCAAAGCGCGATATCCATCCCATCTTTTGTGGCGGAATCTTCCTGGTCTTGGCGAAGTGTTTGGGTTACCCCCTCATCCAACAAATCCAATATCTTTCCAGGATCTGTAATTTTTCTGCTTCGAACAATATCGTTGAGCAGGAAGTAGCCAATTAGTGAAAGTAGGGCTCCCGGAACGCCATGACCTGTACAATCTACAGCAGCTATAAACAAATCATCTTTAATCTGAACAAACCACGGGAAGTCTCCACTTACAACATCTCTTGGTTTATAGAGTACAAAAGAATCAGGCAATGTCCTATTTACTAATCTGGTATTTGGCAAAATTGCGTTCTGTATACGTTTTGCATAATTGATAGAGTCGTTGATTTTCTTGTTTTTATTTTGAATCTCAAGCTCGATTTCTTTTCGATCGGTAATATCATGCGACACCAAGAGAACTGACTCGATGTTTTCAAGGTCATCATACTCGGGTATGGCGTTTACTTGCATTATTCGTTTTCCCATTTCAGATGGAAAATCCATTTCGGTTGAAATCTTGTCATTTGTTGAATTTACTTGTTCAACAATAGAGAGCCACTGCTCCAAAATCCCAGACTCTAAGTCTGCTTCCATTATCTTTTTGTTAATGAATCGTTCAGGCGATTTACCGGTATAATTTTCAATCGTTGGGTTGATGTAGGAAATAGCATCATTCTCCAGGCGGGTAATGATATCAAGTGAATTTTCTGACAACGCTTGCATCTTGCTACGCATACGTTGCTCTTGTTCGGCTAACCTGCGCTCTGTAATATCGCGGGAGTTGAGAATAAAACCATGGATAGCCGGATTCGCCATAAAATTGGTACCTGTAGCTTCCAACCAAATATACTTGCCGTCTTTTGTCTTGTATTCAAGTTGTACCGTTAATTTTTCATCAGGATTTTCACGCAATTGATCAAACAAACCTTTTGCTACCTCCAGACTATCGGGGTGAACACGATTCAAATCACTTTGCCCTTGTAGTTCTTTTTGAGAATATCCTAAAATGGTTTCAACGGAAGGTGATATGTAGCGAATTCGCCCATCTTCTTCGTAGATGGTAATTACTTCCGAGGCATTTTCGAGAAGTAACTGCATTCGATTTTGAGTGCGATTTACTTCTTCAATTTGTTCTTCGAGCTTGATATTCGACCTTTGTAATTCTTCTTGCGTGGCCCGCATTTCCTCTGCATTTTGGCGGAGTACTTCTTGTTTTTCCGTCAACTCGCTGCTCAATGCTTGCGATTCACTCAAGAGCCGTCTTGTACGCTCATTGACTTTTATATTGAAGATGGTTCGGGCCAATATCAAACTTAGTTCTTGAACAAATTTTACTTGTGAGGAATCAAACTTCTTAAGGCCTGCAAATTCCACAACTCCGTACACCTCCTCATTGGTAATCAATGGTACAATAAGAATGCAGTTGGGTTTTTGATCACCGAGAATACCAGATGTCAGCGTTACGTATTCACTAGGTATTTCGGTGCGGAGAATGTAATCTTTCTCAGCAGCCGCTTCTCCGACTAAACCTTCTGCAAAACGGAAAGATTTTTTTAGATACTTTTTTCGATTGTAGGCAAAGCTCGCACGAATTTCAATGCTTTTCTCTTTTTTTTCGTCACTGACAACATAGAAAGCACCCTGTACGGCTCCAATCTTCTCGATGATGAACTGAATAACATCGTCACCCAGACCATCCAACGTATCGTGCATCCTTAAGATCTCCGCTACCTCCGCTACCCCTCTCACAATCCAGTTGCGCTCGTTATCTTTTCTTTCATTTTCAATCAAATTCTCTCGCATGTTTAATAGCGAAAGGCCGAGCGTATCATTTTCACTGGCAGGCTGATAGGCGGCATTAAATTGTCCTTCTCCAACCAAGCGTGCAAATTGAGCACTCCCTTTTAATGTCTGGACAAGGCCATCCACCTTAGTGGCCATTTGGCCAAACTCATCGCTGCTAGCCGCTTCAATTTTATCGGGAAGAACACCTTGCGAAACCAAATCTAAGGTGTCGCGCATTGAAACAAGTGGCATTGTAAGTGAGCGTGCAAATAGAACTGAAATGGCGGCTGCCAGTAGCACAATAACCAATCCACCCATCCCGTAGATATTGGCAAGCGCTCCCCCTTGCCCATTGATTTCGTTGGTGTCTATTTTTACAACAAGAGCCCAAGGCGAATTTTCAATTTTGCGATAAGCAACATACACTTCCTGATGGCGGTAGTCACGACCGGTGGCAAAGCCATTTTTACCTTCCAGCGCCAGGCTAATCTCTTTCACTTCGTTTTCATTCTCAGAATAAAATTTAAAAAAGGCTCCGGGGTCGTTTCTCAATGGGCTGGCTAGGATGATTTTCCGGGTCACCAAATCTTTGTATCCAACGAAAGATTCACCGGTAGTGCCAAGACCGTTCGCATCTTGTAATGACTTAAATAGCGGATTTAAATCGATCTTAAAAATTAACAGATTCCCGTGAAGAGGTGCTCCTGCAAACATCGTGTACGAATCCGAGGATTTGTTCACTGTGTCTTTTTTGACGGAACTGTAGTAGATGTTGCTTGCTGCATTTGAGAAAAAAGAGCCATCGGGATCGGGGAAGTTTCCTTTTTGCGTGTTTGCAGAGACTAGGATCGTTCCACTACTATTAGAAACAAACAACTCTTCAAATCCATAGGTTTCCTTTGCCTTTGTAAGAGTAGATTGAAGTGAATCTGGCGAAGAACTGAGTAAGTTTTTTATTTCGGGGGAATTCTGAAGAAAATTAACCGTGCTGGCTATGTGGGCGAAATAGTGGCTAAGTTGAGCTGATTTATTGTCGGCAATGACTGACAGATTTGTGTGAAGCTTTTCTTCCGAATTTTTTACGTTGATATGGTAAGTAAACAGGGAGATCGCCAACACACTCACCAACGAAATGGCGACAATGAGGATGGTGATCTTTGTGCTAATTTTTATGTTTTTGAACATAACCTTTTTACGGTTTAGTAGTACGTTAAATCTGTTCTGCTAAAAGTGTAGCCATTTGTTGTGCCTCTTTTTGGCTATTGCCGGTCAGGTTTGAAAATGTTGCTATTTCCAAAACAGCCGCAACCACTTCTTCTTTTTTTATTGGGATAATCAGAATGTATTTTGGAGCCGCCATTCCCAGTCCGCTAACGATCGCATGGGTGTAACCTTCGGGCAGCTCGTCAAGAAGCATACTTTTTCCAGTTGCCGCGCATTGCCCTACCAAGCCTTCACCAAATTCATAGACAACTGGGTCGCCTTCAAGCGGTACCGCAAACGCACTTTTCATTTCAACAACGCGTTTGCCTTCCCTTTCTTTTACAAGATAAAATGCTCCTTGTCCCGCATTGAGTGCCTTGCAAATCTGATTGATTCCTATCTGATACAGTTGACCAGAAGTGGCGCCTTTGAGGGCTTTCGTGAATGAATGTATATCAAACGATGATTGATCTGTGGTTTCTCCGCTTGAAGTTGCTGAAGTTTCTGTCTTTTTCTCCTTGAAGACGACAATTTCCCTTTTTACCTTATTGGTGGTATTGATGGCAAATACTGCGAGCCCGAAAGTGACAATAAGCGTGATAAATAATTTTGTATAGACGAGAGTTTCCAAGCCTGTCGAAATCATTCCACCTTTGGACACAAGATCATGAGGAAGGGTAACCAACACATAGGCAGATGAAACCAGACTAACATAAAAAAGTGCAGAAAGCAGCAAGCTTAATTTGCTTGGATCTTTTAACGTTTGAAGGAGCCTTTCCATATTATTTAGTATAGTGCTTATCTAGTTCTTTCAAAAACTCAACAATCTCATCAATTTTTAGAGTGTGATCTATTTTTGTCAATGCAAGAGCGGCCTTGGGCATTGTGTCAATCATACATTCAGTAGGTTCTTGCACAATCGTCAATCCTCCTTTGTCTTTGATGTGTTTCATTCCCAATCCACCGTCTCGGTTGGCGCCCGAAAGTAAAACTCCAATGAGTTTGTCCCGATATACATAGGCAGCTGTTCCTAGTGTGATGTCGATGGCGGGTCGTGAATTATTTACCATTTCCTCCGTAGACATAGAAAAGTGATTGCCAAGCTCTACCGACATATGGTAGTTGGAGGGGGCAAGGTATACCACTCCCTTTTTTATTGACTCTTTGTCTACCGGTTCTACTACTTGTACCACACTTTTTATTGATAAGGCCTCGACAAATCCATTGCGCACATGTTTCAATCTGTGCATACACATGATAATGGGCAGAGGAAAAGTTTTCGGAAGCTGAGCCAGAATTTTCACAATTCCCTGAAAACTCCCTGCTGACCCTCCAATCACCACTGCCTTGTAGCTATTATTTAAGTTATACTTGTCCATGGCAGCAGTTTCCCTAATCCTTTATCTTCTTGTAAACTTTTTCCTCGTTGTTTACCACTAAAAATTTGCTTGCCACATCGCACCAGATCAATGACTCTTTGGAGCCAATTGCCAGGTATCCGTATTTGAATAAACTCTCGTGGAATTTTTTTAGTACTTCGTTTTGTAGTGACTGATTAAAATAAATCATCACGTTTCGACACAAGACCAAATCAAACTTGTTAAAGATCTCACCCGTTACCAAATCATGCTTGCGGAAAGATACATTTTGCATCAGTTCTTTGTCGAAAACTGCTTTCCCGTTTTCTTCCTTGTAGTATTCCTTCAGGCTTTTTTTGCCCTCGAAGCGAATGTAATTCTTTTCATTCAGCTCCATATTTTTTATGGGGTAGGTAGCTGCTTTTGCTTTTTCCAGTATGTTTACATCCAGATCACTTGCAAATAGTTGAACGTCCTGATGAATGCCCATTTCTTTGAGAAGGATTGCCATAGAAAGCACTTCCTCTCCTGACGAACAGCCAGCATGCCAGATCTTAAAGGTTTTGTGGTTTAAAAGAATTCCTGGAATGATTTCGTCACGCATGATTCGCCAAAACCCAGGATCACGGAACATCTCTGTCACGTTAACAGTCAATTCATCCAAAAATTCTTCGATGAAGGAGGGCTGGTCATTCAACTTTTTCAGTAGCGATTCAATAGTCAGGTTCTTCAACTCCAGAATACGTAGCATTCGTCTCTTGAACGAAGACATGGCGTAGTTACGGAAGTCATACCCGTATTTACCCTGAACAAGTTCAGTAATCTTTTTTAAGTCTGCTATGTCGATATCTTGTACCACGTTGGTCGTATTAGCTATTCTTCAAAGAAAAGCAAAAATAGGTTTTCAATTGTCGCTCGATGGCCTTATTCTGGAAGAAATCTTACACGAGTTAAATCCCCCCGTAAGCGAAGCAAAAACGGGGGAAGTTCTCATTGCCAGGCATAAGCGCCAACTTATTTTTGTTGCCAAATTATTTATTATGAGTCACTTAACAATCAAAGAAAAGGGTTTTATTGATTTTGAGTTCAGGCATTCAAAGAGTCCAATATGGTTACTAAGTCTGACATATTAAAGGAAAACCCTTGAGCTAGCGCTATTTATTATCCAAAAGCGTCTTTTGTGAAACCAAACGGCAGCAAGGTGGCTGCACTCGCGCAAATAGCCCACTCATCAGGCTTGGCCAAGAACACAATCTGGATGGCAGCTCTTTGCCTGTGTTCGTATTCTAACATCACTTGCCGACACCCACCGCATGATGCAGCTGGAATGAGCTCTTTGTGGTTTTTCTTGTGGGCAATAATGGCCATTTTTACAATTCGTTTATCGGGGTGCTGCGAAGCGGCAGCGTAAAGGGCTACCCGCTCGGCACACATGCAAAGAGGGTAGGAGGCATTTTCCTGGTTGCCACCCACCACAACGGTGTCGTCTTCCAAGATGAGCGCAGCCCCTACACAAAATTTGGAGTAAGGTGCATACGAATGGGCGGTGGCTTCTTTGGCCTTATGAATCAGGTATTTCGATTCACTATCCAGTGCTTCCACACTGTCGAAAGTTTCAAAGTCCTTCATGGTTTATACATTGAGCTAAAGATAGCAAAGTAGAAGAGAGTTTCTAAGAGTTTGGGTAAACAGTTTCTGGATTTTTTTCTCCTGAATCCATCAACGAACAAAGTGGAGGAGGCAATTGAAACGTGCTTAAGGCAATTGGCAGAAGTGAAGTAGTTAACTGCTTGGTGCCTATTTGCAAAAAACAGGGTAACTGCGACACGCAAAACTAACACACTTGCAAAAAGCTTCTGACGATGCTACCAGCAACAAAATTTGCGCAATCGCTCGGTGAAAAGTAAGGTTTAAGTTTCATCTCCATTCCATCTTTGGTTTCGTGGGATAAGAGGCGGCTTTGGAAGCGCACCGGATCAGAAACACAAACCTGTGTGAGACATACGTATCACCCCAAAAAGGGGATTGATTTCAACTCAAAAATGACTTTATCAGATTCGGCTTAAGGCTGGGTGATGTGAGGGGCGAAAAATAGAGTTCTAAAAAATGGTGATGAATAGCCGATTTCACTAGAATTGACGACAAAGCTTAGACTAAGTTGCGTGCGTGTAGTTGAATTCACTTTTGAAAAGGCTGGCATGATGCTATACTTGGCGACATATGAACGAAAGAACAAGCTGCTTGAAAAAAATTGGAACGGCTTATAAGCACTGCGGGGTTGGTGAGTTAGTATAGAAGGTATTTTGATTTTTGTTTTTAACTTTGATTCTTAATGACAGAATGAAAGAATATCACGACTTACTCGAACACATTCTTAAAAACGGGATTTGTAAGACAGACAGGACAGGCACTGGAACAGTTTCTGTTTTTGGATACCAGATGCGATTCGATCTTCAAAAAGGATTTCCGCTGATTACTACAAAGAAACTGCATCTACGATCGATCATCCATGAACTTTTGTGGTTCATTAGCGGAGACACCAACATTAAATATTTGAAGGATAATGGTGTTTCAATTTGGGACGAGTGGGCTGATAAGGATGGGAATCTGGGGCCGGTCTATGGATATCAATGGCGTTCCTGGCCCGGTGGCAATGGTGAAAAAATAGACCAGTTAGCAAAAGTTATTGAGCAAATTAAAAGTAGCCCTGATTCAAGGCGGCACATTGTCACCGCTTGGAACCCCGCAGATGTAGAGAAAATGGCTTTGCCACCTTGCCACGCGTTGTTTCAATTTTATGTGGCAGGTGGTAAGTTATCATGTATGCTACTTCAACGAAGTACCGATGTGTTCTTGGGGCTCCCTTTTAACATTGCAAGCTATGCACTTTTAACATATATGGTTGCGCAACAATGTAACCTAGAGGTTGGTGAATTTATTTGGACAGGTGGCGATACGCACCTCTACAACAATCATCTTGATCAGGTCAAACTTCAACTTTCAAGAGAGCCGTTTCCGTTACCCGAACTAAAAATCAAGCGTAAGCCAGATTCTATTTTTGAATATCGGTTTGAAGATTTTGAGATTGTAAACTATCAATCGCATCCCTCAATCAAAGCGCCAATTGCAGTTTAGGCCTATGAGATAAGAAAAGCTTATTTTTGCCGCTCGTAAGAAATACCAGAAACAGGGTTAAAAATACCCTCAAAAGAATACCCTTTTTAGATTTCTTCCGTTAAAAACGCGTATGTCTGAAAAAAGCAGTGTTTTTGATATGATTGGCCCGGTTATGATTGGCCCGTCCAGTTCCCATACTGCTGGGGTGGTGAGGATTGCCAAGGCTGCAATTAAGGTTTTGGGCGGCATACCAGATCAAGCTGAGATCATTTTTTATAATTCCTTTGCGCGTACTTATGAAGGCCACGGAAGCGACCGAGCCATCTTGGCCGGCCTCATGGATTTTGCAACTGACGACAAGCGAATTAAAGACGCGATAGAAATAGCTAGTGAAAAAGGTTTGACCTACCGGTTCAAGTCCATTGGAAATGCATCGACCATGCACCCCAATACCATTAGGCTAGAACTAACGAAAGGTAATCGCACGGTCGAAGTGTTGGGAGAAAGTCGTGGAGGTGGCATGATAAACATTGCCGAAATCAATGGATTTAAAGCTGACTTTACGGCCAATTTACATACGATTATTATCTTCGCGGCCGATGTAAAAGGCAGCATTGCATTTATTGCTGATGTTATCGCGCACGATGACTGCAATATTGCCACCATGTCGGTGTCGAGAAAAGGAAAAAATGATTTGGCTTGCCAGGTAATTGAAATGGATTCAGGCATCAAGCCTGTAACATTTGAGTACTTGCAGAGTCTCAGTTGGATAAAAGAAGTAATTTATATACCAGACATCAATCGTTGATATGAGTAAGAATTTTACAGCAACACTTGTTTTTGTTTTTTTGTTCTCTCTCTCTTTTGCCCAAAGCGGCAAAAAGGTTTACACACTGAAAGAATGTATTGAGATTGCACTACAAAATAACTTAACGGTAAAGAGAAGTGCGCTTGGCTTGCGCAATGCAGACATTACTTTGGATCAATCCAGGTATACGATGTTGCCTTCCCTCAATGTGTCAGGTTCCGGGGGCGCAAACTTTGGCCGTTCAATTGACCCAACCACCAACCTATTCATTGATCAACAAATTAATAATGCGAATGCGAATGCAAACGCTAACCTTTTGCTTTTTAATGCATTTCGAGTATTGAACACCATCAAGCAAAGTGTTAACGATAAGGCAGCAGCCGAAAATGATCTGACTAAGGCAAAGAACGATGTGATACTTTCTGTAATTACTTTTTACACTTCTGTTATTTTTAATCAAGAGCTTCTTCAAAACGCACAGTTTCAATTGAAGACAACTCAACAACAATTGGAACGAACTAAAAAATTGGAACAAGCCGGCTCCGTTCCGCTGGGTAACGTACTCGATTTAGAGGCACAAGATGCGACTAACGAACTCAACCTCATTCAGCGGGAGAATAACTACAACTTATCACTTCTTCAATTGAAACAGTCTTTGCAATTACCAGCGTCAACTGAAATGGAAGTAGAGGTGCCTGCACTAACCGTAGAGGATTTATCACTAGATCAGACCACCGAGCAAATCTATGACTTAGCAAAGCAGAATCTTCCAGAAATAAAAGCAGCTGTTTACCGTACCGAGAGTGCCAATTATGCACTCAAGGCTGCAAGAGGAAGCCTGTACCCACGCTTGAATTTAAATGCAGGGGCATTTACCAATTATTCAAGTGCAGCAAAGATTTTTCAAAATGGCATCATTGACCCAAGTCCGGTTATTGGCTACTTGGGGAACGATCAAACCCAAGTTGTTAGATCTTTTAGGTCTGCCACAATTGGAGGTGAAATAGTTGAAAAACCTTTTAACAATCAGATATCAGATAATATTGCACAAACGGTGTCAATTGGGCTAACCATTCCTGTCTTTAATGCATTCAATGCGAGGGCAAACGTGTTAAGAAATAAGGTTACCAAAGAGCAAGCATTCATCAACTTAACCGATGTAGAAAACAGACTTCGCCAAGCCATTGAAACAGCACACAATGATGCTACGGCTGCCGCCAAAACCTTTGCCTCTTCTGCGAAAGCAGTGAAGGCCCGCGAAGAAGCTTTTCGTATGACAAAACAGCGCTATGATGCTGGAGCTTCCAACTACGTAGATTATCAAGTGTCAGAGAATAATTTATTTCAAGCTAAATCAGATCAGGTGAGAGCTAAGTATGACTTGATCTTCAAAAAGAAAGTACTCGACTTTTATCAAGGTAAACCAATAGACTATTAATACTTTTTACGAATGGCAAAGCAAAAGAAAAAATCTAACAAGCTCCTTTACTGGGGAATTGGAATCGTTGTTTTCCTCATCATCTTTTTAGTGCTAGGCAAGTCCCAGGGATGGATAGGCAAATCGCGCGATTTGGAGGTGGAGTTCACAAAGTCAAAGAAGACATCCATTACAGAAAAAGTAAGTGCTTCGGGCACTGTTCAACCTGTGATCGAAGTGAAATTGGCACCTGAAGTATCTGGAGAAATTATTGAGTTGAATGTTCAAGACGGAGATTCTGTTTCAACCGGAAAAGTGTTGGTAAAAATTAGGCCTGATGTATGGCTCAGTCAGTTAGAGAGGTCGGAGGCTTTGCTCAGCCAGCAAAAAGCAAATCTGGAATCTTCAAGAGCTTCTTTGTCGAGGGCGGAGGCAACTTTCATGCGCTCTGAGCAAGATTATAAAAGACAAGAAAAGCTCTGGAACGAAAAGGTAATTTCAGAAGCAGATTGGCAGCTTGCGCAACAGAATTATAAGGTGGCTCAAAATGATTTAAGGTCGGCAACACAAGGACTGGAAGCAGCTAAATATGTGGTGAACAGTTCGAACGCTACCGTTAGAGAATCGGCTGAGAACGTGAGAAGGACAACTGTGTATGCACCTATGAAAGGTATCGTGTCAAAACTTAACGTTAAAAAAGGAGAACGAGTTGTTGGAACAGCGCAGATGACAGGAACTGAAATGCTTCGTATTGCTGACCTTAACAAGATGGAGGTTCGTGTGAACGTGAATGAAAATGATATCGTTCGGGTTCATTTGAATGACACAGTTTTGATCGATGTAGACTCTTATGCCAGCACGGAAAAGCAGTTTAAGGGAATTGTAACCAATATTGCTAATACAGCTCGCGATAAAACCTCGGCCGATGCGATTACGGAATTTGAAGTTCGGATATTGATCCTTCGTTCTTCCTATGAAGATTTAATCAAACAAGGAAATCGTTTCCCTTTCCGCCCGGGGATGACTGCCAGTGTGGAAATTATTACGACCAAGAAAGATAATGTGTTGTCTGTTCCGTTGACGGCAGTGACTACCCGCAACACCGAAAAAGACAATAAAACAGAGGGCGGTCCACCAAAAGACGATGATGATGAAAAACCTCAAGTGTCAGACAATAAAGCAAAGGTCGAGAAAAAGGAAGACAAAGTAGTGGTGTTTGTCAATGACAAAGGCGTAGCGAAAATGGTGGAAGTAAAGACAGGTATCAGCGACTATGATAACATCGAAATCATCTCTGGTCTTGCCGATAGCGTGGAAGTGGTTACGGGTCCGTTTCTGGTTGTTTCCAAACGGTTGAAGGATGGTGACAAAATTGTGCAGGCCATGAAAAAGGATGATAAAAAGGACGATAAAAAATAAGTCGTAGACGATACAGTAAACATGGAAGATGTTGGCTGACACCAGTTGTCAGCCAACTTTTTTTATTATTACCTTGCTTCAAAAACCGAAGTATGATTAAACACCCTTGGCATGAAGCCCCTATCGGATCAAACCCTCCTGAATTTGTCAATGGGATTATTGAGATATCGACCGGGATGAGAACAAAGTATGAAGTAGATAAGGAAACTGGTTTACTGAAGCTTGATCGAATTCTTTACTCTGCGGTGTACTACCCCGCCAATTATGGATTTATACCACAGACACTGGGTGATGATATGGATCCGCTAGACATTATGATTTTGTGTAGAGAGCCTATTCAACCTTTGTGTTTAGTTCCAGCGCGCGTGGTAGGGGTGATGCGTATGATCGATCAGGGATTGGCCGATGACAAGATTCTGGCAGTCGCAGAAAACGATGCAAACACAAAACACTTAAGAGATATCAGCGAATTGGCGGCTCATTTTAAGTTAGAACTGAAGGAGTTTTTTGAGAGCTATAAAAAACTTGAAAACAAAGTGGTTACCGTGCCTGAGTTTCAGGGACAAGAAATTGCACTCGAGATTATCTCCAAAGCTGTCACCTACTATAAATCAGAAAATTAAAAGTAGTGGAGCGACCGAAATCTTTTTTGGTTATTCAAACGGCTTTTATTGGTGATGTGATCTTGGCCACGGCACTCGTAGAGAAAATTCATCAATTCTACCCCGATGCAACTATAGATTTTCTGCTCAGAAAAGGAAATGAATCATTGTTGGTCAATCATCCATTTGTTCGAGAAGTAATTGTTTTTGATAAACAGAAAAAGTATCGAAATCTTTTTTTGTTGATTCGGAAAATACGCAGAACAAAATATGAGGTGCTGCTCAATGTTCAACGTTTTGCGACAACTGGTATAATCACACTTTTTTCTGGTGCCAAGACTAAAATTGGATTTGATAAAAATCCATTCTCGTTTTCATTTACTTCTAAAATAAAACACCAAATTGGTCATCTCCATGAAATCGAACGTAACCAAAAGTTAATAGAACCACTAACGGATAGCAGAACCGCAATGCCTCGTCTCTATCCCTCTACTGGTGACAATGATTTCATAAGAGGATATCAAACATCGTCTTACTACTGTATTGCTCCGACTTCGGTTTGGTTTACAAAACAGTGGCCTACAGAGAAATGGATCGAATTCATTCGATGTAATCATAAACTAGTGAAGTCGATTTACCTGTTAGGTGCCCCCAGCGATCATATTGTATGTGAATCCATTCGATTAGCGTCTGGGGTTTCATCGGTGATCAATTTATCGGGTAAACTCAGTTTTTTGCAGTCGGCTGCGTTGATGAGAAATGCGCAGATGAATTTTGTGAATGACTCAGCACCCATGCACCTTGCTTCGGCTATGAATGCACCGGTTACGGTGATCTATTGTTCTACCGTTCCATCATTTGGTTTTGGTCCTTTGTCGAGCAATTCTACAGTTATAGAAACAAAAGAAAAATTGGATTGTCGTCCTTGCGGGTTACATGGATTTAAAGACTGCCCGAAGGGTCACTTTAAGTGCGCTCAAACAATTGCTATTGAGTCGGTAATGCGCTCAATTGCTTAACAAAAATTTGAGTTTTTTCAATTCGATTTTATTCTTTTCGGAGTTGATGTTGGAAACGATACCTTCTTTTTCACGGGTTGTCAACCTCCAGCTTAGTGAAGCTCGCGCATTGTTTTGACGGATACTATCCATTCCTTGCAGTAGATCTAGGTAGCTTTCTGCTTGATATTGGATATCGACTCGATCAATAGGCGCGTTCAGCCATGAATGTGCCTGACCTATAAGCAAGTCGCTGGTTATGTCTTGAAAATTCTCGAAATTGTTGTAGACCGAACTAATTGGCTGAGTCACAGCGTCCAAAATGGTTTGGCCTTTCTTCTCTGCAATAGTATGCAGTTTGGGTGAATCGCGAATGGAAACGAAAATTACGCCCGAGGTATTTTTGGTTATCCAATCCCTAAATGCATAAACGAACCTTACTGCATCGGAGAGGCCAAAGTTATCCGAGATGCCCGCGTCCATCATTTGAATTGGCGGGTTGGTTGGAAGTGTAGTATTTGGTGTAATATAAGGAAAAGTGGCACTCATCCGCAGTGCTGAAAGAAAGCGCAGGTTTTCAGCGCCTTGATCTTTAAAAAATCGATGAAAATCAACTCCGCTCACTTTCTCCGTGTTGTAGTCGCTAAAATTTTCAAGCTCTGCATTCATAAATCCAATGGGACGGGAAGCGATGTAGATTTTACGTCCATCGTTTATGACAGTAGGAGATAATATTAGAAGTGGGATAATACCTGCCGTTTCGTACTGATTGTATGATACAATAGGTCGATCCATCAGCCCCTCGGTAATTTGATTAAGTTGATCTTCAAAGGTGTAGGCTCGATCTCGCTGATAAGACAGTCCACCATAGTTGAATTTCGTAAATCCAACAAATAGATCGTTGGCAAGGAGGCTAAAAATGAGGGGGTTCAAATTGTCGGTAGATATTCGTTGACGATGAATATTGGCGTAGGGTTGTATAGGTTCTCCTAGTTTTTTTCTTAGTACCAGTTCGCGGAAATAGCTGGCCCCAATCAGTCCACCCGATGCGCCTGTAATGAGCACCGCATTTTCCATTAACTTACCCTTGGTCAAGCTATCTGCTTGTTGCAAGGCGTTGAGCGTCCATAGGGCAGCTCTCTTGCCGCCCCCGCTTGCGCACAATAGTACGAGCTTCGGCTTGTCTTGCCCAACGAACTTATTTTTCCAGTTTTCTAATTGAACCAATGTAGCTGCTCGGTCTTGTTCGATGGATGCGCTATCTATCTGCTGCTGAATCACCGCTGAATTATATGGCGATGCCATCATACTGTAATCCATCCCAAAAGCCTGATATTTTTTTGAAAAGAAATCATCGCCCACCAAAAAGTTAATGACTAGAAAAACAATTAATCCCACAGTAGATGACCAACCGCCAAACCAATAGGAGAATGCACCAAAGAGCATAACGAAAATAGTCAGGAAAGTCATAAAGCTGGCGGCTGCAGGTAACTGAAAGGCTGGGTAATCTTTAAAGATTCCAAGAATCGTCACCATGAAGAAAATAAAAAGTTCAATAATGACGAGATTGAAATGATTTTGATCGAATACCTGTAGCACCGTAGAGCGATCAAAGAAGTTGATATCTTCAACCGGTTTTATCGATAAGTTACTACTTATATAACGGTCTACTCGGACTTGTTTCTTGCGGGCGATGTCAAGTTTTTTCATCGCACTAGCCCGAGTTACTTTTACATTGTCTTTGATTTTTTCATCAATTCGGCAAACCATGTACCTGAAGATATCTTTGTTAGTAAACTTGAAGTAGAGGGAAAAAAGAAAAGTCATAAAAACATATCCAACCAAAAATCCACCGATTCTGGAAATAAGTTGACCTGTTGAACAATGCTCGTTGTGTATTTGAAACACAATCACTTGGTATATATAGACGACTAAAAAAACAATTGGGATAATACTGTTGTTGATAACAAATTTGCGGAAGGGGCTAGGCAAGGTGCCGACAAATGAAAAACGGTGTCCATCGGAGATATAGCAAGTAATGTGGAAAGCCATCGCAAACCCTGCGGAAAGAAGGCCCAACCAGAAAAAACTCATGAAGTTTACTTGATTAAGATATTCTGGATCGAGGAACAAATAGGGGATGCCAAGGTATTTGCCAAATTTTCCCGTCATCATGGCAAAAAGAAGCACCCAGCATATCATCAGGACGATGTTTCTTCTAAAATTGTTTAGCAATAGCTGTATAGGAAATGAATAGATCAGCCTAGGCCACAAAAGGTATAGTTTTCGCATATATAGACTTCTCGAATGTAAGAAAATTATCCTCCCGTTCAACAATTGTTTTGCTGTTTTGAAAGTGGAATCCAGCATTTCGTAACCAACAAAAAAATCGTAACTAGGCGGTTTAAGTCGCCCTTTGGAAAAACCCTTTCATATCTATCGTTCGTCTGCAGGTTCCGGCAAGACACGGGTTTTGGCGCGCGAGTATATCCGTTTAGCACTAAGACGCCCAGACTATTTTCGTTACATTCTGGCGATGACATTTACCAATAAGAGCACTCAAGAGATGAAGGACCGGATTCTTCAATACCTAAGTGCTTTTTCTAATGGAGAAAGTCAAGATTTGGCGATTGAAATTATTGAAGAGCAGCGGAAAGCGGGTATTTGGTTAACGCCAATCGATTTGCGTAAGAAAAGCAAGGAGATTCTTGATTTTCTTTTGCACCATTATTCTGAATTTTCGATTAACACCATTGATGCATTTTTTCAACGGATCATTCGCTCGTTTACTCGAGAAACAGGATTATTAGGCAATTTCCGACTGGAAGTAGACAATGCTGCTGTTCAAGAAGAAGTGATCGCGTTGCTGATGGCCCAGCTTAAAGGTAATGCAGAACTACGTAGTTGGGTACTTGATTTCTCAATGGAGAAAATGAAAGATGGAAATGACTGGGACGTACGAAAAGCGCTGCTCAGCTTTTCCAAATTGATTGAGAAAGAAGACTTCAAACGAATAGAAGACAGTGTCTTAAGGGTGACAGATGATAAAGCATTTTTTAAAACGTTTCGAAAAAGGTTGAATGAGAAAAAGTATTCTATAGAGCGGACTGTCAGCGAAACAGCGAAACAGTTAATGGAGGAGTTTGAAGAGAGTCGATTAGTCCCCGATGACTTCGCAGGCAAATCTAAAGGACTGTACTCGTACATTAGAAGGCTGTCCAAGGAAGTAGATCTTCCATCTAATACAGTTGGAGAGGTCATTGGCGATCCTGAAAAGTGGGCGCACAAGTCGTCAAAGAATTTTGCAATGATCCAAGTGCTCGCTCGATCTAAGTGGCAGCCTGATCTTGCAACGTTGGTTGATTTTATTCAACAAAATATAGAAGCCTATTTGTCTATTGATCAAGTCCTAAAAAACTTGTATTCGTTCGGGCTGCTTTCTGACATTTTACGCACTCAACGAAAGTACCTGAGTGACGAAAATGTAATGTTACTCTCTGATGCTCCTCAGTTTTTGAACAAGCTGATGCAAGAACAAGATACTTCGTTCATTTACGAAAAGGTCGGTTCATTCTACAGACATTTTTTGTTAGATGAATTTCAGGATACGTCTGGTTTGCAGTGGAAAAATTTACTTCCCTTAATTCAGAACGGAATTGCCCAGAATTATTCAAGCCTGATCGTTGGCGATATCAAACAATCTATCTACCGATGGCGAGGAGGTGATCTTTCCATTTTGCAAAATCAATTGGAGAAAGATATCAGCAAAGCGCTTACGACTACAGAAAACTTAGATACCAACTATCGCAGCAATGGCAACATTGTCTCTTTCAACAATGCTCTTTTTGAAACTGCTTCTCAATTAATTGCTGCTCACACGGAAACTGCTTTTCCACAGGAAGCCTATAAACATGTGCAGCAGAAAGCCTTTGTTGAACCCACCCATGGCTATGTAAAGATTCAATTTTTAGAATCTGAAGAGGACATGTTATTTAAAGAAGTTGCTTTGAGACGGCTTCCGTTGCTAGTCGAAGAATTGCAAGGTAAAGGGATTGCGATCAAGGATATTGCTTTTTTAGTTCGTGATAATCGGGAAGGAAAATTAATTGCTAACCGGTTCATGGAGTACAGAACTTCGCCAGACGCAAAAGAAGACTATAAGTATGACGTAGTGTCCAACGAATCTTTGATGGTAGATCGCGCGTCTTGTGTTTTGGTGTTGCTTAATGCGTTGCGCGTCATCAATAATTTAGACCATCATATCGCCCGTGCTCACCTGGCTTACGAATACCAAAAGTTATGGCCAACCCAGGCATTCAGTGCGTTAAACGAATTGTTTTCAGATTCAAGAACGAAATCGTTTGAGAAATGGATTCCCCCATCCTTTTTGCAACAACGAGAAAAGCTGTTAGCACTGCCTTTGTTTGAGATGGTGGAGAATCTGATTCACATTTTCAATTTGGGAAAGGTGACCAATGAGGTAGTCTATTTGCAGTCATTCCAAGATATTATTCAAGAATTTTCGCAAAGAGAAAAGAATGATGTGAATTCGTTTTTAGACTGGTGGGAGTTGAATCGCCAAAAAAAATCAATTCAAGTGGCAGGCGGAGTGAATGCCGCACAAATTATCACCATTCACAAAGCGAAGGGCCTTCAATTTAAGTACGTGATTATTCCATTTTTAGATTGGGAATTGGGTCACAAAAATAAAGATGTCTTGTTATGGTGTCAATCTGATCATCCACTATTTAGAGATGCCGGATTCATTCCAATTAAGTATGTTAGTAAGTTGGAAGATACTGTTTTTAAAGAAGCTTATGAGGAAGAAACGAGAAGAGTCTTTTTAGACAATTTGAATTTATTGTATGTTGCTTTTACCCGGGCAGAATTAGGGTTGATGGCATTTGCACCAGAAGTAAAAAATGATCCAAAAAATGAACAAAAACTTACTCATGTTGGCCAACTTGTGTACAAAGCTATTAATGGGAATACATTCTTAAAATCGAGTTGGTCGGATGAGAAAAAGTCATTGGAAATTGGAGAGATAGGCATTATCTGCAAAAGGCAAGAAAATGCTCAAGGCATAGTTTCTCTGACGAGCTACACAGTTACCCCCTGGCGAGATCGCTTGCAAGTTAGAACGAGTGGCATGGAATTTTTTAGCCCGTCCCAGAAACGCGAAAAGATTAATTATGGGATTTTCCTTCACGCCCTTCTGTCTCAAATACGCACGAAGCAAGATGTGACGATGGTCATCACAAATGCGATGTTGAATGGTACCATTAATGAACGTGAAAAATGGGAATTAGAAGAGTTGATCAATTGGGTTGTTGATCTTCCTGTCCTTCAACCATGCTTTGACGCAGGATCTACCTCCAAAACGGAGGCCTCGCTATTTACAACAGATGGATCGGAACGGAGGATAGACAGAGTTGTGATGAAAGGTGATCAAGTTTGGGTGGTGGATTACAAGACCGGTGTGCCTTCTGCCAAGGACGAAGCGCAGGTCAAAGACTATTTAGTGCTGTTGGGACAGATGGGCTGGAAAAGGGCGACTGGTTATTTGGTTTATTTCGAAGAAAGAAAGTGGGTTGAGGTAAAGTAAATCTATGAGGAGTTTTTTGCAAGATATAGCAGACATAGTAAAAAGGGATTACCCGAATTGGGAACACCTGCAGATTATTTTTCCAAACCGAAGGGCTGCGCTTTATTTTAAGCAAGAATTGGCAAAAGACCTGACAACTCCTAAGTGGTGCCCAGCTTTACTCACTATTGAGGAGCTAATTCAATCCTATTCTCCGCTTCAGGAGATAGACAAGTTGACTTCAATTGTAAAACTCTTTCAAGCTTTTAAAAAGGTAACTCACAGTACTGAAAGAATAGACCAATTTTATTATTGGGGAGAAATGCTGCTCCGTGATTTTGATGAGTTGGATAAATACATGGTCAACGCTGAATTTCTGTTTCGAGATATAAGCAACCTGAAAGAAGTAGATCAATATTTTGATTATCTGACGGAAGAGCAAAGGGTTTTCTTAAGAGATTTTTGGCAGAGTGTAGAGTTTAGCACGGAAGAAACACGCAATCGTTTTTTGGCACTTTGGAAAAATTTGTATCCTGTGTATAAAGAGTTCCAGGAATCTCTCCTGAAAAATGACACTGCCTATGCGGGTATGATTCACCGACTGGTAGCCGAACGGCTATTGGCTCAGACAGCTTCAACGTCAGAGAAGAAAACGATATTCGCAGGCTTCAATGCGCTCACCACAGCAGAGGAGAAGATTATGTGCTGGTTTGTAGAAAATCGGAGTGCAACAGTTTTCTGGGATGAAGATGAGTTTTATGTTTCGTCCGAACATCGGGAGGCAGGTGCTTTTTTCAGACTGTATCGAAGGCACCCTGTGTTGGGTAAAACTTTTGCGGAGCGACCAGCCTCTCATTTGTCAACAGAAAAGCAAATCAATATCTATGGTGTGCCGCAGAAAGCCGGACAGCCTAAATTGTTAGCCCAACAGTTGAGTGACGATAAAACATTTGACAAAGAAGGAAGTCACGTAATTGTATTGCCTGATGAAAGTTTATTGATGCCCCTTTTGTATTCGCTGCCTTCATCGATTTCATCTATCAATGTGACGATGGGCTTTCCGTTGATGAGTACGCCCTATTTTTCGCTTATTGATTTTTTGTTTGACCTCCATCGAACCAAAAGAAAAGACGAGTTTTATTTTAAAGGTGTAATGGCTGTCCTCAATCACCCTTACATGAACGAACTGGCTGGAGCAGAAGTTTCTGAATTGAAAATATTCATTACGAAGCATAACCAGGTTTATTTAGAAGAACGCGTTTTTGAAATTAAGGGGAATGTAATTGCATCTATCTTTAAATTGGTGGGCGAGGCAGATTTTATTCCTTATGTATTGGAGGCGATCACCCTTTTCGCAACGGCACCCTCGAATGGAATGCTCGATAAAGAATTTGCATTTTACTTTTATCGCATTTTGACCAGATTGCAAGAGCTTACAGTTGATGAGCCAATGGAGCTCAGCATGCTTCAAAAGTTATTTCGGCAGATTGCCCGATCGGAAAAGATTCCCTTTAGCGGAGAACCCTTGCAGGGGATTCAGATCATGGGTGTGTTAGAGACCCGTAATTTGGATTTTGATCACGTTCATGTGTTGTCATTGAATGAAGGTTTATGGCCAGCCGCTCCACGGCAAGGTTCTTACCTGCCACATTCCATTAGGAAAGCGTATGGATTACCCACCTATACCCATCAAGATGCCATGTATGGTTATTTGTTTTACCGACTATTGCAGCGGAGCGAACAAGTTAACCTTTACTACAATACCGAACCGGATGTACTTGGAAGTGGAGAGATGAGTCGGTATCTCTATCAGATAATGTATGAAGCTCATTGGCCGTATACTAAAAAGATTCTGTACAGTTCTATCTCACTAAATCAACCATCGGCCATTATAATTGAGAAAGACTCAAGCGTGATGGAGAAGTTACAACGATATATAACAAAGGCTTTGACACCTTCTACACTAAATACATATCTTGAATGCCGTCTCAAATTTTATTTTAAAAATTTGTTGGGATTAGTGGAAGCGGATGAAGTAGAAGAGGAAGCAGATGCGCGAATCTTTGGAAATTTGTTTCACGATGTAATGCAGTTTTTTTACTTGGATTTGAAATCGAAAGATGGAGGATCGGAAGTACGCGCGGAACATTTTAATAATTTACCAAAAAAATTAGATCTATTGGTAGAAAGAGCCTATCGCAAACACTTTGGATTGACTCATAATAGAAAAATAGAATACGATGGCCAGCAGCTAGTGGTCAATGAGATGGTAAAAAAAATGGCTGATCATGTCTTAAAGAAGGATGAAGAGTATGCACCTTTCTATGTTGACATGTTAGAACAGGAAGATTTTAAAACATCTTTTCCGGTTGATGCGAGACTGACCCTATTGCTTGGGGGCAAGATAGATCGAGTAGACCGAAAGGAGAATCTTGTCCGTATTATCGATTACAAAACAGGGAAAGACGAGAACTCATTTAAGTCGATTGTTTCGTTGTTTGATCGTGATGACGACAAGCGAAACAAAGCTGCGTTTCAAGCTTTTTTTTATTCCTGGGTATACGATAGGGTAAAGGGCACTCCGAACCTAAAATTGCAGCCAGGCCTCATCAACAGAAAGGAGATTTTTGACGATAAGTTTGAATATGGCCTTAGTCAGGGTGGTCAAGTGATACAGGACGTTAAATACCTTCTTCCGGAATTTGAGAGTACCCTAGTTCAGTTGCTAACGGAATTGTTTGATCCCAAACAACCATTCGATCAAACGGCAAGAGCTAAAACTTGTGAATATTGTTCCTACAAAGATATTTGCAGTAGATAGAAAATCTATTGAGAACTATTTTTCACAATTGTCAATTCCAACCCCCGCCCAACGCACGGTATAAGTCAATGGTAGCGTTGAACTGCTGTTGCTTGGTGTCAATCGCATCGAGCTCAGCCGCCAGTACGCTTTTTTGAGCAGTTACCACCTCGAGGTAGGATGCAAAACCAGCGATAAACAAATCATTTGAGACAGCTACTCCTTCTTCTAAAGTTGTTACTTCCAGCGATTTGAATTGGTAGGACTCTTGTAAATTTTCGATTTTATTTAACTGCGTAGCTACCTCCTGAAATCCCTGTAAAATACTTTGTTGATATGAGTAAAATGATTCAAGCTGTGAGGCCGATGCTTTTCGATAGTCACCCCGGATCATATTTCTGTTAAATAGGGGCGCTGTTAATCCGCCTAGTATTGAGTAAGCAGTAGAGGTAGGTGTGTTAAACAATACTGCCGTTGTAAATGATTGAAGGCCTATCCCGGCTGTCAGATTGATTGAGGGCAAAAATGTAGCTCTTGCAGCCTTCACATCCAGGCGAGAGGCGAGTAGTTGAAGCTCTGCCTGTCGGATATCTGGGCGCTGAATAAGAAGTTGTGACGGCAATCCGGCTTCTAGTTCTTTTGGCAGCTGTTGATTTAAAATGACTTGGCCCCTCTCAATGGGTTGTGGGTAGCGACCCAACATTACATTCAACTCATTCTCGTGTCGCACGATTTCCTGTTTTACCAAAGCCTCCAAGCTTTGTGTGTTGAGCAATTGTGCGGTAAATTGTTTTACTGCCAGTTCGGTGGCTCTGCCTGCAGCTTTCTGGGCTGTAATAAGTGTTACAGCTGTTTGTTGAAGCGCAACGTTCTCCCGAATGATTAACAGTTTATTGTCCAGCGCAAGCAAACTGTAATAGTGCCGAGCTACTTCTGATACAAGCATTGTCTGTATAAGGTGTTTTGCTTTATCACTGGCAAAAAAGCGAGCGGCAGCCGCCTTTTTCCGGTTGCGTAATTTCCCCCAAGCCGCTACTTCCCAACTGCTTTGAAAACCCAAATAGTAGTCGGGCAAATTCACAGGTATACGTCTGTCCGGTGGCACGTTAACCGAGAAGTTTGTATCAAAATTCCCCACACCATCCATGGTGTATTCACCAAATCGTTGCTGACCTACTGAAGTGACTGCGTTCACTGATGGCAAAAGTGCGCCCCTCGCCATAGTTACGCTTGCCCCGGCCATGCTCACTCGTTGCAAGGCGATTTTCAAATCTAAATTGCTTTTAAGTGCTTCGTCAATATAAATGACCAATGAGGAATCGGTAAAGTATTCTCTCCAAGGTAAAAGCGATTGACTTAACGTTGGTTTCAACGAAGGTTGAAATTGTTCCGGCATTTTGGCGAGGTCAGGCTCTTGCACTTTTTCAGCCAACTTGCAACCACCCAAAAAAGTAGCGATCGAAACAATTAATAAAAAATGAAGTGACTTGAGATGCATAACACTTACGAATGAGGTTCAACGATTGCAGATGACTTTTCTTCTTTCTTAGATATGGCCTTTGCCATACTGGCGAACACAACATAAAGTCCGGGAATGATAATTACTCCAAACAAAGTACCGAACAACATCCCTCCGGCTGCGGCTGTTCCAATTGAGCGATTGCCCATAGACCCTGCACCAGTAGCAATACACAAGGGAATTAATCCGGCAATAAACGCAAAAGATGTCATCAGGATCGGACGAAGCCGGGAGGCTGCTCCATCAATAGCGGCATCAATAATACCGCGTCCTTCTTTTTGTTTTAAAATGGCAAATTCAACAATTAGAATAGCGTTTTTACCCAGTAAGCCGATCAACATCACCAGAGCCACTTGTGCATAAATATTATTTTGTAAGCCCAGTAATTGCAGCATCAGAAAAGACCCGAAAACTCCTGTAGGTAGTGATAATATGACGGGTAATGGCAATAAGAAGCTTTCGTATTGCGCAGACAAAAGTAGGTAAACGAATAGTAGACAAATTAGAAAAATGAAAACAGCCTGGTTGCCCGATAGAACTTCTTCCCGCGTCATACCTGACCACTCAATAGAGAAGCCACGGGGCAATTTTTCTTCGGCTACTGTTTTGATGGCGTTGATGGCGTCACCACTGCTGTATCCTTTGGCGGCATCGCCATTGACCATTGCGGAAGTAAACATATTGTACCGGGTCAACTGCTCGGGGCCATACACGCGTTCAAGTCTTACGAAAGACGAATAGGGCACCATTTCACCAAAATCATTCTTCACGTACAGTTTCAATAAATCTTCAGGAGTTGCCCGATAGTGCGGTGCCGCTTGCACCATCACCTTATACATTTGCCCGAAGCGAATGAAGTTAGTGGTATAGTAGCTACCAAAGAGTGTTTGCAGATTACTCATCGCATTTTCAACTGTTACGCCTTTCTGACCTGCGATGTCTTGATCGATGTGAATCATGTATTGCGGATAACTTGCATCGAAGCTGGTGAAGGCATCAGCAATCTCCGGTCGTTTTTTTAGTGCTTCAATAAACTCATTGGTTACGGAAGAAGTCTGTTGCAAATTACCGGTGCCCGTTTTATCTAACACCCGAACTTCGAAACCACTTGCGTTACCAAAGCCTGGAACGGTAGGTGGAGGAAAAAACTGGATACTGGCATCTTTGATGTGTTTCGTTTTTTCTTGGAGTTGGACAATCAATTCATTGACAGATTCATCGCGTTTATCCCAGGGTTTTAAGTTGATCATCCCCATTCCAAAAGCGGCACCGGCCCCATCTGTAATCAAACTAAATCCAGATAAAGTTGAAACGGACTCTACGGCTGGCATATCTTTGGCGACTTGTTGTATTTGATCCATCACTTCTTCTGTACGTTCTACCGTTGCGCCAGAGGGTGCTGTAACATTGGCATAAATCATTCCCTGATCTTCCGAAGGAATGAAGCCTGTTGGTAAAAAAGAGTTTATGCCCCAAGTAGCGATGCAGAATATGAAAAGCATTGCCCAGGTAATTGTTTTGCGTCCTGCTATTGCGCGTACCACCGATTGATATTTTGTCGATAGCAAGTCGTAGCCGTTATTGAACTTACCAAAAAATGCATGCAGCAATCCAGTTCTCTTTTTGCCGTGGTTGTTTTTAAGTAAGAGGGCGCATAAGGCAGGTGTGAGCGTAACCGCATTGATTCCGGATATCACAATAGCAATCGCCAATGTCAGCGAAAACTGTCGATAAAAAACACCTACTGGTCCTGACATAAAAGCGACCGGAATGAAAACAGCAGACATGACCAACGTGATAGCAATAATGGCGCTACTGATCTCGCCCATGGCGGCTAGCGTTGCTTCTTTAGCCGAAAGATTTTTAGTTTCCATTTGTACGTGAACAGCCTCCACCACCACAATGGCATTGTCCACCACGATACCAATTGCGAGGACCAATGCAAACAAGGTGAGCAGGTTGATAGAGAAGCCTAGCAACTGCATGAAGAAAAAAGCACCTATGAGTGATACGGGAACCGCCAATGCCGGAATAAGAGTAGATCGCCAATCTTGTAAAAAAAGAAACACCACAAGTGAAACAAGAATGAATGCTTCGATTAGGGTACGAATTACTTCTGCAATGGAAGCATCTAAAAACCGCGATACATCATAGCCAATGTTATAGCTCATGCCTGGAGGGAAAGAAGAATTTTTCAGTTCTTCCATTTTCTTCTTTACGTTCTCGATTACTTCTTTGGCATTGGAGCCGGGTCGCTGCTTGAGCATAATGGCAGCTGATGGACGACCGTCTTCTTTCGATAAAACATTGTAGTTACGCACACCAAACTCTACATCGGCAACATCTTTCAGTTTTAAGATAGATCCTTCCTTATCGGCACGCAATACAATATTTTCATATTGCTTAGGCTCATTAAACTTTCCGGTGTAGCGCAGCACGTATTGTAGCATCTGTGGGGCTTTATCAGAACTTTCACCTGATTTTCCGGGGGCTGCTTCAATATTCTGATTGCGGATAGCCTGAATAATTTCATCGGTGGAAATGCCATAGCCCGCCATCCGATCTGGTTTTAGCCACACACGCATCGAATACTCACGTGCTCCTACAATGGTTGCATAGCCAACGCCTTCAATACGTTTTAGTTCAGCCAGTATGTTAATGTCGGCAAAGTTGTAAATGAATTTTTCATCTGCTGATGGATCGTTACTTAATACATTCAGGTACATCAATATGCTAGTCACCTCTTTCTCTACGGCTACCCCTGCTTTAATTACTTCTTCCGGTAGTTCATCCAACACGGTAGAGACGCGGTTCTGAACATTGACATTGGCAAGGTCCGGATCGGTACCAACATTAAAATAGACCTGAATTAGACTTGTGCCATCATTTCCTGAAACGGAAGTCATGTAGGTCATTCCAGGAACTCCGTTAATGGCACGTTCTAAAGTCGTTACAACAGCTTTCGAAGCAACTTCCGCATTTGCACCAGTATAACTTGTGGTTACCGTAACGGTTGGAGGAACGATATCAGGAAACTGGGTGATGGGTAGATCAATGAGCGCCAACAATCCCAGTAACACAATAAAAAGTGAGATCACTAATGAAAGAACCGGGCGTTCTATAAATTTATTGAACATAACTTGGGCTTAAATCTTAACTTTGATAAAGAATTTTAGAAGATTGGTTTCATTTTTTAGAAACTGATTTTATCAAAAGTCGATCGCTAGATAAATTGGAAGGTTTTATCAGCATCCCATCCCTTGCGTCTTTGATGCCCTCATAGATGAGGCGGTCGCCCTCCTGTAGACCGGACTCGACAATATAAAAATGGGATAGTCTAGCTCGTGGCACAAAACCCTTTACTTTTAGTTTATTGTCTGCATCTAATAAGAAAACATATGTCTTATCCTGTATCTCAAAAGTTGCTTTTTGAGGAATCATCAAAGCATTTTCGATATTGTTGGAGAGGCGTACCTTTCCGCTGGAGCCATGTTTTAAAATAAGTTGTGGATTGGGAAACTTTGCCCGAAAAGCGATAGTCCCTGTAGACGTATCAAACTCTCCCTCTAAAGTTTCTATTCTACCAACTTGCTGATGTTTGTTTCCATCTGCCTGAATCAAATCGACTGTATTTGATCTGCGATCATCTGGGTGACTTTTGATGTATTCTAGATACTCTTTTTCCGAAACACGAAAGTAGGCGTAAACAAATTTTGAATCGAAAAGCGTAGTGAGCAAATGCCCTTCATTGATCAAACTTCCGATTTTAAACGGAAGGCGATCGACCACCCCATCGAATGGTGCTCTTATATTCGTATGGGCATAGCGTATATTGGCTAGCGATAAATGAGATTTCGCTTCTTCTACTTTTGCTTTGGCCATATCCACTTTTGCTTTCGCCAGTCGTAATTCAGTTTGGGAAACCACATTTTTTTCTACCAGAATAGATACTCTCTCGGCTTCCAATTGCATAGCTTGTTCCTCGGCAATAGCGCTGTTGACGCTTGCTTTTGACTTGGCTACTTCGGCTACGTATTCTTCGTCATTAATTTTGAAAAGAAGCTGTCCTGCTTTTACGGATTGACCTTCGTCCACGTATATATAATCCAAATACCCTTGAACGCGTGCCCGTATTTCTACATTTTTTATCGCGTGAATATCTACTACATACTCATGAAATAAAACAGTGTCTTTGCGGATAACCGTTGTTACTGGAAATTCAAGAATCGATTTTGTATCTAAAGAATTGCCTGATTTCGAACAAGAACTCAAAATCACTAAAAAAGTAGCTGATATAAAGACGTATAGAAATTTCATGGAGACTTGTAGAAAAAGGGTAAGTATAAGATTCAAGTTGTGTGTCAATAAAGACAAAAGGAGTTCCTTTTGTTTATAAAAACGGGCAAAGATATTGGATTTATTCTACTCATATTAATTTTTGTCTGCTTGTTTTCCAGGAAACAATCTGGAACTTACCATAGCAATCATCAAGGTAAAACCAATAACAATTAGTGAAACCTCAATCGGGATTTTGAAAATGTCGGCAATACACATTTTCAAACCCACAAAAACAAGAATGGCCGATAGCCCAAATTTCAAATATTTGAAGTATTTTTCGATGCCGGCTAAGGCAAAATAGAGTGAGCGTAGTCCAAGAATGGCGAATACATTGGACGTATAAACAATAAAGGAGTCATCCGAGATTGCCAGAATAGCGGGAATTGAATCTACTGCAAAGATTAGGTCTGTCGTCTCAATTAAAATTACCACTAAGAATAATGGTGTTGCCCATGTTTTACTGTCTTGCTTTACAAAAAACCGATCACCTTCAAACGAAGGGGTAATAGGCATGACTTTTCTGGCTAGTTTGACCAAAGGATTTTTTTCCGGATCAATTTTCAAATCACCCGATGTGAGCATGCGAATGCCTGTGTAGACCAGGAATCCACCAAAAATGTAAATCAACCAATGAAAACGATGAATAAGCTCTACACCAGTAAGAATAAAAATAACACGCATGACGAGCGCTCCTAGAATACCCCAAAAAAGAACCTTATGCTGATAGGCAGATGGTACTTTGAAATAGGAGAAAATGAGAATGATAACAAAAATGTTATCTACACTTAGTGACTTTTCGATAAGATAGCCTGTGAAAAATTCTAGAGCTTTGCTGCGATCGAAATAGTAGTAGACAAACAAATTGAAAAGCATGGCAAGTGTTATCCAAACGCACGTCCAGGTCAGTGCTTCGCGTACAGAAACCTCATGGGATTTTCTGTGAAACACGCCCAAGTCGAGCGCCAACATAGCCAGCACAAATAGGTTGAAGAAAATCCAGAGTAGTGACAAATCATTCATTGGTTTGAAAGTAAAAGGTTCAAGGTGGAGTAGGCGAAATCAATGATGTTATCTTTTTAATTTGCGTTAGAAATTTGGCTATCTTTTTGGCGTGTGATGGCTCCCGTGAAGGGTAGTCCTGTAAGGATATTTAAGCGAAGGCTTGTTGAAATAAAGTCATCGACTTCGTAAAACTGTGAACCTATTTCTATAGAAATCGCCTCACTCAATAACTTATAATACTTTTTGCGCACGCTTAATTCCTTTGCCTGGTACTTTTCAGACTGAGCTACAAACGTAGTCATGAGTTTGAGATCTAGGTGCTGGTAGTTATTTCCATAGTTCACAAAAAGCGTAATCATCTCATCATCGAGTGCGCGCTTTTCATTATTAAATTTTACATAGATCGGATGGAACACCGCTGCTTGCGAGATGGATAATTGTAAGGCCTCAATAAAAATCTTTTCCCGGTCTTTCTGCAATTGACTTTTTGCTTTGTCGAGATCAATCGGAGTTCCTTCTTGCCCGTGAGAGTTGATCGCGATTGTAGATGACAGAATCAGCAGATAAAAAGTAGTGGAGAGCGTGAAACGTAGTTTGTTCATCTTATAAAGTGGTTAGGCGGTAAAGTAGAATTCTGATTTTGACATTTTTCAATTAAAGAAAGGCTGAACTCGATTCCATATAAAAAATGCGTATGTTTCTCACCTTGTATTGTTCGCGCAAAGACCGAGCATGGGAGAGTGCTTGATCACTCGATTTAAAAACTGCGCAGGGCTTGTTTTCAGCCCGTAGTATCCGTCCTTCTTCTGCCACCATCACAGCAATGTAGTTGTCAGGTTGTGGATTTTCTTCCAACACGATCCATTTCATAACTAGTTTTTTTAGGTGAGTATTTCAATTTATTTTGGTCAGTTCCGCCTGTTTAATCGAATGACCAACTTGGGATCTAACTTATCATTGTTAAGAAGTGGCGGCAATGGATTGTCAGATACATCCAGAAATCGCAGATGCTTCATTTGATTGATTTCTGGGGGCAACTCATTTATTTTATTACCTACAAGAAAAAGGTATTCTATCCTCGTTAGATCCTTTATGTTTGACGGAACGCTAGTAAGACCGTCATTTTCAACATGCAGTTCGGTGAGGCTTTTCATCTTACTGATAAGTCGAACATTTTTTTCCAGGTTGAAGTATGCATCATTATTGATGTAAAGCACACGGAGTTTGCGAAGTTCGGGAATGTTTTCTGGTAGATTTGAGATGAGGTTATCCGAGACATCAAGTGTTTCAAGTCGTTTTACTTTTGTGATGCTCTGTGGTACAACTGAAATATTGTCGCCCGCCAAACTTAGCATTTTCAGACTTGGTAATTCAGAAAGCACGAGGATTGCCTGATCGATTTCAAGTTGTTTGTTGTGGTCTAAGTAGAGACTCTGCAAGACGGTGAGACCTTTCAATTCAACTGGCAGTTGTTTAATCTCGTTGTAGGATAGTACGAGGTACTTTAGCTTTTTTAGATCAGTAATTTTTGAGGGGATCGACTCGATATGATTTTTGCCCAAGTCTAAGTATTGAAGATTTTTTAAAGCAAATAGCGAATCGGGTAGCACTACCAAGCCTTGATTACTTAAATCCAACCAAGTTGCTTCATCGCGGTGAGCAAATGCGGCTTTAAGTGTTTTAAACTGGGTGTTGGCAATACTCAATTGAGCTTGTGAGGAAAAAGGAAAAAATTGCAATGCAATACAAAATGGCAACGCAATCTTTAGGTTTTTTTTCATTTTAACTTGGTTTAATGTCGAGCGAAAGTAAAGGGGAAAGCTATCCTCTTGCTTTCCCGTATTTGTTTCTATTTGTCAATAGTAGGATTCATTAAAAGCGGAGTTTTCCCATCGGTCATAATGATTTTTGTATTTGGCGATTTCGCCAATTCGCGAAACGCCTCAATACTTTGCCATTCGATGATTGCTTTTGTAAGCCCTTCGGCAATGATTTTCTGTGAATCACGAATACCCTCAGCCTCAATTATTTTCCGTTGCGCCTCACGCTTTTCACGATCCAGTAGAAACTCCATACGCTGAGCCTGCTGTTCAGCTTCCAATTTTTCTTCCACCGCTCTAGCTAACCCCGGAGGCAGCTGGATGTTTTTCAGTAGCACGGCTTCGATTTCAAAACCTCTAGGCAAAAGGATTTTTGACATCTGTTCGGTTACTTCTTTTTCAATGTTGGCGCGTTGAACCGAGTGCATATCTTTTGCAAAAAAGCGCGAACATACATCTGCTGCAGAAGATCGAAAAACGCTACTGATCACGTTCACTTCATTACCAACACCGATCGTTTCAATAATAGCAGGTGCTTTGGCTGGTTGCATCCGGTACAAAATAGAGATGATGGCCACCACATTTAAACCTTCTTTCGAAGGAAGATTGGCATTGATCTCCATGTTCATCGTGCGAATGGGCATTTTGATTACCTTAGAAGTAAAAGGATTGAAACCAACAGCCCCGGGGCCGCTGAAATTGGGACTCAGTTTTCCCATTTTTCTTTTTACTCCTATTTCGCCTTGCCGTACAACAGCACAACTTGTGAATAGAAAAATAAGTAGAAGGTAAGCTGTTACAGTTCTAGTTTTCATAAAATATAGGTTACGTGGAAAGCGTCTGTGATTTATTTTGGCGAAGCCATTGCTTTAGTTCCTGAACCTCGACTGGTGCCAGCCAACGGGTTGCTTTTTTGTATTCTTTGCGAAAGAGCCGAACATCAAAGCTGACACACTGTAAGACTTTCTTGCAGTAGTCTAACATGCTGCATCTGGTTTTCATACCAATGAAAATGAAAGGTAAGACATGCCTGCGAAGTAGAGTACTATTACAGACCAAGCAATTGAATTGCCCTTACGGGATTTTTGCGAATTTTTCATATCGATGTTTTTTGATTTTAGTTGAAATGAGAACTAGTTGCTATTGCGCGTATGCGAAGCAGCAAACTGGAGGTTCTTATTTTTTAAATCAAAATTGACCGATAGAGTAGATACCTGTTAGTTTGAAGAGAAGGTGTTGCCTGGCTGGCAAACCCTGATGGCGTAGTAGAAACGGCAATTTTAGAATGCGAAAGGAACTCAACCGAAGGTTTTCTTGTCTTTCGTATCGTGTGCCTTTTTGTTTCTATCGCTTGAACTACCTCTGTCTCAAAGGACTCTTCAGTTGCCTGTTGCGACTGAACGGTAGACTTAATAGCGAATTGATCTAAACCTGCTCCAAATAATAGAAAAAGCCCAGCTAGGGTTATAAAAATGGCTTTTTTTATATTTAGTAGCATTACTTTTAATTATATAAGCAATACTAGTAACGTGAGTTTTGAATTTTGGTTTACCGATTTCAGGTAAATTTTTCTTATTTGATAATTATGAGTTGTTAAAGCGTTTATACGTGGCTTTCCACCCACTTCCTCGCATTTACAAAAGCACCAAACCAAGGAGAGATTTCGTCTTGTTGTTTTCTTTCTGTCGGGTAGTGCGGCCAATTCCATGGAAATAAACTACGCTCAATATGTGGCATGATTGCCAGATGTCTTCCGTTTGTCGAATACAAAGAAGCAACTGATTGTTCACTTTCATTAGGATTACCTGGATACTCGGGATAGGTAAAGGTTGCGCCAATCTTATAGTTGGATTGGTTTTTTAATTTGAACATCCCTTCGCCATGTGCCAGCCAAACACCGAGTTGAGCGCCTCCATAGCTCGAAAGCATGACCGAATTATTTTTAGGAATGCTTATCGTAATGAAAGTTGACTCAAATTTACCAGAACCGTTGTGATGCATTTTAGGATGATCGGCCATTGGCATTTCACGATAGACCAGTCCCAACTCCATCATTAACTGACATCCATTGCAAACACCCAAACTCAATGTATCAGGGCGCGCATAGAAATTATCTAATGCAGCTTTTGCTTTCGGATTGTATAAGAATGAACCAGCCCAGCCTTTCGCTGAACCTAATACATCTGAATTAGAGAAGCCGCCCACAAATACAATCATGTTCACTCCACTTAAATCTTCCCTGCCTGAAACAAGGTCGGTCATGTGAACATCTTTCACATCAAAACCTGCGAGGTAAAGAGCGTATGCCATCTCACGATCTCCATTCACTCCCTTCTCTCTGATGATCGCTGCTTTTATGCCTGATGGTGTTCTTCGTTTGGGATCGACTCCATAGGTAGAAAACTTCCCATCGAAACCCGATTGAAATTGGTAGGAGAGTGGTTGCCTTTTAAAATTGACTCTTCTTTTTTCAGCGTGACCTTTTGGCCGTTGGATTTTATCGAGTAGATAGGAGGTGTGAAACCATTTATCTCGTAAGTCTGAGATGTTGAATGTTGAATGTTGAATGTTAAATTTTGAACTTGAAATAGTCAACAGATGATCGTTTGTTACTGTTCCGATAGCATGATAGACTAACTTCTGATTTTTTAAAATTTGGATTGCAAGCTCTGACTGAACTTGAAGCACTAAGCCAGGGTTTTCGGAAAAAAGAATTTTGATTAAATCATTTCCAAGTGCGTCAACGTTCAAATCAATACCGCTGTTCAAAGTAGGAAAACACATTTCTAATAGCGTTGTGATCAACCCTCCTGAAGAAATGTCATGACCGGCAAGAACAAGATGTTGGTCAACCAGTGCCTGAACGGTTTCAAACGCCCTGATAAAATAAGTATCATCTTTAATAGTAGGAGCTTCCTTGCCAAGTTGATTCACCACCTGACCAAAACTACTGCCTCCCAATTTGAAATCATCTTTTGAGAAATCAACATAGATGAGTTGTGAACCTACAATTGGCTCCAACGCGGGCGAAATTGTTTTGCGGATATCACTGACTTCCGCCACTGCAGAAATGATTACCGTACCGGGGGCATAGACTACTTCTCCCTTCGAATACTTTTGCGTCATCGAGAGAGAATCTTTTCCTGTAGGAATATTGATCCCCAAGGCACATGCAAATTGACTTACTGCTTCTACCGCTTGATAGAGTCGTGCATTTTCTCCTTCATTTTTTGCAGGCCACATCCAATTCGCACTAAGCGATACGCCTTTAAGTCCGTGTGTTAGCGGTGCCCAAACTAAATTAGTCAATGCTTCTGCTATCGCCAATTTACTTCCCTTGGCGGGATCAACCAGTGCAGCAATCGGAGCATGTCCAATGGAAGTTGCGATTCCTTTATTGCTTAAAAAATCCAACGCCATTACTGAGACATTATTCAACGGAAGTTGAATGGGGCCACAGGTTTGCTGGGTGGCTACTTTCCCAGATACTGATCGATCTACTTTGTTGGTCAACCAGTCTTTGCAGGCAACAGCCTCTAGTTGCAAAACTTGTTCAATGTAAAATTGCAGCTTGGTTGGATCGTAAGTGATCTCAGCAAAATCAGCCACGGTTGTCTTGTCCGTAAGAATAGTTTTCGGGGATGAACTAAACAAATGATTCATCTCCAGCTCAACGGGGTTGATCGAATTATTTGGCCCGGCAAATTTAAACTTATGATCGCCAGTTGCGTGGCCCACCACATACATGGGAGCACGTTCACGATCCGAGACACGCTTCAGTGCATCTACATCTTTTTGGTGAATGGCAACTCCCATCCGTTCTTGCGATTCGTTGCTGATAATTTCTTTCGAGGAAAGAGTTGGATCTCCCACTGGAATTTTGTCGACTTCAATGGTGCCTCCTGTTTCTTCTAGTAGCTCAGAGAAACAATTTAAATGACCACCAGCTCCATGGTCGTGAATGGAGACAATCGGATTATTATCAGACTCCACCATCGCGCGAATCGCATTCATCACACGCTTTTGCATTTCCGGATTGGAACGCTGAATTGCATTTAGCTCGAGTGCATTGGCAAACTGCCCGGTGGTAACCGATGACACAGCTGCACCGCCCATGCCGATTCGATAGTTATCACCACCCATCATCACAATTTGATCGCCCGCTTGCAAGTGTTCTTTTTGGCTATCTTTTTCTTTTCCAAAGCCAATACCACCCGCCTGCATGATCACTTTGTCGTAACCAAATTTTTTATTGTTTTCGATATGCTCAAAAGTCAGCAAGCTTCCGCAGATCAGTGGTTGCCCAAATTTGTTGCCGAAGTCACTGGCTCCGTCCGATGCTTTGATCAAAATTTCTGCTGGCGTTTGATACAGCCAATTTCTGGGCGATAAATTCTTTTCCCAACTTCTATTTGCTTCCAGTCGGGAGTACGAAGTCATGTAGACGGCTGTTCCCGCCAAGGGCAGAGAGCCTTTACCACCTGCAAGCCGATCGCGAATTTCTCCTCCTGATCCGGTAGCTGCTCCGTTGAAGGGTTCTACTGTGGTTGGAAAATTATGAGTCTCAGCCTTTAAAGAAATGACCGAGTCAAAATCGGTGACAGCAAAAAAGTCAGGCACATCTTGTTGGGTAGGAGCGAACTGCTCGATCCTTGGACCTTTGATAAAGGCTACATTGTCTTTGTAAGCAGATACGATGTAGTTTGGATTTTCTTTCGATGTCTTTTTGATCAGTTGAAAGAGTGTCGATTTTTTCTCCTCACCATCAATAATAAAAGTTCCATTGAATATCTTATGGCGACAGTGTTCGGAGTTGACTTGCGAAAAACCAAACACTTCACTATCGGTCAATTTTCTTCCTAATTTAATGCTGACATCTTTCAGGTATTCAATTTCTTCTTCGCTTAAGGCTAGTCCTTCTTCTTCACTGTATTTTTTGATGTCTGCAATTTCTAAAATCGGTTCGGGGGTGTGGTGGATGGTGAAGATGTCCTGATCTAGCGTTTCATACAAATGTTGTAACATCCGATCATAGGTTGGAGCAGGAGAAGAAGACTCGAAGAATTCCTCGATCCGCTCAATGCCAGCAATTCCCATCGTTTGGGTAATTTCAACTGCGTTAGTGCTCCAAGGGGTAATCATTTCTTTTCTGGGCCCAATAAAATTCCCCGAGAGTGATTTATCAGTAAGCGGTTTTGCGCCACCAAAAAGCCAGGTCAGTTTTTCGAAATCGGACGTTGAAAAGGGAGTTGAATGGCCAACGGAGTAAATGACGTTGGAAGGTGAGCGAAAGAATACAATCATTTGCTTTTTGAAAGCGCAAATTTAGGTGTATAGACGGATTATTCTAGCTATTTTTAAGCTCATTTACAGCGTCAATTATGAGTTTTTTTTCAGGGGATAGGAATAGGAAGTTAACAGGACTGGCCATGGTACTGGCTTTCTTTTTCATAGGCAACTTGGAACTACGTGGTCAAACTACGTTGATAAAACTGGTAGATAGTACTCGTGTAAGTACGGACATCATCGATGTTTCGAGCCGATCGTTGTTCACTGAGGCTGGGAGTTTCAACCTTACGGAAATTTATTCTGTCACGTTTTTAAGTGAAATAGAGTATCAAAAAAAAGTTTCCGTTGCGCGGTTTTTAAACGAGTTTGGGATACAGATATATATTAGAGACATAAAGCTGCGCCCAGCTTCGAAAGACGTGGTCGTTGCCAACCGAAGTAAATATGCAGAGGAGGATAAGCTAGTTATAAGTAAGCCTTCTGGCTTTTCTGAGTCAGAATATTCTTACTTTCGTTTTGGTGCAGGCCTTGGTATAGACTACGGAGGTTTTGGTGCACGCCTCACCGTTTTACCCAGCAAATACTTGGGGGTGTTTTTGGCCGGTGGGTATGCTATAGCCGGTTTTGGCGTCAATGGAGGCATTACACTGAAAACCGCCCCTGACAGCAGGGTATCTCCCTATGTTAATCTGATCTACGGCTATAATTCTGCAATTGCAATAATTGGCGCATCACAACACAACAAATTGTACAATGGGTTTTCACTGGGCGGAGGCGTTCAGCTTAAGTCGCGAAGAACGCCAACCAACTATTGGCTCTTTGGTTTGGTCGTAGCGTTTCGACCTTCTCAGTTTGATCGGGATTTCACCGGTCTGCAGAATAACCCCACGATCACAGGGTTAACAAAACCGTTGCCTGTTAATATAAGTGTGGGCTATCATTTCGCCTTTTAAGGATTGTCGAAGCCACCAATTTCGCATTCATTTTGGCAGGTGAATAACCGATTTTGGAATTAGGTCATTGTGCCCAGCGTCTATCACGTCAAACTGTATTTTTCTGATTTCTTTCACAAAGGCTTTCATGTTGTCAGCCTGAATTACCTTGTCGTATTTGCCGATGAGAAGCCTACATGATGTGGCATGTTGGTTAGCCAATGATACGAGTTGGTTCAGATCCGGTTTTAGGTGCCTAAAATAGACCCAGGCAAAGTAAACACGTCTCCGTTTTTCTTCTGTATCCATCTGAGACTCTGCAAAGCGCAACAATCCTTGATCTACTATTTTCAATCTTCTCAATAGTTTTGTCAGTCTGTAAAGGCGATTGGGATGAAGTATCATGCTTTTAAAAAGAGCTCTCACTGCAATAGGGTAGGTGGCGAGGCTATACCAGAAACTGGTCTTGATTCCATCGGGCGCCAGCAGCGTGAGCTCAGTTACCTTAGATGGAAAAGCTTCTAAAGTAATCATCGCAAATTTTCCACCCAGACTAAATCCAACTACACCAAATTTTTTAATGTTTTCTTTTTCTAAAAACAAAAGCATGATTTCTTTCCAATCGTCTTTTTCTACAGGGCTTCGGCTTTTCCAATGGCTGGCTCCGTGAAAGAACAAATCGAATGTGTAGAGTGTATGTGATTCCTTCAACGTATCAACCCACTTGTGAAAAGCGCTGTGATCTTGGCCGAAGCCGTGGAAAAGAACTAAAGCGGCCTCGCCAGTACCCTTTTTGGTGTACGCGAGCTGCGAATTGGCGTAGGAAATATGCATGACGTTTTCCAAGCTTCAAAAGTAGTCACTTTGCCGATGACTACTTGCGCATTCTTTTTTACAGTTTTGTAAAATAATACGAAAGGGTTTGCCGTCTATGGTAAAAATTGGCGCGGCAGATGGATTTGGCGATGCAACAAATAAAAGAAAACACATTCCTGAACGAGAAAGACAAGCTGCTCGGATTCATCCGTAGTAGAGTGTCATCGGTGGAAGAGGCGGAGGATATCCTTCAGGATGTGTTTTTTCAGTTTGTCTCTGGGTTCGAGACCATTGAATCGTTGGATCGCGTTACTTCCTGGCTTTATAGTGTTGCCCGCAATAAAATCATTGATCGTTATCGCAGAGATGCTTTACGTCCGCAGCGCACGGATTTTGAATTGGTCTCAGGTAGGGAGGATGATGTACCATTGACCTTGCAGGATATTCTGCCTGATCTAGACAATACTCCAGAGTCAACACTTCTGCGCGAGGCCATTTGGGACGAGATCACCGATGCACTGGCTGAATTGCCGGCAGATCAACGAGAAATTTTCATCCAAAATGAAATGGAGGAAAAAAGTTTTCGCGAGATAGCAGACGAAACGGGTGTGTCAATCAATACGCTGCTGTCCAGAAAGCGATATGCAATACTCGCACTTCGCAAAAGATTGCAGCGGTTTTATGATGATGTGGTGAGCTAATGTTTGAAAGTAAGAATTTGGAAGATAGAATTTAGAATACAGAATACAGAATGATCTTATTGAAACTGAATTCCGAATTCTAAATTCTGAATTCTATAGATTGAAGATGTTAATTAAAAAGTTAAAAAGATAGAGTTATGAAAAAAGTATTGTGGATTGGAGGAATGGTGGTGTTGGGAGTGTTGGCGGTTTCTGCATTTACACTTGGCACGATGTACTTATGGAATTGGTTGATACCGGAATTGTTTCAAGGACCGATAATAAGCTTCTGGCAGACCCTAGGGTTACTGGTTTTAAGTAAAATTTTGTTCTCTGGATTTGGCAAAGGCGGACATCGCCACAACGGCCAATGGAGAGGTTACTGGAAACAAAAATGGCAAGGGATGACACCCGAGGAGCGTGAACGTTTCAAAGCGAAAATGAAAGACAAATGGTGCTCACCTAAATCTGGAAGTTCTGCCGGCAATGCAGGCGTTTCAATCGATTGATGCAATAAGCTCAAAAAAAACTTCAAAAAAAAGTTTATAAAACTGCAACCCTGAGCTGCAAATGGCGTTGAGGGAAACCGAGGAAACTTTTGCAATATCTAAAGTTTCCTTAGTTTCGCACCCGATTATGGAAGAACAAGAGACAAAAAGTAGAATTTTAGCCGGAGCGGAAGCGCTTTTCATGAAGTATGGAATCCGAAGTGTTTCCATGGACGATATCGCGAGACAACTGGCGGTATCAAAAAAAACCCTTTACCAGCATTTTGCCGACAAAGATGAGCTTGTGACAGTAATGTCGCAAACCCACATGGCGCGCGAGGAACGTGAATACCTTGAAATCACAGCTGCGTCTGAAAATGCCATTGATGAGCTCAATAAGATTTCAGTTCGGTTGCGGTGCGATATGGAAGACATGAACCCATCGCTTCTTTTTGATTTACAGAAATTTCACCCAAAGTCATGGGCGCTGTGGCTTAACCACAAGAATGATTTCATTATGCGCTCCATCGTTAGAAATCTTAAGCAGGGTATTGATGAAGGCTACTTTCGCCCTGAAATCAATCCGGAAGTCATAGCCATCAGCCGATTAGTTCTTATTGAAGCGGCTTTTGACGAACAACATTTCCCAAAAGAAAAATACAACCTTGTTGAAGTACAGTCGCAGTTTTTCGATCACTTCGTTTACGGCCTTTGTACTGACAAAGGAAGAAGGCTTTATCAGAGATACAAATACAATTCAATAACACCCATAACCAACTATAAGAATGAATCAGTTTTATAAACAATTATTAATTGCCATCGCCTTTGTTACGGCCGGTGGTGCACGAGCACAGCAACAAACACCTTCTTCCTTTACATTGGAACAGTGTATTGAGTATGCGTTGATCAATTCGGTGAATGTGCAGAATGCCCAAATTGATCAGCAGATCGCAGCGGCCAAAGTAAAGGAGACGGCAGCTCTTGGGCTACCTCAAGTAGACGGGAGCATCTCAGTCCAACACAACGAGAACCTACGGAGATTTTTTTCAACAAAGCAAAGGGCATTCGGTTTTTCTAATCTGCCTGCCGCCGACTATCCTAATTTTTTGCCCGGGCTTGGCGACAATGACGTGATTGCCTCTCAGAACTTTTTTCAATTGAAAAGTAGCGGTGATGCAGGTATTAATGTAAACCAATTGCTTTTTAGTGGTTCTTATATCGTTGGCCTTCAGGCGTCCAAGGCATATAAGGATTTATCCGTTAAGACCGCGATTCAGACAAAAGAACAAGTAGTTGAACAAGTGACGAAGGCTTACTATTCTGTTTTGATTAATCAGGAGCGAGCTGAATTGTTTGACAACAATATTTCGCGACTCGATTCATTATTGAAAAACACGTTAGCGCTGAATAAAAACGGATTCGCAGAAGGAATTGATGTAGACCGAATTCGGGTGGCCTACAATAATCTAAAAACCGAGCGAGATAATTTTTTGAGGATTCGGGATTTGAGTGTTGAACTGCTGAAGTTTCAAATGAACTATGCACTTGACCAACCGCTAGAAGTGGCAGGAAAGATAGCCGATGCAAAAGTAGATTTAGATTTAGTGGGTTATAAAGAAGGTTGGGACTACAAAACCCGTTCTGACTATCGGGTATTAGAAGCGAACCAACGTCTACAAGCACTTAGCTTAAAAAATCAGTATGCGAGTGCACTTCCCACTCTATCTGCTTTTGCCAATTTGGGGTACTTCACTCAGTCAACAGACATTGCTGGAGTCTTTTCTACCACTTCAAATATCTCTGACAATGGTGAGGTTGGACCCGACAAGTGGTATGGTTATTCCCTTTTTGGTGTTTCACTGAACGTTCCGCTCTTTGGCGGTTTTCAGAAACATTTCAAAATTCAGCAAGAAAAACTAACGCTAAAAAAGGTCGAAAATGGCTTCAAAAGCCTCAAGCAAGGAATTGACCTCCAGGTCAGTCAAGCTACTACTAGTTTTCAAAATGCTATGACATCGCTCAGAGCTCAAAATGAAAATATGGATTTAGCCAGCAATGTGGCTCGTGTTACCAAAATAAAATACGAACAAGGCGTTGGCTCAAATCTGGAAGTTGTAGATGCAGAGAACAGCTTACGCCAGGCGCAAACAAATTATTACTCTGCCATGTTCGATGCTATGATTGCCAAAGTAGATTTGGATAAGGCGTTCGGCAAATTAGTTCCTCCATCAAAAAATTAAAACCCACAAACACACCGATATGAAATCAAAATTGTACACAAAACTATTAGCCCTATTCGTGATAGCTATTGTAGTAGCAGCTTGCAACGGATCTTCAAAAGACAAAGAAACTCAGTTGAAAGACTTAAAGGCACAACAGGCCGCGTTGGCCACACAGATTAGTGAGTTGGAAAAAGGAGTAGATACAAAAGCCCCAGAATCCGGAACAAGGCGCTCAAAAGAAGTCGGAGTTATTGAATTAACAGCACGTCCCTTTGATCACTACATCACCACGCAAGGAGCTATCGAAGCCGTGGATAATATCTTAGTGAGTGCTAAGACGATGGGTATCATAACACAAGTATTTGTACGTGAAGGAGATGTTGTTTCTAAAGGACAAACGCTTGCACAAATTGACAACTCGCTCACCTTGCGTGGAATGGAAGAGGTAAAATCAGGGTTAGATTTAGCTACCACCATTTATAATCGTCAAAAAAATCTTTGGGATCAGAAAATTGGAACTGAAGTCCAATATCTTCAAGCAAAGAACAACAAGGAAAGTTTGGAGCGCAGATTAGCAACTATTAAGGAACAGTTAGACATGGCTCTTATCAAGTCGCCTATTAGCGGATCGGTTGATGCTGTTGATGTAAAGATTGGACAAAATGCCGCGCCTGGTGCTCCTGCTTTTCGCGTGGTAAGCAGCGATCGATTGAAATTCATTGCAAATGTTTCCGAAGCATATGTGACGGATGTTAAGAAAGGAAATAAAGTGCAGATTGCTTTTGGCGACTTGAACAAGTCAGTGAGTGGTCAAGTTACCTTCGTTGGAAAAGCCATCAATCAACTTTCTCGCACCTTTCCTGTGGAAATTGCATTGGCCAGCAATAGCGATTTTCGCCCCAATATGTCTGGCGAGTTAAAGCTCATTTTTCATTCTGAGGAAGCGGCCATAGTGGTGCCTGTGAATGTGGTGCAAGATATCAATGGACAGAAAGTCGTTTACACTGCTGAAACAGTTGGCGGAAAGCTAGTTGCCAAGAAGAATATTGTTAAGGTAATTGGCGTATATGGAAATCTTGCTCAGGTAAGTACATTGAAATCGGGCGACAAGATTATTACCGTTGGGTACCAAGGGTTGAATGATGGTGAATTGATTAAAATCTAAACAAGTAGTGAGATATGAGATTTGAGACGCTAGATTCTTATCTACTACCCCAATCCTTGTCTCACTACTCACATCTCACTACTCAATACTAAAAGAATATGAAAGACATCGAGAAAGAATTTGGCCCTACCAGTTGGGCGATCGACAATAAAGTAAGCATTTATGTGGCGACTGTGATCATCTGCTTGGCAGGTATGTTCACCTATGTCAGTTTGCCAAAGGAGAATTTTCCGGAAGTGGTTTTTCCACAAATTTTCGTGGCGACCATATACCCCGGTGCATCTCCTTCCGATATTGAAAACCTGATTTCGAAAGAAATTGAAAAAGAGGTGAAATCAATCTCAGGGGTAAAAAAGATAAAGAGCAATTCAGTTCAGAGTTTTTCAAACGTGATTATAGAGTTTGAAACAGATATCGATGTGGCGAAAGCCAAGCAAGAGGTGAGTGATGCAGTAGATCGCGCTAAACCTAACCTGCCCTCTGATTTAAAAGATGATCCGCAAGTGATAGAAATCGATATATCGCAAGCACCAATCATGAACGTCAATCTTTCTGGTGATTATGACCTAACAACGCTAAAAAAGTATGCCGAACAGATGCAAGACGCCATTGAGGCGATACGTGAAATAAGGCGTGTAGATATTGTTGGAGCCCTGACTCGCGAGATTCAAGTCAACATTAATATGTTTAAACTTGCCAGCGCTGGCGTAAGTTTAGATGATGTTCAGCAGTCTATTGCTAGCGAAAACGTGATTATTCCTGGTGGCCAGCTTTCTGTAGATGGAATGAAACGCTCACTTACTGTAAATGGCGAATTCAAGTCGGCTGAGCAATTGGCAAATGTTGTAGTAGGATCCACAAAAGGCGGTAAAATATATCTGAAGGATATTGCAGAGGTAATTGATTCTCATAAAGAGCAGGAAAGTTATGCAAGGCTAGATGAGAAAAACGTAATTACACTTAATGTCATCAAGCGAAGCGGTGAAAATTTGATTCTCGCTTCTGATCAGATCAACGCAATTGTTGAAAACTTTAGAACTAATATTCTTCCTCCAGGAACCGATATTACCATTACAGCCGATCAGTCTGACAATACCCGAACAACTCTTCATGATCTGATCAATACTATCATTATTGGTTTTGTGTTAGTGGTTATTATTCTAATGTTCTTCATGGGCGCTACGAACGCATTCTTCGTGGCGATGTCTGTTCCAATTTCCAGTTTCATCGCTTTCTTAGTATTCCCCACGCTAGGTTTCACCTTTAACCTGATGACGCTTTTCTCATTTCTTCTTGCATTGGGCATTGTGGTGGATGATGCGATTGTGGTAATTGAGAATACGCACCGTGTTTTTGATAACGGTAAAGTACCAATTCGGAAAGCCGCAAAGATTGCTGCGGGAGAGGTCTTTTTGCCAGTGTTATCAGGAACACTCGTTGTGTTGGCTCCCTTTGTTCCGTTGGCCTTTTGGCCAGGTGTGATTGGTAAGTTTATGGTGTATTTGCCAATTACTTTAATGGTCGCATTGCTTGCCTCGCTTTTGGTAGCGTATATAATAAACCCAGTATTTGCTGCGGATTTTATGACCGCACACAATCATGACCATGAAAACAAAAGTAAGTTTACACGCGGCTTTAAAATTACGGCTATTGTAATGGGCTCGCTGGCGTTCATGAGTTATTTAGTAGGATGGTTTGGTATGGGGAATTTCACCGTGTTTATGTTCGGTGTCTATGCACTGTATCATTTTTTCCTGGTTCGTGTGATTTCGCATTTCCAAACGGACTTTTGGCCTCGGGTGCAAGAAGCCTACAAAAGAATAGTCGCAATGCTGCTAATCAACTACCGCCCAATATGGGTAGTGTTAGGAGTGATTTTCCTATTTGTTTTTTCAATTGTTTTTACCGGAATCCGCAAGCCACCAGTTGTTTTCTTTCCTACAGGAGATCCGAATTTTATTTTCGCTTATGTCACGCTTCCGATTGGAACAGATCAAAAGGTGACCGATTCTGTAACTAGCATTGTTGAAGAAAAAGTGGTGAGTGTAGTTGGTAGAAACAATCCAATGGTGGAATCGATCATTACAAATGTGGCTGTAGGCGCTTCTGAAGACCAGTTTGCCGGTACCAATGCCCAGCCACATCTAGGTAAAGTAACTGTCGCCTTTGTGAATTTTGCGAAGCGTGAGAGTAAGTCAACTAAGATCTATCTGGATAAAATTCGGGAGGCGGTAAAAGGTGTGAAGGGTGCAGAGATTTCTGTAAACCAGGAAGCCAACGGTCCGCCAACAGGCAAGCCTGTTAATATTGAAATAGCGGCAGAAGATTTTGGCATATTGGTTTCAACAGCCAACAGCTTACAACGTTATCTCGATTCTCTTCAGGTACCAGGTGTGGAAGAGCTAAAGTCGGATTTTCAAAGTGATAAGCCTGAGATCATTGTATCGATTGATCGGGAGAAAGCCAATCGCGAAGGTATTTCCACCGCCCAAATTGGAATGGCTTTGAATACAGCGATCAACGGTAGGGAAGTTTCTAAGTTCCGAGATGAAAACGATGACTATGAGATCACGCTTAGAGTAGATGAAAAATATCGCAATGATATCAATACCTTGATGAACTTGCCTTTAACATATCGAGACATGAGTATGGGTGGACAAGTACGTCAAGTGCCCATGTCTGCCGTTGCGAAGGTAGATTATTCAAATAGCTATGCTGGTATCAGACGAATTAATCAAAAAAGAGTGATCACACTTTCCTCAAACGTGCTGAGTGATTTTAATCCGAACAACGTAGTAGCGGATATCAACAGCAAGCTCTTGGGATTTAGTACGCCCGATGGTGTATCTATTAAGATGACAGGCGAACAGGAGGATCAAGCTGAAACGTCTAACTTTTTAGGAGTTGCTTTTTTCATCGCTTTTGGTTTAATCTTCATGATTTTGGTTACACAGTTCAACTCTACCAGTAGACCTGTAATTATCATGGCGGAAATCTTATTTAGTATTATCGGTGTGTTGATTGGATTCTCACTATTCAAAATGGAAATCTCCATTGTCATGTCTGGTGTGGGAGTGATGGCCTTAGCGGGAATTGTTGTTCGCAATGGAATTTTGTTGGTTGAGTTTACCGATTTGTTGCTGTCGCAGGGAATGGAGTTGCGAGAGGCGATTGCGGAGGCGGGAAAGACACGTATGACGCCCGTGATACTGACCGCTATGGCAGCAACTCTTGGATTGATTCCATTGGCTGTAGGTTTTAATATTGACTTCGTTACGTTATTTACCGAGTTTAATCCTCACATCTATTTTGGTGGCGATAACGTTGCCTTCTGGGGACCACTTTCATGGACAATGATCTTTGGTTTGATATTTGGTACATTTCTAACCTTGTTTTTAGTTCCGGTTATGTACTTGTTGATAGCGAAATTGAAAATGAAGCTTTTCAAAAAGAACATGGTAGAAGTCTTACCTGTGGTAGAACCTGTAGAGATAAATTAATTGAAGGTTAACTAAAATACTATAAGGGCATCTTACGACAATGTTGTAAGATGCTTTTTGCTTTATGGGTAAACGATTTATGACAATTTTCATTTTTATCTTGATCTTCTTGACCATCGACTACTACTTCTTTCAAGGAGTATTGGTTGCGAGTAAGGGTTGGAATCCACCGTGGAAGTCTTTGATCCGATATGGTTTTTGGATTCCAACCCTATTGACGATACTTGCTTTATTCTGGTGGACGTTTGATGATCCTTACAGATACAGTTCTAATTTCAGAAACTGGATTATAACGGGTATAGTTGCCACTTACTTCTCAAAGATCGTTGGCATACTGTTTTTGTTCATCGATGATCTTCAAAGAGGCGTGCGTTGGGTAATTTCACTATTTCAAAAGAACTCATCGGGTAGTAGTGCTGGAGAAGTTATTACACGATCAGAATTTTTATCAAAGACCGCATTAATTGCTGCTTCTGTTCCATTAGGTGCTTTTGCTTACGGAATTATTTCGGGGGCGCACGATTATAGAATTCGCAAAGTGGCGATCAAACTTCCGAATCTCCCAAAAGCGTTTGATGGGATCAAGATTGCGCAATTATCTGATATCCATTCCGGTAGTTTTTGGAACAAGACAGCAGTAAAAGGCGGAGTAGAGATGGTGCTGAATGAAAAACCTGATGCAGTATTTTTTACTGGTGACTTGGTAAACAATGAATCGAGTGAGGTTAAAGAATACATGGATGTATTCAATAAGCTACGTGCTCCACTGGGTGTATTTTCTATTACCGGCAATCATGATTACGGTGATTATAAGAGCTGGGCTAGCAAAGAAGCAAAGCAGCAGAACTTTAAAGACTTAGTTACTGCCCATAAAGAATTGGGCTTCGACCTACTACTTAACGAAAAGCGCTTTTTGGAACTAGGTGGTGAAAAGCTTGCTATTTTGGGCGTGGAAAATTGGGGAACGCGGTTTTCAAAACACGGCATATTGGAAAAAGCATACCCGGGAACAGAAGAGGCTGCGGTTAAATTATTGTTGTCACATGATCCCACCCATTGGGACGCCCAGGTGCGGCCAACATATAAAGATATTGATGTGATGTTTGCCGGACATACCCATGGCACTCAGTTTGGAGTGAACATTGGAGATTTTACTTGGACGCCTGTCCAGCACGTTTACAGGCAATGGGGAGGACTCTATCAAGAAGATAGTCAGTACTTGTATGTCAATCGGGGGTTTGGCTACTTAGGATACCCTGGGAGAGTAGGGATGCCTCCAGAGATTACCATTTTTGAATTGAAGAGGGCAGTTTGATCGTTCTTTGATCAATCAAGATATCTACAAGCTTTCTATATTTGTCTAAACTAAAACGACACATATGGGCTTGAATTGGCAAGGCGTTTTCCCCGCACTCACTACGAAGTTTACCGCAGATGACAAGCTAGATCTGCCGCTATTTGAAAAGAATCTTAGTGCTCAACTCGAGGCAGGTGTCAACGGCATTATTCTCGGAGGCACACTAGGCGAATCAAGTGTATTGAGTAATGAAGAGAAGTTTGATTTGCTTCGATTTGCAGTCGATAAGGTTGCTGGTAAAGTGCCTGTGATTATGAACATTGCAGAAGGAAGTACAAGGGAAGCAGTTAAGCTCGCAAACGAATCTGAAAAATGTGGAGGCAAAGGGCTTATGATGCTACCTCCGATGCGTTACAAATCAGATCATCGGGAAACCGTACAGTATTTTAAAGATGTTGCTAATTCAACGAGTTTGCCGATTATGATTTACAATAACCCTGTCGATTACAAGATTGAGGTTACGTTAGATATGTTTGCTGAGTTGGTAGATAATAAAAATATACAAGCTGTTAAAGAATCAACCCGCGATGTGTCCAATGTCACACGAATGATCAATCGATTCGGTGACCGATTTAAAATTTTGTGCGGTGTAGATACCATTGCCATGGAAGAGCTCATGCTGGGTGCCGATGGTTGGGTGGCAGGGCTAGTTTGTGCATTCCCCAAAGAAACGGTGGCGGTCTACAAATTGACAAAGACAAATAAGATCGCAGAGGCGCTGGAAATTTACCGATGGTTTCTTCCATTGCTTGAATTGGACATCCACCCGAAATTAGTTCAATATATAAAGTTAGCTGAGCAGGAAGCAGGCATTGGTTCAGAGCATGTTCGCAGACCTCGGCTCACCTTAGTTGGGGAAGAAAGGGAAAGAATCTTAAGAGTTATTCGAGAGGGCATCAGTAAGAGACCAAAGTGCTAGAAATTGAATCCCTGCTTGTCGGCAGGCAAGTTGAACTTGAATTTTAAATCGAATATGAACGCAACACACGGCCAAGTAGATGCTGCTTTGCAAGAAGCACAAATTGCATTTCTTTCCTATAAAAGTATCAACGGAAAGAAAAAGTCACAATTTCTCCGTGCCATTGCAGACGAAATGGAAGCGTTGGGAGAGGAGCTAGTGCGCACTGCTATGCGCGAAACCAATCTGCCCGAAGCACGCATTATTGGTGAACGTGGTAGAACCACCGGACAGTGTCGAATGTTAGCGGATCTGGTTGAGCAAGGTTCGTGGGTCGAAGCCAGAGTAGACACCGCTTTGCCTGATCGCACTCCATTGCCCAAGCCCGACATTCGGAAGATGTTAGTGCCTATCGGACCAGTGGTGGTTTTTGGGGCAGCTAATTTTCCTTTGGCTTACTCAACAGCCGGTGGTGATACTGCTTCAGCGTTGGCTGCCGGTTGCCCCGTTATCGTAAAAGCTCATCCCGCACATGCAGAGACATCTGAACTTGTCGCAAGTGCTATCAAGAAAGCAATTGATAAAACAGGGATGCCTCAAGGTGTATTTCAACACTTACACAGAAACGGTTTTGAAGTCGGGCAGGCATTGGTGAAACATCCTCTTACCAAGGCAGTAGGTTTTACGGGTTCGTTAGCGGGAGGCAAAGCACTTTTTGATTTAGCTTGTCAACGAACCCAACCAATTCCAGTTTTTGCAGAGATGAGTAGCATCAATCCAGTGATCTTGTTACCGGACTCTTTGGTTCAACATGCTGAAAAAACAGCTGCTGCTTTGGTCGGGTCCATTACCCAAGGAGTTGGGCAGTTTTGCACCAATCCTGGTTTAATTGTGGCCATAGAAAATGATGGACTAAATCGATTCATTAAATCGTTGTCAGACGGAATCAATAATGTGTTGCCCGGCATTATGCTTCATCAGGGAATTGCAGATAATTATAATAAGCAATTAACTCATGTTTTGAACCAGAAAGGAGTCATCGTTGAAAGTCAATCCAGTGCTCATGCTACCGAAAATCAAGGCAAGCCTCTTGTAGCTTCGATCCTTGCTTCCAATTTTTTGAAAAACCCTTTGCTGGCGGAAGAAGTATTCGGTCCCTTTTCATTGATTGTAAAATGCAAGGATGTCAATGAGCTTCACTCTGTTGTAAATCACCTGAATGGTCAATTGACAACAAGTGTTTTTGGCGATGAGGTGGAGATAGCTAAGTATTCAAGTTTGGTTAATACATTAATTGAGAAAGCGGGTAGATTAATTATCAATGGAGTTCCTACAGGAGTGGAGGTCTGCCCTTCGATGAACCATGGTGGCCCATTTCCTGCAACCACGGATTCCCGTTTTACGGCTGTCGGAATAGATGCCATCAAGCGCTTCGCAAGACCTGTTGCTTTTCAAAGTTTTCCGAACTCACTATTGCCTGAAGAATTGCAAGACGGGAATCCGTTGGGTATCTGGAGATTGTTTAATAATGAATGGAAAAAATAATGGTTGTTCGTTGTTGGTTAGTCGTTGCTCGCAAACGCAAATAACCACCAACGATCAACGGACAACGATAATATGAGTATTTTCAAATGCATTGACGCCCATACCTGTGGTAATCCAGTTCGCTTAGTAGCGGAAGGAGGACCGAAGTTGGAAGGTAAGAACATGAGCGAAAAGCGTCAGCACTTTTTAAAAGAGTACGACTGGATACGCAAAGGCTTGATGTTTGAACCGCGTGGTCACGATATGATGAGTGGCAGTATTTTATATCCCCCATCTGACCCCAAAAATGACGTTGGCGTTTTGTTTATTGAAACAAGTGGATGTTTGCCTATGTGTGGACATGGCACGATTGGAACAGTTACTATCGCTATCGAAGAAGGTTTGGTCATTCCCAAAACTCCGGGCGTTCTAAACCTAGAAGTACCAGCAGGCTTAGTTCGTATTGAATACAAGCAAGAAGGAAAAAAGGTAAAATCAGTGAAGATTAGAAACGTGAAAGCTTTTTTGGCGGCTGAAAATATACAAGCCACTTGTCCTGATTTAGGAGAGATAAATTTGGATGTTGCTTATGGCGGAAATTTTTATGCTATTGTTGATGTGCAGGCAAATTTTAAAGGTATAGAACACCATACAGCCGATCAGTTAGTAAGCTGGAGTAGAGAACTACGGCAAGATATTAATAAGAAGCACACCTTTATCCATCCGGATGATTCAACGATCAACGGATGTAGCCATATCTTATGGACAGGCAAAGTGATTGACCCTAGTTCTACGGCTCGCAACGCAGTTTTCTATGGCGACAAAGCCATTGACCGCTCGCCTTGCGGAACGGGTACTTCTGCTCGCCTTGCGCAATGGTATACAAAAGGAAAGCTGAAACGGGGTGATGAATTTATTCATGAAAGCATCATCGGCTCAAAGTTTATAGGTCGCATAGAAGAAGAAACTGAATTGCATGGAAAGCCGGCTATTATTCCAAGTGTGGAAGGCTGGGCCAAGATTTATGGTCACAACACAATTTCTATCGATCCCGATGACGATCCGTATGCATACGGGTTTCAAGTTTTATAAAAAAAAGTTAAATTTGAATTATGACAACAACCTATAAACTAAAAGCGAATGAACTTTCGGAGAACATCATTCAATCGATAAAAGATGCATTTCAAAGTAGAGAAATAGAAATTATAGTTTCAGATGCAATGACTGAAACCGACTATCTCTTATCAACCGAAAACAACAAAAATCAATTGTATCAGTCAATGGATGAGTTGGCAAAAGGAGAGGGAGTTCCTTTTACTTTAGCTGAACTTCAGGAGAAGTACTTTAAATGAGAAAGATTCTCTTTAGTCCACTGGCTTTACAACATTTGGATGAGTGGAAAGAGAAAAATCCAAAAATAGCCTCTCGAATAATTATTTTGATTACTGCTATTTCAGAATCCCCTTTTTCAGGTATTGGAAAACCAGAGCCATTGAAACATTCCCTTCAAGGAAAATGGTCAAGAAGAATAACTCAGGAGCACCGGTTGGTTTATGAGGTAACCTACGATTCAATTAACATTATTTCTTGTCGCTTCCACTATTGACTATGCAAGTTGGTGTTATTGGCGGTGGTATTATTGGGCTAAGTTCGGCTTATTATTTAACGAAAGCGGGTCATCAAGTCACGATCATCGAGCAGTCTGAAATGAAAGATGGCTGCTCGTTTGGAAACGCAGGAATGATTGTACCTAGTCACCTGATTCCATTAGCCGCACCAGGCATGATCTCTAAAGGCATCCGATGGATGTTCAATTCAAATAGTCCATTTTATGTCAAGCCTCGGTTAAGTGGTGATCTTATAAAGTGGGGCTACCATTTTTACAAAAGTGCTACGAAAGAACATGTTGAGAGATCCGCGCCTGCGTTAAAAGAAATTAGTTTACTCAGCAAGTCAATGTTTAAGCAACTGTCGACAGAACTTCCATTCGACTTTGGGTATCATGAACGTGGGCTTTTGATGTTGTATCAAAATAGGGAAACGGAGCACGAGGAAATGGAGACAGCAGCTCTCGCCAATGCACATGGCATCGAAGCTCATATTATTTCCGCACAGGAAATTCAAAAGCTAGAACCAGATGTTCGAGTGAAGGTGAGAGGAGGGGTTTACTTTCCTGGCGATGCTCATGTTACTCCACAGCTTTTCGTGAATCAGCTGAAAACATACTTAAAAGAAAAAGGCGTTGTTATAAAAGACAAAACGGAAGTGATCGACTTTGTTATGGAGTCTGGCAAAATAAAGTCAGTAAAGACCGAGAACGAAGAGTTTAATTTTGATGAAGTTGTTTTGGCCACGGGAAGTTGGTCAGCGTTGATAGCGACTAAATTGAATTTGTCATTGCCGATGCAAGCAGGTAAAGGCTATAGTTTCACGATAGAGAATGTTCAAAAAAATACCAGGATTCCTTCTATTTTCTTAGAAGCACGAGTAGCGGTAACCCCAATGGGAAATACACTTCGATTTGGTGGCACCATGGAAATAACAGGAATCGATCACAGTATTAGTATGAACCGAGTACAAGGCATTGTCGATTCAATTCCTAAGTATTACCCTGAGATGAAAGTAGAGATTCCTAAGAGGGAAGAGATATGGCATGGATTGCGTCCATGTTCTCCCGATGGGCTTCCGTATATCGGGCGATCAAAGAAAATTAATAACTTAATAATCGCCACAGGCCATTCGATGATGGGGTTAAGCCTTGGTCCCGGCACAGGTATGTTAGTTAAAGAATTAGTTGCAAGAGAAAAGACTACGATGTCAATTGATAGATTCGATCCCCATCGATTCGATTAGGCGTATCCCATCAGTTTGTAAGTGATCATTCCTGTCCACTCGCGTGTAAGAATATGCCAATTTGAAAGGGTTCCAGCAGATGGAATGAACAAGACGTCTGGGGTATACCTTCTTTTATGCGAGAAGAAATCTGTACTAAACTCATCCACATTCCAGCCCAGTTTAGCAAAGCAAGCTTTTGATCTTCGAATATGAAACGCAGAAGTTATCAAAATGCAGTCCTCTGGTTTCACATTGTCCCCAAGCATTTTCGTTACAGCCAAGGCAGACTCCCGAGTATTTCTCGATGTGTTTTCAATGACAATATCTTCTTTAGGCACACCCATAAGAATCAATACGTCTGCCATTTCATCCGCTTCTTGTTTCCTAACTTCATATAGTTTACCATTTCCTCCTGATACAAGAATTTTTTGAATACAGCCAAGCTTGTACAGTTGTAAGGTGTGGGTCACTCGATCAGCCCCTCTCCCAAAATACATTCGATCTGCTGGCTCCATTTCTGATTTCCCCACACCGGTAAGTACGATGCCGTAAGAATACTTTTTCTTAAGTTCAGCAAATGGTGTAGGAGGCACTTCCCATAGTAGCATGACCTCATTCCCAATAAAATCATTGCTAAATAGAAAAAGCAAAAAGACACCTGCAGTGCGCAATCTTTTTCTCCATAATTTCCTTTTTAAAAAAACAGCTACTAAAAAACAGGTGCAGATGACTACAATCGGCATTGTAAGATAGCTGAGTGTTTTGGATAGGAAGAAGAACATACCTTCCTACATTCGCTTTGGTATTGGATTAGAAATATTACTTAAGGTCTCAATCACCTTTCTGAGAATCTCCCAATAGAGCGCAATGGCTAGTACCAAGGTCATTGACCAAATAACCCCCAGATTGAAATAAAGGGTATCAATGTTTTGATTTAAAAAATGTTTAGCAGGCATATAGAACTGAGCGTCAAAGTCAACCATATGGCTCGGATCCGGATCTTTATAAATGGGATAAATCTTTTGAATAAGCTTTCCATCTTTTTCAATAATACGATTTGTTTCCATCGTGTTCCTAACTAGTTCGGTTATCGCTTCGTTTTGGTAGATCCTTTTTCGTGATTCGAATTCTTTCTCTTTCTCACTTGTATTGGTAAATTGACTAATCAACCTCTCTTTTTCCTGGTCAGCTTTATTATACCTATTGATATAGAATTTTTTCAACGCCTCTAAGAAAAAAACTGTTTTCTTGTAGACTAGTGTGTCAAATTTACCTGGGGCAAGACTTTGCAATTGTTCGAACTGAGCATTGATCACTCGTTGTTCTGTCTCAATCGCGAGATTTACCACTTGTAGTTGGCGGGTCACTTCCTTTTGGATTGACGGATCTGGATTAGCATATTGCTGATTTATGAAATCAATCCGAGTTTCTATTTCAGGGATTAGGTATATTTTCTTGTAATCGGCATCTGCCATCAGTTTATCATATAGGTAGAATTGTTTTTCAAATTCATTGTCTTTAAACTGGCTTACCATCGCGGCTTCAAAAGCCCATCGGGACGCCATTAGGTCACCAACCAGCGGTACTGTTGAGGTGTTACCAATGATTGGATTAAGTTTATCAAACTTCACAACTACTCCACTTAATATCAGTTGTGGTATTAGCAAAATCGGAATCAGTATGTAGATGGTGACAGCCGAATTGAAAGCAGACGATATGTTAAGACCCAATAAATTGGCAAAGCAGGATACCGTGAAAAGAATACTCCAGTGGATGAGGAACATCCCCTCGATGCCGAGGATATAATTTGCCACCGCGACAAACAAAAATGTCTGGATGGCGGAGATCATAAACAGTATCATTATTTTTGATATGATATAACTGCTTCTGCTGAGGTGAAGAAATTTCTCTCGCTTGAGAATTTTTCGATCTCTGATGATCTCTTCTGCGCTTACTGTCAGTCCCATGAATAGAGCGACAATGACACTCATAAACAGGTGTGCTGGCATATTCAGGTTTTTACTGAATGCATACCCTTCCTTGAACGGATCATCTACATTGTAATAACGTACAATAAACGCCAGGATGAACGCCAAGAGGGGAGCTTCCAATAGATTAATGAACAAGTACTGTCTGTTACTTAGTTTTGAAAGTAAGTCGCGAGTGGAGAAGAGCTTTGTTTGTTTTAGCCACTTGGGTATACGCAAGGTTGAGTGAGGTCTATCTGACGATGGGGCTACTAATGATATCTTGGTTTTTTTAAGAAAGGACTCATTCCATTGCTCTGGCGTAAATTTTCGGTCATTGGTAAAATCTCCAAACTCATTGATCACTTTTGTCTCAATGATGTTAAAAATTTGTTCTGGATTTACATTTCCACATGAATGACATTCTCCTTCATCACTATTGATCAGATTGATGTTCTTTTTGAAGTACGTTACCGAATCAACTGGATTTCCATAGTAAATCTGGTAGCCTCCTGTATCCAAGATTACCAGCTTATCAAACATCTTGAATATGTCTGAAGAAGGTTGATGAATAACTGCAAACACTAGCTTTCCTTTTAGGGACAGTTCCTTTAAAAGATCAATAATGTTTTCAGAATCTCTGGATGAAAGCCCTGACGTGGGCTCATCCACAAACAAAACAGCAGGTTGGCGAAGTAGTTCTAGCCCGATGTTTAGTCTTTTTCGTTGGCCTCCACTAATTGTTTTTTGCAGCGGTGAGCCGACTTTCAGTTCCTTGGTCTGGGTAAGCCCCAAATCATTCAATGTTTTAATGACGAGCAAATCAATTTCTTCTTCATTCAGGTGACTAAAACAAAGTTTTGCGGCAAAATAGAGGTTCTGATAAACGGTTAGGTCTTCGATCAGTAGATCATCCTGAGGCACAAATCCAATAACGCCTTCGATCTGTTCTGGATTTTTGTGAATATCTATTCCGTTTATAAGTACTCTGCCCTTAGAAGGTTTTTCTGTGCCGTTTAAAACGTGAAGCAGTGTCGACTTACCCGCACCGCTGGCGCCCATCAACGCAACGAGATTACCAGATTCTTCTGAAATTACTACATCTCGCAGCCCGAGTTTACCGTTTTTAAACTCGTATGAGATTTTCTCTGCCTCAAAACTAGTTCGCGTGCCTTCAGATTGTTTTTTAAAAACATTTACAATTTCACCATAATAAACTGGGTCGGTCGTTCCCCAACGAAGCGTACTCCCTGTCCCAAGCACATTTATCAGCCCCGGTTTCTGAGGAACTCCATTGAGGTATACATCAGAATTGCCCAGATAGCGAAAAAACAAAATATCGGTGGCACGGATGTAGAGGATTGCAATGAAGCCATCCAACTCAGGCCGCGTGATTATTTTTGTGTTGCTGTTTCCGATATTATTTGAACACACTACAAGCACATTCTCATTATCGTAGTCATCTGGTTTCTTTGCTTCTAGAAACTGTTTGATTAAGTCGATATCTCCTGAGCTGATATTGAATGCCTTGCCAATAGTTTTTGAGATTTTTTCCTCGGCAGTCGAGATAATGCCATCGGCCATGATCAGGCTGATTAACTCCAGCATGATTACCATTTTCTGTTTCTGTGCCATTTCTTCATTGATGGAAGCACAGATTTTTAGAATGCTCTCTTCTTGGTTACCCCCCGTCAATTTTTCTGATGTTTCTCTTGCGAACTCATCAAAAAGATGTAGGTGATGTTCCATAGATTTGCGACCCACATGGTCGGCCAAAAAGGCTTGAATGTAGTCCCGTTCTTGTGTTGTAACGGAGTCTTCTTTTGCGACCATCGCAAACAATTTCATGACAGCTTTTAGGACGGGCTCACTCATACACTAGGGTTAAACAGTTGTATAAAAGTACGAAAGTTGAAATGCCAATAGAAACAAAAAAAGGGATTGGTTTCCACCAATCCCTTTTTGCAATTATTGAATGAGATTAGTCGGTAATATCTTTTCTCATCTTTTCAACAATCTTGGTGATTTCAATCAAATGCTTGTCGCTGAGTACCATAGCAGAGCTGTTATTTTTGATTTGTTCTTCGATGTTAAGGGCACGGTAACTGGCCTGTAATGCAGCCAGATCGGCTTGAATAGTAGTAACTGGGTCAGATTGCTCAACGGTACTCAGCATTTTTACCAACTCATCAACCGATTTTTCTTGCTGAAGGATGATTCTAATAAGTGGTGTAAGAACCAAGTTGCGTTGATCATTCTCCAAGAGATCTTTTGGATAAGTCTTAATCAAGCCAGTTGAAATGAAAAGACTCTCGATAAAACTTCCGGTCAACACCATCGCAGCTAATTTATTACGGCTATCGTTCTTTAAGTATTTGTCCGTTTTTTGAACAGCACTGTTCAATAGGGAGGCTAATGAATCTTTGTTTGAGATGTTTGCTTCAAACTGTTTTAAGATTTCATTATCAAAAGAGCCAACTACGCCTAAGTTGTCAGCCAACTTTCGTGCTGCACCCAGGTAATCAATAGCTTTTTGCGTTTTATCATATGAACTCAAATAGCCAATATCTGCAACGTAGGCACCCAAATTCAAAGCTGCTTTGTCGGTTCTGGTCATGTATTGATCTACTTTCTTAACGTCAGTCAAAAGGCTCTGATTAAACTCTGCCCCTGTTGCTTGCAACAAATACGGTATCTCAGAAGGAGAGGGGATATTGTATACGACATCTTTGATTTGGTCTTTCAGCGACTCTTCAGCTTGCTTGAATTCATCAGAGTTTTGTTCTTCTTGCTTGCTAGAAGAACCACAAGAGGCTAATAAAGAGGCAGTTGCGATAAATAGTAGATAGAGACTTAAACGGGTTAATTTCATGGGTATTAGGTTTAACATTCAATTTTAGCACATTTTTCGTAACCAATAAACTCGTTTGGCTTTTATTTTATCAGTTTTACAAATACTTAAGATCAAAAATCCGGATCAAGCCCAAATTTATCCCTCATCTCTAAAAGTAGCGGATTTTTTTGAGCCATAGCTTCGAACTTTTCCTTATTAGTGTAGATCATTTTATTGGCTGCCACTTCAAACATAAGGCTTCTCAGTTGTAGGCTATTGTTGCCGAGGCTTTCCCGCAGATAAGAAACTAAGTCTGTCTTCATTGATTGGAGCAGTGGCTCTTCAACCGGGTTGTTGAGATGAATAACAAGTGTATTTCCCTCCCTAAAATAACCCCTGCTAAGGAGGTGATAGGTAGCCGCCTGGTCTTTTCGCGATTCTGCTAGTTTACTCCACACCTTTGATAATTCATCATCCGTAAATGGCCTATCGGGAGAAGATGACTTTGGTTTTTCATCGGTTACTGCTTCTTTACTCACGGCAGGCTTAAACAGATTGCCTAAATTAAGCGTGGTTTTTGGTTTCGCTTCTTTTGGCTCGAGATAAGTTGGTGCTTTCTCTTTGACAGGTTCCTGAATCTTGGATTCTACTTTTATTTCCCTTGTTGGGGTAGCGTTTTGTTGTTCGAGAGGTGTTGGGCTTGCGACCAGTTCGGGAACAGGCTCTGTGCTTAATTCAATTTTTTTTTTACCGCCTCGGTGCTAGGGGCGGTTACTTGGGTAAATACGGCATTTACATGAGCCATTTTCATCAAGGCGAGTTCCACCGTAAGCCGCTGATTTTTGCTCCCTTTATATTGGATGTCAGATTGGTTAGCAATACTAAGCCACGAAAGGAGTAGCGATTGAGAGCAGGCTTGAGCTTGTTGTAAATACCTTTTCTTGATGCTGTCAGGCACCTCCATTAGGTTGATGGTGCGCGCATCTTGAGAAACCATCAGGTTTCGGATGTGCTCACTTAGTCCGACAATAAAGTTATGACCGTCAAAACCCTTTCGCAAGATTTCATCTAACTCTAGAAGAGGCTGTGAAGGGTTTTCCGCTAGTAATCCATCGACCACTCGGAAATAGTAGTCATAGTCTAGAATGTGGAGATTGTTGATTACATCTTTGAAGGTTACTTCTTTTCCAGAAGAGAAAGTGACCATTAAATCAAAAATGGACAAGCCGTCTCGAAGAGCACCATCGGCCTTTTGTGCAATGAGATGCAAGGCTTCCTCTTCAACTTTTATTTTTTCCTGATCAGCCACTTTCTTAAGCTGCTTAGCGATGTCTGAAATTTGAATTCTGTTGAAATCAAAAATCTGGCACCGCGAAAGGATCGTAGGAATTACCTTATGCTTCTCAGTAGTGGCTAAGATAAATATGGCATAGGAGGGAGGCTCTTCTAACGTCTTCAAAAAGGCATTGAAAGCAGAGTTAGAAAGCATGTGCACCTCGTCTATGATGTACACTTTAAATTTTCCGAATTGAGGTGGATAGCGAACTTGATCAATTAGGTTTCGAATATCCTCGACCGAATTGTTTGAGGCCGCATCTAATTCGAAGATGTTTAACGAGTTGACCTCAGCTTTTTCTTCGAAGCCGTTGATCATTCTGGCTACAATACGCGCACAAGTCGTTTTGCCTACCCCTCGTGGCCCGCAAAAAAGCAAGGCTTGCGCCAGCTTGTTGTTGTCAATGGCATTTTTAAGTGTTGTAGTAATGTGCTCTTGCCCAACCACTTCGGCAAAGCCGAGTGGGCGATATTTGCGGGCAGAGACAACAAAACTTTCCATGGGCTGCAAGATAGTCCAATTTCACAATTTGAAAATGCAATAATTTGAAAATTGGCTGCTCTTCGTTTGGTGTGAGGTAATTTCTAAATTTTCTCTAGCATAATCGCCAGAAAAGTTTTTACGGCATCGATATAGTTACCTACACGGATGTTTTCATTCTCCGCGTGCTGATTGTTGTCGGCATTTACGGTAGGCACAGCTACGGCTGGAATACCCAGTGTTGTGACAAATGGTGAAATTGGAATCGACCCCCCGGCAGTGCGAATCTTAATCGGCTCTTTTCCAAATGCCGTGAACATGGCTTTGCTTAGCCATTTGCCACACTCAGAATCAAAAGGTGTTTGAAAAGCCAGATAAGAAATCTTTGCTTGAAAATTTACAATTCTGGGATAGGTTAATCTTTCCTCCTCAGTAGGGTCACGATCAATAACGTAGTAGCCTTTCGACTCCACGTGTTTTCTTACCAATTCGATGAGTCGTTTTGGGTCACTGCTCGGCACTAGTCGGATGTCAATTTCGGCAACTGCCTTGGCTGGAATTAACGTTCTCGCTTGGTCACCAACATAAAGTGCATCAAGTCCTCGTATGTTCAGTGTGGGATATTGCAATGATTCTTGAAAATTAGCTCCAATTTTATCGGGCTCGGCAATGCCTAAAAATTTTTTAATTTCATTTTCATCATCAGGAACTTTCGACAGTACATTCTTTTCTTCATTTGTTAAAATGACTCCATCATAAAACCCGGGAATTGTAACACGACCTTCTTCATCCTTCATTGAACTGAGCAGTTGTGCCAGACGCAAAGCAGGATTGGGAGTATAGTTGCCATAGTTGCCGCTGTGCACCGGTGTACGCGGTCCTTGTACTGTCAGTGTAATCTCGCAGATGCCTCTCGCGCCAAACGACAGCGTTGGTTCATTGCTCACGTGCCTTGGCCCATCAAAGATGATAAGACGATCTGCGGCTAATTCTTTTTTGTAGTCTGCCACCGCCAGCGGCAGGTGAGGTGAACCAAGTTCTTCCTCAAAGTCCATAATTACCTTCAGGTTGTAGTTCGGTTCTAATTTTAATTCTTTCAATGCATCCAAGGAGGCAATAAATGCCATGGCAGGCCCTTTGGCATCTGAGGCTGAACGGACAAAAATCCGCCAGTCGCGGTTTATGGCTCCCGACTTTAGTTTTTGAAACGGAAGGGTGTTCCACTTTCCGGCTGCATCTTTTTCTTTTAGTGTTGGATTCCAGGGGCTATCCTGATCCCATTTAGTTGCGTCTACCGGCTGGCCATCGATTTGCAAATAAACCAACACGGTTATGGGAGTCTTCCCACCTACCTGTTTTGCTGTTGTCTTGCGCTCTGCTAAAAGTAGAGGAACAGTTGCTGTTTTTAATCGTTGAGTAGTAAATCCACGCTTTGCAAAGGCAGCCTCACACCACAGAACATTTTTTTCAATATCTGCTGGGAAATGAGCATCGTTAGGCAAATGATGTAGTTCATAGAATTCATCAAATGAGTTGATCGCAAATTTTTCCGCGACCGCCTCTAAATTCAAGTTCTTAGGTCGCTGCCCGAAGACCTGGCTGCAGAAATGAATGGCAACAAGAATAAGAAGAAAACATTTTTTCATTTCGATGTGGGGTATTTGGGTTAGCTACTTGGTTAAATACTGTGGGGGCAATGGGAAACCCATACTCTCAGCACACCAAAATATCGTCACGATGTAATACCGATCCTTGTCTTTGAATAGCTGAATGCTATTGATGCCACGATTTGTTACCGGCCCATCTTTTTTCTCCTTCGTCTCGTATGTACTAAAGGCATGAGTCACCGTACCATAACTTTCTGACTTGCGACTTAGCTCACGCTCGAAAAAGCCCGTTGGTATGCGCGACTGAAACAGCTGAACATATTCTTCAGCTGTCAAGGGCTTAATTGTTAGATCGCCCGTATCACTTTTACGTGTAGGAATAAGGCGACCCTCTGGTTTAAACAAAAATCGAAACCGATCCCAATCACGAGGCGCATTTGGCTCTCCAGAAATTACTTCGTACAACGCTTTGATGATCGCATCTTCTGTTTTAACATCCTTTAAATAATCGACAGCTTGACCGTTTGCTAACCATGACAAGGTCAAAAAAAAGGTAACTAAGAAAATTTGTTTCATGGAATTGGATTTATCCAAGTGCTTTTACACCTGGCAGAACCTTGCCTTCGAAATACTCTAACAGAGCGCCACCACCTGTCGATACGTAACTTACTTTATCTTCAAAGCCAAATTTGGCAACGGCTGCAGCTGAATCGCCACCGCCAATCAGGGAGAAAGCGCCTTTCTCCGTTGCTTTTACCACGGATTCTGCTACTCCTTTCGTTCCTTTTTCAAACTTCTCCATTTCAAAAACACCCATGGGGCCGTTCCATAAAATGGTTTTCGATTCTTCGATCACACGGGCAAAGACAACCTGAGCCTGCGGCCCGATATCCAAGCCCATCCAACCTGCCTCAATCGAATTGTTGTTGGAGATCTTTGTGTTGGCATTTGCGTCAAACTTATCAGCAACAATAGAGTCAATGGGCAAATGAAGTTCCACACCCTTTGCTTTTGCTTTTTGAATCAATTCTTTGGCGAGATCAAGTTTATCTTCCTCTACCAATGAGTTCCCAATATTTCCACCCAAAGCCTTAAAAAAAGTATAGGCCATTCCACCACCAATGATTAGGTGATTGACTTTATCGAGCAGTTTCTCAATGATCAAAATTTTGTCAGATATTTTTGCACCTCCCATAATGGCTGTAAATGGCTTTACTGCATTTCCCAATACCTTTTCGGCATTATCCAATTCAGCGGCCATTACATAACCGGCACATTTCTCCTCGAAGAATTGAGCCACAATCGTGGTAGAGGCATGAGCACGATGGGCAGTGCCAAAAGCATCGTTCACATAAACATCTCCATGCTTTGCTAATTTTTCCGCGAAAGCGAGATCACCCTTTTCTTCTTCTTTGTAAAAACGCAGATTTTCTAACAAAAGAACTTCTCCTGGTTTTAAGGCTGCGGATTGTTTGAACGACTCTTCGCTGATGCTATCATTGGCAAATTGTACAGAAATGCCCAGTAATCCTTCCAACGTTTTTAGTGTGTGTTTGAGAGAGTATTTTTCTTCGGGTCCTCCCTTTGGTCGCCCTAAGTGCGACATCAGTACTGCACTTCCGCCATCTGATAATATTTTTTTGATGGTCGGTATCGTGGCTCTTATACGGTTGTCATCTGTTACGTTAAATTCTTTATCTAATGGAACATTAAAGTCTACTCGAACAAGTGCTCGCTTATTTTTAAAATTGATGTCGTTGATGGTTTTCATTGAGGAAATGTTAAATATTGAATGCTAAATCTTGAATCTTGAATCTTGAATTTGAATTACTCGTCAATCTCCGAAACTAATGCCTAAACCTTTCGCTGCCTTGACGAGGTATCCATTTTTATCCACGAAATTATATTTCTCAGTGGCCTCTTCGAGGGTGACTGATGCAATCGTGTTGTTTTTCAATGCTACCATACGGCCAAAGTTACCTTCCAATAGTAGTTCCACCGCCTTCACGCCAAACAAAGTAGCCAACACCCTGTCGAACGCAGTAGGCCCGCCACCTCGCTGTACGTGCCCGAGAACTGTTTCGCGAATCTCTGCTTCACACCCTGCATCTTTTAACTGTTTCGATAGCTGATAGGCCACCCCACCAAGGCGCACGTGTTCGGAGCCCTTCGATCCTTGACTGGAAACAATCGAGCCATCCTTTGCCTTAGCTCCTTCAGAAATTACAATATTTACAAATCCTTTTCCATTGACATAACGGGATTGAATTCGCTTTACAATTTTGTTAACATCATAGGGTATTTCTGGAATCAAACAAATTTCCGCACCGCCAGCAATTGCAGTATGGAGCGCAATCCATCCGGCATCGCGGCCCATTACCTCCATGATCATAACCCGGTCGTGGCTCTCTGCGGTGGTCACTAACTTATCAAAACTATCGGTGGCAATCTGCACAGCTGTTTGAAATCCGAAGGTCATATCGGTTGAAGACAGATCGTTGTCGATTGTTTTCGGCACTCCAATGACGTTCAATCCTTTTTTGAAAAGAGCTTGTGATATTTTTTGCGAGCCATCGCCACCAATATTGATCACTGCGTCAAAGCCAAGTTCTTTGATCCGCTTGACCAATTCTTCCGAACGATCAATAAATTTGAACGTGCCATCAGGCTGAACGACTGGAAAATGAATGGGGTTACCTTTGTTGGTTGTTCTCAAAATAGTTCCGCCTCGTACATGGATGCCACCCGTTCTTGACCTAGTCAATTTAATTAATTCAGGAGGGTTGCTGAACACGCCATTGAAAGCTTCTACACTTCCATATACTTCCCAATTTTTTTCTTTGCGAGCTCTTTTGGCAATTCCTCGTATGACTGCGTTAAGTCCGGGGCAATCACCACCACCTGTTAGTACTAATAGTTTTTTAGTCTTTTCCATGCTATCGTTTTAGGGCTGGTAAGGTAGCGAAAAAGACTATTTCATAGAGATTATTTACCGATCGATTTCAGCGGATGCTCTCCGCAATCGATCGTTTATAGCTCGACCCAACCCCACGTCAGGCACTTCCTCGGCTACTATTATCTCAACGTTAAGTTGGTCAAGTTCGCGGAGGTAAGAAAATAAGTTTTGTGCAGCTATAATAACATCGCCAGTAGGAGAGAGGATTCTTTGATGATCTGGTTCAATTTCATTACGCCATTCGTTAAAGGCTAAAACGCCAACATCGTTTGGACCGTAGGTCTTTACCAATTTTTTCAAATCACCCAATACCAATTTCTTTTTAGGTGAGTAGTGGCTTTGCAATTGACCGGGTGCTTTCGGGTTGGAAGTGGAATGGAGTTGAATCCTTGTTTTCCCAGCTACTGATTCTATATCTTCGAGGCTTAGCCCACCCATTCTATAAATTTTCGGCTGGTTGTTTTCAAATCCAACTATGGTGGACTCAATTCCAACGGTGCACTCTCCACCGTCCAAAATGTATTGAATTTTTTCTCCTAGTTGGTCATTGACGTGCGATGCCTTTGTTGGGCTTATATAGCCAAAAGGGTTCGCGCTAGGTGCAGCCAACGGAAAAGATAATTCTTTTAATAGTTGTTGGGTTAATGAATGAGCAGGACAGCGAATACCCACCGTATCAATGCCCGAAGTGACAAGGTCAGGGATGATTTGTTTTCGTGGTAACACCAATGTAAGAGGCCCTGGCCAAAAAACCTGTGCTAGTTTGGTCGCGAGTGGAGGTATGTTTTCCACATACGCACCCATCGAACTAATATCAGCAACATGGATAATCAACGGATCAAAAAAAGGTCTATCCTTTACCTCAAAAATTTTGGCAACGGAGGCTACGTTTAATGCATTGCCGGCAAGCCCGTAAACCGTCTCGGTGGGTATGCCCACAAGTTCGCCATTTTCCAGAAGTGTTTTGGCTTTAAGAATGTCGGTACCAATTTCGGCCATTCCACAAAGCTAAGACGTTCAGCTTAATTTTTCGCTCATTCGAAGCACCGAACGTTCTGTCGTATAATTCCTGAGTTGATCAATTCGAATCCACTTTACATCGTGCGATTCTTCGCTTACGATAACCCGCTCATTTTCATCAGCCCGAAGTAAAAATCGAATGTCGTAGTGCTGGTGTTCCGGGAAATCCTTGCGGGCAGGAATCGTGTGAATATCTATATCAAAAATAGATCCTTCAATTTTGAAATTCTTGAGTCCTGTTTCTTCCTCTGCTTCGCTCTGCGCCACAGCTACTACATTTTCATCTCCATCGGCATGTCCTCCGGGCTGCACCCACTTGTTGAGCTTGGCATGATGAACCAACAGCGTTTTCGTTGCATCGCTATTGACGACCCAGGCCGACCCCGTAATGTGGCCGGGTAAATGCGTGCGTTGAAAGGCGTTGGCGGCCTTTAATAATTCTAAGAATTGACTTTTAAAATGTTGTTCTTCTTGAAAAGGACTCGAATAATTTTCAACCAGTTGAATGAGTGCTTTTCTATCCATAGGTGCACCACTTGCTTTTTTTGGAATTCATCATTGAATAACAATGGTCACTTTGTTGAACTTTCCGTCTTCGAGCTTACCGATCTTTTCACCACCACCCATGTTGTCTTTATCGCCTTTCTTCACAAGCACAAAGTAAGTGACTGCTTTTATTTTCTTAAAGCGGTAGTTGCCCTTGGCATCTGTACTCCCTTCGGCCACCGGATTGGTTTCTTTGTTATAGTTTTCCTCCGTTTCAAAAAGTTTAATGCTGGCACCTTCTACTGTGTTGCCCAGCTCGTCTCTTACGGTAACCGTTAGCGAAGTGTTAATCAACTGAGTGGGTCGTGGTGCAAATGAACTAGTCAGAAGTGTGATCGCAATGAAAAAAACTAGAAGTTTCATAGGTGTATATTTTATCGAAGTAAGACAATTCCACCACGTTGTTCTTTTATACCCTCTTCAGGCCGGAACGAACTTTGGTATTTAATCACATAAGAGTAGGTGCCGCCAGGTGCTGGTAATCCCGGATTATTTCCGTATCCACCATTCCATCTAAAATCTTTCTTTGTGTCTGAGAAAACGAGCTCTCCCCAGCGATTAAAGATAGCCACTTCAAAATTGTCAGTAATGAAAAAGCTGTAGACAAAGAATTCTTTGTTCAACGAGTTGATCGCATTACCAGGACGGAATGCATTGGGGCCAACAATTTTTGGAATGCACTCGTTTAACACTTCTGTGTTATCCGAATTTGAGCAGCCAAAAGAATTCGTTAAATCTACCTTGTAAATGCCTTCGCTGGTAGCGGTCAAAACTCGATTAGTAAAATTAATAATGATGTCATTTTTCAACCAATTATAAGTCGTGAACGTACCTGGATTTAAATCAACTTGGGACGTCTTAGGATCTTTGTTATCAGGATCGTTGCAGATAATCACTCGATCAGGTAACTCGCCTAGAGGAATAGGTGCTTTGATCACTTGAATAGATGCAGTGGCATTGCAGGTGGCTTTACTAATCGTTACTCGGTAAGTACCTTCTCGATTATCACTGAGTGTGGCGGTAGATTGACCTGCGATGGTTGTACCATTAAAGGCCCATGCGTAAGAAATGCCAGTGGCTGTGGTGATGGAAGTAAGAGTAAAATCCTTATTGTCCTGGCAAGCTTGCGTTCCCGTAACGGCCGCATCGACAGGGCCACTCACCTGCACTGGCTTTGCTGCAGAGCGAACAAAACAGCCACTAATAGCATCCACCACTTCTACCGCGTAGCTTGCTCCATCTTCACTTTGACCTAATGTGATTAACCGTCCACCCAATGTAGGTTGAAAAACGCCAGCCTTGAACCAGCGATAGGTAAAGTTTCCAACTGGAATGGCAGTAAGAACCACTTGATTGGAGCAGCCATTACTCTGACTAAAGTCTGGATTAATGATAGTGGGAATTGTGATTGCAGCGCTGACTGAGCCGGGACAGGCAGCAGTAAGATCAGATACGGTATAAGTAACTAACGTCCCGGCAATACCAGTTATTTGAATGCTTGAACCATTTGTTGGGCCAACGATACTTCCGGGCACACTAGTAGTCCAGCTATAGGTTGTGCCGCCCGAAGCCGATAGCGTGAGGCAATTTTGAGAAATAGAAATGACTGGAGCAGGCACTGGATTAACAGTTACAGAACGAGCAACGGTGCATAAACCTACATCTCTTACTTCAATAATATATGTGCCCTGGGGAAGAGGGCTTGTGTTGAAGTTTGTCCGCGTAGGCGAGAAGATTGTTGGACCTTCTATCAGGGCAGTGGTAGCAGAGTTTGTGATCTGGAAGCGATTCAATTGAACCGATGGAGCAGTTGTTACATTAAGAGTAACAGGGTCACAATTTGTTCCTACTATCGAAGTATTAAAAGTGTAAGGTGCTGGATCGCTTAATGGAATTGCAGTCGAAATGGTACATCCCGAAATTTGATCTTGCACAATTCCAGAAACGGCTCCAGCTCTTACTCCTGGCAATGGCCCAACGGTTGACGGAGCCGAACGATCAAAGCCTTGTTGGCTGAAAGAGGTTCCACTTATAAAATACGAATAAGGACCACCCGCAGGTGTTGAACTGTTCAGGTTCAGTGTAACAGTACCAGTTGCCGTATTGCAGCTTGTAGGATTGGTGCCACTTAAGGTAAAGCTTGGTGAAACCTTAACGGTATAGGTCTTAGAGTCCGTAGCGGTACACAATGTAACGGGGTCAGTAACGGTCACTCCATAGGTCAGAACAGCGGGTAGTGAAGTATCTACCACCTGGGTAGCTAACGTATTTCCATTCGGTGCTCCGTTCAACGTCCAAACGAAACTAGCCCCTGAGTTAAACGCGTTTAAATTGGGCGTGGTGTTGTCCTCACACACTGTAAGGTCGGGACCTAAGTCTAAAACTGGGCGGTTATTGACAACAATACCATTTGCTGTTGCAGTACAACCATTAACATCTGTGATTGTCACTGAAACTCTCGCTGGATTATTAATGTCGATCGTTTTTGTAATAGCACCACTATTCCACAAGTAAGAAGTAATTGAAGTGAGATTTCCGGAATTCGCATCCAATCTTATGGGGCCATTGCATAACGCACTCGCTGGCGCCAAAGTAGGACGTGGTGGGGGCGGGTTTATGATCACATCTTGAGCGATGGTAATATCTATTCCACATCTATTGGTCAGTCGCATTGATACATTGTAAGTGGTGGCAGATGGTGGTGCGGAGGGAGCGTAAAGATGAGTAGGTGCGGCTTCAGTGCTACCCGCACCATCACCAAACGCCCATTGAAACTCATCAATGGCGTCTGTGGGTGTGCCCACAAAGTTTGTAGGAGTACCTTCGCAGAGTCCGGTAAAGGTGAAACCGGGACCTCCAAATCCATTACCTTGTTGCTGAACAAAATTAGGAAGGCCAAGACCGCTCCTTCTGCCTAGCAAATCAAAACTATTAAACGTGATGGACGAAGGGGTGAGTGGCAGCGTTGTCCCACCATTGGCATCGATGGTAGCCAGTGAAGTGGTGTTGTCTTGTGCCATGTAAATTCGGCCATCGGGGGCAAGTTGTATGGCCCCCAACGTCAGACCGGCTGGTACATTCAAACTCGGGTTGGGAATCAGGGTTGGGGGCAAGATGTCATTATCGTCCAGGAAATACTCAAAGATGTTTGATGGTGTTCCGCTAACGCTTACAAAAAGTCTCCTTCCATTGGAGGCAAATTCAATTCCGTAAACTTGTCCAGTTGCTTGTGGCAGAACGATTTTTCGGTAGTTACTAAGAACACCAGTAGTATCATTCAGGTGAAAAAGTTCAACCAAATTCTCAGTACCTGTTGATAACGCAACGGCCAGGTTATCTCTTGCACCTAACTTCATGTACCCCTGGCCACTTTGTACAGAATTGAATGAGTGTACCGATCCAATGTCTGAGTAGACAGGCTTTCCAATTCCTTGATTAGAAATTGGGTAACTACGAAACGAACTGTTGCCGTACTCGTGCGCAATTATCCATTGCCCGTTGGCTGTAATCCGTTCGGTATTTTTCGAAAACAACAGCACATTCGCCTGTGTAATTAACCCGTTTCCATTATTCTTTTTTAGATCGAAAATAGAGTAACGAATCTCATTTGTTCCGGCTCCCGGTATTTCTTGTGTGGTGAAGATATAGTACAGCGTTTCATCTCCGGGAACCGGCACAATTAAGGCCGACTGAGAAGAAAGGAGTTCACCATCTAGCCCTGTTGGTAGAATCGGAATTAGTGTGTTTGTTTTGTCGTACACATTTTTTCCGTCTGTGTAAAAAATCACATCTCCATTTCTATCGCATATAATGGCGCAGCCCTCAGGAGCCGTCATGGCACTAGTTAAGACCGCCCTGGCAGCTGGTGGAACGAGTGGCGTTAGTGGATTAAAATCAATACCTGCTCTATCTCCAAAATACCAAATATTACTACGTTGGTCGCTGAGGTCGTACTGCTTTACGTTAACACCTGCATAGGTTTCGCAGCCCGAGGCATCTCTTGCGGTGACGTAATAATAACCCGACTCATCTGGTGTTAGTGTTTCTCCCGTATCACCATTACTCCAAACATAGCTGATCGGAGCTGTTCCTCCGGATGGATTCACTTCCACTTCGAATGCATTTGGAGTAAGAGTTCCGCCACAATCGGGGTCATTGATATTAATTGGTAGCTCACACTTGCATGCTGTCGTATCTTGAACCAATTGTAACTCGAGCGTGAATGCTTTGATCGAAACTGGTTTCGTTACCGTGCTTCGTTGTCCTTGATAAAAGGCGGTGAGGGAAACAGAAAACCCCGGTGTTTCATTTGCAGTCGTGTAAGCATGGACGGGGCTCCACGCCCTTGATGGAGGACTCATATCTCCGAAATCCCAAAGGAGGCTGTCGGCATTAGGTGTTACATCAGGAAAAAATGAAATCGCATTATTCTGGCAGTTTACTTTGGGATCTGTTGGGACGGTTGACTCAGTGGGAATAGAAAAATCTACTGTTAAGTTAATATTCGCGGGCGGCAAAAAGGAGGGAAACTGAGTACTATTGAAATTAGTTGTGCCAAAAGGTTGAGGCGTTTTAATCACCTGCGATGCAATCGTGTCGGTTTTCGAAAATTTTTCAATCAAGAACGGACCGCCACTTGCCGATTGGTAGAGATGATAGATAGCACTATCGGGGGCGAGTTGAAGTCCATAGCTACGAAACACCGGAGCTGGCAAAACAGAGGTAAGGGTAACGTTTGGGTTAAGGAAATCGTATTGTAAAACGTCAGCGGCTACCCCGGTTTCACCGATTCTTGAAACGTATAAGTATTGCCCCCCTTTGATGTCCCACTGGATATCATACATCGACTGGTTCGTTGCTAAGACAATCCCTGTATTTAAAATATACCTGTCAAAAGAAATGGCGCCTGTTGCTGGATCAAAATTAAGGATCAAGGCATCGTCTCCGGGGCTTTGAACAGCAACTGCCAACTTTCTTAACTTGTGATTGTAGGAAAAATTAGAGACCGTAACAGGAACAGGAGTTGGCCCAAGTGGCGAAGTAATGGTGGTTACAAAAGTACCCGAGGTGTAGCTGGCTGCATTGATCAAAGTCGCTGAAAAAACAGCAGAACCATTTTGATGTGTGATCAACCAGTAATCGGTTCCATTTGCGTGGGGAACCATGATCATTCCTTCCGAGCGATTGGTTAAGCCACCAATCGGAGCATTTTTATTTAACACCTCGACATTTCCCTGCGGGGGAGCTGGAAATACTGCGTTGCCAAAAAGCGCCATGTCTACTACACTTCGTGTAATTGTTCCGCCAGTTGCGAAATTGGCATTGTTTGCAAATAGAAAATACTTGTTCGCTTGCCCCGGCACGGCACAAACAGCCACTGGCTGGTTGCCGGCCACATTCCCCAATAACCCACTGCCATTCAGCATTAGCAAGTGGAAGGCATCAAAGACGCGCGACCCATCCGAATAAAACAATAAATTGGAAGTAGCCGGGTCTGTTGCGACCGCACTACCACCTGTACCAAATGGTGGTACGGGGACAACCTGGTCATTGACTTGCTTAGGCAAGTTTGTGCCACGATTAAACCGAATACCATCTGACGTACTTCCAAAATACCAATTGTGTTGGGCAAGGTTTTGACCAATCGAATGGGAAGCGAATAAGGAGAAAATAAATACGATGCTTAACCTGATTGCCATTCTGCTTGTTAGTTTACCCTTCATGTGCTTTCTACTCCTAAACTTATTCATACGAACAGATTAACCCAAATTTAAAACGCTCAAACCACACTAAAGTATACAATTTGAGTGAAAATATCGTTAACAAGATTCGATGGTATTTACCATATAACTTTTTTTAATGTCGGCCATCCGTTTAAATTTGCTTTATTGGAAAAGAATAAACTGGGATTGTTCATGTTATCGAAAAAAATAGGTGTTTGTGCTGGGTTGATACTTTTGATGTCATTCTCGGTAACTGGGCAAGATCCTCAATTCTCGCAGTTCTACGCGGCACCTTTGTATCTCAATCCAGCGTTTGCTGGCTCCACCAACCAAAATCGGGTTGGCCTGAACTATCGTAATCAATGGCCCGCGATTGACGCTAACTTTAACACATTCTCTGCTTTCGCGGATTTTTACATTGAAAGCAAGAATAGTGGCGTAGGTATTTTGATCAACAATGACACGGAAGGTGTGCTGGGCTTACGATCAATTAGTGTAGCCCTACAGTATGCGTATGATCTAAGAATTTTGAAGGGATTATCTTTTCGCCCGGGGTTTCAGGTTGGTGTTTACAATCGTTCTATTAATTTTAGCAAACTTACTTTTGGGGATCAACTCGATCCGGCAACAGGTACGCTCAGAGCGGGTGCATCTGCTGAAGCGTTAGGAAGTGGTCAATCAATATTTTTCCCGGATATATCAATGGGTGGCTTGCTCTATTCAAAAAACGGATGGTTGGGTTTCGCAGCTCATCATTTAACAGAGCCGAGCCAATCATTGGTTGGCTCAGCCGATAATTTAGCTATGAAACTGTCAGCACATGCAGGCTGGAAATTTTATTTTAAACCAGGTGAAATGGGAGCAGGCTTTTATTCGAAGCCTCGGGAAAGAAGTATTACGCCCACAGTGCAATATCGGCATCAGGGTAAATTTGATCAGATGGATTTGGGGCTCTACTACACATTCGAGCCGCTTATCATTGGAACGTGGTACAGGGGAGTTCCCTTCAAAAGTTTAAATGGAATTGTAAATAATGAATCCATTGTTTTGCTGGTTGGCTACACCTTAAAAAGTCTTAAAGATGTTTTAAACATCGGCTATAGTTATGATTATACCATTTCAAAATTAGGCCCCGGTAGTGGCGGAGCGCACGAGTTTAGTATCGTGTACTCCTGGAATTCACGAGACCCGCGCAAGCCACCAAAAGATAAGTTGGTAATTCCGTGTCCGGATTTTTAACATCCTAATTGTAAATTTATTCTCCGATCATAACGAAGGCACCCCAATAAAATGGATTTGGATATTTTTGCTTTAATTGAGTTTGCGCGATTCTAAAAGCTTCGTGTTTGTTTTCTGAAGTAAGCCAGGCTTTGTAAAATAAGATCATCAGATCTTTCGTAGCCTCATCATCCACACTCCATAGGCTCATGATAATTGATTTTGCACCGGCTATCTGGAATGACCGTTGAAGCCCGTAGACTCCTTCACCATTTTTCACTGTTCCAAGACCCGTTTCGCACGCTGACAATACCACCAGATCGGTTTGATCTAGATTCAGATTCATTACTTCATAAGCTGTTAGAATTCCATCTTCATTACCATCGGTGCCTATACCATTGGTAATAAAGTCTCCCGCACCGGCTAGGATGAGTCCGGAACGCAACAGCGGGTTTTCGATGTATTTCTGGAAATTGGATTCATTTGAAAAATCTAAATCCTCAAGGAAAAAACCGTGCGTAGCGATATGAAGACTTTTGGGGCTTTCCACGCCTTTTATGAAACTCTCGGTAGCTTGATTTTCGGTTACTGATTGAATGGGCTGATCTGCTGGAAACAACTTGCCGATTTCATCCACTTCGGTTTTTGTTGCCGGCAGTAATGGAATGCCATCGTCTCCGCGCATGTATCTAAGCAGACCGCTTCTTAATCCTCGTTGGTTGCCAGTAGCGGGTTTTGAGTCTTTTTCTTTTTTAGTTGGAGTTGCGTAGATCGGAAAACCAAGAAGGTATGCTTTTCCTTTTTTATTGGATGCTTGCTGAAGCAGTAAAATATCTTTTGTGTTTGTTACCGGTTGAATAAAAATTTCTTCCAATACTGTCTTTCTTGTTTTTGGATTCTGTAAGGTGTTTAAATTGATTTGGTTGTAAACGCCATCGGGTGAAAAATATACTTTTTGCACGCCTTTGAGCGCTGGTTTTAGAAAAGACCAATACTGATTGTAAGAAATACTATCGTTCATCTCGTGTCGAATCGTATTTCGATAGTAGCTGAGGAATCGATCTTCGATTCGCCCGGCATTCGGCAGCATCACTAATGTTGGATTGTTTTTGGTGTCCTTCGTTACTACCAAGAAAGCATAAACAATTTTTCCAACAAACCCACCGCCTTCGTCAGGAGAAAACGATCTGAATCGAATGCACTCTGTTGCAGCTTCGCCCGGTTTTAACTTGCGTTGAATATCCTTCCAACTCACCGGGTTGGTTTTAAACGTTTTGTTAAACAATTCCGATTTCACCGAAAGGTACTTTTCCAAAATGTTTGCGGCAGTGTTGATTGAATCTATTTTGACTTGTGCCTGAATGGGGTTTTCTGAGGTTTGGTTGTGCAGCTTTGCAAGCTGTTCTTTCAGGTTAATCCATTGTCTGTATTGATTGATTAGCTCTTCGTTTTTACTGTTGAGTATGGACTGTCGCACTTTTAGCGTTGCGTACATGGTGAGCGCTTTAGTGCGCAATTGATAGTCATAGACATCTCCGAGCAGGGTTGGTTTTTTTACATGTTGCTCGATGGCATACGAATAGAACTCTTCGAAAGTTAGTTTCAGTTTACCAAAATAGAATTTGCTCTTTTCCTCCTCACTGAGCGCAGGAAAATAGTTATCGATTTGAGCAAAATAGTTGTCAAATGTTTTTTTGAAATAGCCTTCTGCGGCCACATAGTCTTTCTTACTCCAGCTAAGGGCCGCCAATTTCCGCGTTACTTCTCCATAGGCCGGGTGATTCTTGCCAAACAATTTTTCGCGCAGCGCCAAGGCTTTGGAAAGTTCTGCTTTGGCTTTTGGATCTGATGCCTGATAGTAAGCCTGCCCCAGGTTAAAGGTGGCAGTGGCATACAATGCTCCTTCCCCGGTTTTTTCTTTAAAAATGGAAAGCGCGTTTTGATACAACGGCACCGCCTTGGCTATATCGCCCTCGTGCCGATAGGCATTGCCCAAATTGTTCTGCTTAATGCCGTAAGACAAACGATTTTCGCTGTCGTTCTTTAAAATATCTAATGCGTTCAACAAAAGTTGTTCAGCTTGCGGAAAACGCCCCATGTCAACATAGAGGTTACCCATATTTGAAAGGGTCGCGGCAAAGTAGGGATGCTTTTCACCGTACTTTTCTCGATCATACTCGCGCACTTCGCGCAAATTCACTTCTGCTTCTTCGTAGCGAGCCAATGCCTCTTGCACAATAGCCAGACTATTTAATGCACTCATATACGATTCCGTTGCGTTTTCATCCTTCATGCCTTTTAGGATGGCGCAAGAATTTGTAAGTAACTCTTCCGCTTCTGGGTATCTTCCTTGGTTAATATACAACGATGCCAGGTTGATGCTTGAATTCACTGCATTGAGTGAAATCTCGTCTGTTTGTTTTAATTGAGGGATGGCTTCTAAGAATGAACTTTCCGATTTAGAATAATACCCAAGTTGCGAGTAGATGTCGGCCATCTTGCTCAGCAAAAGCGGATAGGCCGGGTTATTTTTCTCAACCTCTTTAAGCGTTTTTTCGCCAAGTTCTTTGGCCTTAAGCAAGTCGCCACTACGTTCTAGTACGTCTAATACAAATTGCACAGATGCCAAATAAGCCTCGCTGTCGATACCTTTCAACGAAGCGTCTAGCTCTAATAATTCTTGTCCGGTTTTTTTTGCTTTTCCATAATCGCCTTCATCGCGGTAGATGGCAGTAAGGTTGTAAAGGCCATTACTAAAGGCTTCCGTTTGGGTTAAATTCAACTTTCGCCTAATGACCAATTCTTTTTCAAAGTAGTCGATGGCCTTTGCCGTATTGCCCGTTTGCAAGTGACTGTCGCCCAATAAAAAATAGACTTCAGCCACGAGCGTGTCAGTTCGATTCCGGGTGCTGATCAGCAAATCACGTTCTAGTTTTAGACAAGACCTGAAATCTTCTTTTACATAGAAGCCGTCCAACTGCACGTAGGCGGCCTCTAATAACATCGCTTGCTGGCTAAACAGCTGCGAGAAATACAGCAGCGAGATGAGTGTGAGAACGTATTTTCGAGAGACGAGATCTTTCATGAATACGAAGTGGTCAAGATTATGGAGTCAATTTAAAGATGTGTTTTCCTGGAATAGAGCTAGTCCGTCCTCCGGTAGTTGTTTTATCCCAATGTAAAGACAACGTTAAGTTACTGGCAGTTATCTCGTCTATAGTCACCTCTACGTTATCATTCCGCTTAATTTTTCTGGCGCTTGTTGGCCCATCAGAATAGTCCCAAGTGCCAGAGGCAGGCCAGATGGGATCGCCATTGGTAGTGGTGTAACCCGTTGCACTAAAAGTGATTGTAAGTCCCTTGAAAAATTTATCATCGCTCACCGCATCAATGGTGAGGCTTTGCAACTTCCATGTGGCTGCGGTTAGCAGTTTAGTTGTCTTTTCAGCTTCTGTAGGCTCGGGGTCTTTTTTGGTATCGCCACAGTTGGAAAATGTGATTAAACTGACAATGATCAATAGTGAAAACAGGAGGTTAATAGTCTTCATAGCATTTATTTTTTTGCAATTTAAAGAAGCTTAGGCGATCATAAAATACCCAATTTAGGGTATTGACAATAGGTTGTTGATATAGTATGTTTGGCACAATCAATGTCAATCATTAAATCAGTTAAACTATGAAAGTTGGAAAAGTTCTACTTGTTCTGTTATTCGCAGCAATCACTTCCTATGCACAAAATAAGTCATTAGGTGTTGGCACGCCCACGCCCAATGCAAACGCAGCCTTGCATGTGGAGTCGCCCACTAACAATCAAGGCTTTATCATGCCGCGGCTTACTACTGTGCAGCGCAACGGCCTATCGACATTGCTGACAGCAACGGATAATGGACTCATGCTCTACGATACTAATTTGAAAACCATTTTTATTTGGGATGGCACCGCCTGGAAAAATACAGCAGAAGTAGCGGGCGGAAGCCGTCTTTCTTATCCCTACAAAGATAGCGTAACTACTGCACTCACCGGTAACGATGTGTTTGCTTTGAAGTATAATAATGCAGCTAACAAGCGAGTGCTTCGCGTAGAAAGTTTGAGTGCAACAAATGGTAGCAGCGCTGTAAGTGTGCAACAAAATGGCACGGGAATAGGTATTTTTTCGCGGGTTGACAATCCTGCAGCGGGTACCTCGGCAGTTTATGGAACCACCAACTCCAACTTAGGTGGTGCGGTTGCCCCGGTTGGTGTATACGGAGAATCAACGGGCACAGGCTCTTTGGCGGCTTCTTTTAGAGTTAACAATGCAGCCAATAATTTTCCAGCCGTTTATGCGGAAACAAATGGTATAGGTTCTGCTGCCCGACTTGTTTCACTAAACGCAGCTTCCACAGCTCCGGCATTGGTTGTTGTGAATGCAGGTACAGGAAGTGCAATTCAGACAACCGGTAAAATTCAGGCTGGAGAGTTTATCGGAAATGGAAGTGGATTGACTAATGTGAAATCAATTGGACTTTCATATCCATTCAAAGATAGTGTTAGCACTACGCTTACAGGCAATGACGTTTTTGCATTGAAGTATAACAATGCTGCAAATAAACGGGTGTTGCGTGTAGAAAGCTTGAGTCCGACAAACGGAAGTAGTGCAGTAAGTGTGTTGCAAAACGGCACAGGAATTGGTATTTTTTCGCGGATAGATAATGCCGCAGCGGGCACATCAGCAATTTATGGAACGACAAATTCAAACCTCGGAGGCGCATTAGCACCGGTTGGGGTCTATGGTGAATCGACAGGAACGGGTTCGACTGCGGGCTCTTTCCGAATTACTAATGCAGCAAATACCTTCTCTGCTCTTTACTCAGAAACCAATGGCACGGGCCCAACATTCACAGCAAGGCAAATAGGTGCTGGAAATGCCTCTGCAGGAAGTTTTAGGGTAACTGGTGCAACTAATACCGGTGCAGCCATATACTCACAAACCGATGGTACTGGCGCGGCAATCCAAGGCCAAACGTCCACCGGGTTTACTGCAGTTTATGGAAGAAGAGAAGGAGCGACAAATGGAAATGCAGGTTTTTTTGAAATAGCCGATGCAGGCAATGCTTCCCCGGCTTTACAGTCAAGAACAGTAGGCACTGGATCAGCGGCATTTTTCGAGAATCTAAATGCGGCAGGAACTGGCCCTAATGTACAGTCTAGTACCAATTCTCCGGGGGGTGCTTTTCGCGGAACATCAACCGGATTAGGTTATGGTGGTTGGTTTGAGATTACTAATTCGGGCAACGGGCAAAATGCATTGTTGGCCGAAACATCAGGAACAGGTTCCTCAATTTTTGCCAATCATACTGGCGCAGTCGGCAATATTGCTATTTTTCAATCAGCTTCAATAAATGTCGCTCGCATCGACAAAAAAGGCCAGGGATTTTTCAACGGTGGTACACAAAACAGCGGTGCTGATGTGGCCGAAATGTTTGACGTAGAGGGCTCAAAGAGCCAATATGAGCCAGGCGATGTATTGGTTATATCCGAAGCAAATGATCGCACCGTTGAGAAAAGTTCTGCACCAGCTTCCACCAAAGTGGTAGGGGTTTATGCCACGAAGCCGGGTGTTGTTTTAACCGAGAAAAGTATCGAGGAGAGTTTAGATCAATTAGTGCCTATGGGTGTAATTGGAGTAATTCCAACGAAAGTGTGTTTGGAAAACGGGCCAATTAAAAGAGGTGATCTTTTAGTAACATCTTCTAAGCAAGGTCATGCGATGAAAGCCATACCCGTAAATGTGGGCGGAGTCTTGATCTACCCAACTGGCGCAATACTGGGCAAAGCCCTTGAGAATTTTGACGGTCAGGAAAGTGGGCTTATTAAAGTTTTGGTAAACGTAAAGTAATCCTAACCGGCCATGAGAAAATACTGGTTAGTTTTATTCGTGTTCTGCGCCTACGCTAGTCAGGCGCAGTTCATCAAGAATACGGGCATCGAAATATCCAATTCCAATAATCTTGTCACTAATGGAGATTGGGTAAATGATGTGGGTACGTTGTTTAAAAACAATGGAGTCATCAACACAACAGAGAGTTGGACCAACAATGGCACTCTATCTGCCGGTAGCACCGGGGGATATATACTCGCCTACTCAACCGTTAAAACGTTCACTCCGGGTGGTTCTTCTTTCGGATTTATAGTAAAGCAAGGAACAGCAGATCTCACTTTACCTAATTCAGTAGAGTTAAAAGACAGCCTTCTATTGCAGGGTGGGTTACTGCAGTTGGTAAACGCAACGGATGTTATTACCATTGGTGCTGGTGGAAAAGTAAGCAACGTTTCCGGTTCGTACGTGGTGGGAAGATTTGCCCGTAAGGGGAGCGGCAACTTATTTTTTCCAATTGGCAAAGACGGCAGGTACCTGCCTATTACTTTTTTGAACGTAACGGGCGCGACCCCAACTACATCAGTGGCTGTTGAAGATGCGCCCACTGGCTATACAGCCGGGGCGGGTGTCAATGCGCTGATCAACTTTCCCTACGTTTGGAAAACAACGAAGGCCAATGCGGCAGACTCTGCTTCTTTTGTAGAAATCGAGTATCCGAATACGCTGCCTACCGCTGCTGATGTGGTGGTAGTGCGAAAGCTAACTGGACAGAACCGATACGAAGGCATGGGGGCACGAGCCATTACCACAACGGCCAATACCGTAAAAGTTCGAAGCTACTCACGTGGGCTCAGGGGTATTTTTTCTATTGCGCGCGGATTCAAGGGGAATTTGAAAACAGATTCGCTGGCATTGGTGGCGCTCTATCAGGCCACCGGTGGAACGGGTTGGACAAACCGCACGAATTGGACAACAGGCAGAGTCAACACCTGGCAAGGAGTGACCGAAACGGGCGGCCAAATCACAGCGGTCAATCTCGCCAACAATAAATTGACGGGCAATGTGCCTGACGCTTTTGCTGACTTAGCCGCGCTTCAAACCGTAAACCTCGCGGGCAATGCCATCACTAAATTACCTGTATTGACAGGGTCAACGGGGCTTACTTCATTGAACGTTTCCGGTAATCGTCTGGACTTTGGTTCGCTATTACCCAATGTTACGATATCTGGAATCAACTACTCCAATCAAGGAGATATTGGTTCGCCCACCACCCAGTTAATAGATGTAGGCCAAGATTATACAGCCAGCGTAACAACTTCTGGCATCGGGAATACTTATCAATGGAAGCGAAATGGAGTGAATATTTCAGGTGCCGTTGACAATACTTACCAGATCACCTCTATTAACCGCGCTAATCAAGGCACCTATGTTGCCGAAGTGAGAAACGCAGGTGTTCCGGGTTTGACATTGAAAACGGCTAACCAGAATGTTTTTGCCACCGCCACCCTTTCCGGCAAGATGACGTTGGATGGTACAGCTCCTGTTTCGAAAGGAAATATTTTCTTATTGAAGGTAACGGCAAAGGGCGGTTATGATACCACGGCCACAAAAGCCGTGAACACTGATGGCACATTTGTTTTTGCCAAAACGATATTGGATGATTACATCCTTCAAGGCAAGCCAGATCCTACATTATCCCCAGATCGATTATTGATCTATTACAAAGACAAATTGTTTTGGGAGGAGGCAGACACATTAAAAGTTCAGAATAGTATTGCCGGATTGAATCTAACGCTGCAAAAGAAACCCGAACCACCAACAGGAAAGGGAGTAGTGACAGGTATTTTGGAGGAAGACAGGCCAGGCGGTAGAGTGGATGAGACGCTAGCGCGCGGCAGGGTGTCAGGTGCTACAGTAAGTGTTCGTAGGGTACAGAGTGCTGGTCGCACACAAAACGAGACATTGACTTTGGTAGCCACTGCCGTCACCGATGCACAAGGTAATTTTACATTGCCAAATCTGCCTCCCGCCAAATACCGATTGAACATCCAGTACCCTGGCTATCCGATGGATCCTAATTCATTCATCAATTTTGACATAGGTACACAGCCATCTTCAACAACTGTCAATGTGAATGCTGTGGTATCGGCACAATCCAACAAGATCGTAGTCAACCTGGTGCGCATCACCGAGATTTATGACGAGCTGAAGTTGTCGCCCTATCCCAATCCGGCCAGTGAGAAGTTCATGGTAGAGTTTGACCGGGCAGTAATGAAGGCGGAAGGAGTACTCTTCACTGATCTTTCAGGAAGGTCGATGAACATTGAGACAATCACCACTGAAAAAGGATTTGAAGTGAAAGTGGGTACGATACCACCGGGGCTTTACTTACTGAGCCTCGTTGATGAGAACAACTTAAAACTCGTCACTTCTAAGGTGGCTATCAAATAGAAGTCATTGGATTGGAAGTTAAAAGCGTCAGGCCGCACAAATGCGTCTGACGCTTTGATTTCTGCTTACCTGTTATAAAATGGCGAAAGGTATATCTTCTTGATTACTCTTCCCCACTCCCCCCAATCTTGCAGACATCATCCAAACCAAGATGCATCAGCGCATCACCCGCATTCACCACTGGGTTATTGTTGAGCCCAACCACATAGCCTGTGGATGGTGATTTGATTTGCTCTTTGAATTCTCCGAATGGGTCTGTCAGGTTGCCAATGATCTGCGATTTATGCACCAAGTCGCCACAGCGAATAGTGGGCTGAAACAAACCAGCCGTGCGTGCGCGCGCCCACGAAGAACTCCAAATGATTCTGTTTTGTTCTTTTGGCGCAGGCGCCCAATCAATCATCTTTAGATGTTTCATCAACCGAAGTGTACCATCGACACCCGCTTCAATAGCATGCTGATCCATGCGAAGCGACTCGCCACCCTCATACACAATGATGTGCTTACCCTTTTTTGACGCAGTTTGTCGTAGCGAATGGGGACGGAAAGGTGAATCAATGGTGAATGGGGCGTGAAACGCATTTGCCAACTCTACATTTTGTTCTTCTTGCATCATGCACCGAACTTGAGGATAGTTGGTGCGCATGGCGCCTCCGGTGTGGAAATCAATTCCAACGTCAATATTAGGAATGATATCATGCGTAAGGTGATAGGCTACCCGGGAAGCGAGCGAGCCGGTTTTGCTTCCTGGGAAAGATCGGTTAACATCTTTTCCATCGGGCACCTCGCGCGAGTAGTTGAGGAAACCATACACGTTGATGATCGGCATGCAAACCGTGGTGCCACGCAACACTCGGTTATGGCCAGCATCAATAATCCTTCGCACAATTTCCATCCCATTGATCTCATCTCCATGCATGCCTGCTGTGAGCGCCAGAACAGGACCTGGCTCCACCGCACGAAATACGTAAATAGGAGTATCGATTTGCGTACGCGAGGGGAGGCGCGCAATGTTGATCACGATTTCCTTGAACTCGCCTGGGCGGATTTCGTTGTCTGCGATTGTGATTGAATTCATAGGCTTACGTAGTAGACTAGCTTTAAAAATGGAAACCAAGATTCACATAGCCGGTGAATACCTTTGTTTGGTCGCTATACATTAGCGCAATTTCAAGTGGCCCCGCTCCAGTATTATAGCCAATAGAAAGAGAGTAGCCGCTGAGTAGACCGATAGTGGGTTTAATGGCAGAAGAATCAGTACTTTCGATAAAATCGTACGCCCCGATATTTGCTCGTCCGATTACAAATAGGTCTTCTTGCAGTTTGTAACGAAGGCCAGATTGGTACATAGCGATAGAATAAGTGTTTAGTTGATTTTCTGATAGTCCAGCAAAGGTTATTTGGTTTCGGATAAAATCCACCAAACCACCTACTGAATAGAAATTGACTAGTGCATTTTCTGGCTTAATGGTAATGCCGGTTTGCAACTGGTTAGTCAATGTGAACTTTCCCAACGGAGCGAAGTTCCGTATTTTCAAAATACAACGGCCGTAATTGTCAATATTAGAGTTGATGGAAGTAGGGGGTTGATTGTTTTCAAAGATATCAGCCGTCAGATATTGGCCATGGACATAACTCGCAAAGAGTTCAATTTCCCAACCTGAATTTGGGTAGACTTTTTGGTCGAGTGAATTGTGCTGTAAAAAAACAGATGATTCAAAGTAACGGTTGGTGCCGTCATAGGAAATGCCCGGTGAAATTGTTGGTTTTAGGGCTAAGAAATTAAGGGAAGTGCCCATTCCGATCAATGTATTTGTGCTAATTAGCTTGTGCAGGCTTAGATTAAAATGAGAATAAAAGCTTCTATATAACTGACTCAATTCAAGATTAGAATTGTACAAGGGTAACTTAAAGCGTTCGTGGTAAAGTGTAAACACAATATTGGTATTTTCCTTTCGTCCGATGTTTTGTTTATGTTCAGCCTGGGCGCGCAAATTCTCACCAATGTTAAGTTTCAAAAATGACCGCGACCGATCGAAAATAAAATTATGGGTGGTCAGGTTTACAATAGCCGCAACATTGCTATACGAATTGAAATGCAAGCCGGCTTTAAAGGCACTGCGGGCGTTTTCGCTAACAGTAAGTTGCATTGAGGCATGGCCTGCTGTAGTTGGCTGCAGCGAATAGTTTATTCGGTCGTAGGACCTCGAGCCAAAAGCTCTTCGAATGGCCAACGAAAAATCCTTACCTCGATAGGTATTGTCTTTTTTTACGCCCATCTTTCCCTTGAGGAAAGTGTAGGTAGTTCTGCGAAGTCCTTTGATTTCGATACTGTCGATTGTAACGGTTTCCTTATTTGGCAATCTATTTCCATTAAATCGGTAGGTGGGGTCGTTGGCTTTCAGCGAATCTGCCAGTTTTTTGAAAATCGGAAAATACTTAGCCCCTTCTTGGTTACCTAGTTTTAATAGACTGTCGGACTCAGAGAAACTAGCAGCCGAAAAATTCTCCAGGGATGGCTCAATGAGAATATTGCATAGTTTCCGTTCTCTCTCAAACGTTTCGGCATCTTTGTAAAAACCAAGTTGGTATAAGATATCAATGGCGGTGTGTAGTTCATTTGCTTTTTTTAAACCCCGTGAAAGGTTTACGCCAATGACATAGTTGGCACCCATTTCTCTAACATCGCTGACCGGAAAATTCCGCACAACACCACCATCCACTAATTTTGTGTCTTTGTAATCAATGGCCGTAAAAACAGCTGGTATGGCCATACTTGCACGAATGGCGTTGATGATTTCACCCTTATCTAGGACCACAGCATTGCCTGTTTCAACGTCTGTTGCAATGCATCGAAAAGGAATGCTGAATTTTGAGAAGTCCTTAATCTGATAAACGGGGAAAAACAGTTCTCCAAACTTCAGCCATAGCTCCTGACCTTCAATGATTCCCGTTCCAATTTTTATTCCTTTTTTATCGAGCGGAAATTCTACTGAATAATGGTCGAACTCAGATTTCTCATCTATGTTTACATCGCGAAGTTTAGGCTTATTAGCAAACAGCGACAGCCAATCGGTAGTCTTGGAAATTTCCTCAATCTGTTTACCGGAATACCCAATGGCGTATAGCGCGCCAATAATACTGCCCATACTGGTGCCGGTGATGTAGTCAACCTTTAACCCAGCACTATCAATAGCCTTTAAAATGCCAATGTGTGCGATACCTTTTGCACCACCACCACTTAGTGTTAGCCCGACTTTTAATTTTTCATGCTGCGCGAAGCATACAAAAGAAGAGAAGGAAAAAATAAAAAGAACAAAAGCTCTTAAGGAGCATGGCGCACAGGTAGAAAAAGAAAGGTTTTCACGCATTGATTTTGTCTTTTTGAATTTTCTTTTTCCCCGCATGCTTTTCCAAGTATTGAATAATCTTACTTCCAATGTCGACTTTGGTTGCGCCTTCAATCCCTTCCAAACCTGGCGATGAATTGACTTCGATGATCAGCGGCCCTCGGCTAGAGGGAAGCATGTCTACACCTGCAACACCGAGCCCCATTTTTTTTGCGGCTGTGATCGCGGCATGTTTCTCGGAACGGTTCAGCTTCACAACCGTTGCGTGGCCACCGCGGTGAAGGTTTGACCGAAATTCTCCATCTCTTGCTTGCCTTCGCATGGCGCCCACCACTTCACCATTCACAATAAATGCCCGTATGTCTGCACCTTTCGCTTCTTTGATAAACTCTTGCACAATGATGCGTGCCTTTACACCATGGAAGGCCTCAATGACTGATTGAGCTGCTTTTTTATTTTCGGCCAGCACAACTCCTAGCCCTTGTGTTCCCTCCAGAAGTTTGATCACAACAGGAGCGCCACCAACCGCCTCGATCACGCCCTCGGTATCTTTGGAGTAATCCATAAAAATGGTCTTCGGAAGACCTAAACCTGCGCGCGAAAGTATTTGCATGCTGCGGAGCTTATCGCGTGAGCGAATCAATGCCTGCGACTCAACAGCCGTAAAAACTTTCATCATTTCAAACTGGCGAACCACCGCGGCTCCATAAAAAGTAACAGATGCACCAATGCGCGGAATGATCGCATCGAAGTAGTCTAATTTGCGGCCGTTGTACCAAACCATGGGGTTCTTCTTCTCAATAAGTAACACGCATTTCATGTGGTCGATGATCTCCACTTTGTGGCCGCGCTTTTCGCCCGCCTCTTTGATACGCTTGGTCGAATACAGTTTTGCGTCTCTTGATAAAATGGCGATGTTCATGCCCTTGGTATTTTAGTGTGATAATATAAGTCCTTTTTTGTGACGTCAATCAAGAAGCGATTTCTCAAGATCTTTCTTCCCAGTAAAACCGGGAACCGCAATTTTTCTCGGTCGCTGAGCGAAAATTCTGCCCGTATTTTTCGATTAAACAGTTTGATAGTAGTTCTAATGATATAGCGTAGTTCTGCTTCTCCAGATGAATTCTTGACTTCGCGTTGGGTAAATTTGTTCATCTTGAATTTCATTCCCGTAAACTCTGGATGCTCTTCGTCCAATAAAACAAACTCTAGTTGACCATTGACAACTTTTGCGCTTGAACAGTGTAAGCTGCTGGTATATGCGCCCGTGTCAATTTTTGCATGAATATTCTCAAGGCCAAGTCCGGGGAGGTCTACACGATCAGAACGTCCAAGTATTTGCATAATGAAATAAAACAATCCAAACTACTTGATTTTAATGCAATAAAAAAGCCCCGTACTATGGGGCTTTTAATTCATGAATTATTCTGCTATTATCCTTTAGATATTTTGAATGACACAGAGGTGTTTTCCCACTCCATTACCACATTACCATCTTTTACACTGATTGTAAATGTTTCCACAAAAGAAGCGGTTTTAGATGGCTTAACTTTTACACGAAGTACATCTGCTTTGTCCGTATAGTCATAGTGGCCCCATTTGATATCTTTATTAATGATGATTACCCATTCATTTTCACCAGGTATGGTATATAATCCGTATTTACCTTTTGGTAATGCCTGTCCTTCAACTTTTGCGTTTGCGCTAAAATCAATAGACGTTGTGGCGTTTGCTCCGGTTCGCCAGACTTCTCCATAAGGATTTATACCACCTAACATTTTTCTACCACGTGCAGAAGGTTGATGATAATCGATTGTTACGGTAACACCATCAATGGCTCCAGTTGCTTTAGCAGGTGGGCTTGGCATTTTTTTATCCTGAGCAATTGCGCTAAAGGAAAAGATCGTGATCAATAGTAAAAGAAGGTTGAATTGTTTTTTCATTTTGTTATTTTTTTGGTTTGAATTAGTAATAGCTAAAAATGCCCCTCAAGTTATTAATTTGAAAGGGCATTCTTAAAATTTGTAATAAATATAACCTGTAAACTGATCTTAAAACGTGCAATTGTTTTAAATGGTTTAAAACCACAGTGTTTTTTAAACCTCCCCTTGTTAATTTTTTGTTATTTCTTTCAGCCCCGTCCAATGGAATTAACATTTATTGTAATTGGGCTAAAATAAATTGAACTTTTTGCAGGTTCTAGCTTGTTACACGGAAATCAAACTAAACTCCTATTAAATATGAATTACGTCATTACTGGCTCTATTGGGCACATTAGCAAACCGGTCATCAAGAAATTGAAAGAGGGCGAGCACACCGTCACGGTCATTACAAGCAATCAAGATCGAGTAGAAGAAATTCTACAATTGGGTGCGAAACCACTGGTTGGTTCGGTGGAAGATTCTGTATTTGTATCAAGCGCGTTTCGAGGTTCGGATGCAGTCTATTTGATGATTCCTCCAAAATGGGCGTTGTCTGGTGGTTGGCTTGATTACCAGAAGATGGTAGCCGACAATTACGTTGATGCTTTTAAGTCAAATGGAATTAAGCATGTTGTATTGTTAAGTAGTATTGGGGCACATTTGCGCAAAGATGCCGGTCCGGTTGACGGCTTGGGGTATGCGGAGGAAAAACTACACCAGTTGAAAGACGTCAACGTAAAGATTTTGCGTCCTTCGTATTTCTTCTATAATCTGTTTAGTATGGCGGGTATGATTAAGCAGATGAATATCATGGGATCCAATTTTGGAGGTGGCCAAGAAAAGCTAGTTCTGGTTCATACCGATGACATCTCGGATGTGGTGAGCGAAGAATTGCTTGGGTTGAAATTCTCTGGTTACTCTATTCGTTACATTGCCAGCGATGAGCGGCACCCGAAAGAAATAGCTGAACTACTAAGTGCTGCCGTGGGCAAGCCCGGTACTCCATGGGTTGAGTTTACGGATGAACAAGCATTGGGCGGAATGTTGCAAAACAATTTGCCACAGACAATCGCTGAGGGGTATGTCGAACTGGGCAGTTCATTGCGTTCTGGAAAAATGCAAGAAGACTATTGGAAGAACAAACCCTCCACCCTTGGTAAAGTCAAGTTGGAAGATTTTGCGAAGGAGTTCATAGCGGTATATAATTCACTAGGTAAAGGCGTTTAAGCATCCCATTAAAATCACCTATTTTAGCCTGATTGGAGCATTTGCAACCATCCTCTTTATGAGTAAGTCGAACATTGACCCCGCGTGACTGCGTCCATTATACCTATAATGATATTCGTTTAGGTATCCTT
>JADBYQ010000051.1 GCA_020402945.1 Cytophagales bacterium | reverse complement strand
TTTGTCTGCCGAGAACCAGCGGGGATTACATCAACGATATCGGAGATATCGGACATAATCCTGATCCGCTGAGATCGGACAGACGGAATAGGTGACTGGTCAGGTGGTGCGTACGATCTCACAACATTGTATATAATCCATAGCGCTGAGGGATTGTTAATTTTTTATTTTTGTCTCAGCGCTACGGCTTATATACTTTCGTTAGCGGCAAGCAAACCTTGGACAGTGAAGTCCTTCGAAAAATGACAGACAAAAAAATAGTTTATGAGAGCCGAACGAAGTTTATTTTACTATTAATTGTGAATTGGGGATTTGTTATTGCTTGTACATGGACTGGCTATATTTGGGGACTTTTATTCTTTGGACTCTGTGCTGTGGTGACTACATACCCGCTTGTTGACCCAAGAAAAAGGATAATTTTCATCGGGACAAAGGAGTATAAAGAACAAACTGATAAAGACTTCAACGACAGGCTTGTTGACAATGGTATCTTTAGATACACAGAAACAGGATTTGCAATTACATTGACCGACACAAAGAACATTGAATGGAAAAAAATACAATCAATATTTGCATATAAGCTAGACTTAATGACGACTGACGAAATCTGCATTGACATTTTCTGTGACGACAACATTTCATTTAGAGTGACTGAGGAGACAGCAGGCTGGTTCGTTTTCCTAGAACGACTTAAAGAGCAGTTCCCGACAGTTGAAGAGGACTGGAATGTAAGTATTACGCATCCTGCCTTCGCGACAAATTTGACATTGCTATATGATAGAGAGAACCGGATTCAAGAACAAGTAGTTCGACTTTTTTACAGTGACGACAAAAAGAAAAAGGCGAGTTAGGTTTGCCAGCCGCTAACACTGTATTTGCGTCAAGCGGGGTTGACGCGTAGTCCAACGTTTTCGTATCTTTAGTGCGTTCGGTGTCGGGGACAGGACGCGGCTTCGAAAGCCCCGCTCGAACGCAAATACTCACGTTAGCGCCCATTTTATTAAGTTAGAGTTATAACTAAAAAGATAACTAAATATTGATATGTAACTTATAAAATATCTCTTCGTTACGAGTGACAAACAATTAACCTATGACAAACCAACAAGAAGAATTTTTAGAATTGGCGGTACTCGACCAAATGAGGTACGCTGACATCAGTAAAAAATTGAACGTTGATCCAAAAATGTTAAGTACTTGGTGGGACGAATTGAAAATTGAAAGGGAAGCATTGTCAAACCTTAGACTGATTTGGAGAAACAAATGCGACACGGCAAGTTTTTGGGACTTCAAAATTTGGTATGAATCCACTGAACGAAAATGTCACTACTGTAAAATAAACGAAGACGAGATTGATGAGTTAATAAGAAAAGACTTAATAACTACCAAAAGATTAATAACACGCGGACGTAAAATGGAAATTGAGCGTTTATCTCCAAACGAGCCATACGACAATCTAGAAAATTTAGTCTTTTGTTGTTATTGGTGCAACAACGCGAAGACAGATGAGTTCACTGCCGAAGAGTTCAAGTACGTAGGACAAATAATTGGTACTATTTGGAGTGACCGATTAAGACGAGCAAGGTTTGAGAGTAGCAGCTCCGAAAATTAATAGTTAAAAAGTGATAATCGATTCAGAGACCAATTTTCTTTACCTATCCGAGGTTCTTCAGTCTCGTGAGCAATTCTTTAGAAAGTTAACATTACTACTAAACAGGAATAGTATAAATTTCAAACTCTTACCTGAAACAAACGACATTTGGGCGGTTGATTATATGCCAATCCAGATTGACTTAAGTAACTTTATTCAATTCAGATACGAACCAGACTATTTACAAGATGATGAATTCATATTGACTCAAACAAATTCACATTCAGTTTGCAAAGCCATTGACTTAATCACAAACGAATGTGAAATAAAACTTGATGGTGGAAACATGATTAAAGGCAAGAATTGGGTAATCTTGACCGACAAGATTTTCAAAGAGAATGCAGACTTAAAAAAAAATGAATTGATAAATAAGTTGGAAAATTTATTACAAGTTAAAGTTATAATTATCCCAAAAGAGCCAAATGATTTCACAGGACACGCTGACGGAGTATTAAGGTACTACGACAATGAAACGGTTCTAATCAATAGTTACAAACCGACTGATAAAAGAGAATTTCAAAAACGGCTAACTAAAGAATTAAGAAACCACGGACTTAGAGCAATTGAAATCCCGTACAGTACGTACGACAACCCCGACTACGATATGGCTGACGGACTCTATATTAACTATCTTCAAATGGACAATTTCATATTGCTGCCGACATTTGAGAAGAAAGAAGATGAAACAGCTTGTCGACAATTTGAGCAGCTATTTTCGGGGCAGACAATTGAGACAATTGACTCGCGAGAAATTTCGGTTGACGGAGGAGTATTGAACTGTATTACATGGAATATAAAAATAGGTGAAAACGGGCGCTAACAATAAGTTTGCGCAAGGCGGGGTGGATGTGTTGCTTGCAAGGTTCGCGTTTTTTTAGTTCATTTATCTTGCGGACAGGACGCAGGTTTTAATTCCCGCCCTGCGCAAACTTTAGCGTTGCCTGCCATTATTCGAAACTCCAGACCGACCGAAACATGCCATTTACATTTTCTCACCCAGCTATAATCCTACCGCTGACAAAATATTCAGGACGTTATCTATCGCTTACTGGACTGATTATGGGAAGCATTGCTCCGGACTTTGAGTACTTTTTCAGAATGAGAATTCAAAGTAATTTCAGTCACACAGTTGGCGGACTGTTTTATTTTGACTTACCCGTTGGACTCTTACTTTCAATAGTATTTCACAATTTAATTCGCGATGCGCTTTACGAAAATTTACCAACGACATTAAAGAATCGACTAAGAGTTTTCAAGACTTTCAAATGGAACGAGTATTTTCGAGGACATTATTTTGTAGTTATAGTTTCTATTTTAATTGGTGCTTCTTCTCATTTATTTTGGGACAGTTTTACTCATATTCATGGATACTTTGTTGATAGATTATCAACATTACAAGGGAGCGTTAACTTTATGGGGCATGATATAGGAGTTTACAAGCTACTTCAACATTTGAGCACTTTGATTGGCGGACTTGTTATCGCTTTCGTTTTTTCTCGCTTGCCGACAGATAATATGACTGGACAAAAAATTAGCGTAAAATATTGGCTAATAGTTTCGACAATAACTGTTGCAATAGTTGGACTTAGGCTCGCTTTTGGAGTTGAAAAGAATTTTTTTGGTCAACTGATAGGAACTGGTATAACTGCACTTTTAATCGCACTGACATTTGCCCCGACTTTGACGAAACTTAAGATATAACGGCAGGCAACAATGTATTTGCGTCAAGCGGGGTTGACGCGTAATCCAACGTTTTCGTATCTTTAGTGCGTTCGCTGTCGGGGACAGCGCGTGGCTTCGGAAGCCCCGCTCGAACGCAAATACTCACGTTGGCAGCAACCGCGTGGGACGAC
>JADBYQ010000050.1 GCA_020402945.1 Cytophagales bacterium | reverse complement strand
TGGTGCGCTTCCGAAGCCGCGTCCTGTCCCCGATACCAAACGTGGAACGAAGATATAAACTTTGGGCAACACGTCACCGCACCATAGCAGAAACATTGTGTTGGCAGTAGTGGCCTTCACTCAAATGTCGACCGAAAATTTTAGTCGTCCGCCAAGTCCTTCTCGAATAATTCTCATCAAGGTTGTTAGTCTAATGTCGCTGGCGTTGTTCTCAACTCTTGAAATATAGTTTTTCGTTGTCCCAACTTTAATAGCAAGTTCCTCTTGAGTCAAATGTTGTCTCTTACGTGCCTCTTGAATGAGGACTCCAATTTTGAATGTCTCGAAATCCTCCTCGTATTTTTCTCGAGTCATTGAGCCTTTTTTTCCATACTTCTTGTCAAGATGGTCGTCCCATGACGTCAGATTTTTATCTTTTAGCTTTGTTGTCATAATATTCTTTTTTAAGTCGTTCTGCTCTTATAATTTCTTGTCTCGGAGTTTTATCTTTCTTTTTTTGAAACCCATTTAGCAAGATGATTAGTTGTCCTTGGTCAAAGAAGCAGAAGATTCTATAAATGTCAGAACCTACTTTTACTCTCATCTCATAAATGCCGTCCGTCCCTTCAAGATGCTTAAAAAACCTCTCGGGAACCATTTGCAAAGTTCTCACGAGCCCAATTACATAGTCAATTTTGTCCTGAACCTCTTTTTTCTGGTCGTTATAGAAGTCCCAAAAATGATTTTGGTAAACATACGTATCACGGAGAAATTTAGTCACGCGGCAAGTTACCTATTCGGGTAACAATCTCCAAATCTGTCTGAGTTGTTTTTCGGAGGGTCGGCCATTACTGCCAACGTTTGTGTTTGCGCAGTGGCGGGCTTTCGAAGCCGCCACTGTCCGCATGGGCAAACGTTGAACGAAGATAACACTTATAGCTTACACGTCACCCCGCCATTGTGCAAACATTTTGTTGGCAGTAGTAGAGCCCTTCTTCACACTTCATTCGTAGCTCCGTCTTTCATCTACTGGTAATTTACCCCACTCTATATCAATAGTCGTGCGGTGTGGCATTTTTCAAAGACTTAATTGTCGTCTTGCACTGAACTGAGTACACTTATTGCTGGCTTTGGATGTGGGTTGGATCTGGGGGCGGACAATGTGTGTGCGATTTTGTTGATGTCTTTTCACAAGGACTTACAAGATTTCCTTAATAAAACACATCCATATTAGTCGATGACAAGTAATTTTTCCTTTCAGTACAAACGGTGAACACTGTGGTCGTTTAGAATTGTTGCCGACCAATTTATAACTACATGCATCTCAGTTGAAGTTTTTACCTGTTTTTTTCACAAATTATTTTGAGTTGAAGGTCCCCTTACCAATTCGCTAAAGAAATTCACGCCTGCTATAAGTTCGTTCGGATTTCCAGAAGTGGTTATATTACCGTCTTCAAGAATGTATATACGATCTGCTCTCTGAGCTGTTTTAATGCGGTGAGTCACCATAAATATTGCTATTTCGGATTTTAATTTTAGCAATAGATCGATAACAAAATTTTCAGTTTTATGATCCATTGCCGAAGTAGCTTCATCAAGAAGCAAAAATCTTGGTCCTCTAAACAGGGCACGTGCCAAGGCGACAAGCTGCCTCTCTCCTCCAGAGATGTTAACACCTTCTTCCCCCAGAATTGTCAAATAACTTTGAGGAAAAGATTCAAAATAGAAATCAAATTTATAGTCCTGACATAGCTTTATGGCCGCCTCATAATCTCCTGGGTTATCACTCAGGGTGATATTATAGAACAAATTTCCATTGAATAGCTTTATATCTTGAGGAACAATACCAAGCATATTTCGCCAATGCTCAGTTGAAATAGTGTTAAGAGATATATTATTATAGAAGATAGTCCCAGATTCAGGAGCATAAAATTTCTGGAGCAGTTGCATTAATGTACTTTTACCACCCCCACTTTCACCACACAGAACAATCAACTCTCCTTTGCCAACTTGCAATGAAACATCTTTTAACAATTTCTTACGACCTGGAAACCCAAATGATATGTTAGCAAGTTTTAAATTTAAAGATGCTTCCGCTGCAATTGGTTCTCCCTTTTGTAATTCATATTCAGATTTTATGGATGTGAACTCAAACATCCTGTCAAATGCTACGAATGCCTCCTGTATCTGAATGTTTGAATTCACGAGGCGGTTAATGGCCGGAATAATACTTCCGGACAATGAAAGAAGCGCAACCATTTCTCCAAGTTGTAGAGTCTTTGATAGTACCATTAATGATGAACAAAGTAAGACTGTGAACAACAAAAGTAAGCCAATACATTCTGAAAGAATACCAAAGCGGATGTTTAACTTTCCTAGTTTTATGATCTGAAGTTGAAAGACCCCATATTTTTGTTTGTTAAGCATTTGAAAAAATTCCTCTTTACCGGAAGCCTTAATAGCGGATATACCCTGAATTGTATCTATATAATGACTTTCTGTATCCGCATAACTGCGCATTACTGATTTTTGTGAATCACTGATTTTGCGGGTGAATAAAATAATTAACAATAAGTACAGAGGAATGCTGCCCAGAATTAAAAATCCAATCGTTAACGAATACAGAAAAATGAATGTTACTGATACAAAAAAAAACAGCAAATCTATAATCGTGTTCCCTGCAATAATACTGATTGTTGACTGGATCCGTCTTGTATCATTCATTCTCGTGATCAATTCCCCTATCCTTCGTGTATTAAAAAACAACTTCGGAAGCCCCAGCAATTTACTGTAGAAACTTTGAATGATGCGATTATTGAAGTCAGAAGCTTGCCGTATTAAAAATATTCCGCGTACATAAACAAATACATTGCGGCACAGCAGAAGCAGCGTCACCAGCGCAATGCTGAATATCAGGTTTTGTTTATTTCCAGAAGGCAGAATATCATCGATCAATTTTTGGGAAAAAATGATCATGGTAAGACCGAGAACCGAAACAACAATACCAAGGCATAGGGCGACAAGTAAAACATTGATGTCATCCTCAATAAGATCAACGATCCATTTCTTCTTTCTGTTGATTGTAGATTCGGTTTTCTGAAAATCGGCATTGGGAATGAGTTTCAGTAATGCCTTACTTTCCCACACTTTGATTAAATCATTCTTTGAATAATGAACAATGCCTTCTGCCGGATCTCCGATTATGGCTTTTTCATTGCCATCGAAACCATAGAAAACAAAATAGTGCTGAAGCTTATTATCAATCAGGACATGAAGAATAGCAGGTTCGCTTAGTTCTTTTAAATTATCAACACTCTCAGCCTCTAATCCTTCTGCTTCAAACCCTAACTGACGCGCTGCCTGGTACAATCCCAAAAGCGTTGTTCCCTGCTGTGAAGTGCCGCTCAGCTCACGCAATCTTTCAAGTGACTGTTCACCCTTATGATACTTAATGACTGATGCAAGACACGCTATTCCGCAATCAGATTTCCCTTGCTGGCGGATAAAAGTTTTACGAATTCGTTTATTCAAATGATTTATGGAGTATGCCTGATGTTATTATACCCTTCTTAATTTTCCTGACGTTCAAATTTTCCGTAAAAGCAATAGTTTGCGGTACGGTCAGATCGCCAAATAATTTATAAGCATCCTGCAGATCAATTTTAGCAAAGGAGACTTTGTCTTCATCGCGCATTCCCAGAGAGCCTAGTTCACTGGCGAAATTCCTTATGTTATTTAAAGAATCGGCTGTTACAAAAAGCACATCAACACTATATTTTCTTGAAAAGGAAACAATGTCGCTTATTTCAGCCATGCAGATACTGCAATCGGAACTGTAGAAGTTGAAGATCAGTTTGCCTGGATACAATTCTTTGTTAAAGATCACGGTATCATTTTCCAATGTAATGAGTTCAAACTCATGAACAAAGGTACCTTCGGTCATATGTGCGGCAGACCTGAACTTCAAGAAGATTAATAAGCAAAGTACTACCACTGTAACAAGTACCAGAATTAAAATAATCTTACGCATTTTATATTGTAAAATAGGTTACTAATAATATCCAGATGAGTAACATGCTTCCATAGGAAAAAAGTGTAACCGGAACAGCTTTCATATCGTCTGGATACTGTAATTTTTTCAGTCCATAGATCAGGCTAATGATGTAAATCAATTCAAAGAGATTCAATGACTGAAACAGATATGCAAAATTTGATGAACGGTCTATTCCAAGCAGACTAAACAAAGATAAAGGAAAGAAATTTTCATAATCATCAATGGTATAATTCGGCAAAATAAAAGTGAGATAAACGATCTTGGTTACCTCTGCAGTTAAAAAGACGAACTCTGTGAGCGCTGCTAAAAGCAGCAGATCGTTAATAGAAACCATTTCAGTCTTATTTTTATTTCCTTCTAAAAAAATCCCGCCAGTCAGAATAACCGCGATTGCCAGGAATTTAAAAACATAGAAGAGTACTTTCAGTGCATAGTTATATAAGGTAAAGCTGATAAAAGTTGGTTCATATCCACCGCCCATTCCGACCGGCCTGACTGGCTGGTACAAATAAAAAAAATCATAATACCTTATCAGAAAAAGGAGTGTAAAATATACCGGTATAACTATTTTCCAGTTAGGCATTCCTCTTTAATTTTGTTTAAATTGTTCATTAAGTTTTTGCTTTCGTTCCAAATCCGCTGCTCCTCGTTTCAGCGGGCTAAGTATTACCATATTATAGCTATTCCAGAATTTTTCATTATAAGGCATTTCCCTTTTATACAAATCCTCATCGCGTTCTTCAGCATCTTTCCACTTTATTTTTGAGTAATTATCTTGGTAGACGCGATTTAATAAAAACAGGATTTCAACATATTGCTTCTGAATTTTATCTCCAGATTTCACAGTTGCGCTTGCACCGTAGGCAGATCGCGTTGAGCGTATAAGTACGGGAAAATACTTCGTGGTAATTTTTCGATATGTTACTTCTGTCCTGTCAAAATATTTGCCTTCAATTAACCAAGAGCTTTGAATCTCCTTCATGGAAGTATTAGGTAAACCAATATGCTCTATTCTTACAATCGCAAAATCAGATTGGTTAATATAGAATTTTAGATTCTCAAGTCTGAAGCTACCCGAGCGCGCAGGTGTTTTTAATGATACAACATAAACTGGAAGGCCATTCCATTCTGCCTTACCCTCATATTCCCATTCAAGATATTTTTCAATATTTTGTTCGGCAAGAAAATGTTCCTTTACCCTTGTCCCAAGTATATTTACGTAGTTGCCTCTTAAAATCATATACAGTTCATTGCGTTCTCCAAAAATAAGAACTGATAATCTATCCAGCAGGCTGTATTCCCTGAAGTCATCACTTTTCCTTAATTCGATAATTTTTACTCTACTTTTCGTTTCTTCCAAGGATCCATTTTTGAAATACTGTTTGTTGTATCCTTTCTCTTGTACTAAAACCGCAGCTTCGATCAAGCGTGTATAGGTTGTATCTTTCAATGAAAGTTCCCTAAAGAATCCTTCAATAAGATGTGACTTTGAGGGATAATTAAACTTGATAAACTGGATTGCTCTCTTGAGTATGTATGACGCTGAATCAAAGCCGTTGCTGCTGATCACAACTTCGTCTAATTTATATATTGTCTCCTCTAGAAAAATATCAGCAATCTTACTGACACCAAATGCCACAGACTTTGTTTTATAACCCATTGCTGAGAAAATGACTTCTGGAGCTACTATTTCAATGGGTACTTTTAGTTCGAATTCTCCTTCCGAATTGGTTATCGTCCCAGTTACCTTCCCTAAAAGATATACGTGGGCATAAGGTATCCTAACACTATCAGATGTTGATTTCACAATCCCTCTTATACTGAATGTTTCAGTATAAGGTTTACTTTGAGATTTAACCTGAGAAATGGAACAAATAGTAAAGAAATAAACGAAAAATGGGCAGAATTTATCTGCCCACTTAACGGCTATTGAAGTAAACTGAATAGCCACTAGTAATTTAATAAATGGCCGTGCAGGGAAGCGAGTAGCCATAATCTCCACAATTGGAATTCCACGCATTTGCCATCGCATCATTAACTTTGTTGTTGCAAATGATCATACCAAGCGTACCGCAGTATTCACCACGTGTAACCGGTTCACCGCCCTCAATTTTTTCCATTTTTTCAAATTCTAATTTTTTCATAAAAATGTAGGTTTTAAATTGTTTAGAAAAATGTTAACTCGGCTCCAATCGGAGCCCTTGATTCAAAGATGCTAAAAATATTTTGATAGAAAACATAAAATGGTAAGAAAATATTGGAAATATTTCGGACGGGTTATTGAGTTGGATGGGATTTGGCTCTTGCCATAGCTTTGGTGTCGAGCTGGGTTTGCGCGGCTATGGCTCGTGCTAAATGAACTGGGCATTTCGTAGGACGACTCTTCTTAAAATTGCGAAGGGTCGGCCTGTTACTTTTTTATGTGTCGAATGCTCTTTGATTTTTCGGCACATCGCCTTTTTTTTGATATTCAAATTGTCCTGAAGCCGTTCACTTGTCACGGTATGAATTCTCTATTAATGGGGTGTCGCCCGTTAGTTGACCAAATTGTCTTGGGCCTATTACTGCCAACGTTTGTGTTTCTTCAGTGGTGCGCTTCCGAAGCCGCGTCCTGTCCCCGACACAAAACGTTGAACGAAGATATAAATTTTGGGCAACACCTCGCCGCACCATTGAAGAAAGCTTCTATGCTATAAAAAGTGAGGCGTCTAGGGAGAAAGGTAGTCCTTCACTAACTTAGTGTT
>JADBYQ010000005.1 GCA_020402945.1 Cytophagales bacterium | reverse complement strand
ATCCCGCAGCCCACCCTCACGGCTTGCTCAAAACTTATTTCTGTGTTTTCCATATAATTTTAGGTGGCCTAAATGGCCAACTAAAATTAGCAAAATTCATCCTCGTTCGGGTGTGCTAGCCGCTCATGGAGATTTCATGTTCCATCATGACCCTTTTGTTTATGACAAATAACAGGATACCACTTGATAAAAAATGTAATCGTTAGGACAATTGCTTGTGACTTAGTTTATCCCCCCAATTCATTTTTCATGACGCTGACGAAGTACCTTTACTACCTCTTGAAGTGAGGTGTCTTTTGCTGCTAACAGGACCAAGTAGTGATACATCAGGTCTGCGGCTTCACCAAGAAATAGCTCTTTATTGTTGTCCTTTGCCTCGATCACCAATTCCACCGCTTCTTCACCCACTTTTTGGGCTACTTTGTTTATTCCTGAATTGAGCAATTGGTTTGTATATGAATTCTCTTTGGGGTTCTTTTTTCGTTCCTTTATAATTGCCTCAAGAAATTCTACACCTGACGTTTCGTTCTTTTCGTTGAAGCACGTATCTGCACCCGTATGACAGGAAGGCCCCTTGGGAGTTACCTTAAACAACAGAGTGTCATGATCACAATCGATGATCACTTCATTTAAGAAGAGATAATTACCTGATGTTTCGCCCTTCGTCCATAGGCGCTGTTTAGTGCGGCTAAAGAAAGTAAGTTTTTTCTCTGAAAGTGTTTTATTCAAAGCCTCTTCATTCATGTAGCCAAGCATAAGCACCTTTAAAGAAGTGCCATCCTGAACAATACAAGGAATCAATCCATTTGTCTTCCTGAAATCTAATTTGGATACATCAATCATAATGTCAAATGCGTGAGGGCACCCCGTTATTTTTTAAATAGTTCTTTAAGTCAGGTATTTTAATTTCCCCAAAGTGAAAAAGAGTTGCTGCCAGCGCAGCATCCGCTTTCCCAACAACAAAAGCCTCTAAAAAATCTTCCTTTCTTCCGGCTCCTCCAGAGGCGATTACTGGAATTTTAAGAAGTTCATTTAGTTTAGTAAGAGGATCGATTGCGAAACCGGATTTCGTTCCATCATGATCCATACTGGTGAAAAGTATTTCGCCTGCTCCACGGTCTTGCCCTTCTTTAGACCAGGAGAATAGCTTTTTTTCCGTGGGCTGAGAACCTCCATGCGTATGCACAGTCCATTGATTGCCCAATTTCCTTGCATCGATAGCGAGAACCACAAACTGTGAACCAAACGCTTTTGCTAGTTGGTCAATGAGTATTGGATTTTTTACCGCTGCTGAGTTAATACTTACTTTATCAGCACCAGCCTCTAAAAGTGGCTCCACATCCGCGATTGAGCTGATTCCACCACCAACCGTAAATGGAATATTTACATGTGCCGCAATTTCTTTAACTAGGTGGGCCAATGTTTTTCGTTTTTCATTGGTCGCTGATATGTCAAGAAAGACTAGTTCATCGGCTCCTTGTTCTGCATAGGCTGCTCCCAGTTCAACAGGATCTCCTGCATCGCGTATATTGATAAAATTAATACCCTTTACGGTACGGCCATCTTTGATGTCTAAGCAAGGTATAATTCTTTTGGTTAGCACAGTGCTGTATCTCTAGGGTATCCTACTGAATTTCCTTGAGCTCTTCGGGCTTAATTTTGCCCTCGTAAATAGCTTTGCCGACAATGGCACCATAAACATTAATGTGCTTTAACTCCTTTAAATCGTCAATAGAACTTACTCCACCACTGGCAATGACCTTTATTTTTGGAAATTGTTTTTTTAGCTTTTTATACAGCCCAAAATTGGGACCAGTAAGCATGCCATCGGTAGCGATGTCGGTTACACAAAGATACTCAAGACCGTGCACCTCAAATTTGCTTACTAAATCGAACAGTCTAAAATCTGTCGATTCCAGCCAGCCATTTATCGAAACGTTCTCCCCTTTTACATCGGCACTCAATATAAAATTCTCTGCGCCATACTTTTTTAGCCAAGCAATGAACTTCTCAGGTTCCTTTACGGCAAGGCTTCCGACATTAATCTGACTAATTCCAAGATCCAAAAGTGATTGTACTTCCTCATCTGTTTTTACACCCCCACCAAAGTCTACGTTAAGAGCAGTGTCTTCTTGTATATCTCGGATAACTTTCCAATTGACAACTTCACCTTTTTTTGCACCGTCCAAGTCTACCAAGTGAAGATATTCCAGATCGGCATCCTCAAATTCTTTCGCCACTTCAACTGGGTCTTCTCGGTAGACTTTCATTTTGCCGTAGTCACCTTGCGACAGCCGAACACACTTGCCGTTTATAATATCGATAGCAGGAATTATTCTCATGAAAGGCTAGTGTAGTGAAAGATAATTATTCAAGACTAAGGAAACTTGTAAGTATTTTTTCTCCGACTTTGGCCGATTTTTCGGGATGAAATTGCACGGCAAAAAAGTTATTTTTTCGCATCGCTGAACTAAAGGGTTGCACGTAGTTGGTTATCGCTGAAGTGTGTTGATTGACTGGTACATAATAACTGTGTACAAAGTAAACAAATTGATCATCAACATCTGCCGGAAGCCAACCTTTTGTGAGGGCGAGTGAATTCCAGCCCATGTGCGGAACTTTTTCGTTGTGAGCGGGCTGAAAGAGAGTAACGGTTTCATCAAAAATTCCTAAACAGGGCGTGTTGTTTTCATCGGAATGTTTGCACATTAATTGCATGCCAAGGCAAATGCCTAGTACAGGTTGGGTGAGGCTGAGAATAACTCTATCCAATTGGGTGTCTTTGAGGTACTTCATTGTACTACTCGCTTCGCCCACCCCCGGGAAAATGACTTTATCAGCAGACCTGATCTCTTCCGGATTGTCGGTAATCGAAAAATCAATGGTTAAGCGTTCTAGCGCGAAAGCCACGGATCGGATGTTACCCGCGTTATATTTGATCACAGCGACTCTCATAGTGTTCCTTTGGTGCTTGGTAGTTCGTTATTGAAAGGATCTTTTCGTACTGACATTTTTATTGCTTTTGCAAAGCTTTTAAAGATAGCTTCAATTTTATGGTGTTCATTGGTGCCTTCTGCTTTGATGTTCAAATTGGATTTAGACGAATCTGAAAAAGACTTAAAGAAATGGAGGAACATTTCTGTCGGCATCTCGCCAATTTTCTCGCGTTTAAATTCGGCTTCCCAAACTAGCCAAGGCCTCCCACCAAAGTCAATAGCCGCTTGTGCCAAACAATCATCCATAGGCAGGCAAAACCCGTAGCGCTCTATACCTCTTTTGTCCCCCAACGTTTTCAAGAACGTTTCGCCCAAAGCTAACGCAGTATCCTCGATGGTGTGGTGTTCGTCTATATGCAAATCTCCCTTGACTTCAATGTTCATATCAATCAATCCATGTCTTGAAACCTGTTCGAGCATATGATCAAAGAACCCAAGTCCGGTATTGATGGTGGATTTCCCGACACCGTCAAGGTTGATTGTTATTTTGATGTCTGTCTCTTTTGTTTTACGATGCACCGAGGCAATACGTTTAGGGAGAACAGTTTTGTAGATTTCACTCCAACAATTGGTTTTCAAAATGCATGTTTGAGCAAGTTCTGATGGGATGTTCAACTCACCTAGGTCTGGTTGCCTTAGTAAGATACCCTTACAACCCAGATTTTTTGCCAGCTGCATGTCTGTGATTCGATCACCGATTACCAATGAATTAGCTAAATCATAGTCGGTAGTAAAGTAGCTAGAAAGCATTCCGATACCCGGCTTACGGGTTGGCTTGTTTTCATCTGGCATCGATCGATCAATGTGTATGCTAGTGAAATGAATCCCTTCCCCGGCCAAAGCTTTAATCAACTTATTTTGCACAGGCCAAAATGTTTCCTCAGGAAAGACGGAAGTTCCCATTCCATCCTGATTGGTGACCATCACTAGTTCATAGCCTGTTTCGGAAGCAATTTTTCCGAGCCAAGTAAACACACCTGGTATAAATTCTAACTTCTCCAAGCTGTCAATTTGAGGATCGGTGGGTGATTCATAAATCAACACTCCGTCACGATCGATAAATAGGACTTTTTTCATAAGTTCGACAGTTCTGAAATCAATATTTTGTTTTCTTCTGAGGTTCCGATGGTTATTCGCAGGCAATCGCCACACAAAAGTACATTGGAACGATCACGCAACACGATTCCTTTTGTAAGGAGAGACTGGTAGACACTTTTGGCGTTCGTGATCTTAACCAACAAAAAATTGGCTTGCGAAGGGTAGACGATTTGAACAGCCGGAATTTTTACGAGTTCATTTTCAACAAACTCTCGGGCATCAATGATTTCCGCTACCCATTCGTTCTTTTGTTCAATTTCTTCAAGGCTCTTTAATACAATTTGTTGAGTGATGCCGTTGATGTTGTAGGGAGGTTTTATTTTATTCAACACGGCTATAATGTCTTTGCTGGCGAAACACATGCCCAAGCGTAGACTGGCAAGACCCCAGGCCTTTGATAAGGTTTGGAGAATGACCAGGTTGGGGAAGTTGTTTAACAACGGAACAAAGCCATCATAGTTAGTGAAATCAATATAAGCTTCATCAACAATTACAATTCCAGGAAATTGTTGTAATAGAATTTGAACTTTATCAAGGTCTAGTAAGTTGCCAGAAGGGTTATTGGGACTGCACAGAAACAGAAGCTTCGTATGAACATCCCACGTTTTTTTCGTTAAGTCAACATCGATATCGAAGTCATATGTGAGGGGAATTGTTCTAATAGTCACCGCATTTACCTCAGCACTCACCGTGTACATCCCATAAGTAGGTTGGGGTATCAGCACATTATCTCGACCCGGTTCGCAAAAGGCTCGAATTAATAAGTCGATGGGTTCATCGCTCCCGTTCCCTAAAAAAATTTGATTGGTTTCAACGCCTTTAATTTCACCAATCTTCTCTTTTAGTTTTTTTTGATGAGGATCAGGGTATCGATTGTACTCAGTAGGAAATGGGTTTTCGTTGGCATCTAGAAACACGGACGCGTCACCTTTAAAATCATCTCGTGCCGATGAATAAGGTTTCAACTGCTTTACATTATCCCTTATCAATTTATCTAAATCAAATTTCATGGTACTCAATTCAAAAGTTTGCCATTCATAATTCATAATTCATAATTCATAATTCAACATTATATTCTTCTCACCCTTACAGCCTCCGCATGTCCACGTAATTGTTCGGCCTCTGCCATTTCCTCTACCACCGGACCAAGGGCGTTCAATCCTTCTTTCGTCAGTTTTTGGATGGTGATGTATTTCATAAAGCTGTCTAGAGAAACACCACTGTATGCTTTGGCGTATCCATTAGTTGGTAACGTGTGGTTCGTTCCAGAGGCATAGTCACCGACAGATTCGGGGGAATACGGTCCCAAAAAAATAGAGCCGGCATTGATAATTTTTTCGGCTATTGAATCACAATCTGTTGTATTTATGATGAGGTGCTCAGGTGCATACTCATTTACATAGTCAATTAGCGTTGTCGAAGAATTGAAAACAATCGCAAGGCTATTCTTAAGTGCTTGCTGCGCTACTTCCAATCGAGGTAACTTGGTGACCTGTTGTGTGAGTTCTTTTTGTGTAGCTTCTACAATTGATTTAGTTAGAGTAACTAATACAACCTGGCTATCTGCACCATGTTCGGCTTGAGAAAGGAGATCAGCAGCGATGTAAGAGGGGTTTGCGGATTCATCTGCAATCACCAATACCTCAGAGGGGCCAGCGGGCATATCGATAGCTGTGCCTTCCTGGTCAATTAATTGTTTTGCTTTTGTTACAAATTGATTCCCGGGTCCAAAAATCTTGTTCACAGCTGGTATCGTAACAGTTCCATACGCCATTGCTGCGATAGCTTGCGCTCCACCTACTTTAAATATTCTTTTTACTCCGGTAATGGACGCGGCAAAAAGAATCGCTGAATTGATCTTTCCATCTTTGTCAGGTGGCGTGCAAAGAATCACTTCCTCACATCCTGCCAGTTTTGCCGGGATAGCCAGCATCAACACAGTAGAAAAAAGTGGGGCTGATCCACCGGGTATATATATTCCGACTTTTTGAATGGCAACACCTTTTCTCCAGCAAGTAACGCCCGGCTGGGTCTCCACTTGTAAGTCATCTTTCTTTTGTGCCGCGTGAAATTTTGTAATGTTACTGGCTGCTGCACGAATAGCATTCTTCAAATGTTCGGGCACCTCTTCAATTGCTTTTTTAACTTCTTCATCCGTCACCTGAAGTTGATTGAGGTGTACTTGATCAAACTGTTTCGTTAGTTCTTTCAAGGCCTCATCTCCGGATTTTTTAACGCGAGCCAAAATATTTTTAACACTGCTGTCTAGATATTCCAATTCCATTTGTGGCCTTTGACATAGTTCAGGCCATTTGTTTTTTGGGGGATTACTCTCTATTCTCATATCGCTGTATTCTAACTTCTAAATTCTCGATTTCTGACTTCCATTATCTTTAAGACTAAGCGATCATTTTCTCAATAGGAATTACCAAAATCCCTTCAGCACCAAATGATTTTAACAAATCAATTTTTTCCCAGAAATCATTCTCATCTACAACCGAATGTAAGCTTGACCAGCCTACTCTGCTCAGTGGCATAATAGTTGGACTTTTCATTCCTGGAATAACACTGGTAATTTTTTCAATGGCTCCATTCGGACAATTCAACAATATGTATTTATTGTTTTTTGCTGATTGAACAGCCTGCATTCTAAACAGGAGTTTATCGAGGATCACCTTTTTAGCAACTTCTAATTCAGGAGTTGTGATTAAAATAGCTTCGCTTTGCATGACAATGTCTACCTCTTTCAATCCATTGCTTAATAGTGTGCTGCCTGTACTTACGATATCGCAGATAGCATCGGCCAGTCCAATACCAGGAGCAATTTCTACTGATCCACTGATCTCATGAATGCCTGCCTTGATTTTATTTTTATCCAGGTACTTCTGCACAATCACCGGAAAGGAGGTTGCAATATTTTTCCCTTCCAGGTAGGAGATACCTGTGAAACTTTCAGATCTGGGGATGGCAATAGACAATCGACACTTGGCAAAATCCAGGCGTCTGACCAATTCATTTTTCTTTTGTTTCTCAACAAAAACATTCTCACCTACAATTCCGGCATCTGCTACTTTGTCTTCCACGTATTGTGGAATGTCATCGTCACGAAGAAAAAGGAGTTCAATGGGAAGATTTCTTACCTGGGTCTTTAGCTGGTCTTTTCCGTTGCTAAATTGAAGACCACTTTCTTTCAAAAGCTTTAGTGAGTCTTCCTGCAAGCGACCCGATTTTTGAATGGCAATTCGAAGAGTTGAATTCATTTATCTGTGCGTTCTATAGTTATTTATTTCCTTGACTGTCTTTAAACAAAAAAGGCTTACCGATGTTGGTAAGCCTTTCTTAAGTTTTTATCGTAAAATCAAAACATAAAGCCAACCAACAAGCCTGCTGCAAGATGGTGGTGATGGATGTTCTGAGTGTTATTCATGTATTATTGCGTAGCAAAGAAAGAGATTCCTTCCAATTATTCAAAGTTGTTGCCTAAAAAGTTATCGTCTTTTCAGTTAGCAAGTGTAAAACAACTGTTAGCCAATCCTGTTTAGATTATCGTATTTTTGTTTGTTATGATACGTTTAATCTTATTAGTATGCCTATTTACGGTGCTCTCTTGTTCAGATTCAAAAGAGGCACGTTTGCAGCAGTTTTTGTTAAAGGGTAATCTAGCCACCAAACAGCGCAGTTTTGACCAGGCTGCTTACTATTTTGGCGAAGCAATTCGGGTTGAGCCTTGCTATGCCGATGCATGGAACAATCTGGGAACAGTCTATTTCGAGCAAGGTAGATTTGAATTGGCAATGGAGAAGTACACGAAAGCGATCGAGTGCCAACCAGATTTTCTAAATGCGCTGTTGAATCGTGCCAATACTGCCTACGAATTGAAAGAGTATTACAAAGCTATCGAAGATTTAGATAAAGTGGCGGCCACAAAACCCGACACTGCTTTGGTGTATTTTACAAAAGGGTTGGTGTTTACAAAAATGCGCAAGTTCGATAACGCGCTGGACGCATTTGCAAAATCGATCCAATTAGACCCGACCAATATAGATTACAAAGTAAATCATGCTATTGTGCATTTTTATCGAAAGGACTTTTACGTGGCGAAATTGGAGTTAGAGAAATTGGCTAAAGTAAAGAAAGACGAGCCAAATATTTACAATACACTTTCTCTAATTGAAACGGAGAAAGGTAACTATCAAGAAGCATTGAAAATGGTCAACAAAGCTATCGCGTTGGATACTAAGCAATCCTATTTTCTTAACAACCGTGGTTTTATTTTTCTCAGTTTGAATGAGATGGAAAAAGCAGAAGCCGACATCAACGAGAGTATTTCTGAAGATCCTTATAATGCCTGGGCGTACCGAAACAAAGGCGTGTTTTATTTGATGAGAGGCGACTATCCATCCGCTGAGCGTTTGTTGAAACAATCGTTAGACATGGACAATTTTGTGGATAAGATTTATTTTTATTTGGGTATGGCATATCTAAAGAATGGAAGGACAGCCCTTGCTTGCACTTCGTTTAAAAAATCGGAGGAGCTTGGCGATAAGATGATGACTACCGATTTGGTTAAGGCTTGCAAGTGAGTTGGCACGAGACCATACGGAGACTGGAGATTAGGCTTACTCAACCTTTGCCGGGAGATATAGCTCACGAACCACTTCGCGCGACACCAACAGGGCTAGTCAAACCAAAATTCGAACACAGGGTTCCACCGAGGCCTGGAAGCGTATTGATTTTGCTTTACCCCGAAGGGGAACGACTTAAATTTCCCCTCACTAAAAGGCAAGAATATGTTGGGGCTCATAGTGCGCAAGTGAGTTTCCCTGGGGGCAAGTCTGAGCCCAACGAGAGCTATTTGGAAACGGCTCTGCGGGAGGCAGAAGAGGAGATAGGAGTACCTGGCGATTTGATCAAGGTGATAGGGAAACTTAGTCCGTTTTTCGTGATTCCCAGCAATTTTTTAGTCACCCCGGTGGTCGCTTTCGCAGAAAGGAGACCCGTTTTTACTCCTCAACTTTCAGAAGTTGACAAAATCATCGAAGGAGATGTGGAGGAACTTTTAAAAGATGATGCAGTACTCACGAAGGAAATAGTTGCGGCAAAGTTATACCCCATGCTGGCCCCACATTTTGAAATTGAAGGCGAAGTGGTGTGGGGAGCGACTGCTATGATGTTGAATGAATTTAGGATGGTAATAAAAGAAGTCTATCATTCATAGCCGGTCTTCTACCGCTCGCATAATACAATCTAAATTGAGCCCAGATTTCTATATATTTCTGACGGAAAGCCCGACTACATAATCTCCAAATTCTATGAAAAAGTTGTTTATCGCCTTTTTTACTTTTTGCTTTGCAAGTGTATCTGCCCAAGATGCTGCCACCTATCAGCGGCCACCACAAGCTATTGCAGATCTTGTAGAGGCTCCGTCAACTCCTGCAGTTCTTTTCTCACCAGACAAAGCATGGATGGTTTTTTTAGAGCGCTCAGATTACCCAACTATTGAAGAACTCTCGCGTCCCGAGTTGCGTATTGCAGGTCTTCGCATCAACCCTGATAACTTTGGACAAAGCCGTAATAATTTTTTCATCGGTATCAAGATCAAAACGATGAAAGAGACATCGTTGTCGTCCATTGCAAATTTACCTACTCCCTTGCAGATGAGTAACTTCCAATTTTCTCCCGATAGCAAGAAGGCAGCATTTTTGCAGACTTTTCCTGATCGTCTTGAACTTTGGGTGGTCGACTTCACGGTTTTAAGTGCACGGAAGATTTCTTCTAAGAAAGTAAACAACACGATTGGAAATCCATTTGCGTGGCTTTCTACCTCCGCTAGTATCGTTTATCTGGCAGCAGCCAATGATGGAAAAGTGATGCCACCCAAGTCAAGAGTTCCTGTTGGACCCGTGGTGGAAGAGAATCTCGGAAAGAAAGCGCCCAATCGCACTTATCAGGATTTGTTGAAAAACCCGTACGATGAATCACTCTTCGATCATTACTGTACCTCTCAACTGACTCTCGTTAACTTAGAGGGGCTCGAATCTTTAGTCGGAAAGCCAGGCATCTATTTGAGTCAATCACCATCGCCAGACGCGCGGTTTATTCTTACCAAAGAGATACAACGCCCTTATTCTTACCTGGTTCCCGCTAGTTTGTTTCCACAATCAGTGGATGTTTTAACGACTGGTGGAATATGGGTTAAACATGTTGCTTCGATTCCACTGGCTGATAACATTCCGCTAGGTTTTAGTTCGTCTATAAAAGGCCCACGCAGTCATGCCTGGCGAAATGATGTGTCTTCTACACTTTATTGGGTTGAGGCTCAAGATGGGGGAGACCCAAAAGTAAAAGCAGACGTACGAGACAAACTTTTCCAATGGCCGGCACCCTTTACTAATACACCTTCCGAAATGGTGAGCTTGCCCCTGCGGTATGGCGGCATAAGTTGGGGAAATGAAAAAGTGGCTTGGGTGTATGAGAGCTGGTGGTCAGATCGCAAACAGCGCGTATATCAAATTGACCCGACTAATATATCACCAAGGAAAACCGTCTTTGACTTTTCATCGGAAGATGTGTATGCCGATCCAGGCAACGTGGTCAGCACGACTAATTCTTTTGGTAGATCAGTTATGTTGATCAACAATAACGCGGCTTATTTGACTGGTGATGGAGCTTCACCGGAAGGTGATCGCCCTTTCCTCGATAAGATAGATTTGACAACTGGAAAAGTTACTAGACAATGGCGGAGCGAGGCTCCCTACTATGAAACGGTGGTCGCTATGCTGGATGTTAAGAAAGGAACTTTTGTTACATCGCGCGAGTCACAGACTGAAAACCCTAACTACTACATGCGAACGATCGGTTCGAAAAGTGTGCAACCACTGACTGCTTTTCCGCATCCATATCCACAGTTGAAGGATGTAAAAAAACAAGTGCTGAAATACAAGCGTGCAGATGGTGTTGAACTTACGGCCGATCTTTATTTGCCACCTGGTTATAAAAAAGAAGATGGACCACTGCCAACTTTCTTTTGGGCTTATCCGGCAGAGTTTAAATCAAAGAGCAACGCTGGTCAGGTGAAGGGTTCGCCTCATGCATTTACTCGATTGAATTGGGGCAGCCCGATTTATTGGGTGTTGAGAGGCTATGCAATCTTGGACGATGCATCGATTCCAATTGTAGGGGAAGGAGAGAAGGAACCAAACGATACTTACATTCAACAATTGGTATCAAGTGCTAAAGCTGCTATCGATTATGGCGCTTCGCTGGGTGTTGTTGACCCGACACGTGTAGCAGCCGGTGGTCATAGTTACGGAGCATTTATGACGGGCAACTTGCTCGCCCACTCAGAGCTGTTCCGAGCGGGCATCGCCCGAAGTGGTGCTTACAATCGCACACTTACACCTTTTGGGTTTCAAGCAGAAGAACGCACCTACTGGCAAGCGCCACAAGTGTATTACGAGATGTCACCTTTCTCCTATGCGGACAAAATAAAGGAGCCAATTTTGATGATACATGGCGAAGCCGATAACAATACGGGCACTTTTCCTATTCAAAGCGAGCGTATGTACAACGCCATTAAAGGGCATGGCGGTACTGCTCGGTTTGTACTTCTTCCTTACGAAAGCCATGGTTACCGCGGCAAAGAATCGGTGATGCACATGTTTTGGGAGATGGATACATGGTTAGAGAAGTATGTAAAAGGACCTAAGGAAACTCCACCGAATACAAAAGTGGATTTGAAGAATTAGAATTCCTTCTCGTTTTTTGTAAGCAGAACTTCGGATGGGGTATTGCTATGTAAAGAAAGGCATCGCGCTATGAACTTCTACGGAAGTATTCACGACCACGCAAATAAATAGTAATAGCCTCAAGTTATTGATCTGAATCTCTTTGCCAGCGCCTAAAACGAGAATAAATGCCAGAGAAGTAAACAAAGGCTGAGCAATGGACGCATAAGGCCTTGACCAAGAGTAACTAATTTCAAATTTTTTTATGGCTAATGCAGCGTTTTACTCATTTCAAGCATTATAGCCACAGGTACTGCCAGAAATTTGGTTTTGCTTAGCCTTTGTTTGCCTTTGTGAGGTTTGTGTGATTCAATTTTGGTGCCTTTTCATGACAACGGAATCGAACACCCAAACGAATTGCAAAATGCGATCACCAGATTGTTTAAACAATTAAAGACCAAATCAATTGACTACCCACGAGCTTATTAGCTTATGCAAACGGTCGGATAGGCGTGGACAGAAGATGCTGTACGAACGATTCATCACTAAAATGACACGATTGTGTTGGCGATATGTGAAGGATGAGGAAGATACAAAGGACGTATTGGCCGAGGCCTTCATTAAAATATTTCAACATGTCAAAAATTTCGATTTTCATGACGAGGTGGGTTTAGAGGCTTGGTTAAAAAGAATCGTAGTCAATCAATCTTTGATGTTTTTGAGAAAAAACAGAAACTTAGTTCGAGCCATTAATATCGAAGACAATCATCTTTTATTGATAGCTCCTGTTGAAATAGAGCTGCACGCTGAAGATTTGTATAAACTAATTTTGGAATTGCCTTTGGGGTATCGCACTGTTTTTAATTTGTATGTTATTGAGGGGTACTCCCACAAAGAGATTGCAGAACAGTTGACTATTTCTGAAAGTGCTTCGAGGTCGCAGTTGACCCATGCACGGCAGCGTTTAATGACCTTACTATCTAAAAATACATAGAGATGAATCAGAACGATCTTGATAAGAAACTACTTGAGAATATCTCTGATCTCGATAACAGTTTTCCGCAGGTAAAATGGAATCAAGAAGATCTTTGGGAAATGGTAGAGATCAAACAGCGAAGATCAAAGCAAATATATTGGATAAAATTTTCCCTTCTGGCGACCATCTGCATTGCAGCAGTAGGTTTTTTTGCTTACACCCAATCGACAAAAAGCACAGAACACGTTACCATCCGCTATAGTGAGGAGGTGGAAATAGGCATCACAAACAGTTTTCACCCAGATGAAAGGAGTGGCAACATCCGCCTTCTTATTGAAGAGCAATGCCTGATAAAATCGGCTGTTTGCCAAACGGCCGAATTTCGCGATTTGAAGGTTCACTTGGATGAATTAAATGAACAGTCTGAAAAAATAGGTAAACAACTTAAATTTTTTGGACAGGATACTCACCTCTTAGAGGCGCATAGTAGGATACAAAGAGCAATGAATCAGGTTGAAAAAGAACTCCTTCAAATAATCAAGTCCTAATATATGGATGAAGGTGTCAAGCAAAAAAAGGCAGTGAAAGAAGAAAGATCAACCATGTGATTTTCAATATGAAGAGCTTCCGTTTATTATTTCTATTTGTTTTTCTAGCCTCAGTTTCAGGGCAGACAATTGCCCAGCAAAAATTGCAGATAGTAGAGAAAACGATAGAAAACGATATTCCTGGTGGTAAGGTTGAAGCGATAAAGATTGTCTGCGAAAAAGCCGATGCTCGAATACAAGGATGGGATCAGGATTACATAAAGTTCACCCTGAAACTGACAGCTCGACACGAAAATAAAGAGGTGGCTTCTCGGGAATTGAGCTACATTAAATATGCCATAACTTACGAAGATGGTATTATTGAATTTCGTAACAGATTCGATTTTCCCGATGAAGTGAGATATGTTAAAAGCACACTGAGCGTGCTTTATGATATTAAAGTTCCTTTCCGTGTTTTATTGCAATTGGAGGGGAAGTATAGCAATATAGAACTGACAGACTTAACCCATGAAGTTGATGGCACATTTGAATTTGGAAATGTTAAGCTAAATAAACTAAGTGGGGAGGTAAAATTAAATTCTACCTATGCCGATGTTATTGGTCATGATATTAATGCCACTTTTTTTTGCCGCACAAACAAGGCCAATATTTATCTTGAGAATCTGCATGGTTCTTATCGTATCAATAGCAGTCTTGGAACAGTGGTTGTTTTGCCCAACAATGTTTTGAGCGACCTAACGATTTTTGCAGATCGGACAGCCACAGATATTTCTATTGGCGATTTTGACGCCTACAGCTATTCATTATCTACAGACCATGGAGTAATCGATATCAAATATGAGAGTTATGCGCAGAAAATCATTACCACTGATAAGAGTCAATACTTTAATTTAAAACGTAAAGCGGGCAAACCCCTCATTAAAATATTTACCAGCTACAATAAAATTACCTTAAATAAATAGGCTATGAGAAACCGACCGACAATCTTTTTACTTTTTCTTTTGGCATCCGCCTCACAGGCTCAGGATAGCCTACAGACTAAACGATTTGCTGTAGTGGCCGAAATGAGTTTTGGCTATAGTTACAATAGCTTTTCCTCTGTTAACTCATTTTTGGCAAACAATGGCTTCAATCCGATATCAAGGAGCAGATTTACCGCGGGAGTAGGTTCTGTTTCCATCTTCAATAGATTTGTATTCGGAGCGGGCTTTGAAGTCTTGATGCCAATGTCCGAGCCGCAACCCGGCAACTTGAAGACAAGCTTGCATGGGTTCACTATAGCGCCAATGTTCGGATATTGCATAGTGCAAAGAAAGCGCACTACTATTTATCCATATGTGCGTATAGTAGATAATAATCATTCTTTGAAAATCATCGATGGCCAAGCAGTGGTTGATGCCAATAGTTTGATCAACGCAACAAACAGGAATGTTTCGCTAGATTACCAATTTTTCGTACTTGATGTGGGGATGAGTATCAATCGGAATATCTTGGCAAGAAACCGCGATTGGGATTGCCCCCAAAGTAATAGATACTGGACTATTGGACTGAAAGCAGGCTATTCGTTTGTGACTGGGAGTGATGAGGTAAAATACAATAACCAAGTGTTGAGAGGAGCACCCGCATTGGATTATGAAGGACCATACGTCAGACTATTTGTTGGCTTTGGAAACTGGCATCGAAAATTGAAATGGCAATAGATGGATACGTGGTTATAGAGTATGTAAACAAAAGTGGATTTGAAGAACTAGCAGATCGATTTTTCTTAGGATTGGGCTATTTGCCAATTTTTAAGGTTCTAAAAAGATTGATTAAATTGTATTTTGATAAGTAGGATTAACCATGAATTTAGAGGAAAGGATCATCGATTTATTGGCGGAATACCTGAAAAAAGGAGACCAACTAACGGATCGAGCAGATCGAACCGAACGAGGTATTGAGATTATGAGCCGGGCTCTTGCCGAGAATGATGTAAAGTTCAACGTGATGAATGAAAAGTTCAATGAGATGAACCAAAAGTTCAACACGATGAACGAAAAGTCCATTGTAACGAATGAAAAAATGAACGAGAAGTTCAATGTGGTAAGCCAGGAGATCAAGCAACCGCGTGAAGACCAAAACCGGATGTATGAAAATCAAAACAACATGCGCGAAGAGCAGAGTGTATTGCTAAAGGAACTCATTTCTCTGTCAAAGCGGGTGGCTGTGGTTGAAGAGAAGCATTGAGTTACGAGGGCTTCATGCAGTGGCTGAGTATTGCTTCCCAAAAAAGCCATGACTATCGTGGCAAAGAATAGGTGATGCACATGTTCGGGGAGATGGATACATGGTTAGAGCGTTATGTAAAAAGAACCCAAGGAAACTCCACCGAATACAAAAGTGGATTTGAAGAATTGAAACGGTGGGATTAAATTGGTAGTAGAGATTCAGTCGGTATTTTGAGAGTGATTTCATAGATTGTATAGATTGAAATTTATAAAGGTATAAATATGAATTTAGAGGAAAGGATCATAGAATTATTGGCAGAATACCTAAAAAAGGGCGATCAATTGTCCGATCGAGCGGATCGAACCGAACGAGGTATTGAGATTATGAGCCGCGCACTCGCTGAAAATGATGTAAAGTTCAATGTAATGAACGAAAAGTTCAATGTGGTCAGCCAAGAGATAAAGCAATTGCGCGAAGACCAAGGCATTGTTCTAAAAGAACTTATTTCGCTATCGAAGCGCGTGGCTGTGGTTGAAGAAAAGCGCTAAAATTCTGAAGGTTACTTTTTTCGATTAAGTAACAAGCTATTTTTGTCGGGCATTATCTTGAATTGAAAAAAAAGAACACGACCAGAGCACCCGACAAAAAAAAGCACTGAACCAAGTTGGTCAGTGCCTTTTTAATTTTTAGTGGCCGCTCTATTTTTTCTTCTTAGCCGTTGTTTTCTTTTTTGCAGCTGATTTTTTTGCTGATTTCACCGCCTTCTTAGTTGCTTTCTTAACGGTTTTCTTAGTTGCCTTCTTCACTACTTTCTTGGCAACTACCTTCTTTTTAGGTGCAGCTTTCTTAACAATCTTTTTGGCTACAGTTTTTGCAGTAGGCTTTTTCTTAGCTGTTGATTTCTTTTTGGCATCATCAGTGCCCATCTTATTCAACGCAGAGCCTGCTTTAAACCACTCGATTTGACTTGCATTGTATGTATGGTTGACAGTGATTGTTTCTTTCTTACCATCAATGTGATTTAACACTAGGGTCAGTGGCTTTTCCGGAGCGAAAGTCGTTAGCCCAACAATATCAATGCGGTCATCTTCCAAAATCTTATTGTAGTCTTCTTTGTTCGCAAATGTCAACGCCAACATGCCTTGCTTTTTCAAATTCGTTTCGTGGATACGAGCAAACGATTTCACAAGAATGGCTCTTACCCCAAGGAAGCGAGGTTCCATTGCCGCATGCTCGCGAGAGGAACCCTCGCCATAGTTTTCGTCACCGACTACAATGCTTCCGATTCCTTTTGCCTTGTAAGAACGTTGCACCTTAGGCACTTCATCATGCTCACCAGTCAAGCCATTTTTTACGCTATTTACTTTTTCATTGAAGTAGTTAGTTGCTCCGATTAGCAGGTTATTCGAGATGTTGTCCAAATGACCTCTGTATTTTAGCCATTTTCCCGCCATAGAAATATGATCGGTCGTACATTTTCCTTTGGCTTTGATCAATAGACGCAGCCCTTTCAAGTCTGTTTTTTCCCAAGGAGCGAATGGTGCCAATAATTGCAAGCGATCTGAATCGGGGCTAACTTTTACAGTCACGCTACTGCCATCTTTAGCAGGAGCTTGAAAGCCGGGATCTTTGACGTCAAAGCCTTTTGCGGGAAGCTCACTACCGGTTGGAGGATCAAGCTTTACCTTTTGTCCTTGTTCATTCGTCAGATAGTCAGTGAGTGGGTTGAAACTCAAATCTCCAGCAATAGCCATTGCCGTTACTATCTCTGGACTTCCAACAAACGCAAACGTATTCGGGTTACCATCGGCACGCTTCGCAAAGTTTCTGTTGAAGCTATGAACAATGGTATTTTTTTCTGCTTTCTCTGCCCCAACTCGCGCCCACATACCAATACAAGGTCCGCAGGCATTGGCAAAGACAGTTGCTCCGATCTTATCAAATACCTCTAAGAACCCATCGCGTTCGATCGTGAAACGAACCTGTTCACTACCGGGTGTAATCGTAAATTGAGATTTTAATTTTAAATCTTTCGAGGTCACTTGCTTTGCTAAGCTTACAGAACGGCTTATGTCTTCGTAAGAAGAGTTTGTGCAACTGCCTATCAAGCCTACTTCAATTTTGGTAGGCCATCCATTCGCCAATGCAGCTTCTTTCATTTTTGAAATGGGCGTTGCCAAATCCGGAGTAAAAGGTCCATTCAAGTGAGGCTCCAATGTGTTTAAGTCGATCTCGATGACTTGGTCAAAATACTTCGCAGGGTTCTGGTATACTTCAGGATCAGCCGTGAGATGATTTTTGATTTTATCGGCTAATCGAGCTACCTCTGCTCTTCCAGTTGCAACCAAATAACGACTCATCGAAGCATCATACCCAAAAGTTGATGTAGTTGCCCCAATTTCTGCGCCCATGTTGCAAATTGTTCCTTTACCAGTACAACTCATGGAAGTCGCTCCTTCGCCAAAGTATTCTACAATAGCCCCTGTTCCTCCCTTAACGGTGAGAATGCCGGCAACTTTTAAGATGACGTCTTTAGCCGATGTCCAGCCATTAAGTTTACCGGTCAATTTTACTCCTATTAGTTTAGGGAATTTCAGTTCCCACGCCATACCCGCCATTAAATCAACAGCATCAGCGCCACCTACGCCAATGGCAACCATTCCCAGGCCACCGGCATTTACTGTATGTGAGTCGGTACCAATCATCATGCCTCCTGGAAAAGCATAATTTTCTAATACCACCTGGTGAATAATACCTGCCCCTGGCTTCCAAAATCCAAGACCATATTTATTTGAAACCGAAGAAAGAAAATCAAACACTTCTTTACTCTCCGTGTTTGCAAAACTTAAATCATCGGCAGCACCTACTTTGGCTGTAATCAAGTGGTCGCAATGTACTGTAGATGGAACCGCAACTTTTGGTCTTCCGGCAGACATGAACTGAAGCAATGCCATTTGTGCTGTCGCGTCTTGCATAGCCACACGATCAGGAGCAAAGTCAACATACGACTTGCCTCTCCCAAAATTTTCAAGCTTTTGGTCTGCATGTAGATGCGAGTACAGTATCTTTTCTGACAGGGTAAAGGGTTTGCCAACAACTTTTCTGGCTTTGGCGATACGGCCCGGCATTGCTGCATAAAGAGCCTTGATCATAGCTAAGTCGAATACCATATTTTGTAGATTAAAAGTTGTCGCTAATCTACAAAAATAGGTGGGATTTAAGCCGTCAAAGTGAAATAAATGCTGTCAAATAGACTCTAATTTGACCGTTTTATTGAGACGCGCCTATGAATTGATCTTGACGCTTTCGAACGCGAAAGTGAAAGACAGGTTCATTGAATGCTACTTAGCATTAATGTAATTCAGGAACTCGCGTTTTACGTTTTCGTCCTTGAATTTTCCCGAAAAATAAGCCGTCCCCGTCTTACTATTCGTATCTCCAACACCTCTGGAAGCTACACACATGTGATTTGCATCGACTACTACACCAACGTCAGTCGTATTTAGTACGCGCTCTAACTCCTTTCCAATTTGTACAGTCAGCCTTTCCTGTACTTGAGGGCGTTTCGCAAAATACTGGACGAAGCGATTGATTTTGGAAAGCCCTATCACCTTGCCTGAGGAGAAGTAGGCTACATGGATCTTCCCGTAGATGGGCACAAAATGATGTTCGCAATGTGAAAAGAAGGTGATATCCTTCTCGACCAACATTTGGTCGTAGTTGTACTTATTTTCAAATAATCTGGTCGTTGGCCGATTATCGGGATTAAGCCCACTAAAGGCTTCTTTCACGTACATTTTTGCCACTCTTCGAGGCGTACCTTTTAAGCTATCATCATTAAGGTCAAGTCCCAAAACTGTCATTATCTCGCGAAAATGGTCTTCTATCTTACTAATCTTTTCCTCATCGGTTAGATCAAAGGCATCAGCCCTCAATGGCGTATCGTGCGATCCTGCCGGGTGATCTAAATCTTCCTCGTCAAAAGGTTTAATGGGCAGGATATTCAACGAAATTTCTTTCTGTCTCATACAGTTTTATTTTAAGCTCGAATCGGTTATCAATTTTTTGTCTCAGTATCTTCCAAATGACTACTGCGATGTTTTCCGCTGTTGGGTTCAAGTCCTTGAAGTAAACTGTATCTAAGTTAAGGTTTTTATGGTCAAAATGATTCAGCACGTTTTCTTTAATCAGATCACTCAATATTTTCATGTCAAACAAATATCCGGTTTCCGGATCGGCTTCACCTACAAGCGTAACGATGACTTCATAGTTGTGGCCATGATAATTGGGGTTGTTACACTTACCAAATACAGCATCATTTTTTTCGTTACTCCAATTGGGATTAAACAGTCGGTGGGCAGCGTTAAAATGTTCCTTTCGGGAAATAGAGATTTTCATCAAGTAAAGATAAAACAAGTGTTTTGAAAAAAGGTTCGTGGGTTTGGTAAGGTTTAGCTAAATTGTCGAATCTATTTTGTTTTGCAGACACGATAAATAGCTTTTAATTTGACCGTAAGTGTCAATTAAGTAGTTGGTTTCATGGAGTTAGAAGAAATTACCGTCATCATTCTTCTTTTGGCGGTGGTAACAGCACTGGCGGAGGTGACAGATCGTGTTAAAATACCTTACCCGGTGCTGCTCGTTTTGGCAGGAATTGGTATCAGCCTTATTCCTCAATTACCTGTTGTTGAGTTAAATCCAGATGTGGTATTCCTCATCTTTTTACCTCCCGCTCTTTATGCGGCTGCGTGGACGACTTCATGGACTGACTTTAAGAAAGCCAGACGAGCCATCTCCTTACTTGCTGTTGGTTGTGTATTGTTCACGACTACCGCCATTGCTTGTGTTGCGCACTATCTGATTCCCGGCTTTGGCTGGCCAGAATCGTTTGTCTTGGGCGCAATTGTTTCACCACCCGATGCGGTAGCCGCTACTGCCGCAACCAAAGGGCTGGGTGTGCCAAAACGATTGATAACCATTTTGGAAGGAGAAAGTTTAGTGAACGATGCGACAGGACTTATTGCTATGCGTTATGCAATTGCGGCAACTGCCACAGGTACATTTATCTTTTGGTTGGCAAGTATTAATTTTTTCTATGTCGCTGGGGTTGGAATTATTATCGGGTTAATTGTTGGGCAACTGCTTTTTTGGATACACAGGATTACACCAGATAACCCCACCACAGATACTACGCTCACGTTTATTACGCCTTATATCGCCTATTTATTTGCAGAGCAAATTCATGTTTCGGGTGTGTTGGCCGTGGTTGCCTGCGGACTATTTCTTAGCCAACGGTCATCAAAAATATTTAGTCACCAGTCCCGGCTTCAAGCAAACTCGACCTGGGACACGGTGAACTTTATTTTGAATGGCATCATCTTTATCTTAATCGGACTACAACTAAAAACCGTATTGGCTCATATCCAGGAGCACTCATTCAGCACGTTGTTGTGGTACGGTTTCCTGGTTAGCGCTGCCACAATTGTCGCGCGCATAGTTTGGGTTTTTCCTGCTGCGTATTTGCCTAGACTTAGTGCCGGTGTTCGCAGACGTGAGACAGAGTTTAGTGGGCGAAATGTTTCCATCGTAGCGTGGTCTGGAATGCGAGGAGTTGTCTCATTGGCAGCCGCGATGGCTCTTCCATTAATGATACAGGAAACCACGCCTTTTCCCAATAGGGACTTGATTATTTTTCTGACGTTTGCCGTAATTTTTTCTACGTTGGTTTTCCAAGGGATGACACTCCCCATCTTAGTGAGAAAGTTGGGAGTGAAAGGAGATGTAGGTACTAGAAAGGAAGAAGATGCTATTCGTCATCAAATTGCATCCTCTGTGATAGAGCACATCGAAGAGAATTATTCACTTGCGTTGGACGATGTGGTGCTGGCACAGATCAAAGCTAAATATGAGATCCGTATCCAACGATTACGCAAGGACGATTCCAATCGCCTCACAGAAAAGCAAATTGGGGAGTTTCATCGCATCCAGCATGAGTTAATAAAGCAAGAGCGGGTGGCTCTTGATTTGTTGTACCAAGCCCAAAAAATTGGAGATGATGCGCTGCGAAAGATTGAACGTGAGCTTGACCTGGAGGAGGCCCGGCTAGAATTGGAAGTAGCTGAAGCGTAGCATCAAATAGGTATGCGTTGTAAAATGGCTAATGCATCCTTTTTGTCTTGATGCAGCTGATTTCTTAATCCCTCTAAATCACCAAACTTCGTATCCGTTCGAATCAACTGGTGAAACGCGACCGTTAAGGTCTCTCCATAAATCTCTTTATTGAAGTCAAAGATGTTTACTTCAATAACTTTTTTAGTGCCATTGATGGTTGGACGGTTACCGATATATAGCATTCCTTTCAATACCTGGTGTTCGTGTTGTACAGTTACTGCGTAAATACCATCTGCTGGTATTAACTTTAGTCGAGAGTCTACATCAATATTCGCTGTAGGATAGCCGAGTACTCTCCCTAGTTTATCTCCGCGAACGACTTGCCCACTAATAGAGTAGGGGCGACCTAAAAGGTGTGTGGCACTTGCGAGATCCGCTTCTTCCAACGCCTTTCTAATTTTGGATGAACTCACCGCAACATGATCAATGTCTTGTCGCTCTATTTCTTCTACCTCAAAACCAAAGTTGGGGCCACTGATTTTCAACTGTTCAAAGCTGCCCTCTCTGTTGTTGCCAAAGCGGTGATCATACCCTATTACTAATTTTTTGGTGCCGATCGTATTCACTAACACAGAGTTTATGAATTGCTGGGATGTAATTTGAGAAAACTCTTTGGTGAAGGGAATTCGTAATAGATGTTGGATGCCCTGCTCTTTGAGTAGCGCGGCCTTCTCTTCAAATGTGTTAAGAAGCTTCAACGAATCATCTGCGGGTTTTAGGATCAATCGAGGGTGTGGCCAAAACGTAATTACCACTGTCTCTCCTTTGCTTTTTTCGGCAACTTCTTTGAGCCTGCGAATGATTTTTTGGTGCCCAAGATGAACACCGTCAAAAGTTCCGCTGGTTACCACACCATTGGTGAGTTTTGAAAAATCTTCGAGGCTGTAGTAGATTTTCATTACTAAACCGGCTCAATTTGGTCGAGTATTTTGGCATCGCTTAATAAAAAGTCCCCAATTCTTGTCCTGCAAAGCGAGCCAAGATAAGCACCAGTGCCAACAGCATTGCCAAAATCGCGGGCTAAGCTACGAATGTATGTCCCTTTGGAACAAACAATTCGAAAGGTAACTATTGGTTTTTGGATCGAAATTATCTCAAATGTAGAAACGGTTACTGTGCGTGGTTTGAGTTCTAAATCGCTTCCCTGACGGGCGAGTTTGTACGCACGTTTGCCATCCACTTTAATGGCGGAATGAAGTGGTGGTATTTGTTGAATCTCTCCGATGAATTTTTTGGCTTCGCTAATCAATTGCTCGTCTGTTACTGATGAAACATCCGTGGGTTGAGAAACTTCCGTCTCTAAGTCATGGGAGGGCGTTGTTTGGCCGATGACAAAATGCCCCGTGTATTCCTTTTCCTTCGCTTGGTAGCCATCAATTTGCTTGGTCATTTTACCAGTACAAATGATCAATAGCCCCGTGGCCAAAGGATCGAGAGTTCCGGCATGGCCAATTTTTTTTGTTTTTAGTTTATACCTAAGTTTATTCACTACATCGAATGATGTCCAGTTCAAGGGTTTATTGATCAGTAAGAGTCTTCCTTCTGTGACTTCCATTAGACTATGGATAATGGGATGCCCATTACGTACAGCATCAAGATGATTAGCCCAAGTACAATCCGATAATAGCCAAATACTTTGAATCCATGCTTCGTCAAGAAATTGATGAACGATTTAATGGCAATCATTCCAACGATAAACGCAACCAGATTTCCAACTAAAAGCAACATTAATTCCTGTTGGCCAAACGCATTTCCTTCCTTATAGAATTTCAAAAGCTTGTAGGCGGTGGCGGCAAACATAGTGGGTACGGCCAGAAAAAAAGAAAACTCCGCAGCCATTTTCTTTGTGAGCTGCTGTGTGAGTCCACCTAATATAGTCGCTGCCGAGCGAGATACTCCCGGAATCATCGCAATCGTCTGGAACATTCCAATTTTAAAAGCGGTGGGGTAGGATATTGACGATAAACCCTCTTCTTCATTTTTTTGGAATAGCTTATCAACAACCAAAAAGACGATCCCCCCCAGAATCAGCATCACCGCCACGACTTCCACTCGTTCCAGTAGTTGATCGATAAAATCGTTTAGCAATAGCCCTATGACCATCGCTGGCAAAAAAGCTACAAATAGCTTGAAGTAGAAATCCATCGTTTGGAAAAACCTTTTCCAATAGAGAACGACTACGGATAGAATTGCTCCAAGTTGAATGGCTACTGTAAATGTCTTTACAAATGGGCTTGAACTCATCCCCATTAGAGAAGAGGCGATAATCATATGTCCGGTAGAAGACACAGGCAAATACTCTGTGAGTCCTTCCACAATGGCAAGGATGATGGCCTCAATAACTGACATGAAGTTTACTTTTTCTCTTTGGGCGTATGTACGATCGCTGCGATCTCGACAATGAAACCAGCAATCACAATTAAGGGTCCGAGAGTAAGTCCTAGAAAGCCAAAGCCATATGGTTCTTTATCCATTGACATAATGGTGAAACCAATAACCAATGTGATAATTCCAATTATCATTAATTGGTAGTTCTTCTTTCCAAAAGCAAGTTTGTTCATCGCGTTAAAATAATTCGTCTAGTGATAATCGTAAATATTTACCTACTGCCCGATAGGTGCTCATAGTTGCCACCACAATACCTGTAATCAAAAGCGACCCTGCGAGCAGGTAGAGCCGTTGCGTATTCTGAATGAGAGCTAAGTCCTCAATTTTTGTGGTTGCAAATGAAACAACGGCATATAACAAGCCGCAAGAAAGTAAGCCAGCCAAGGCACCGTGCCACATCGCCTGAAAAAGAAAAGGGCGTTGAATAAACCATCGTTTGGCTCCCACCAATTGCATGCTGCGGATAATGAATCGCTGTGAAAAAAGTGCTAGTCGCACCGTATTGTTAATGAGAAGAACAACAGTCACCAACAAGATAGCAACCAATCCCATCAGCACTAGCCCAATCTTTGCAACATTTTGATTGATTGACTCAATGACGTTTTCCACATAATAAGTTTGAAATACACCAGGGATTTTTTCTATTTCAACCTTTATTTTCGTCAAGCTGGATTTATCGTGATAAGCGGGGTCAATTTTCACCAAGAAAGCATTCCGAAGTGGATTTTCTCCCAGAAACCGTTTAAAGTCTTCGCCTGTCTCTTTGATGAATTGTTTGGCCGCTGTTTCTTTAGATACGAATTGGATAGCTCCTTCGTTGCCACCCTTTTTGACGAAGTTCTTGGCTTGTAGCTGCCTTTCAATTTTATCGGTTTGCTCCTTTGAAAGTTGGTTTTTCAAATAAACCTGAACCTTTACATTATCCCGAACTACATTTTCAAGTTCGCTAGAGTAGATCACCAGAGTGCCAAACACACCAATAGCAAAAAGGGCTAGGGTGATACTAAACACTACACTTAGGTAGGGGTAGGTACCCAGCTTCTTCTTTTTATACTTGTGCTTTGAGATTTCACTCATAAAGCCACAAATATAGCGGATAAAAAGAAACACCCTCGATTGGAGGGTGTTTCAAAACTCAACTACTAAAACTCACTACCTACCTCTATATTCTTTTAACTTGGAAATCAACTCAGGATCAGTAATAGGTTGCAAAGGTGCGGCTTTGGTTTGCTTCTCATCGAGCAAATAATACTGCCCTTGATAGAACATAAATACACTTTTTGCTTCACCGTTTATTTCTAATATCTCATACAACGACTTATCAAAGGGTCCATACAAAAGCAACTTTCCACCTGAAAATTCGTAGTGAAAAGCGTGCTTTTTGTCGTCCGGTAACACGTCCACTTTAATATGCGAAATGCTCATGGGTGTTTTGGCCGTTTGTTGACTTACTAAGGGGCGCGAGTCACCTTCTACCATATCTTTGGTTGGATCAACTAAATCCATTTTCGGTTTTATGGCATGGGTGGCATCCTTAACAGGACTTTCTGTCGGCTTTACCGATGGCTTGGTTTCCGATTTGGTTTGTTGCTCAACCTTTTTCTCTTCTTTCGGTGTTCTCTCCAACGGCTCTTCTAGTGGTTCGAAGTCATTCGGGTTTACTTTTTTGATGGAGTCTTCCATTGAAGTGGACATATTTGGCCCGTTATCACCTGTATTGCTAAAATAGTAGTTCAACGCAGCTAGAAGAAGACCGGCACCAATGATTCCTGCTACCATTTTCATAACTGAAAATTGTGCGATCCCTGTACTTCCGCCCACGGGTACGTATTGAAGCATCGTTTTCAATTCTGCAGCACGTGCCTTCTTTACGCTTTCCAAGATTACCTTTTGCAACTGAAGGTCAGCCTTTAATGATGGATCAGCCTCCACCTGTTTTTCAAAAGCTATTTTCCCCTCGCCAGTTAGGCGGTTGGTCAAATAGTCATCTATTAACTCAAAATTGTTCATGATCTGTTAGTCTAAAAAATCCTGCTCAGAATACTGAGCTTTTACTAGTTCGTCTAATTTTTGTTTGCACTTATATTTTTTGGTCTTGGCGGTATCGGTGTTAGCAAACCCCAACTTTTCCGCTATTTCCTGCATCGACATTTCATCAAAATAATAATACATCAACACCTTTCTACACGTTTCCCCCAACTGATCAAGGCACTTCGCTACTATTTTCTCCCTTTCCAGACTATCCATGTCCATAGTGGTAGGGGTATCCTTTTGCTCATTGGAAAGTCGCTTTTTTCTATCCAACTCTTTTCTCCATAGATTCTGACAGATGCTATAGATAAAAGTGCTCATTTTGGATGTCAGGATCAGATTACCCGATCTGGCCTTTTGCCAAAACACCACCAACGCGTCCTGGTAAACGTCTCTGGCTTCCTCTTCCGTTCCACTATTGGTGACAACCAATTTGGTCATCATTCGGTAGTACTTCTTGTAGATCAGTTCTAGAGCTTTTTCGTCCCCTTTGGTGATCCGTTCGAAGATTTCCTTCTCATCTAACTCAGAACTGGATTTAAATACACGTAGTGCCACTATTGGTAACCGTTAATTAATATTGCGGGTGGTAATTTAAGTTAAAGTTCTTTCTTTTTAGGTTGAGTTGCTCAGGGAGTTGTTTTTTCCCAAGTCTGGGTACGATAAAACGGGCCTAAGTAACCTCGAACTTTTAGCTGTCCCCCTTCAAGCCAAAGTTTGCAACTGTAAACTTTCCCAACTTCAGGGTCGAGGATATCCCCCCCTTCAAACTCATTTCCATCAGGGACAAGTTCTTTGATTATCTCCATTCCAAGAATTTTCTTGTTGAATCGAGGATCGTTTTTTGGGCATTTTGTACAAATCGGATCTGTGACACCTTTCTGGGGAAATATTTTTATGATTTTTCCATAAATCTTAGATCCTCGCTCATAGATTTCAACAATCGATTTGGCTTCGCCTGTTTTGTCATCAATGGATTTCCAGGTTCCAAGAATGGAGGTTTGAGCCGATGCGAATTGCGTAAACACCAAGCAAAAAAGGGCTGAGGTAAATAGTCTAGCAGGCATAATACTGATTGATCTGGCCTAAAGGTACCAACTGGATCAACTTTTACAAAAGCAAAAAGCCCTGCCGAGGCAGGGCTTTTTGGAATTTGAAATAAAATTTAATGGGCTGCTTGTTGTGTTTCAGCAACCGGAGTTACCGATTCAATCGTAGGCTTCACTTCTATCTTCACCTCTTTCTTCACATCAGAAACCAAAAGTGGAGCAATTACCAATGCCACAATAGACATCAACTTAATCAAAATGTTCAAGGAAGGCCCAGAGGTGTCTTTGAATGGATCACCGACCGTATCGCCAGTTACTGCGGCCTTGTGTGGCTCTGATTTCTTGTAGTACATCTGCCCATTGATCTCTACGCCTTCTTCAAAGCTTTTCTTGGCGTTATCCCAAGCACCACCAGCGTTTGATTGGAAGATCGCCATCAATACACCAGAAACTGTAACACCTGCCAACATCCCGCCAAGGGCTTCTACGCCAAAACCAGGAAGGAAAGCAATAATTACAGGCACAATTACTGCCATCAAGCCGGGAAGAACCATTTCTTTTAACGCTGCCTTTGTAGAAATTTCTACGCACTTACCATACTCTGCAGAACCATCTGCATCATGAAATATCTTTTGATCGTCCGCTGACCAATCTTTCATTTCTTTATCGCCATTTCTCTTCATGGCTGCCAAGGCTGCCTTCAAAGCAGGAATGTCGTTGAATTGTCTTCTCACTTCTTCGATCATCGCCATCGCTGCACGGCCTACTGCGCCCATTGCCATCGCAGAGAATACAAATGGAAGCATACCTCCGATGAATAAACCTGCCATCACATTTGCCTTCGATACATCAATCGCATGGATTTGAGCAGTAGTCATGAATGCACCGAATAAAGCCAATGCGGTAAGTGCTGCTGATGCAATCGCAAAACCTTTACCAATAGCAGCTGTAGTGTTACCTACCGCATCTAATTTATCAGTGCGTTGCCGAACTTCTTTGGGAAGCTCAGACATTTCTGCAATACCACCTGCATTGTCAGAAATTGGTCCGTATGCATCTACTGCCAATTGAATACCTAAATTGGATAGCATACCAACAGCAGCAATCGCAATTCCATATAACCCTCCAAAATAGAATGCACCGATGATAGAAAAAGCAATCACCAATGTAGGTAGCATGGTTGACATCATACCTACGCCTAGACCAGCGATGATGTTTGTCGCAGCACCAGTAGAAGATTGTCTGACAATAGAAAGCACAGGCTTCTTGCCCATGGCAGTATAATATTCAGTAATCAAACCAACCAACACACCGCCCACAAGGCCGATGATGGTTGCCCAGAACACACCCAATGAAGTCATTACACGAACAGTAGGATTGCCAGCATCATCTCTGTACAACAAGTCATTGTACGTCCACTCTGCTGGAAGCATCCAAGTGATGATGAAATACGAAGCGATGATCATGACAATGGATGAAGAAAACTCGCCCATATTCAAAGCTCTTTGTGGATCACCACCTTCTTTTACTTTCACGAAGAATGTTCCAACAAATGACATAATGATACCAACTCCAGCCAGCACTAAGGGAAGCAACACAGCGGAAAGGCCATTGAAATTATCGCTAAAACCCGGTACCATAAACGCAGCACCTAATACCATCGTACCCACAATAGAACCTACATACGACTCAAACAAATCGGCTCCCATACCAGCCACGTCACCTACGTTATCACCCACGTTATCGGCAATCGTTGCAGGGTTCAATGGGTGATCTTCAGGAATACCAGCTTCAACTTTACCTACTAAGTCAGCGCCAACATCGGCAGCTTTTGTGTAAATACCGCCACCCACACGTGCAAACAAAGCGATGGAAGATGCACCAAATGAAAACCCTGTTATGATAGTGATTACCCTTGTAACATTGTCTTGGGTATCCAAACCAAACATATTTCCATATACAATCAAAAGAATACTAAGCCCAAGTACACCAATACCAACCACACCCATGCCCATGACCGAGCCGCCTACGAAAGCAATCTCCAGGGCTTTGCCCAAACTTTTCCGAGCTGCGTTGGTCGTGCGTACGTTTGCTTTGGTAGCCACCCGCATGCCAATGAAACCTGCGAGCGCAGAGCTGAATGCCCCAAGAACAAAAGATACACCTACTAACCATGAAGAGGTTGTGCCATTGGCTGTTACAGCCAAAAGAACCGCCACACAAGCCACAAAAACAACGAGCACCTTATACTCGGCTTTTAAAAAGGCCATAGCGCCCTCGGCAATGTGGCCGGCAATTTTCTTCATTTTGTCGGTGCCGGCATCTTGATTAGCCACCCAGGCACTTTTCCAAACAACATACAATAAGCCCAGAACACCGAAGAAGGGCAGCGCATACAACAATTGATTTAGCATACAGGTTTTAAGGTTTAAGATTCACGCCCCTCGTTGGAAGGGCTAAAAAAAGTTCCGCAAATATAGAAGAACTTAGGCATTGGTCAATAGGCATTTTGGGCTGGGGAATTAGGGCTTTGTGCTGAGAAATTAAGGTTATCCGTGGTTAAACAGCAGTTTCCTCACCGAAATATTTGAGAATGTGTGGTATTATAAATGAGGGAAAGCCCAACGGGCGTTCTAAAGCCATTCTTGGCTGGTGCAAGAACTTCAAACATCAAGAAAATATCACCATCAACCCTTTCCATAGTTTCTTCTTTGCCTCATTATTGGTAAACAATGCGGGTAGAGGCAAACAAACAATCACGGATATGAATATGCCTTCTGACTTCTCCTCGCCCTTGTTTTGGAGTTCTGATCCTCAACCATTAAAAAATTATAAAATATGTTCTGCAAAAGCATCAACCGGATACAGCTTGCAGTTCATTTTGGATCACTCCTTAACTCTTAGTTTGTTTTTATTCAGCACTGAGAATTTTCCGAGCAACTGAGAGTAATGAGTTTTAATTGCTTTAGCAATCCAAAGCAGTGAAGTTTCTTTATCTTCTAATCGTAAAAGCAAAATTCCTGAGTGTTTTAGGTGAAGTCGGAAGACCAATTCTCCAAAATCTTTATCTTCAGTTAATAGCAAGGAATTATTTTCAAAGGCAACCCTCAAAACTTCTTCATCTTTGATGGAGGCAAGATTTTCAGAGATCGCAAAAACAGTCAGACCTTCATTTCGCAAAGCGTTAACTATCCTAAAATCAACACTCTCATCTGCTACAACATGGTAAGACATTATCCAACAGCCAAAGTGCGTTCGTGTTTGGCGTTTTCAGAGGCATAAGAAAGGCATGCTTGAATATCCTCAGCAGTTAGACGAGGGTACGCATCTAGAAGTTCTTGAAAAGAAAAATTGGAGGCCAGCTTTTCTAAGATTAGATCAACAGGTATTCTAGTTCCGTTAACTACTAACTTACCAAATAATATGGTAGGGTCTGAAGTTAACTTGGTTTTCCAGTCGGTCATAATTCAAAAATAGCTATTAATAGTGAAATTTGACAACGTGTGCTTCAACTTACCTTAACTAAACATCACCTTCAACCCTGCCCACAGTTTCTTTTTAGCCTCATCATTTGCCATCAACTCCGGCATTGGCGATGAAGCAATCACAGAAGTTCCTTGAGCCGGCAATACTTCAAATTTGGGCATGCCCTCAGCCGGACTAAAGCATAGCACGCGCTCAGGTTTTTCTCCCCACAATGACAAATCGAGCAGTGATTGTTGTTTGATTGTCACTGAGTCCAAACTTTGCTTGACAGCGCCTAATATTTTTGACAGTAGTGCCTTTTCTGCTTCTTTCACGTCTGTCCACGGAACGGGTATCACCACAGTCACTCTCGGTTTGATGAGGTATAGTTCTTCGGGATAGGTGCTTTCAAAAATTTCTTGCATCGTTTTTTAAAAATAGTGGTCAGCCTTTAAGAGCCTCGGGCTGACAGTTATATCATTTAATATCAAAGAGCGATTTTAACTCGTGCGCTTCGCTTGGCTTCATTCTTCCGCCTAAGATTAATCGAAGTTGTCTTCTGCGCAGAGCTCCTTTGTACAATTCCATTTCTTCTTCCGTCTCTGGTTCTACTTCGGGGATTTCAACAGGAGTTCCGTTAGCATCCACAGCTACAAAAGTAAAGTAAGCCGAATGGCTTGCGATCTTTTTTCCTGCTGGGATGTTTTCGGCATCTACATCAATGCGAATTTCTACCGATGAGTTAAATGCCCGTGTCGCTTTCGCGCGAAGCGTAACTACATCGCCTAAACGTATTGGCTCGCGGAATGAAATGTTATCTACCGAGGCTGTGACTACAATACTGCTGCAATGCTTTTGCCCCGCAATCGCAGAAACAATATCCATCCAGTGCATAAGTCGGCCTCCCATTAAATTATTCAGTGTATTGGTATCATTGGGGAGCACGAGTTCGGTCATGCTGACGAAGGAATCTTTGGGGTGTTTCTTTTTGCGAGCCATGAAACTATCTTAGGTTTATGATTTTGGATGCTGTTCTGTTATAGTTCTAGGTTTTTGCGCAGGTCATCTGGGTTTCTTCGATTATCCCAAATTCCTACAATTACTATTTCGTTGGGTTGCACCTTATAAAAAATGGAAAAGTTACTGACCAAAGAAACACGAACATCGTAAAAATCGGTAGGCTTGCCGAGGTAATGTTTAGTCTCCAATAAAGATGCTTTTGTTCTAAACAGTTTTGATAGTTTTTTTGAATAAACCGAAGACCTGTTGTGCTTTATCCAATATTCAAGTATTTCTCTTCTGGCTTTTTTGGCAGTACTCGTCCAGACTATCCGTTTAGCCATAAGTCTTCCTCAGCATTCAGCTCGTCATTAGTAGTAAGATCGCCTTTGAGAATATCTTCTTCGCTATTCATCAGCATCTCCTTTTGGGCATCTGTTAACTTGAAAATAGGTTGGTCGATATTTACGTTGCCAAGTAGGTCATTTACCTTTTGCAACAGACTCATATCGTTGACTGATATTATCTTATCCAGTAGGGTGTATTTTAAGTTCTCAGCCGGCATATTTTTGAACTATTAGATAATGAAGCAAGTTACAAAAAAAGATCGCGAAACCGAGCGGCTACTAACCGTTAGTTTGTTATTTTTCTTTTGTGAAAAGAGAAAAATATTTTGCATTAACCGAACTCTATTTGCTTATTGCCAAACTTATTTATGGAAAACAGCTGTTCATCATACTCAGTACGCGTAATTGCTTCTTGCATTACAACGATTACAACCACCATTACGGGGTAGCTCCCACTATATCCCCAATTTCCCCAGTGTATAATTTTTTTTAGTCTGTAAAATGAGAGATCTCATTTTCAGAACTTCAACACTTTTCAACATCAACACTTCTTAAAATGAAAGTTCTTAAATTCGGTGGCTCCTCAGTCGCCAACCCTGAACGGATTAAGTCGGTTATTGACATCCTTTTGGCGTACATAGAAAAAGAAAAAATTGCAGTAGTATTCTCTGCATTTGGTGGAGTAACGGATTCTCTTATTCAATTAAGCACTATGGCGCTTGCTGGAGATGTGGGGTACAAAGTGCAACTAGAGCAATTGGAAAAGAGACATTTGGAAGCCGTTCGCGAGTTGATTGATATTCAAAAGCAAAGCAGCTTGATTGCTCAGGTCAAGTTCACAATCAATGAATTGGAAGACATTCTTCATGGTATTTTCTTGGTGAAAGAAAGGACATTACGTTCACTCGATTATATCATGAGTTTTGGCGAGCGGCTTTCTGCCCACGTTATAGCAGAGGCAATCAATGGGCGAAATATCAAATCTGAATTTTTGGATTCTCGGACGATCGTTCGCACCGATAACAATTTTGGTTATGCTAAAATTGATTTTAAAAAAACCAACGAATTGATACAAGAGTATTTCATTCGGCATACTAACCTACAAGTGATCACTGGCTTTATTGGCTCGTCTGCCTCGGGCGAAACGACCACTATTGGGAGAAGTGGATCTGACTATACGGCAGCTATTTTTGCGGCAGCTTTAGATGCGACCTCGTTGGAAATTTGGACGGATGTAGATGGAATGATGACAGCCGATCCGCGCAAAGTGAAGAAGGCATTTACTGTTAAAGAAATGACCTACGAGGAGGCCATGGAACTTTCTCATTTTGGTGCGAAGGTGATCTTTCCTGCAACAATGCAGCCAGCCATGGAGAAAAAGATTCCAATCTGTATCAAAAATACCTTCAATCCGACTTTTCCTGGGTCGGTCATTAGTGCGAATGCGAATGGAAAGTCACTGATTATAAAAGGAGTCTCTTCAATGGGCAACATCAGTTTGTTCAATGTGCAGGGGAGTGGCTTGCAAGGTGTAGTAGGTGTGTCAATGCGATTATTTGGCACGTTGGCTAAGGAAAAAATCAACGTGATCTTGATAAGTCAGGCATCGTCAGAACACTCGATTTGTTTTGCTATTGAAACTAGCTTTTCTACGCAAGCGAAAGCAGCTATTGAAAAGGAATTTCACTATGAGATTTTGAACGGAGAAATGGATCCTATTGCGGTGGAAAATGATCTCACTATTGTAGCTATAGTAGGAGAGGGTATGAAGCACAATCCTGGCACAAGTGGTCGCATGTTTAACGCACTTGGTAGATCGGGCATAAATGTCCATGCCATAGCACAAGGATCATCCGAATTGAATATTTCGGTCGTCATCCGGCAGGCGGATACCTCCAAAGCGTTGAACGTATTGCACGAAGCATTTTTCCTTTCAGATAGAAAAGTATTGAATGTTTTTTTGGTTGGCACAGGATTGATTGGAAAGGAATTGGTGAAAATGATGGATCTGCAGTTTGCAAAATTGGCGTCACAAAATCACTTAGAAATTAACTTGGTTGGGATTGCAAATAGCAAGAAAATGCTTTTCAATGCTGATGGGATAACGTTGATGCAAGCTGTTGATACAATGCTCAAGAGTGGCGAATCGATGTCGTTACTTGCATACTACGAAAAAATGGAATCGCTGAATTTGTCCAACAGTATTTTTGTGGATTGCACGTCTAGCGAAGAAGTGGCAGGTTTTTACGATCGCATACTTTCTTCTAATATCTCCATCGTGACACCGAATAAAAAGGCAAATTCTGGTTCGTTAGAGCGATACAAAAAACTGAAGTCCACAACCGCTAAGCGTGGAGTAAAGTTTTTGTACGAGACGAATGTTGGTGCTGGATTACCAGTAATCAATACACTCAATGATTTATTGATCAGTGGTGACAAAGCACTTCGAATTGAGGCAGTATTGAGTGGTACTTTGAATTTTATTTTTAGTTCTTTCGCAGAGGGAATGCAATTTAGTGAAGTGGTGAAGGAAGCAAAGGAAAGAGGTTTTACAGAACCAGATCCGCGCGATGATTTAAATGGAATGGATGTAGCACGCAAAGCGTTGATCCTGGCAAGGGAAATAGGCCTCGATTTGGAGTTGAGCGATATTGAGGTGGAGAATCTAGTGCCAGAAGAGTGCAGGAGCGAAATGAAGGTGGGTGAATTTTTTGAAAGGCTGTCCTCTTTCAATTCGGACTTTGATGAATTAAGAGATCACGCACAACGCAAAAATGAAGAACTACGCTATATGGCTATTTTAGAAGGAGGGAAGGCAAAGGTTTCGTTGGCTTCTGTGGGTGCATCGCATCCTTTCTATACGCTGTCTGGAAGTGATAACATTATCTTGCTTACAACCGAGCGTTACAAAGAACGACCAATGGTAATTCGTGGGCCAGGTGCAGGTGCTGAAGTGACGGCAGCTGGTGTTTTTGCAGACGTAATTAGAATTGGAAATTATAGCAACTAATGGTCCGTTTCCAGTTACAGGTTTTCAGTTACCGGTAACTGGAAACCTGAAACGGGTAACTGATTTCAAATAAAGTACTAACAACTTATAGAATGAAAATAAAAGCCTTCGCACCCGCCACTGTGGCCAATGTTTGTTGTGGCTTTGATGTGCTGGGTTTTGCTGTCAATTTTCCGGGTGATGAAGTAATACTCACGTTGAATATGAGCCGAGAGGTTACGCTATCAAAAATAGTAGGTGATGGAGGCCGACTTCCGCTTGATGCGACTAAAAATACAGCAGGCGTTGCTGTCCAGTCGTTTTTGAAAAGTATTGGCAAGCGGGAAGGTGTTGAAATAGAATTGTATAAAAATCTTCCACTGGGCAGTGGCATGGGTTCAAGTGCCGCAAGTGGTGTGGCAGCGTTAGTGGCGATCAATCACTTGATGGGTAACCCGCTTACGCGTGGGCAGCTAGTCGTTCATGCCATGGAAGCCGAAAGGATCGCGTGCGGATCAGCTCATGCAGACAATGTAGCTCCTTGTTTAATGGGTGGATTTGTACTAGTGCGTGATTACAATCCTTTGGATGTTGTCAAAATCCCAGCTACAAAAAATCTATATGCCACGTTAGTTCACCCACACATTGAGTTGAAAACATCTGACTCGCGCAGGGTGTTGAAACCAACTGTCAATTTGAAAGATGCCATTGCACAAACAGGAAATATTGCCGGGCTTATGATTGGATTGACCACCGAAGATTACTCCCTTATAAGTCGGTCGTTAAAGGACACGATTGCCGAGCCGATACGCTCCGCATTTATTCCTGGCTTTGAACAAGTAAGGGAGGTAGCAGTAAAGGCTGGAGCATTAGGTTCTGGCATTTCCGGCTCAGGGCCTACTATGTTTGCATTGAGCCCAGATCACGCATTAGCCGAAAAGGTAGGCGAGGTCATGCAGCTTGAATTTTTGAAAAGCAATTTGAAGAGTGAGGTGTATGTGTCAAAGGTGAATCAGGAGGGGGCGAGGATTTTGGATTAGGGAGTTAGAAATTAGAATATCGAAGTCAGAAGTTGGAATTCAGAATAGTCAGAAAATGAATTATTACAGTACGAATAACAAAAACCAACGAGTAAGTTTACGCGAAGCGGTAGTCCAAGGGCTTGCGCCAGATAACGGGTTGTACATGCCTGAAAGTATTCCGGTTTTGCCGGCTTCCTTTTTTGAATCACTCTCACAATTATCTTTTCCGGAAATTGGATTTCAGGTAGCGAAGAGTCTGATTGGTGAAGATATCCCGACAAATGAGTTGAAGCGAATTGTCGATCATACGATTCAATTCGATGCCCCCTTAGTTGAAATCGAAAGAGATGTTTTTTCACTCGAGTTGTTTCACGGGCCTACCTTGGCGTTCAAAGATTTTGGTGCTCGATTTTTGTCGGGTTTACTTGGCTACTTTGCCAATCAACAAGACAAGGAGATCACCATTTTAGTAGCCACCTCAGGCGATACAGGAAGTGCCGTAGCTAATGGATTTTTCAATGTGCCGGGTACAAAAGTGATTGTGCTTTATCCGTCCGGTAAGGTGAGCGACATTCAAGAAAAGCAGTTCACTACTTTGGGTGGAAATATTACTGCACTAGAAATCGATGGGACGTTTGACGATTGCCAACGGTTGGTGAAGCAAGCTTTCATGGATGAAGAGTTAAAGCGAAAACTCTTTCTGACTTCTGCTAACTCAATCAATATTGCCCGTTTGATTCCACAATCATTCTACTATTTTCATGCATACGCTCAACTCAAGGACAAGCAGAGTGAGATTGTATTTTCAGTTCCAAGTGGAAATTTCGGCAACCTAACCGCTGGTTTATTTGCTAAACGAATGGGATTGCCTATTCATAAATTCTTGGCAGCTACGAACGAGAACGACATTGTTCCTGCTTACCTGAAGACAAAACTATTTTCCCCAAGGCCTTCCGTGCAAACAATCAGCAATGCAATGGACGTGGGCAATCCAAGTAATTTTGCCCGCATATTGGATTTGTATCAAAATGATTTCGATGCTTTGTCAAGGGATTTAGTTGGCTGCCACTATTCTGATGAGGACACGGTAAACATCATGAGCCAGGTTTTCAAAAACTCAAAGTATTGCCTAGATCCCCATGGAGCGGTCGGTTATTTGGGTTTGAAACAGTATTTAAATTCGCATTCAAGTACTGTTGGGATATTTCTGGAGACAGCTCACCCGGTAAAGTTTAAAGATGTTGTTGAAGGTGCAATACGTCAAATGGTGCCAATACCTGAAAGACTGAATGTGTTTTTAAAAAGGGAAAAGCAAACAAACAGAATGACTAGCTCTTTTAGTGATTTGAAACATTTTCTACTCTTCTCGCTTTAGTAGCGAAGCTAGAAGATAGCCCAAATCATTGTCAATTGGGTTTAAGGCTCCCATATTAAAAAAACGACTTAGGTAGTCATGCGATTCTTTGGTTGGTGCTAGGCCAAATTTTGAAAGCGAAAGAAATTGTGACACTTTATTCTCTTTCCATTTTACGTACATAGTGTTGGTAACAAGCTTACCTTGAGTAATTTCCGCCTGACTTCCTTTTGCAAGAACATATTTGTAATAAAAGCCAGATTTAATTTCGTGCTCAACTTCGTTTATCGAGAAGCTATATGTTTCATCATCACCTTTGTCATCGCCAAAAATGAAAACTGTGTTTTTGATATGATTGTTTCTGTTGACAAGAAGTAATGAGTCATTCGAATAATAAACATCGATGGTAAGTTCTAATCTATTGGAAGTTTTTTCCTTTGCAAAAGCGATCACTTTAAAGCTATTGCCTTGAAGTTGATACGTTTTGTACTTTAATGCGAAGAAGAGATTTGGTATGGTTGCGTCTTTTCCGCTTTCCGTTGCTTTAAGTGTCGCAACAAGTGAAGCGTGCTTTGGAATTGTGTTAGGCTCGAGGTATTCAAAGTTCGTCACTCTCTCATGGGGAGTTGATTTGCCTTTCTTCACTACCTCAACCACTTGGGCAAACAGAGAATGAGTAAAGTTACTTGTCAGGATTATGGCCAGCAAAAGTGTCAGATTTTTCATGCGTAAAATATTATTTTCCACCCCATCCTTGTTCACCAAGCAGTGGAACAAATGCGAAGTTATCAAACTCCTCTTGAGTAATTTTTCCATTTCGTTTGGTTATCTTCAGCATCATTTGCTTTTCTCTATCGCCTACGGGTATAATCATAATGCCGCCTTCTGCCAACTGTTCTATTAACGCAGTTGGGATAACAGGTGCGCCAGCGGTCACAATAATCTTATCAAATGGAGCTTTGCTTAGGATACCCTTCGATCCATCTCCAAAGAAGAAGTAAGGTTTGTAGCCAAGACTCGGCAGAAACTCTTTTGTACGCTCGTAAAGCTTTTTTTGAAATTCAATGGTGTAAACCTTGGCACCCATCTCCATCAAAATGGCGGCCTGGTAACCAGAACCAGTGCCGATTTCAAGTACTTTGTCGCCCGGCTTTATGCATAACTTCTCCGTCTGAAAAGCGACCGTATAAGGCTGAGAAATGGTCTGTCCCTCCCCAATTGGGAAGGCTTTGTCCTCATAAGCATGGCTGAGTAGGGCATCATCAAAAAACACGTGTCTGGGCACTTTTCCGATGGCAGCGAGCACAGTTTCGTCCAAAATCCCTTTTAAACGCAGTTTTTTTACCAGATTGTTGCGTAACCCTCGCTGCCGGTAGTTATCCTCTATCATTTCCCTAATATTGTCATTTTGGCTCAAAAAAGCCCATTTTTAAAGTTCAAACAAAGTTTTACAAAATGTTTAGGAAAAATGAAACTCAACTCCCTACTTTGGGGTTCTATAAAACACACGAAAGACCTATTTGCCATAGCGTTTAGACTGTGTAAAACCTGACCCGAAACGGTCAGGTTTTTTATTTTCCAAGCAAAACAAACGGAGCCCAGAAAAAAGGATTTGAATACTCAATAGTCTTCGACATTTTCAGCTTTGCTTGTTGCAATGATCTGTTAAAATGAATGGATTTGGTGCCGAGAAGGTTTGTGTAAAAATCTGTCATAAGCGTTGAAGTGGATTCATCGGCAACACTCCAGAAAGATACTACAATGTTTTTTGCGCCAGCATATGTTAATGCCCGAGATAATCCAATCACACCTTCACCTTTGAATATTTTTCCTAAGCCAGTCTGACAAGCAGAAAGTACTGCAAGGTTTGCATTTAGCTCTAGGTTATAAATTTCGCCAGCGTATAAATTTCCGTCATCTGTAGCACTTGTTTGTAGAAATATTTTAGATGACTCTGGGTTTTCTTCGTTAACAATCCCATGTGTGGCAAAATGTAAATAGTCGAAGTTTGAAATCTGTTTCGACTTGATCACCGTCTCGGTTGCATCTTCAAACTTCACCGACTTTGAATTTGCAAAAAGTTGTGAGATGTTGTTTACTTCTTTTTCGGTTCCGGGCAATTGGCTCAGGTTATCTTTTTCAGGAAAAGTTACCGGTGCACAGAGGAAAATGGTTGGATTTTCAGTAGCTAATTCTTCTTTGCCCTTTTGAGTAAAAAGATTGGACGCAAACTCGTAGGAGATGGCGTATTCGTTCAACCAGTATGATACCTGATTAAAGTTTGCTCCTTTTATTCTGCCGCTTGGCAGTGCTTCAAAAGGAATTGCTCCAAGCCGTCCCGTTGGAATAACGACTAACTCTTTTATTTGACGATGGACATTTGGTTTTAGTAAAGCGGCAATCGGGAGTGAAGTTTTTTTGTAGGTTTCAAAATCGCTAAAAAGGATGCTATTCATAAAACCTTTGAGCAGTCGATTCAAGTCAGGGGGAATGAATGAATCTTTGACTTTGAATCGTTTCTTAGTGATCGTAAATTGATAAAGCCTATTCGTTCTCTCCGCTAAGAAATAGCTAATTAAACCAGTGTTTTCATCCAAACAACGTTGAATATCCTCTACTGAATTTATTGCTTGACTAAATTTTAAATTGAAATAATTCGGAAAATCCTTTTCTAGTTTTTTGACGAAAGAAGTGTACTCATTATTCAAGACAAATAGTTTTTCTCTGATTTCCTTCTCTTCTTGCTCGGCTGGTTTCTGAGTGAGCTTTTGAACTAATTCGGCAATCGATGATTTGATTTTCAATTCTTGATCAAGCAGTTCTTGTGGAATGCCTGCAAAAGACTTTGCTTGGGTTTCTGCTATAGATTCCAGGAGAACAGAAGATTTACTCTTTTCAGCGAAATAAAAAGCTTTTTCAATATAGGCTCTTGGGTTGATACTGTTTTCGCCTATCGTGTGGGCCACCCTTACTCCCACTTCGTAGACTTCGGTAGCAATATTACCAAGCGCCAGTTTATCTTGTTCATCGGTGCTTTGATGTCGAATGTCATCTATCAAGGAATCGCACTTATGAATGCATTGCAGAGCAATCTTGAGGTCATTTAATTTGAGTGATCTGCCAAGATATTTGGATTCCAGTGCCTTTGCTTTGAAGTTGATGGAGTAGACAAGCACCATCGGGTTATAATAATCAGATCCAATTGGGTTACTTTCAAGGTCTAAACTATTAAATGATGGAGCATTCGCAACAATGCTCTTTTGAAAAGTTGCTATCGATTTGTCGTATTCGTTATTGTTTAATTGTAAACTGCCAAGACTATTGAGAGCGCTCGCCAAATCCGGGTGTTTGGTTCCGTAGGACTTTGTGTAAATTGAAATTGCTTTGTCATAAAACTCTTCGGCAACTTTTGCGTTTTTCTGTTTCGAATAAGCGCTTCCGATATTTTGTAAAACAATGGCAAGATTGGGATGACCGTCAGGGTAGATTTGCTCCCATATTTTTTTTGCAGTATCAAATGAGTTGATGGCATCTCCATACAATTCTAATTGGTTGTAGGCTATGCCGATGTTGGTGTTTGCTATGGCTAATTTCGGGTGATTGCCACGATGAAGCTGTTGGTAAGTAGTCAAAGCTTTCTCGTAATAATCTAACGAACGGTCAGGATCTGAGCTAAGATATATAGTTCCTAAGTTATTGTATGAGGCTGCAACCTCTTCGCTGCTCTCACCAAAGAGTTTTTGCCTGAGTTGGAGCGCAATGGTTTCATATTCTTCTGCTTTATTGTACTTACCAGTAGCCAGGTAATATGAAGCAATATTGGCAAGGCAACGAGCTGCTTCCTTCGTATTTGATTTGCCAGTAGATTGGAAAGCAGCCAGCGCGGCTTGGAGGTTTTCATTGGCAAGGTCGTAGCGCCCTTTGTTCAAATTTAAAAAACCTGTTGTCGACTGTGTAACCGCTTTCACGTAAGGTGTAGAAATCTTGATATTGGAGAGTACATTTTCTGCTTCGTTCAGATTTCCGAGCGTTATTAAGATTTCGGCTTCGGTGTTTTCTAAAAATGAAACCGAATCATTAGGTGTCTTTTCTTTTTCAGTCCTTAAAAGTTGCAATGCTTCTTTATATGCTACTACTTTTACAAGCGAATCTATTTTTTTTAGATTCTTTTGAGCCAAAGACCCATAAAAAGTAAGTATGAAACAGAATAATAGAAATTGTTTCATCAGAATCTGTGAATATAAGTAAGGGAACTAACAAACTCGCGGGTAAGTCCATCAGGATTTAACTCTCGTTGAACAATTTTGTGTCCGAGCAAAAGCCGAAGTCCGGATTGGGTATTGAAACTATATCCGCCTGTGACAATTCCTGATAGTGCTAAACCCATTGCTTCATCAGAAATGATTCGCTGGCCTCTGGAGTTAGTAAACTCATCCCTTGTAATTCGATAGATCGGTAACAACCCAACCGAAAAATTGAAACGAGACAACCGAAAATTTCTTTCTACACGAAGCATTACGTCAACCCCTCGCTTCAGATCTTTCGCTTGTGTGTATCGATCTACATAGGCTTCCTCCTCTGTGCCATCCCAAGCCGCCCAGATGAATTCATTGTTATTCTGATTTAGTGGAACTTGGATACCTGTTGCGAATAACCAATTGCGGTTAACTAACGAGAGACCTGCTATCGCATCATACGTACCCAAACTGGTTTGGTAGTACATGGGTAGGGGCAGTCCCTGCGTGTTTTTATTGGACGAATTGGTGGGGATTTTGCCGCCAATGGAAAGATTAACATCAAACCTGTCTGACGAAAAGATATTGCGAGTGAAGCAAAGCGAGATATCTCCCAGAGATGAGGTGGATGCCAGTTTACCATCCACAAACTGAAAAGGCAATTTAACCTGAAACGTAGTTCGCCTGTTCAAACTAAAGTTTAGATCGACAGTAGTTACATACACAATCGGTGTGAGATTAGTAGTGCCACGATAAAAGCTCAGCTCCATAGTGCGAAGTTTAAACTCGAGCTTCTTATTGTAAGGTTGATCAGGCTTCATTGCACCCATCGTGCAGAAACCTGCATCACTGCATCCTTGGGCGACTGATTGAAATACGGAAAGACAGGTAACAATTACGATGAATATCCTTTTCAGCATTATAAGATTACTTACCCTAAAGTTAGTTTATTCTTCATAACTTTTATTGAGCTAGGGTAGCTGTGACAAAGCATTTTTCTACATACCCAGCGATTGATTCTCAATCGAGGCCAGTTCGATGACCTTTTCATACTCCTTGGCATTCAGGTCATTGAAGAAATAATGAATAGGATTTACGTGAATACCATTTACAAAAACCTCGTAGTGTAAATGAGGCGCAGTAGAAAGACCTGTTTCACCCACATACCCAATCAGGTCTCCTCGTTTTACTTTTTGGCCATATCGCACGGCAAAACCATGCATATGAGCAAACCGCGTGCGATAGCCAAAACCATGGTCGATTTCCAGTTGTTTTCCATACCCGCTAAAGCTAACTTCTAATTTATCGATGATACCATCTGCAGTAGCGTAGATGGGTGTTCCAATGGCTGCTGCAAAATCGACACCCGTGTGCATTTTGCGAACTTTGTACACAGGATGAATACGCATGCCAAATCCAGAAGCGAGCGCAATCAATTCTTTGTTGGCAACAGGTTGAATAGCAGGGATTGCAGCAAATAACTTTTCTTTATTTTCCGCTAAAGCAATCACATCATCCTGAGATTTTGATTCTATGTAGACTTTACGCTTTAACTTATCTACTCGTTCGTGCAATTTGATAAGGAAATCTTCGTGCACGAGGTCCTTCTTTTTGATGTCTTCATACCGATCCACGCCCCCAATACCTGCTTCTCTGACGCTCTTGTCTATTGGCTCAGCACCTAACACAGCGCGATAGATGTTGTCGTCTCGATGCTCTAAATGGGCAAGTTCGTTATCCAGTTTGCTTACTTCCTTGTTTAAATTTTGATATAGATATTCCATCTCCTTTACTTCATTGGATAGAAGTAATTCGCGGGGTGATTCAAAGTAGTTGCTGTACAAAACAACTAAACCAACGGCCATAGCCAGCGTGAGTGAAAGCAATCCAAGCGCATTTAAAAAAATGTCGCCCGAGGTGGTTTTTATGCGCTCATATTTACAGGTTTCAGTGTCGTAGTAATATTTAATTCGTGCCATAGATTTGCTTTTTAAAGGGCAATACTCAATTCACGTATTTATTGTTTTGGTCTAAAAACCTTTATTACTGTCTCATTGCACTGCAAAAACGGACCTTCCAGGAGATCAATACAATAAGGAATAGCCGGAAATACTGCATCCAAACACTGACGGATTGCATTCGGCTTCCCAGGCAAATTTATAATTAAAGTTCTATTTCTAATACCAGCCGCTTGACGAGATAATATTGCGGTTGGAACAGATTGCAGACTCGTAGTTCTCATCAATTCGCCAAAACCGGGCATCATCTTATCACACACGGCTTCTGTCGCCTCTGGTGTGACGTCTCGCTTGGCCGGTCCCGTTCCACCACAAGTTACAATCAGGCAGCACTGTTTTTCATCGGCCATCTCGATGAGCATTTTTTCTATTTGCGATTGTTCATCGGGGATTACTGCATATTCTTTTTCCCACGGACTCGTCAAGTATTCATTGAGTGTGGCAACAATCGCCTGACCGGGAGTATCTTCATAGATACCCTTGCTAGCGCGGTCAGAAACGTTAATAATGCCAATTCTAATCATCAATTTAGGTCAAAAAAGAAGGTAGAAGTTAGAATGTAGATTTATTTGATTGTTACTACTCACATTTTATATCTGACTTCTGTATTCCAAATTCTTACTTCTCACTTCTTTTTGATTCTCAACCTTTAGCACTCTTCCTTTTTTAAATACTTGTCGCCCTTTGTTGATTCCTTTGCGAATTTCTTTTTGTACCTCTACCGGCAGGCTAATCGTTTCTTTACAATCAGTGGTGCAGCATCCATCAAAACGTTCAGCACATTCTTTACATTGAATGAATAACAAATGGCAGCCATCATTTTTGCAGTTCGTGTGGTCATCACAGGGCTTTCCGCACTGATGACATTTGCTAATTACATCTTCTGTTATACGTTCACCAAGGCGCTCGTCAAAAACAAAATTTTTACCGATAAATTTATTCTCCAATCCTTGTTCTTTTACTTGCTTGGCGTATTCAATAATACCTCCATCTAATTGGAAAACATTCTTAAAGCCGCGGTGCTTAAACCAGGCACCTGCTTTTTCACAACGAATGCCACCGGTGCAGTACATCAATAGATTTTGGTCGCGTTTTTCGTGAAGTAGTTCTTCCACCACTTTTAACTCTTCCCGGAACGTATCGACATCGGGGCGAATAGCATTTCTAAAATGCCCCACTTCACTTTCGTAGTGATTGCGCATGTCCACAATAATTGTGTCGGTTTTTTCAGCCAGTTCATTAAACGCGCGCGCGCCAACATGTATACCTCGATTGGTAATATCAAAGGTTTCATCGTTTAATCCATCTGCAACGATCTTGTTCCTAACCAGAATTTTCAATTTAAAAAATGACTTGCCGTTATCGTCAACTGCGGTATTGAGTCGAACGCCATTTAAGAATGGAATGCTATACAATTGGTTTTTAAAGAAATCTAGATGTTCAGTAGGCACGCTGATCTGCGCATTGATTCCCTCGTTAGCTATATAGATGCGCCCTAACACCTGCACGGATTCAAATAATTGGTAGAGTTTGTCTCTAAACACCTTGGGATCCGACAGTTGATGGTATTTATAAAAAGAAATAGTCGAACGCGGTTCGCGTGCTTCCTTTAACTTGGCCTTCAGTTCTTTTCCGCTGATGCGATTATAGAGTGGCATAATCTAACTTCAAGGTTGCAAAGATAGAGATATCGTAGAAATTCTCAGCCAGCGAAAGATTGCTATTCAGCACTTGGTTTTAATTTGCCTTTGAGCAGCAGATTGTATTCTTCGCACGTGAGATAGCCTAATTTGTGGCAGTATTGACAAGTAGAATAAGTATCTCCAAAGTAATTTTTCTTCACAACAACTGTCGACCCTTTGCAGATAGTGCAGGCTACCTTTCCCGTAGGGCCACAGTCGATCATAAAATCACTGGATAGTACTTCCGATGCTAGTTTTGCCTCGCGTTCTTTTTCTTTGATTAATTCTCCTTCAGCCTGCGATAGCCACCCAACGGCCGCTTCTGAAAATTGACCACTTGTTCCCTTCAGTTGTATATATTTGGTCAGCCAGTCAACGCTTTGTTTGTATTTTCCGAGCAGGAAAGAGTTCTTTCCAAAATGGTAGGTTAAATCGGACGGTACGCTTTTGATTTCTCTTAAAACCGCCTTGAATTTTGCGTCAGCTTGTTCGTATTGACCTTCTTCCATTAGACGAATCGCTGAATCGAGTTTTGTGGTGAGTTTTCGTTGTTTATCTATTTGCTTTTGCGTTTCTATTTGCTGAATTTTTTCTTTCTCGGTTTGCGCAACGAGCGTAACTACGGAAACGATGCTGAATAGAAAAAACAGGAGATTGGCTTTAATCACAGAGTATGTCAATTAATAAATTTACTTTTTGGCAAATCGAGCCATTCTAACACGGAGTTGCAAAATACATCTTCCTTTACTTGCTCGCTTAGATTCATCTCTTCAATAAACTTGCCAATTTCTAAATCACCCAAAGGGAATGGATAATCTGAGCCTAGCATTACTTTTTTTGATCCTTGTAGCTTCAAAACATACTCTAACATGAGCGGGTCATGCGTAATGCTATCCACCCAAAACTTTGAGATGTAATTCCGTGGATTAAAGTTGTTATCGATGGCCACTAAATCCGGGCGGCAATCAAATCCATGCTCTATTCTGCCGATTGTTGGCAGAAAAGATCCTCCGGCATGGGCAAACATCACTCGAAGTTTTGGCAACTTTTCAAAAATGCCTCCAAAAATCATTGAACAAATTGCACGTGATGTCTCAGCGGGCATTCCCACCAACCAAGGCAACCAATAGCGCTGCATGTGTTTTTCACCCATCATATTCCAAGGGTGAACCATCACCGCCAAATTCAATCGTTCACAGGCTTCGAAAATAGGGTAGAAGCGTTCTTCGTTTAAGTTTTCGTCATTAATGTTAGAGCCAATCTGTAAGCCAACGAGCCCGATCTCTCTAAATCGTTCCAATTCTTTTACCGCAAGCTCTGCATCTTGCATGGGCACTGTTCCAAGTCCGATATATTGCCTAGGGTATTTCTCGACCAGCTTGCCGATATGATCATTCAAAAATTCAGAGAGGGCAAGGCAATCCAACGACTTTGCCCAATAGGAAAACATTACAGGAATAGTGCAAACAACTTGAACCTGGGTATTGAATTGTTTGTATTCTTCGATTCTTTCTTCAGCTTCCCAGCAATTGCTTTTGATTTCACGGAAAAATTGATTTCCGCGCATCATTTTTGCAACTCCTTTTTTGTGGTGTTGGAGATAAATGAAATCGCCATAGCCAAACTTCTCGCTCCAATTGGGCATTTTTTTGGGGAGGATGTGCGTATGGCTGTCGATTTTCAGCATTCTGACTTGGTAATTTTACAAAGGTAAGCGAATCCCTTTATAAAAATTTACCAGCCCCATCCTTTTCGGTATTCTCTTTTCACAAAAGCATTTGCTTCATCGAAATTGGTCACCTTCATAGCTTCGCCATCCCATAGTAGTTTGATGCCTCGTCCGGGGTAGTCAAATTGATTTGGTTTATCAATTTTAGGTTTTCTAATATCATAGCTGCGAATGGCCAAGTTGCCCATTAGTATTGTTTCGGTGAGCGGGCCTGCAATTTTGAAATCCGAACTCAATTCTATTTTCTCATAGCCGGCAATGCAGGCATCCACCCACTGAACATAGTGACCTGGATCTGGCCCACCGGGTACTCTTTTGATTGCTTCTGGTGCAGTGACTTCTGCATTGCGCGATTTTGGTAGTAGGGTAGGCTGTGCTCCATAAGTACCACACATCATTTTCCCTTTTGTGCCAATAAATATGCAGCCATTGCCGCCATCTCCCATTTGGTCATTGGGGCCTAGTTCTTCAGGCCTCTCCGGTTTAATGCCTCCATCCATCCAATGAAGTTTAACCGCAGATTTTCCATTTCTCGCTGGAAAAGACATTGTGACAAAAGAGGAGGGAGGTCCGCTCTCAGGGAAATACCCTCTCTTGAATTCATCTACATACACGCTGCCCACACTTGCCGTTACATCAGTTGGATAGTTGAGACCCAACACACGGAAAGGAGGTTCAATCAAATGACAACCCATATCTCCGAGTGCTCCTGTACCATAGTCCCACCAACCTCTCCAATTGAAGGGAACTAATTTCTCAACATAGTCCTTATCAGGTGCGGTGCCGAGCCATAGATTCCAGTCTAACTCTTTTGGTATCTCTGCTTTTTGGGTTGACCACGCAATCCCTTGCGGCCATACAGGGCGATCTGTCCAGCAGTAAACAGTATGCACATCACCAATGATTCCTGCTTCATACCAGTCAATCAATTGACGTACTCCGTCACCGCTGGCTCCCTGGTTTCCCATTTGTGTAACCACTTTGTATTTTTTCGCTGCTAACGTAAGTGCGCGCGCTTCGAAAATATCATGAGTAAGGGGTTTTTGAACGTAAACATGCTTGCCCAACTGTATGGCTGCCATAGTTTGTACAGCGTGATTATGATCTGGTGTAGATACAGAAACTGCATCAATATGTTTATGCTCTTTATCGAGCATTACACGATAGTCTTTGTAATACTTTGCTTTTGGAAATTTCGCTCGCGAATCTACTGCGCGTCTATCATCAACATCACAAAGAAAGGCAATCTCTGCTTTTGGATTCAATGCGAAACTGGAAAGATCACTTCCACCTTTGCCGCCAGCACCGATACCCGCGATGTACAGTTTATCGCTAGGGGCAACAAATCCCTTACCTAAAACAAACCGAGGGAGAATGGTGAAGGCAGCCGCTGCACTTGCTTGTTGAATGAATTTTCTTCTTGATATCATGCTGTAATCGTTAATGGTTTTTTAGCTTTCAAATTTTACACTTTCTGTCAATGTTCTTTCATCATATTTTAAACCGAACTGATCTAATACCTCTTGTGGAACACCATCCCATTGATTGGGTTTGTTACCTACATATCCGATGTCGGCAATGCCGATCTTACTCGTATAAAATCCGGTAGCAGTAAGGTCTCGGAGCAGATTAAAGAACGCGACTCCCTGAGACATTTCTGGTTTCGCTTTATCCGGGAAGGCAATTTCATCTACCATTTCAATTTGTTGGGCTGGCGTGCACTCTGTGAACGCTTTTGTAAAACGTTTCATGCATTGAAGATCAAGCCACTTTAATCCACCCCTCATCGGTAATTGATGACGTGGCATGTCTTTCACAATAAACTCAATAAACTCAGGAACACCCGCTTCGGTAGCACTGCCTGAAATCTCATCTTTGGGTATAATGATGTCAACTAAAATGGTGATAGTTGCCATTTCATGCGCGTCCAAAAATTTCTCTGCCGATACTTTTTTGAAGTGCTCAATCTCATTCGGTTGGCGATCATGACCTCCATTGACCTTAGTAAGATCGGGTGCATCCTCTTTTTTTGCGGGTGAACATGTCTGTAACAATGCAGCCGCGGAAAGCGAACCAACGGCTAGGGTTTTTAAGTATTTTCTTCTGTCCATAAGCTAGTATTGGGTAGAGAGATATGAGACTTGAGACTTGAGCTAACTACGAACGTCTCTCATCTTAATACTCAAATCTCAAATCTCAAATCTTTTTAAATATTCTGCTTCTTCATTTCATCAATAATGTATTCACTTGCTCTCATCGATAATGCAAGAATCGTCCAAGTTGGATTTTTATCTGCTTGCGAAACGAACGGGCCACCATCTACGACAAACAAATTCTTGCAGTCATGTGCTTGATTGAACTTGTTGAGCGCTGATTTTTTCATGTCGCTGCCCATGCGCACCGTACCGACTTCATGAATGATGCGCCCGGGTGTTTCCAATCCATAGTTTTGATCGGCACCCTTTACGCCCCAGGTAATATCGCCTCCCATTTTGTGGATGATCTCTTGGAAGGTGTCTTGCATGTGTTTGGCTTGCTTGATTTCGTAGTCGCTCCACTTGTAGTGAAAACGCAAAACCGGTATGCCATACTTATCTACCACGTTCGGATCGATCTCGCAACAATTGTCTTCCCGAGCGATGGCCTCTCCACGACCGGCCATTCCAAAACTGGCACCATAATAATAGCGGTAGTCTGCTTTAAGTGAAGCACCATACCCACCGGCATCTTTTAATTTTCCATCTGGCCCGGGGTATTTTCCATTAATGCCTTGTATGCCGCCACCAAATCCATAGCTAGGCATTCCCATTCCTCCCCAATATTCAATATGATAACCACGTGGAAAGTTTAATTTTTTATTATCAAGCCACCAAGGAGAATACAAGTGCAATCCGCCTACGCCATCCTCATTGTATCTTTTGCGGTTGAATAATTTAGGTAGCACACCACCCATTGCTACTCCGGTCGAGTCATGCAGATACTTTCCGACCACATTGCTTCCATTTGCTAACCCATTAGGGTGAAAAGTGGATTTAGAATTCAATAACAGTCGCGCAGATTCTCCCGCGCTGGCAGCCAATACCACGATCCGAGCGTTAAGTTGATATTCTTGCATATCATCTTTGCTCACGTAAGAAACACCAGTCGCTTCTCCCTTTTCATTAGTAAGAACCTCGCGAGCCATCGCATTGGCAATCACATCAACATTTCCCGTATCGATGGCAGGTTTTACCAATACCGATGAAGAGGAGAAATCACCATGTACCGTGCAACCTCTATTGCATTGAGCACAATAAAAACAAACACCTCGATCTTCATTAATTTTTTTGGTGAGTATAGATAGTCGCGAAGGAATCACTTTTACTCCAAGAGACGATGCTGCATCTTTTACAAATAATTCGTGCAAGCGAGGTTTAGGTGGTGGGAGAAAGATACCATCTGGTTCATTGAAGATTCCCTCTTTTGTTCCGAACACACCGATTAACCGATCTACCTTATCATAGTAAGGTGCGACATCCTCGTAGCCTATAGGCCAATCTTCCCCAAGCCCATCAATGCTTTTATGTTTGAAATCAGTTGGTCCAAATCGTAATGAAATCCGTCCCCAATGATTGGTACGGCCGCCCAACATGCGCGAACGGAACCAATCGAACTGTGTTCCATCCTTTTGCGTATATGGCTCACCCTCAATTTCCCAACCGCCATAGGCAGCATCAAAGTCTCCGAAAGGACGAAAGCTCGTGCCCGCGCCTCTACGGGGGGATTCATAGGGGAACTTTAATTGCGTTACATTTTTTGCCGGGTCATACATAGGGCCGGCTTCCAGCAAGGCCACTTTTATTCCAGCTTTTGCTAACACGTAGGCGGCCATTCCACCGCCTGCACCAGAGCCCACTATACATACATCGTAGGTCTTGGTTGATTTTTTTATTTGAAGATTAGCCATACTAATTTTGGTGTTTAAATGTAAGTGATCTTTTCAAAAATAACTACTATCAATTTGATGGATGGCGATTTTATTGAACTATTAATAAATGACGAATAGTATATTTGTTAGACTTAACTCGTTACTATGAAAAAGCTTTTGCTATTGGTTCTTTTGGGCGCTACATCGCCCGGGTTTGCACAAACTTTATTGGAACAGTTTTTAAGTGCACCCACAGAATCGGGTTTTACCTCTTCTAAAGATGGAAAGAATATCGCTTGGGTAATCAACGACCATGGCAAACGGAACATTGTGGTTAAAACAGGAACAGACCTTCCCCGGTTTGTTACAGACTACCCGGCTGATGATGGGCAAGAGATTTCGCAACTAGCTTTTTCACCCAATGGATTAAAGATTCTATTTGTTCGTGGAGGAGCTACGAACAGAGCTGGACAAAACCCCAATCCTGCCAGTTTAGCCGATGGTGCAGATCAGGCTATTTACTTCAAAGATATTGGCAACAAAAGTGCTCCTGCTAAAATCGTGTCTGGGAACAGCCCGATATTCTTCCGCGATGGGTTAAAGTTTTTGTTTTCTAAGCGAGGTCAGATTTTCGAATCGACACTGGAGATTAATGCAGAGCCAAGGCCTCTTTTTCTGGCGAGAGGGTATAATAGCAGACCAATATTTTCGCCTAATGGCAATGATGTTTTGTTTACAAGCGATCGGGGAGATCATAGTTTCGTGGGTGTGTATAGTTTAATCTCTAAAGCAATTAGGTGGGTTGCGCCCGATGTAACGCAAGATCAACTTCCTGTTTGGTCGCCCGATGGAAAAAGCATTGCCTTTATACGAATGCCAGGAACAAAGATTGGCGAACTAGAGAATTTTACAACAGGTACTCCATTTTCGTTAATGGTCGCGGAAATTGAGTCAGGTATTTTAAAGTCCATCTGGAAATCTCCAGGATTGGATGGCGGTTTTGCCCAGAGTTATTCTGCAAATCCAATTGCATGGACAACAACTAATCGCATTTTATTCCACTCTGAACATATAGGGTGGAACCATGTGTTTTCAATTAACCCTGATGGAAGCGATTTGAAAGACATCACACCGGGCGATGGAGAAGTGGAGAGTTTTGTAGTTGATCCTACAGCACAGAATATTTATTTCGATGGTAATCGCGAAGATATCAACAGACGACATATTTGGAAGTCATCGGTAATAAATGCCAATCCTACTGCCGTAACGGTAGGAGAAGGAATTGAAATGTATCCAACGTTTGCTGGCAATGAGTTGTATTGCCTGCGATCTTCATTTAATGCGGCAAAGGTGGTGGCGCGAATTGAAGAGTCGAAGAAATTGGCAGTTCCCGCATTCCCTCAAAAGCTAGTTTCATTTAACGCCCCTTTATTTGTCAAACCGGAGGCCGTAACTTTTAAAGCACCAGATGGGACGCTCATACATGGTCAACTTTTTATTAATCGAACTATTTCAACCAAGCGACCAGGCGTTCTTTATATGCACGGAGGTCCCACGCGTCAAATGTTGCTAGGCTTTCATTACAGTGATTACTATAGCAATTGCTATGCATTCAATCAACTCTTGGCGAATCAAGGTTATGCCGTTCTCTCGGTCAATTTTAGAAATGGCATTGGCTATGGCCGTGATTTTAGAATGACCAAAAATCAAGGACCGCGTGGCGCCACCGAATACCAAGATGTGGTGGCAGCCGCGAAGTATCTTCAGAGTTTAGCTGAGGTCGATCCGACTAAAATTGGTTTATGGGGCGGTTCGTATGGTGGATATTTAACGGCCATGGGTTTAGCCCGCAACCCGGAAATTTTTAAAGCAGGGGTTGATTTACATGGAGTGCATGATTGGTCTTTTGATGGTCAAGACGCAACGAATAGCTGGGGACTTTTAAAGTCAGAATCAGAGCTGGCCAGAAAATCGTCTCCGGTTGCTGATCTTTCAAAATGGGTAGCGCCAGTATTGATGGTGCATGGTGACGATGATCGCAATGTAAATTTTCAGCAAACTGTTGATTTAGTTGAAAAATTACGAGCAAAAAATATTGCAGTGGAGCTTTTAGTCCTGCCAGACGAGGTGCATGGATTTTTGCGCTACGAAAGTTGGTCAAGAATTTTTACCGCGGCTAAAGATTTCTTCGACAGGAAGTTGAAATGAAAAGAAGGAAGATTGTAGTTCTTACCGGGGCTGGCATTAGTGCAGAAAGTGGCATTGCTACCTTCCGCGATTCAGGCGGACTGTGGGAGGGACACAAAGTCGAAGATGTAGCCACGCCAGAAGGTTGGGCGCGGGACCCCAAACGGGTTTTAGACTTTTATAACGAGCGCAGAAAGAAAGCACTGGATGCAAAGCCGAACAGAGGCCATGAGATTTTAGTTGAACTTGAAAAGGATTTTGATGTAAAGATCATTACTCAAAATGTTGATGATCTGCATGAACGAGCAGGCTCAACGAACGTCATCCATCTTCATGGAAAATTGTTTGAGTCTCGAAGTACAAAAGATAGTTCGTTGATTTATCCGATTCACGGCTGGGAATTAAAACTAGGAGACCACTGTAACCTAGGGTCACAACTCCGGCCTAATATTGTTTGGTTTGGCGAAGCTGTGCCAATGATAGAAGTTGCTTCGATCGTTGCCAGCACCGCAGATATTTTTTTGGTTGTGGGTACATCATTGCTGGTTTATCCAGCTGCGGGCCTCATCGACTATGTGCCCGACCGCGTAAAGAAATTCGTTATCGATCCGAAGAAACCTGATATTTTGCATGTTCCCAATCTCGAATTCATCGCGGAAAAAGCGAGCGTGGGGCTTGCCAGGCTCAAACCAAGATTAATTCAAGAAAATGTTTGATAAAATAGGCAGTTATTGCTTCGGCTCATTCAGTTGCCGTAAAAACTTCTTAAACTTCTCGGTGTTAAAATTAGTAGTGCCCACCTCTTTGGCTACTATTTTTCCATCTTTTCCAATCACAAAGGTTGTTGGAATTGAGGGCACACTCAGTTGTTCTGGCAAGCGGCCAGAAGGCAGGTAGACCGGAAATGTGAAGCCTTTTGTGTTTACATACTTTACTACTTTTTCTTGATCAGTATCTCGATCAAGCGAAAGCATCACGAATGAAATACTATCTGAAGCAACAGAACTAAATAATTTTTGAATTCCAGCCATTTCTGCGCGGCATGGACCACACCAAGTTGCCCACAGATTGATAAAAACTACTTTGCCTTTGTATTGCTCAAACAAAAATCTGTTCCCGCTTAGGTCTTTTATCGTAAAGTTATAATTGAAAATTTCAGACTTGGTATCGTCCAACTCGGCATCCAATAGTCCGGTCTTAAAAAAGGCCGATTGGGTGGCCGATGAAATGCTACCGATCAGCCCAGTGTAATTCAATACCACAAGCAATATCAAAAAGGTTAAACCCGTCTTTAGAATTTCTTTTACGGTCTTCATTACCGCTTGTTTCGCTTAGTTATGGACTATTTTTTATCAAATGTCGATAATTTGATTACTCCGACCAATTAAGCCGCCCGAAGAACAGGAAAGTTTCCTTTTTGGTAGTATTTCTAGTGTATTGCTCCCTCGGGTTCTCGCAAAAAATAAAATACAAGGACTTGGTTTTATTACTAAATGCCAAGCAATACGAAACGGCTGAACAACACCTGAAAAGATACTTGAAGAGTGTGACGATAATCCGCATGCCTTTCTCTTTATGGATATTGTTTTTCAAGAAAAATCGATGACTAACGACCTGCTTAAACATACACCAGTTCTATTGTCCAATTCGGATTCAGCTTTGCTTTTTTTTGATAAAGCGTATAATACCATTACTGAGCGAGAGTTGAAAAGGAATGACGAGTACTATGAAGAAATGTTCAGTCGAAGAGATCCGAGAACAGGTGATTTTGGGGTCAAGTTTTCAGATGTTCGCCTGGATTTGGAGACACGGGTTAAAAACATAAAAGAGCGAAAGGAAAAAGTCAAAGAGCTCAAAAAACACTTTGTCGAATCAAAAAGACTATATCTGGCAAGTGTCGAGCAGTTTAAGACCATCCAATCTAAATTTACTTCTCAAAGCAGTTTTTTTCTAAGATCGGATGAGGTACTTGTTCAACAGTTGACAAAATTAGCACAGACGTATGACTCGATGCTGACTGTTTTTGGAAACTACAGGTCGGCTTTAAGGGGAATTCAAAAATCAAATTACAACCAACAGCTTAGTTCGCAGGAGATCATTGATTTCAAAAAGGATGGAACTTCAGCCGCAGATTTTTTTCAGGATGACGTGTGAATTTGGGATTATAAACGGTGGGCAAACTCATCGCTCGAAACAATAGAGAACGTGATTAATCCACTCCGCGATCGCTTGATTGCCTATGATGTTTCACTTGATAAATTGGATGTTAAGATAAAGCGAGATTCTGCGTCTGTCCTTGGTGATTTGGATCAGCTAGCGGACGGCCTTTTATACGCGCAGCTCTCAAAGTATGAGCCATTTCCATTACCATTAAGTATTTTTGAAATGAAAAAGGCGGACTTGAGATATAGATCAAGTGTGGTTGCACACAAGTCTTTTCTTGACACCAACAATGTTATGTTGAGACTTTCCTTTTTGGGAGAGAAACTCAAGTATGTGAACCGACTAGATAGTCTTGCTAAGAAATTGTTAGAAAGAGACCTTGCAAAGGAAGGAGAGAATTATCAACATTTCATTACAAAATCTTAAACCTTGACTTTAGGCCTACAGAATTGTTCTGCAATTCAGATACAGCTGAACTCTCGATCAAAATATCTACTATCGGGGAAAACAAAATTATTGTGATCGATAAGAAAGGGAAAAAAATTCAGTAACTAATTACCGGTGAGCTTTTTCCAGTCTTGGTAGCGCATGGTCATCCGAACCTTCATTTTGTCGTAGTGATCCCAACTGTCTACCACATGATAGATACTTGGCAGTGATTTAACTAGAATTTCATCATAGTCCGCACGGTAAAGGCCACCACCATAATAATAGTAAGTAAACATATTCCCTACTCGACTGAAAAGTTCAAACCCCAAATATCCATCCCATATCTCGCTGAGTATGGTGCAAGAAATTTCTCTTCGTTTGAAACGGAAAATCTGACCAGACGCCTCTTCCTCAAAATACTCCGAATAAAGATCCATATCAATAATCCACCCGAGGTACATGCCGATGTGAACATAGGCTTGCTCGATGGGTAGAGAATCTGGGAAGTTGCCTAAGAAATGCGTCTTGGCATTATCATAGATCGTTTTTTGAATTTCGACTTTCTTTTCCATGGCTCAATTTTAGCTAAAATAGTTGATAACAAAAGCTATTTGGTGGGGTTTGCGTAAGGTTTTAATTCAGAAAGGACAAGCTTGTTATTCTTTCTATTTACATCTGCCATCCGCTGAGAAGGGTCTATTTCAATACTTTCTATTTCCGACTCTTTGTTATTGATTATCAAAGAGTAAGACGAGTTTACCCATGGCCAAGGTTCAAGAGCAATTCTGCCCTCGTTCCCTTTTTCGGAGGGCTTATTTCCTAATAATTCATTCATTGAAATGTAAAATGATTTTTTGCTGCCATCTTTGAAACTCACTACCAAGTCAATCGGCATTGGGAATTCTCCAATACGATTTAGTTCAATTAGTGTGTTCCCATCTGTTTCTGTAATCCTACCTATTCCATAGTCAATTCGCTTGGTTGTGTTTATCCAATAGCGCAAATACCAATGCAATTGTAACCCTGATATCTTTTCCATTATTCTGATGAAATCGTTGGGCTCGGGGTGCTTCATCTTCCAGGTGTTGTAGTAGCGCTTCATTCCTCTGTAGAAGTTGTCCTCACCAATAAGGTATTTCAATTGTTCTAAAAAAACAGCGCCCATGCTGTAGGCCATTGTGCTGTAGGCTCGGTTGGTATTGAAATGATCTGAGTGCTGATTGGCCGGTTCTTGCAGACCACTATTTACCAAACTAAAATAGCTTGAATAGCTCCCTTGGTGGGGTGGATTTGTTTCATTCAAAATGGCAGACATTGCTTCACTGCTGGCAAAGTCGGTAAAGCCTTCATCCATCCACGCGTGCAAGGCTTCGTTTGAAGCAAGAGTCATTTGATACCAGCTGTGAGCTACTTCATGAGCCATAGTGCCACTTACTCCTGCCAGACTCCCTTCTCCTAAGATCAGGGTACACATCGGATATTCCATGCCGCCATCGCCTCCCTGAATGATTGAGTAGGTGTCAAACGGATATTTGCCGAAGTTATCGTTGAGGTATTGGAATACTTTTACAGCGTATTCTTGCATTTTTCTCCACGTTTCGGCTGTCTTTTCATTTTTCTGGTAGAAGAAATGAAGCTCTGGGCCATTGGGTACTTTTGCCTTGTCATGGGTATAGTCAGGGTCAGCAGCCCAGGCAAAGTCGATCACATTTTTTGCTACAAAATGCCAGGTTAAATTTCCTGACAAATTAGGTTTTGCACTCTCCGAATAACCGTGTCCGATCTGCACCGGGTTTTGAAGAACACCAGTTGCCCCAATCGTGAGTTTAGGGTCGATCGTAATCTTTACATCGAAGTCGCCCCATGGGCTGTGGAACTCCCGTGCCACATATTGGTAAGCATGCCAACCCTGGAAATCATACTCGGCAATCTTTGGATACCATTGAGTCATAGAGTAAGAAATGCCTTCGCGATTATTTCGACCACTTCTTCGGATTTGAATAGGCACTTGCGATTCAAACTTCATATCAAACACCGCCTTCCCTTTAGGAAGAATTGGCTTGGCTAAGGTAACTTCCAATATTGTTCCATTGACTTTGTAGACTAGGTCTTTCCCATCTTGTTTTAGAGTCTGGATATGCTGGTAACCAATTTCATCATCTTTCAGTTTTGAGATGCGATCGACTACTCTTCTGTCTGGATCAGGCAAGCTTCTTGAACGTACGTCCATCATGCTACCGGGTTGAAAGGCATTGAAATAGAGATGATAATAGACCTTTGTAAGTGTATCAGGCGAGTTGTTTTGGTAGGTTAGTTGTTGAGTGCCATTTACTTTATGAGATGTAACATCAAGGTTGACATTCATCACATATTCCACTCTTTGCTGCCAGTAATCTCTTTGAGCTTTCGCAGATAGAACAATAGTAAATAGAGCTAATAACAGAGGCAATCTTTTCACCATAACTTTTTTAATAAGCTGGTAAAGTATCGAAAAGAAAGGTCTAACAAAAGCAAATTACTTTGAGCGGGGCGTAAAATTGAAAAGCTTAGAAAGGGTAAGTGAGATAAAGCTATTTTCCGGCAGTGTGCTGTCTTCACCGGGTAGTGCCACCGGCCAGTTATACGTGTACGATGCAGTTAATGACCAGTTCTTCTTCGTCACTCGCAATGGCAAGGTCAGGGCATAGTTCATCAAGCCGAATTCATCTCTATTTACCTGTTGAAATTGGGGCAGTCTTCTGGAGAGTCGAACAGAGGGTTGTTGGCCAAGCTGAATAGACGTGATGGTAGCGCTGCCGAATAATACCTGATAGGCGGGAGTAAAGGAAATTCTATCTAGTCCAAGAAAATCGTATTTTCTAAAGCTTAGAACGATGCCTGGCGTTAGTCGATGGGCAGTTTTCTGTCCGAAATAAAGTGAGTAGTCTAGTCGTAAGGTTACTGGCTTAAAGTCGATAAAGTTTGATAGGCCAACCATATTCGTCAGTGGATTTTCAACATTGATATCGGTGTTGTTATAGATCAATCGATCATAAGATGCCAAAAATGAATAGTGCTTTGATATCATTTTTAGATAGCCGAGGGATGCAATGGTCAAGTAAAGATTAGGATTATATTCCTGACTCCAATAAGAACTCAGATCGAGGAAAAGCCCTGTTTTGTGGTAATAGGATAGTCCGGCCGTGGCTCCATACTGGTTAACACCAATTGTTCTTCCAGCGGAAATGATGTTGCTATTAAACCCCGCCCGAACTACTAGCGAAGAGCCGATGTCGCTCTGCCTTTTTAAAAGGCTGTCAATCATTGTAAAAATGGAAAGAGAATCAGCATAACTAAAAATGGAGTCTAGCTGGCTAACCGAAAGGGAGTCTGTTACGATCGCGGTAGGAGTAACTAATGTATCTTGCTCTTGCCCGTTGGCATAAAAAGCAAAAGCCATCCAAAAGAAATGGATGACTAAAATGCGCTTCACGTTTTGATTCATTGATTATTTTTTTCTCGAGCTCTTTGCTCGAGCCTATTGCGAATATTTTCGCGGTTTTCACGTTTCATTTCCCGCAGATCTTCGCGATCTTGTAAACGCTGTAGCAGCATTCTTCTAAACTCTTCTTCTGCCTTTGGGAGCGTCAGCAATTGCTGGGCTGAAATTACTTTTAATAAGCGTTCTGAGTAATTTTTCTCCAAATCCAAATTCTGTTGTTTCAGCATCATACCTAGCTTAAGCAACTCCTGGTCGCGATCAGGCTTTGGCTTGGTAACATCTTGTGTTCTCTCTGCGTCTCGGTATTGTTTTCGTAGAGACATACGTTGTTCAGTAAACTCGCGATAAACAGGCCAGAATTTTTCTGCTTGTGCAGGCGTCAATTTCAATTTTTCAGAAATCAATGCGATGCGAGCTGCATTTATTTTCTCCAAATTTTTTGGATCTTGTTTATCAGGCTCTTGCCCGGTTGCGGCAAAACTTCCGACAAGTAAAAGTGTATATAAGAGTATGTTTTTCATAGCGATGTTGTTAAAAATTGAAATCATATTGTTGCGCCAATTCATCCAACTCATTGGAGGTAAATTCTTCAGGTTGTTGATACAAAGAGTTGATAGCTGCATTTGTAAAATTACCGTTTTCAATTATTTCTTCGGTTGAAATTTCGTCAGCTTCTAAGTACGCCTGCAGTTGTTCCGTAGGTACGCCATCTAAATTAGCTAGAGCGTCCTCTGTCCTCGGCAAATTAACCCACACGAGTACCGAGATAACGCCAACCAATACAACAGGCAGGGCAAATTTTAAAGCCAGATTGAATTCGGGTATCCAAGAACTCTTTCTTTCATGGGTTTGAATTCTTGCCTGAATGCGCATGGGCAAATCTTCAAAGTAGCCATCAGGCACGGTGAAGATTTGCTTTTTTGGAATCTCATCTAGGCGTTTCATGTTTCTTAAAATTACTCGATTCTATTACTAAGATTACGTTTCTGTTACTAAGTTTAATCAATGCTCTAAAAATTCCTCAATTTTCTTTACAGCATGGTGAAAGCTTGCTTTCAGAGCCCCTACACTTGTTTTGGTAATCTCTGAAATGGTGTCGTAGGGGAGGTCATCAAAATACTTCATATTGAACACAAGTCGCTGTTTATCAGGTAGTTTAAGGATGGCTTTTTGTAAGACTTTCTGGATCTCGTCACCATCTAAATCAGTCGAAGAATCAATTTTTGCAGATAGCTGATGCCCCACATCTTCAATCGGTAAAAAGAATCTTTTCTTTTTTTTGTTGAGATGACTCAAGCATTCATTGGTTGCGATTCGGTAAATCCAGGTAAAAAGCTGAGAATCCTCACGGAATCCATCGATATACTTATGGACTTTGATAAAGACCTCTTGTGTCAAATCATCAGCATCATCGTGGTCAATGACCATTTTACGGACATGCCAATAGACACGCTGCTGGTATTGGCGAACCAGTAAATTGAAACCATAGTTTCGCGACTCCGGATTTCGGATTTTTCGTAAGAGTTCCTGGTCTTCCAATGGCCTTTTTTCTTTGGAATTTGAAAGTTAGACAAATAAAGAGATAGATAGTTTAATTGATCCTATTGGTTAATTACCAAAACTCTGGTTTAGGTATGCATGATGCGTAAATTGTATATTTGTTATTAAATAAGAATGCCTAGAGTTCTATTATTATTTGTTTGTGCAGCGACTATTTTGTCTTGCGGCCCCGATCTCAATCCACAGAAGTATGTGATCAAAAGTATTTTATCGAGTTCTTACGAAGAGTATTCTTTTCAATATGCCAACGGACGTATAAGCAAAGTAGAGGGTTCGGATACAGTCTCTTTGGAGTATGCTTACTACAGTGATTCTACCTCTATAAAACAATTCAATAAATCAAAAAAGTTGACACAGCGTTTTCAACTTGTATATTCAGGAGGTAAATTAGTAAAGTATAAAATTCGATGGCAATTCGGTCGCCTTTGGTATAAGGATTCGATCACCTTTGGCTTTAGTGGCGGCAGTCTCTCGCAAATAAATTACAAATCAAACGTGTTTCAAGCAGTGACTTCAAATAGTAATTTGGCAACTGTAAAAAGAGGAACCGGATTGTTGGGTGTTTCTTACTCAAGTGAGTTTGATGGATTCACAAACCCATTTGCAGGTGTTTATTGGCTCGACCATTTTTTACTTCCAAGTGGGTTCACCACGACCTTTCAACCACTTTCTGTTGCGCGCTATTTTTCAAAGAATAATATAACCTCTTCTACAAGTGTTATTTTAGGATCTACACAAATCAGTCGCTTTTCGTATATCTATCTGCATGGGATTTTACCAAAAGCGATCAACTACGAACTTGAGACAAATAAGACAAAAATCAGTGATTTGGTATTTGTGTTTGATATCCAGTATACACCTAAAGCGTCTACAGGAAACGCACCATAGTTTATCTTTGTTTCGCGATCAGGTCGACCATATGTTCATACTGTTCTTTGGAGTGTGCAGGGAAGTTCGCAAAACGTAATTGTGACTTCTTTTTTTCTCCATAGCCTTCGCCAGGGTTAAAGCCGCGTTCAGATAAATAGTTGCTAATTTTTGCCGCATGCTCGCCACACTCGGCTACGATAACCGTTTTAGATTGTGCGGAAATATCTTTTACAAAGGCAGACATCAATGGATGAGCCTTTAGTGCTTGGTACAAGATGGCTGCTTTGTAGTCTGTCTCTTGTCTAATTTTTTTAATGCCAATCCGCAGAAAATCTTCCACTACGCAGCTCAACAAATAGATGCCCAGTACATTTGGTGTTTCGCTGGTTTGGTTTTTTAGTGCATTTAAAAGTAGGGTTGGAAGGTTGTGGTATGACCCAATTGAAATGCCTCTTGCCAATAACGATTCAGCCTTCTCGATACATCGGGGATTGACAGCCCACACGCCAAGTCCAGCTGGCATGCCAAATCCTTTTTGCACTGAGAAGAAAAAAGAATCTATTAGAAAAAAATCTAATGTCGGGTAAGGCATGGAGGAGACCGCGTCAACAACGATTAATGCCTCGCTGTTTTTTTCTCGCACCTGCCGGACGAATTCATTGGGCAGTGATACCCCAGTGCTTGTTTCATTTTGAGTGATGGCAATAAGTTCGGTGTCAAAGTTGGCAATTGAGAGTGAAGAAAAACTCTCCCCGAGTGGGGCTTCAACTTTTTGTGGTTGCTTTCCCAATTGCTTAGCTATATCGAAATAGCGATTGGAAAAAGCACCATTAACAAAATGTACAGAGGAATTTTCCGCCAGGTTTTGAATTGATTTTTCCCAGACTTCAGTAGCTGAGCCGGTAAAGAAAATAAAGTAGTCTGTAGGAATGTCCAACAGTTCTTTCAAGCCTTCGGTTGCTTTTTGAAAATAAGATTCAAATGTTTTGCTGCGGTGAGAAATAGATGTAATTCCTTCCTTGAAGGCATGACGTGCGTGATCGGGAACAGTATAAAAAAGCTGGGAGGGCCCCGGAGTGAGATTAATGTTCATGTTCACGTAATTAAGCTTGCAAGTTAAAATCAAACTCGCTCACTATCACCATTTATTTTCTTAATTCGAGCCATGTTGCGAACCGGAATCGACAATAGGGTGTCACAGCCTATCTCGGTACATCAAACAAATAGAATCGAATTATGTGTTGAGAAACGGAGAACATTTATGTAGTTTTGATTCATAATTCCCACTTGGATTTGGGACACGTTTGCTGAACCTAACAATTATACAATACCGGGTGAAGCTTTCGGACAAGATCAGGCCTCAGTCCGCCTAGGCGGATCCTCGCCCAAAAAGCAGGTTAACGGTGGAAGGTCGCGACCAGAGAGCAGCCCAAAACTTGTCTTTTATGGGGTTCAGAAACCTCCACCAAATCCGGTGGGTTTTTTTTTGAAAAAAAAGGGTCACAATTATTTTCATTCGCCCTTCCATAAGTTTTGCAGAAAGGTGTTGTTGCTTGACATAGACTACCTTTGTTTTTCAGTTAGCGGCTTATTCTTCAGCAACCAGAAACTAGATTTTGCGGACAGCAAACCACATAATGAACCTATAATGGCACCAACTAAAATGTCGGTGGGATAGTGAACACCTAGGTAGATTCGGGTGTAGGACATGAGGATAGCCCAAATGAAAATGACACCTATCCATCTGTAGTGCTTTCTCAAAGACAGCCAAATAAAAATAGCCACACCAAAGGTATTGGCAGCATGGCTCGAGGCAAAACCGTATAAACCCCCACGATACCCATCGACCAAATGAAGTAGGCCTTCAAGTTCAGGTTCATGAGAAGGACGTAGCCGCCCAAAGAACGGCTTCATAAAACCAGTGGTGATCCGATCGCAAAGCAAAATGGTTATGCCTACACCAAGAAGAATCCAAATGCTTGACTTTCCGTAGGTCTTGATCACAAAAAAAATAAGTATCGCATAAAGCGGTGTCCAAAAAAATGTTTCTGTTGATAGAATCATGACTGTATCTAGAAATGGATTATTCCATCCATTGAGCAACAGAAGCAGCCTTTTATCTAGTTCCAGTAACTCTTCCACAGACTTAATTCAATAACCAGTTTTTAATGTCAACCAAATATCTTACTTTTTCCCGGTTTTAATCAACACCTATGGAACGTTTTGACCTAATCATTATTGGTGCTGGCCCTTCGGGCTATGCAGCAGCCATGCGCGCGCTCGATTTTAAAAAGAAGGTTTTGATGGTTGAAAAAAACAAAGTCGGTGGCGCAGGGATAACCAATGGAGCACTGTCTTCAAAAACATGGTGGGAGTTGTCACGCGAGGCCTCTGCTTTTCGAAAAAATCTAAAAAGATACAATATCAAGGCGCCATCGATCAGCTACACGGAAATACAATCTGAGGTGCGAAAAGCAGTAGAAGAAAGAAAATCGATGCTCGAAGAACACATGGATCAACTGCGCCACTCACCCTACGCGAATTTGTTGGAATTTAGAATAGGAGATGCGCGGTTGCTTTCACAGCATGAAGTTGAGATTGCAGTTGGTGCTCGCACGGAGGTAGTCTATGGTGACTACATTATTTTAGCTACAGGTAGTAGGCCTCGGTATTTGCCGGAATTGCCAATCGATGAAAAGTTGGTAATGACCAGTGAAGGCATTGAGAACATGACGGATTTTCCAGAAAGTATGGTTATTGTTGGGGCCGGGGTTATTGGCTGTGAATACGCCACTATATTTAGCGGATTTGGGAGAACTAAAGTAAACCTGATTGACAAGGGAGACCGCATACTTCCCTTTGAAGACAAAGATGTCGTTGACATCATAGAACGCAACCTGGAAAATAATGGAGTGCTCATCCATCGAAATTCCAAGCTATTGAACATGCGAATCATCAACGGGAGAGTTGAATATGAACTGGAATACACAGATGGTAGTAAAGAGACGTTTAATGTCGAAAAGGCACTTATATCTGTCGGTCGTGTGGCAAACTTGGAAGATCTTTGGGATGATAAAGTTGGAATTGATGTTACCAAGCGAGGCATACATAATGATGATACACAAACGAATGTATCAAATATCTATGCGGTAGGAGATCTAACGGCTGACATTTCGTTGGTCAATGTAGGAGAATTGGAGGGGCGCTACGCAGTGGAACGAATTTTCGGAAAGCCAGATCGCAAGTTGGTTTATGAGAACATTAGCACGATTATGTTCTTAAGTCCAGAGGTTGCTGGTGTAGGACACAATGAGACGTATGCAAAAGAGAAAGGGATGAACTATAAAGTGGTAACATTGGAATATAGCACCATACCACGTGCAATTGCGAAACGGAACACACAAGGATTTATTAAACTGTTGGTAACTGATGATGACCACATGAAGATTCTAGGGATGAAGGTGGTTGGTAATCACGCGAGCAGTGCCATACAAGCCGTTGCCGTTTTGATTTCTATGGATAAGGGAATAGAAGAGTTGGCCGAGTGCGTACATCCACATCCCAGTATCACAGAAGGTATTCAAGAGTGTGTGCGTATGCTTATGGGAAAATCAATGTTCAAGCCCTCTGCACTGAAGGGGAAAATTTCATGTAGAAGATATGCAAATGGTGTTTACGAGGATATCGTTTTCTAATCCGCCCAATGCGAGGTTCAGTTGACGCGCTCGATTTGCGCACCTAGCTTCCTCAGCCTTCCTTCAATGTTTTGGTAACCTCGATCAATCTGTTCAACATTTGAGATTTCACTTTCCCCTGAGGCAGATAGTGCTGCAATTAATAGCGCTACTCCCGCACGAATATCGGGTGATGACATCTTGATGCCGCGGAGCAATTGTTTCCGGTCAAGTCCCATGATACTTGCTCTGTGGGGATCGCAGAGAATAATTTGGGCGCCCATGTCAATTAGCTTATCAACAAAGAACAATCTACTCTCAAACATTTTTTGGTGAATGAGCACATTGCCTTTTGCTTGAGTTGCCACAACCAGAACAATACTTAGTAGATCCGGTGTAAATCCGGGCCAAGGAGAATCTGCGACTGTTAGGATAGAGCCATCAATAAAGGTTTCTATTTCGTACCGCTCTTGAGCTGGGATGTGAATGTCATCACCACGGAATTCCATTTTTATGCCAAGCCTTCTAAATATCTCGGGGATTATTCCTAGCATGTCGATACGACAATTCTTGATGGTCACTTCCGATTGGGTCATGGCCGCCAGGCCGATGAAACTACCAATTTCAATCATATCGGGGAGAAGAGTATGCTCGGTTCCGTGCAATTTTTCAACACCCTCAATCGAAATTAGGTTGGATCCAATTCCATTTATCTTAGCGCCCATGCGATTGAGCATGTTGCAAAGTTGCTGGAGGTAAGGTTCGCAGGCAGCGTTGTAAATGGTAGTTGTTCCTTTCGCCAACACAGCAGCCATTATGATATTGGCAGTTCCGGTAACAGACGCCTCATCCAGTAGCATGTAACATCCCTTCAGATGAGATGCATCAATGTTGTATAGATTCTCGTCCGCATTGTAATTGAATTTTGCTCCTAAATTCTGAAACCCAATAAAGTGCGTATCCAATCTTCTGCGCCCTATTTTATCACCACCGGGCTTTGGAATGTTTGCTTCGCCAAACCGTGCTAAGATCGGGCCTAACAACATTACAGACCCTCGCAATGCAGCGGCTTTTTTACGATAGATAACTGTTTTCAAAAAGCCGGTATTTACATTGGCGGCAGTAAATCGAAACGAGCCAGTTCCTAGTTTCTCAACTTTGCATCCTAAATCGCCAACCAGTTCAATTAATTTATTCACGTCCAGAATGTCGGGCACATTGTGAATGGTGACTGGCTCACTTGTGAGCAGCGGCACGCAAATAACTTGTAGAGCTTCGTTTTTGGCACCCTGAGGTGTGATCTCTCCCTTTAACTTTTGGCCGCCTTTAATTTTGAATGAACTCATTGATCTCTTCTGCGGTGGGGGTTGTTGCCTCTTCTATTCTTGTTAAAGCGTGGATTGCGATTGCGATTGCTGTTGTCACGTCCGCCTTCTCTGTTATCTCTATTATCATTAGGTCTTGGATTTTTGCGTTCGCGATAAAGCTTTTCAAACAAATTCTCTTCGCGTACTTTTTCAAGATCGAGAACCAGTTTTCCTTGGGATAGATTTTTGAGATCTTTTACAATTACAGAATCGTCCAACGTTTCCTTATTCCAATTGCTGTGGAACGTTTTCATCAGTTTGCCAAGATAGATAGAAGCTTCTTCACGCTCTTGTGGATCTTCTTTCTTTATGGCTTCCTTTATAAGTCGCTCGACATTCTTGCCATAATGTTTAAAACGCACCTCGCTTTGTGGGTACTCCATCTTACGAGGCTTCTTAAAAAGAATGGTGCGATCAGGAGTCGTGAAAGGATTGTCGATATCTAAGTTAAAATCAGCAATGATATAAAGATCGTCCCACATCCGTTGTGGATTCTCATGGGGCTCCTTGACAACTGGCGCAAGTTGCTTGATCAACTCGATCAGTGTGGTAGCCATCTTGGTTCTCTTTTCCTTGTCGGGGATTGTTCGAATGTAGTTGACTAGCTTTTGAACATTGCGGCCATATTCCTTTAGGATGATGCCTTCACGTTGGGTGTTATACTCTCCGATCATAAATCCTGAGTTAAAACTATTTTGATTTCGCTAATATTTTGAAGTTGAACATCATTGGTGAAAAACCTCTTGCAATTCAATGAAATTGCACTTGCAATTTGTAGGGCATCGGCTGTTTTTAGAAATTTATACTTTGCTCTTAGCTTGGATGAATCTTCGGCAATCTTCCAACTAATGTCTACAACCTTTACATTTAATTCTTCCAAAGTATTTTTGAAGTCAAGCAACACAGTATTATCATTCTCCTGGAAAGGCTTAACACAAAATTCAGAAACGGTTATGACACTTGTAACCAATGGGTTCTCTTTTTGCACTTCTTGACTATTGAAATCCTCCACCTTACCGTAATAGGTAGGGTGGTTCTCAATCAGATAAATAAAAGCAACAGAGTCAACGAAAACAGAATCAAATCCTATCATCTGCTCGAATTGCATTGATGTATTCTTGTGGCTCTAGATGGAGTATATTCTTGCCCCTTCCTCTTAATCGTGATATGATTTCAACGGCTTTTTTCTTTTTCGATAAACTCAATTGCTCTTCGAAATAAGAATAAACTTCTTCCTTTTCACTTTTAGGAAGCTTATCAATCTCTTCTATGATCTGCTTGGCACTCATCAATTTTCGTGTATCTTCAGCTTGGCAAAGCTAAGTAATAATGTTTTCTCACCAAAATCAGTAAAGTTGATCTTGGCCTTTCGTTCAGCCCCTACTTCCTCTAGTTTTACCACTGTGCCAAAACCAAATTTCGGGTGTTCTACTTTCATTCCTTCCAAAAGGCCTTTGGTATCGCTTGGCATAAAATCAGCGGATGGTTTATAGGCCGCCACGCGCTGAACGGGTTGAGTGCTGATCGTCTTTTTAATGCCGGATACAAGACTCTTTGCGTAGTTGGGATTTGGAGCGGAATCGACACCTCCAAAACGGGTGCTTATTTTTATAAATCGCTTATCGATATCGTCAAGAAAACGACTTGGCTCACAATTTTTTAAACGTCCGAAACGATAGCGCGTGAGCGCGTATGATAGAAACAGCTTTTGTTGAGCCCGTGTGATGGCAACATAAAATAGTCTTCGTTCTTCTTCTAATTCCGCTCGGCTACTCAACATCATCTGCGAAGGGAACAGATCCTCCTCCAAGCCAACAATATAAACGTTCTTAAACTCCAATCCCTTGGCCATGTGAATCGTCATCAACGTGACTTTATCGGGGTCGTTATCTTTATTCTCATCCTGGCCGGTCACAAGCGAAACTTCCTGAAGAAATGCCCCTAGACTTTTATCTTCTTTTTCAGGATCGTCCACATATTCTTTAATGGCATTCAACAGTTCCTGAACGTTTTCGTATCGACTTAATCCCTCGACTGTTTTATCTTCATAAAGTTCTTTTAAAAGACCGGAAGCTTTTGCAATTTCTGCTGCTGCTTCATAGGCGTCTTTGTTCTGGATTTCAATGGCGAAACGTTTTATTTTGGTGACAAAGTCATCGATGGGATTCGCGGCTCGCCCGCCCAAAAAGGAGCTTGCATTTTGTACCACTTCCCAAATAGAAATCGCATGATCGTTGGCAGCTACAATGATTTTATCAATGGTTGTATCACCGATACCGCGCTTCGGTAAATTGATAATTCTTCGAAAGGAAGCTTCATCTTGCTGATTCAATGAAAAACGCAAATAAGCCAGTAGATCTTTTATTTCTTTGCGCTGATAGAAGGAAAGCCCGCCCACCACTTTGTATTTGATGTTCATCCTCCTAAGTGCTTCTTCAATGGCCCGCGACTGACTATTGGTTCGGTAGAGAATCACGAAGTCGCTAAACTTCCATTGGTGTTGCATTTTTTCTTCAAAAATAGAAGAGGCAACGAGCCTGCCTTCCTCATTGTCTGACACCGATTTGATCAACTCCACCAAACTGCCATCGTCATTAGCTGTCCAAACATTTTTGGGAAGCTGCGCTTTATTTTTGGAGATCACCGAATTGGCAGCTTCAACAATTGTCTTGGTGGAACGGTAGTTCTGTTCCAATTTGATAATACGCAGATCAGGGTAGTCTTTCTCAAAATTTAGAATGTTGCTGATGTCTGCACCTCTAAAGCCATATATACTCTGCGCATCGTCACCTACCACGCAAACATTTTGCCGAACTGCTGCTAGTTTTCTCACAATGAAGTACTGGCACAAATTCGTGTCCTGAAACTCATCGACCAGTACATAATGAAATCGCTGTTGGTATTTGTTCAGCACATCCAGACGTTCTTTGAATAATTTGTCGGTATTAAACAATAAGTCATCAAAGTCCATGGCGCCCGATTTAAAGCACCTCAGGGCATAGGCTTTGTAAATGTTTCCGATCTCAGGGCGCATACTTGAAGCGTCATCAGCCATAATAATCGGGTGAGCCAGGTATTCCTGCCAAGAGATGAGTTTATTTTTTGCCGATGAGATGCGGTTGTAAACGGTGTTGACTTTGTACTGTGTTTCGTCTAGACCCATCTCCTTCACGATCGATCTTAGCAATGATTTAGAGTCGTCTGTGTCGTAGATGGTGAAATCATTGGGATATCCTAAGTGGTGCGCCTCGGCACGTAAAATTCGGGCAAATACAGAGTGGAACGTACCCATCCATAGGTTTCGTGCATCTGCACCAACGACCACTTCAATACGATCACGCATTTCCTTGGCAGCCTTGTTGGTGAAGGTCAGTGCCATGATGTTGAAGGGATCGACCTGATGGCTCTGCATGAGGTTGGCTATGCGATAGGTGAGCACGCGGGTTTTGCCAGACCCTGCACCGGCAATCAGCATGCAAGGACCATCGGTATTGAGCACGGCCTCGAGTTGAGGTTCGTTCAGTGTATTAAGGTAGTCCATTTTATTCCAAACCGGAACATTTTAATAAATCAGTTATTTGAGATTTTGATAAACTATCTACCTCTCCTTTATCAAAAATTGCAACGAGATATAACTCACTTTCGTGCTTGATAACAAAGGTAATGACCCTTGCTCCACCTGATTTACCTTTTCCCTTGGAGGTGATCGCTAATCGGATTTTGTAAACGTTGTGACCTAGTGCTAATCCTTGATCCGGATTTTGGGTGAGTGAATCAACGAGCTGAGAAAGATCTTTTGGTAGTGAGCAATACTTTTTTGCCAGCCTTTTAAACTGGACTTCAAAATCAGGCGTGAGGTTAACTTGAAACTTCATCTAAAAACTGTTTAACGGATTTCTTGGGAAGTTTTCCGCTTTGCATTAATTTGACCTGCTTCAAGCTACTTTCAAGTTCCTTTACAACAGATTTATCGGTGTCCACTACTTTTACATAATCCAACGTCTTTACAAAGTTGATGAAAGTCTTGAATTTATTTTCTGGTATGGCAAGTGTCACGTTCTTCATGTAGCAAAGATAATAAAATCGACTGCTTTTATAATTTGAATTATCCTCAGTTTGTGCATTTTTGTCCAACGAAAACCAGATGAACCCATTTTTCCCGACTACAAAGAAAGAGTCTTTCTCAAGCTGGAAGTTTCGGACTTTAATGAATTGGTATCCAATGTATTTTGGAACAGGCGGAAAGATACTTTTTTGGTCCTCTGATTCGTCTGAGCTACATGTGCGATTGCGCTTGTCCATTTGGACCTATAACTATGTCGGGACGCTGTTTGGAGGTAGCTTATTTGCGGCAGCTGATCCTTTCTATATGCTCATGCTGTTTCGCGCGTTAGGACCCAACTACGTGGTTTGGGACAAATCGGCAAATATTCGATTTAAGAAGCCCGGCAGATCGACACTCTACGCAAGATACCTGATCACTGAAGGCGATTTTGCAGAAATAAGACAAACTGTATTGACAGCAGGGGAGTTGACCAAGAACTTTTTGATTCAGTGGGTGGATAAAGACAATGTAGTGCATGCTGAAATAGTTCGAGAGTGTTACATTGCCGACAAACAGTTTTATCAAACCAAGAAAGGCGACTCGCAACGTGCGAAGCTGACATTTAAACGAAGTGAAAAATGATTAAAGTTGGGGAGGTTTTGGTTTCGGACGACATCCGTGATGTGGAATTTGTATGTCACCTGGAAAAATGCAAGGGAGCTTGTTGTGTAGAGGGAGATTTAGGGGCACCTTTAGAAGAGGACGAGTTGCCGATCATGAAAGAAATTCAAGAGAAGGTAAAGCCGTACCTAACTCCTGAAGGACTAAAATCAATTGAAGAGCAAGGTGCTTACATATTAGACGAAGATGGCGACTATTCAACCCCAACGATAGGAGGGAAGGAATGTGCTTATGCACACTACAATGACTTAGGAATTCTTAAGTGCGGCATTGAGCAAGCATACTTTGATGGGAAGATTGAGTATAGAAAACCCATCTCTTGCCATTTGTACCCGATACGGATCACCAAAAACAAAAAAGGTTTTGAAGCCGTGAATTATCATAAGTGGAGCATTTGCTCGGCCGCATGTTCTTATGGAAAATCGTTGCAGGTTCCACTTTATAAATTTTTGAAAGACCCGCTCATCCGGAAATATGGAGAAGGTTGGTATGAGGAGTTGGTTGACAAAATTGAAAAATAAGATCTAATGAATGGAATAATGACAATTAATCGGAATATGAAGAAAAAGATACTTTTGCTTTTTATTTTGTCTGTATTAGTAATAAGTGCTCATGCTCAATGGGTGGAAAGAAATGATGGCATGTATGGCGGGAGCATAAGTGCACTATTACCAAGTGGATCGAATTTGTTCGCAGGGACAAATAATGGTTTATTCCTTTCAACCAACAATGGTGCAAGTTGGACTACCAGTAGTACAGGTTTGCCACCAAACCCGTCTGTTAAAACTCTCGTGGCCAGTGGCACCAGCCTGTTCGCAGGAATTATTGGCAATGGAGTTTTTCGTTCGATCAATAATGGTGCTAGTTGGATCGCTGTCAATACAGGTCTGCCGGCCGATAAATGGGTTTATTCTCTTGCCGTGAGTGGGAGTAAATTGTTCGCAATCCTAGAAGGTAAAGGAGTTTTTGTGTCTGCTGATAACGGTACAAGTTGGCAGGCAGCAAACACCGGGTTGCCAGCAAATGCTCGTGTTCTATCTTTGAAAGCAAGTGGTTCCAGTCTTTTTGCGGGAACTTCTGCTGACGGTATCTTTAGGTCTGCAGATGGTGGCGTGAGTTGGACGTCTATAAGTATCCCGAGTTTACCTTTATTCACTCGTATCGAAACTTTTGAGGTCATTGGCACCAACCTTTTCGCGGGTACAAGTCAAGGAGTTTACTTATCTACTAACAATGGTACGAGTTGGGTAGCTGTAAATGATGGCTTAACTGTTAACAATGGTTTGACTAGCGAAGAGATACAATCACTAGTAGCAAGCGGTGTTAATCTGTTTGCAGGGTCTTATAATGGAATTTTTGTTTCTTCTAACAATGGGGCAAATTGGACACGTGTCAGTACTGGTACACCAGTAAATCGGTTGGTAAAATGCCTCGCGGTGAAAGATTCTAATCTGTTCGCAGGCACCGATGGGGGTGGGATTTTCCTTTCCACCAATAATGGCTTAAGTTGGACGGCTGTGAATACAAACTTAACCGCTACTAGTGTTTTTTCTTTCGCAATTAGCGGGAGCAATATGTTCGTGGGGACTGCTGGCAACGGTGTTTTTCTTTCTACCGACAACGGAGCGAGCTGGTCGCAAGCTGCCAATGGTTTGCCCAACGAGAGTCTGATTTGGTCGCTGGCATCTATTGACGTCAATGTATTTGCTGCAACTGGGGACGGTGTTTACTTATCTGCCAACAATGGTATCAGTTGGGCAGCTGTCAACGCTGGCTTACCCATTTTTAACCGCGGAGTTGCTCCCCTTTTGGCGAGCGGGGGCAACCTTTTCGCAGGTCTTTGGGGTGGAGAAATTTTTTTGTCTGCCGACAATGGCACTAGTTGGACTACGGTATACAATGGTTCGTGGACAAATGGCATAGCCTCTCTTGAGGCTATTGGCAATAATCTTTACGCAAGCACTTTTGGGGGAACGTCTGCTGATGGCGGTGTTTTCTTGTCTACAAACAATGGTTCAAATTGGGCATCCATTAGCAACGGGTTACCTCCACAATCTAGCATTTTATCAATTGCGGGAAATGGCACCAGTTTGTTTGCAGGTACGAATACATCGGGTGTTTATTTATCTATCAACAATGGCGCAAGTTGGACGGCTGTAAACTCGGGTTTACCGGCAAATGCAGTTGTTAAATCGCTGCTAGTTAGCGGCAGCAACTTGTTTGCTGGTACAGGGCAAGGTGTTTATCTCTCTACCAACAATGGCACAAATTGGTCGGAAATGAATTCAGGGCTCAATAATCCCGCTATTGGTTCACTTTTGATACGGGGCAGCGACTTGTTTGCCGGGACGGGTAACGGGATTTGGTCTCGTCCGTTGGCAGATTTTTCAAGAAAAGATCAATCCATATCATTTGGAGAATTGGAGGATAAGATATTTGGTGACGCTGCTTTTATATTGAGTGCTACCCCTAATTCTAATTTGCCTATAAGCTATACAAGCAGCAATACATCAGTTGCAACAATCAGAGGAAACACGTTGACGATTGTAGGCGCAGGTTCATCAACTATCACAGCAAATCAGGTGGGAAATTCCGAATTTAATCCTGCGGCTAGTGTACAACGGATGCTCACCGTTCTACCCAAAGATCAGACTATCGCCTTTTCAGCTCCATCAGACCGAACGGTAGGGGATGCTGCTTTTGTACCAACAGCCACGGCTTCATCGAGCCTGCCTGTAAGTTTTGAGTCACTTACCCAAAATAAAATAACGCTATCAGGAAATCTTGTATCGATTGCCGCGCCTGGTATAGCAACTATTCGCGCCAGGCAAAATGGCAATGCTAATTTCAATGCCGCACCCAGTGTAGATCGCAGTTTTTGTATTCGGCCAGCAATGCCAACAATTACGGCTAGTGGTGCCAATACTGGTTCACCCACACTTACCAGCAGCGCAGGTACTGGAAATCAATGGTTCTTCAACGGAAATCCGATTTCCGGAGCAATTAACACTACCCTTGTGGTTACGCAGGAAGGCGTTTATTCCCTGCGGGTAACCATTGAAGGCTGTACAAGCCAACTGTCAAATGAACAAACTGTTCTTATTACCGGAGACATAGCCTCGGGCGATGATCAGACGACAGCATATCCCAATCCATCACAAGACCGAGTATATGTATCTTTGGGCGGGTTTGCAAAAACGGTTGAAGTACAGCTAAAGCTAACAGACTTAAACGGAAAAGTACTTTACCAGAAAGAGAGTCGGGGCAAGGAATTAGTAGAGATAAGTATAGCTGGGTTTCCAAGCGGTTCGTACCTGATCAATGCAGAACAAGGAGGTACAAATCAGCAGGTTAAGATCGTGAAAAAGTAATGGAGCTGAAAACAAAAAAACCTTCCCAATTTCTTGAGAAGGTTTTTATTTTTTTAATTTGAAATACTACTCAGCCACTACATCTACTGTAACACTGTGCTTCACTTCTTTGTGCAAATCAATATTCGCGATATAGGTACCTAATTGCTTAGGCTGCTCCTTAAAGCTGATTTTTTTGCGATCCACATCAAAGCCTTTGGCTTTTAATGCATCAGAAACCTGAACGGCTGTAACAGCTCCGAAAATCTTTCCGGATTCGCCAGCTTTTGTTCCAATCTCTAGTGTCATTTCACCAATCTTAGCTGCTAATGCCTCAGCATCTTGCTTCAGTTTCGCTGCTTTATGTGCTGCCTGGCGAATGTTCTCTGCTACCATTCTCTTGTTAGAGTCGTTAGCGATCAATGCCACGCCATTTGGGATCAGGTAATTGCGGCCATAGCCTGGCTTTACCTTTACCGTATCATTCTTGTAACCGAGTCCTGTTACGTCTTGCTTCAAAATTATTTCCATGGTTGTACAGGTTAAAGGTTATTTCATGTGTTAACTATTTTTTCTTTAGGGCACATGGAATAACCTGATTTGTCATGTCGTTTTATATAAAATTAGTGATGGCTATTTCATCTGGTCAGCCAAGTACGGAAGAATCGCCACGTGACGAGCCCTCTTTACAGCTTGCGCTACTCGGTTCTGATACTTCCAGCTGTTGCCAGTTAATCTGCGAGGAAGGATCTTGCCTTGTTCGTTGATAAACTTCAACAAGAAATCAGGATCCTTATAGTCGATGTATTTAATGCCGTTCTTCTTGAAGCGGCAATACTTGGGCTTTACTTCTGCCCGTTTTACGGATTCGTTTACTAGTGTCATGCGTTGGCCGCCTCCTTGCGCGGTGCTTGTTTTTTCGTTCTATTGAATTCTCCTTTGCGCCTGCGTTCGTTGTAAACGATCGAGTGTTTGTCCAATACGATCGTTAAGAATCGCATTACTGATTCATCTCTTCTATACTCTGTCTCCAGTGTATTGATGAGTGTGTTGTCTGTTGTCGCGAATTCGATGAGATTGTAGAAACCGGTAGACTTCTTCTGAATGGCATAGGCCATCTTCTTAAGTCCCCACTTTTCCACGTTGATGACGTTGGCTTTTGCCTTCGTTAACAACTTCACGAATTTCTCGACAGTATCCTTTGCCTGGTCCTCAGACAAAACGGGATTTAAAATGAATACCGTCTCGTAGTTTTTCATGGGTTTAACAATTGTTTTAAAATGAGGCGCAAAGGTATTGAAAAATACCCAATTGGCAACTGCCCATCGAAGAATATGTACAGGGCTAAAAAGCTACTATTTTCCTGTCCAGAACAGGCAAAAATGAGGTTTTTGGTGCCCATGAAGGCAAATGTGATTTACCTATTGTTCATTCAACCCCCAATCGTAGTCCAGGTATTCGACCTTAGCGTCAGGCTTGATTTTGATTAGAGAGTGGGCATTGATAAAGCTCCTTACGGACCCTCCGTTCTTGCTAAAGTCGCCACCATACCATTTGAACAGCATACTCAATTGAGGCTTGTCAGCCGACATCTTGTTGCGGAATGGATCAGCCAGGAAAGCTGTTGCTTGTTTAGCCAACTGCTCGTCCATTCGCTTGGCATCATAGGCTTCGTTTAACAAAATAGGGCAAGATTTGCTCGCACAGACCAAAGCCATGTGCACACGCGGGTCATCAAACTTTTTACGAAGGCGACCATGTTCAATATTGTCAAGATCCATTTTATCGTTGCCAATCTTGAAAAAGCGAACCGTCCATGGTGTATTAACAAACGGAATTTGAATGCCAGTACCGATATCTTTAATGCTCTTCAGCGGATAGTACTTTGTAATCAGCTTTATGGTAAATGCGTTATAGGCGTTTATCCAAAAAACCATTTGCTCATTTTTATTCCAGGTTTTTTCTTCGGGAGGTGTACTGCTCAGGATGGCAAGGTATTTATTTAGTTCAACGGAATCTTTGATGAATGCCTTGTAGTTGACCTTCCCATCGGCTGTTACATTCTTTTTCAACAAGCGATCGAAGATTTCGTGCGAAGGTGGTTTGCTTTGAGCTTCGCTTAGTGCTGGGGCTACGGTCAGTAGCCAGAAAACGAAATGACCAAGCTTCTTCATACTTATTGAATTCGTTTAGTCTATTTAGGTAGCAATTAAGAATTTGGATTTTCTATTTCACTGTAAACGACCCTTTTCCCATCGGATAGCCTTCGGAATAGATTTCTACTTGGTAAGTGCCATCCGGATATTCTGAACCTTTCTCGTAATAGAAAATCAATTTTTGTTTTGTGTTGTCAAACAAGATTTCTTGGGCAGCTGTATAAAATTCTTCTTTTCCATTGAGGATAAATGTTCCTGACCCTTTGGCTACATCAAAAATGACCTGACTATTTTCATCGATTATTCGGATGAGAATCTTCTTGCCTTCAATGGGTGCTACCTTATTATCGGCCAATGTAAATTCTACTTTTATTTTTTCGAGTTGCCGGTTTCGAAAGGGGGATTCTTTTTCCTTTCCCTTCGAGCTTACCGCCTTGATGGCAATATTTTCTGCGCGCAACTGAGAGGCAATAGCAACTTTGCTGGCCAGTTCCTTCTTATTCTTTTCCAATGCCGTAATGGAATCGCTTAACTTATTCTGTTTGGTTTTTAGATTTCTGTTTTCGCTAAAGAGTTCTTTGTTAACGGTTTTTAGTTTCTCAATTTCTGCATCTTTCAAATTCAACAGCTCCTGATAACCATCCAGCCTGTCTTCTAGCTCTTTAACGGCTTTTGCACTTCGCTGGGTAGTTCTTCTCAGCTCTCTTTGTATTTCTGCTTTTGCCTTTTCCAGGTCGGCAATGTTTCCGCCCAATTTCTGGATCTCTACTATTTTTTGCTCAAGTTCATTTTTAACGTCATTTAGGCGTTGCATGGTGCCGGCCAGATCACTCTCCGTAGTAACCAACTGTTCTTTCACCTCTGCTTTCTCTTGGTAGTCGAGGTAAATTTTCACACCCTGGATAACGACTACCACAAAAAGTAATAAAACGATGAGGAGATATTTATTTGATTTTTTGGGTTGCTGAGATTGACTCTTTTCCATAGCTATTTCAATAGGTCCAATTCACTCTTCAAAAATAGTCTTTAATTAGGATTTCACTCACCAGGTGCACGTATAGTGCTGTTTATTTAGCGAAGGATCAAAAAACAAAATGCCACACCGGAAAAGGTCGATACTTCCATAAACAAGTTCGTGACCTCGTATTTCTTTCCAGGCCTTTGCCATATCGTTTGATTGATAGATATCGTCAACCACAACGATTGCACCTGGAGTCATTCTCTCTACCACCAGACTGAAGTATTCCACTGTTGGTTCGTACCGATGATTCGCATCCATTAAAACGAAGTCGAGTTTTCGGTTGACCTCTACAAATTCGGGTAACGTTTCATTAATATTCCCATCGACCAGAACAATATTTTTCGCCTCTGAGGATTCGAAGTTGGTGAGTGCAATGTTGACCATGGATGCATTTCCTTCAAATGTATAGATCGTTGCGGCTACGCACTTTGATAAGTACATTGTGGTAACGCCCATTGATGTTCCTAATTCAACAATTTGCCTGGCTTTGATGTGGTTTGCCAAACGATAGAGTAACCGAGCCATTTTAGGAGCAGCGAGGCTGGTGGTTGCCACCTCTGCGATTGTTCGCTCTGCTGATTTGAAATAGTTGGAAGGTGCGCCCAGATCGTGAACAATGATTTCTGATTGGTCCTGTACAAGTTTCGTACGAATCAGTTCAATGGCATCGAAAGTACCATCCGCTTTTTGCTCTTTGATGATGGACGTATAAAGATCGAAAAAGTAGGGGGAGTGAATGGAATGCTCATCGACTGCGTTCAGCCAATAATTTAAGTACGAAGTTAGTTGAAAGAAAGTCAGCGGCTATACGTTTTTCGTTCGCGTCAATTCAAGCGCAAGGGGGCTACCATAACAAACGCTGGTACATTTACTTGAAAAAAAGCACCGTCTACCACACGTTCCATTTGATAAGTGCCTACCATTTTACCTATTCCGGATTTCAAATTGCAACCAGAAACGTATTGATGCGTCTCGCCAGGCTCTAGCACAGGTTGCAGCCCAACTACGCCTTCGCCTTCCACTTCACGCATTGTGAAACCAGCATCGTGAATATGCCAATGCCTTCTTTTTAACTGGATGGTAAAATCACTTTGATTCTCAATAGTGATTTTATAGGTGAACACGTAGTGGTATTGGCTGGGACTTGAATACGAGGGTTGGTATTCCGTCTCGACAACTACCTTGATGCCACGTGTTATTTCTGTTACCATGCTGATCAAAAGTATGACTTTTTTCTTTTAAACGGTAGCACCACTACGGGAAAATAATGAGTGGAAAAAAGTAAGGGTTTAGGCAAATCTTTTCCTGAAATGCCCCGAAAAACTGTTTGTTAACCTATTTTTACACTATTATGGATGTAAAAATGGCAACTTCCTGGAAAGAAAAGCTGAACCAGGAATTTGATAAGCCCTACTTTGTTGAACTGGCCGGTTTTGTCAAAGCTGAGTATGCAATTCGAACCATCTATCCTTTGGCAAAACATATCTTTAATGCATTTGAATGCTGCTCGTTTGAGTCTACTCGTGTTGTAATCCTCGGCCAGGATCCTTACCATGGCGCGGGGCAAGCCAATGGTCTCTGTTTCTCTGTAAATGATGGAATCAAACCACCTCCTTCGCTGGTGAATATTTTTAAGGAGGTAAAAGCTGATTTGCAAATCCCGATTCCGTCATCCGGAAATCTGATGCGTTGGGCGCAGCAGGGTGTACTGTTGCTTAATGCCACTTTAACCGTTCGCGACTCGTCACCGGGGTCGCATCAAAATAAAGGTTGGGAGATTTTTACAGACGCGACCATTCAGCTGATTTCACAAAAAAAGGAAAATGTTGTTTTCTTGTTGTGGGGCGCCTATGCGCAGAAGAAAGGGGAGATAATCGATCGGACGAAACACTGTGTGCTAACGGCTCCACATCCGTCTCCTTTTTCAGCCAATAGGGGCTTTCTTGGCTGCAAGCATTTTAGTCTTACAAATTCCTATCTAAAGCAAAAAGGGTTTTCACCGATTAACTGGTAAAAACCCTTTCGAGGTATTTTTGCTGATTATCTAATCAGCTTGAAGAATCGGCTCCATCGAATCTTGTCGATGAAGGTGCCATATTTATCAAGCGATAGCCAGATAAAAAATCCTTTCCCTACGATGTGGTCTTCAGGCACAAAGCCCCAATATCTTGAGTCCAGTGAATTGTCGCGATTATCGCCCATCATGAAATAATAGTTTTGGCTAAAGGTGTATTCAGTTATTTCCTTTCCGCCAATTTTTAGTTTTCCATTTTCTATCACTACATCTTTCTGATTCTCATACGCTTTTATAGTAAACCCATAGATAGAAAGCGTAGAATCGTTGATGAGTATTTGCATCCCTTCTTTGGGGAGCGTGAGTGGCCCGTAGTTACTTCCCGTCCAGGAAGCGGTGGAGGTTGAAAAGGGAAACCTTTCTGATTCGCCACCACCTGTCTCCATTTCTGCAGAAAGCACATAGGGGAGACTTTTTACTTTGGCCAATGTGGCTTCAGTCAAATACATGGAATAGTAGACATGGGTTGGGTTATCATTGTCTGCACGCCCGTGCAATTCAAAGTCATCGCCATCAAGGCCAAGGGCTTCAATGTTTCGCTGATTGATTTCATCTTTAGCGATTACCTGATACCGGAAGCGCATCTCGGGTGCATTCTCGGCTTGCTTGCCGTTGATAAAGAGTTGCTTATTCTTTATTTCCAACACGTCTCCTCCAATGGCAACACATCTTTTGATATAGTTTGTCTTTAAATCTACAGGATAATCGATCCATATTGATTTGTCATAAATGCCGTAGTTGTTTTCTTCTATGCGAGGCACATTGAAGACAACCACATCATTATTCTTTACTGACGTTATCCCTGGCAAGCGGAACGTTGGTAGTTGAACCCAGGGGAGGTAGGAGGGTATATCTGTGAACCAGATCTTTTGGTGAGTCAATGGAAGTTGCAGGGGCGTACGTGGTGTCCGTGTACCGTAGTGAAACTTGCTAACAAAAAGAAAATCGCCTACCAGCAGAGAATTTTCCATCGAAGGAGTTGGAATCGTATAGGCCTCCATAATCAGCCAGCGAATCAGCGTGGCGGCAACCACTGCAAACAAGACAGCGTCCCACCATTCGCGCAAAGCCGACTTTTTAACCTTACCTTCTGGTTGACTATTGTCAGCACTTTTCTTCCAAAACTTCCAATTCATAGTTATGGGTCTAAATAAAATCTGGCAAAGAAAGGGATTTTTACCGTAGCAAAAGAACTACACCTTCAAAAAATCGTCCATTGAATACACGCCTTCACGATTGACCATCCACTCTGCCACGAATACCGCGCCTTGGGCAAAACCTTCGCGCGAATGTGCCGTATGGGTAATCTCAATGTCGTCTACACTCGATTGATACTTTACCGTATGAGTTCCCGGAGCAGGATCAATCCGATGAGATCGGATAACGAGGGAAGACGGGTCTTGGGTTTCAATTGACTGCCATTTTTTGATGAGCGGCTGTTCCAGGATTATTCTTTCTGCCAACGTAATTGCTGTGCCACTAGGGGCATCCTTTTTTTGAGTATGATGTGTTTCTTCAATACTAATCTTATAATGCGGATAGGGTTTCATCACTTTGGCAAGATAGCTGGTCAGCCTAAAGAAAAGATTGACGCCCAAACTATAATTGGATGCATAAAAAAAGCCACCCTTTTTCTCACGACAAAGATGTTCAATTTCACTTTTTTGATCTAGCCAACCTGTAGTGCCGCACACGACAGGTATTTGGTGATCAAAGCAATACAAAATGTTTTTAACAGCGGATTCAGGCTGAGTAAATTCAATAGCCACATCTGCTTTCAGGTTGAACCTATTGAGTTCGTCATATGTATCCACGTTGGCAATGATTTCATGACCACGCCCCACTGCAATGGCCTCAATGGCTCTGCCCATTTTGCCATAACCAATTAACAGAATCCTCATTATTAAAATCTCAGTTTAATTGCTATGCCCGTGCTGGTGCCAGTGTAATAGCTATTTTCCATGTGTGGCTCTATTCTCACCTTCAGTTTGGGATTGAGATCAAATTCTTTTAGGTGTGCGTCCACATGCGCGTCTACCATTTGCAAAATGTATAGAAACCCGGTGAAGATAAGGAAGTAATCTCGCTGACGTTGTGCTTGGTCAATGAGCGTTCGAAGTTGCGCTTCGGTTAGTTCGAGCGTTGGACTAAGGGTTCGGTTTGCCGTACTTGTCTTTCCATCCAAAAGATCGAATAGATCATTACGTGCCCTGACTCCTTGTTTGCTGTAATTCTCAACCACTGCAATCAGTGCCCAGAATCCACCATAAACGAGCGGAACCTTCCAATATTTCTTGTTGTAAACTTGCCCTAGTCCCGGCAAAACAGCGGCATAGAGCATCGCTTTTCGGGGATTGAATCGTTGCGAATAAGTATCAATGTCAACGACTCTTTTACGACTTTTTGTAATGAGCGTATCCGTTGGAACATTTTGAATGGAATCTTTCTTTACTTCCTGTGGAAAGGCAATAAAGCAAGCAAACACCCATGCCACCGTACCAAAAAAATGCTTCATCTATACTTTTAGAATATCCAAAATCCGGTTCAGGTCTTCTACTGACAAGAACGGAATTCGAATATCACCCTTTTTTCCGTCACTCTTTACACTAACTTTCGTGCCAAAGTGTGATGATAAGCGCGATTGCAGGTGATTGATCTCTTTTGAAACTGGCGTGCTTTCAGTTTTTCCTGATTCGTGATGCCGTGGCTTTGTCATCACTTCGCGGGCCAATTCCTCCACTTTTCTAACGGATAAATCTTCAGATAATGTTTTTTTGAAAATGTAAAGTTGAGAATCGGTGTTGTCGACATTGATGATGGCGCGGGCATGACCCATCGAAAGTTTATTGTCGCGCAAAGCAATTTGAATATCTGGAGGTAATTTAAGTAACCGCAAATAGTTCGTAACGGTTGATCGATTTTTCCCAACGCGTTCCCCGAGTTCCTCTTGTTTTAAATTGCATTCTGAAATAAGCCGTTGATAGCTCAATGAAATTTCAATCGGGTTTAAATTTTCCCGTTGAATATTTTCGATCAGCGCCATTTCCAGCATTTGCTGATCATCGGCTGAGCGTACGTAGGCTGGTACCGCGGAAAGACCCGCTCTCTTGGAAGCTTGAAAACGCCTTTCACCTGAAATCAATTGATACTGATGCGGTGCCAGACGCCTGACAGTGATTGGCTGGATGATGCCGTGGACGCGTATTGACTCGGCTAATTCGTTCAACGCATCTTCATCAAAATGCTGGCGTGGTTGAAATGGATTCGTCTCGATCTCTGTCAATGAAATTTCATTGACATTGCCATTTACATGGCCATGGCCTGCATTTGCAGGTTGTGCCACATCGACCTCCAGCCGGTCGTCAGATGGAGTGTCGCTCAACAGGGCGCTTAGCCCACGGCCTAGTGCATTTCTTTTGCTCATTTTGTAAAACCGTTTTTATTTAATATCTCGTGAGCCAAATTAAGGTAGCTAATCGCTCCTTTGCTTTCTGCATCATGCACGATGGCGGGTAATCCAAAACTAGGCGACTCACTTAGCTTCACATTTCTTGGAATGATGGTATTGAAAGCAATATTCTTGAAGTGCGTCTTTACTTCTTCTACCACTTGATTGCCGAGGGACGTACGGGAATCATACAGCGTCAGCAAGATGCCTTCAATCTCCAATTTTGGATTCAGACGCGTTTGTATAATTTTTATGGTATTCAAAAGCTTGCCGAGTCCCTCCAATGCAAAATACTCACATTGCACAGGTATCAAAACGGAGTCTGCGGCCGTTAATGAGTTGATGGTGATTAAACCCAACGAAGGAGAGCAGTCGATAATGATGAACTCGTATTGGCTTTTTATTTTCGACAGTGCGTTTCGCATTTTCTCTTCACGGTGTTCAATGTTCACCATTTCCACCTCTGCGCCTACGAGATCTATGTGAGAAGGGAGGACGTCAAGGTATTTCAATTCGTTCTTCAAGATCGCATCCTCCGGGCGAATACCGTCAACCATACATTCATAGATACTCTTTTTGATTTCTTTGGGGTTCATCCCCAAACCGGAAGTAGAGTTAGCTTGTGGGTCTGCGTCTACCAACAATGTTTTGTATTCTAACACAGCGAGACTTGCCGCTAGATTGATGGCTGTGGTTGTCTTTCCGACACCACCTTTTTGATTTGCAATTGCAATGATTTTACCCATGAATTCGATTTGAAAATTTAGCGATTTGAAGATTTGAAGATCGTAACAATCTGATACGTGAGCGAATTATCGAATTTTCAAATCTATGAGACAAAGATAGGATACTGGTTTAATCGTGGAACATTCGTGAAACGTTACTTATCCACCGACTATCAACAAGAAATGCACAAAATCGATTTGTTGATTGGGTAATTCGTTGATTTTGAGTACCATCGAATCAGCACATCACCGAATTAGCAAATTATTTCTTCTTTTTCTTCGCTTCGGCCGCTTTTCGCGCTTCTTCGCTGGCTTTCATGGCTTCCTCCAGCTTCGTCATGAACTTTGACTTTTTGCCTGTTCCTGTTGCAGCCTTCTTCTTGTTTTCTTCCATGATCGCCTTGATCTTGTCTTCGTCAACAAACCGCTTGATAATGGCTTGTTGTGCGAATGTGATCAGGTTGGAAACGAAGTAATAGAAACTCAACCCGGCAGAAAAAGAGTTCAGTACAAAAACCAGAACGATTGGCATGATATAAGACATCGACTTCATTGGCCCGGCAACTGAACTAATCTGATTGTTCTGCCAAGTGTAAATCAATGTGGACACTGTCATTAACAAAACGAAAAGACTAACATGCGCTCCGTAGAATGGAATGGCAAACGGCAAGTTGAGGATCGAATCGTAAGTGGAGAGATCCTCCGCCCAAAGGAACGATTTTTGGCGTAAGTCGATCGAGATCGGAAAGAAGTAAAACATGGCAAATAGAATGGGCATTTGCAAGAGCAGAGGAATGCAACCACTAAAAGGATTTACACCCGCCTGCTTGTACAACTTCATGGTATCTTGTTGTGATTGTGCCATGTTGTCTCCATTCTTCTCTTTGATAGCATCCATCTCAGGTTTTAGCAATTTCATTTTTGCCATGCCTAGGTAAGAGGTGTAGGAGAGGGGCAGCAGAATAATTTTCACCATCAGCACCAAGAGAATAATAATCAGCCCGTAATTGGTGAGATACTTTTGTAGAAAATGGAAAACAGGAATGATCACGAATCGATTGATCCAACTCATAGGAGGCCAGCCAAGCGACAGATTTTCCTCAAATCCGGTTGTCACCTTTGTGATAACGTCATAGTCGTTCGGTCCGAAGTAGTAATAGAAGTTCGCTTTTTTCGTGCCGACATCTTCTGTTGGAATAAACAATTTTACGTTTGCATTTTTGACAATCGAAGAATCCAACAGGTTCGTTGACATTTTCAATTCTCCTCCCGCAAAAGTATTCTCAGCAATGATCGAACTAATAAAAAACTTTTGACGAATGGAAGCCCATTTTACAGGTGTGGCAAGCGTTTCCTCCTTTACGTCATTGGATTCTCCAAGGTTATCGTATTTCCCATCGGTTAAAAAATAACCCACTGTCGTTTTTGTTCGGCTGTCGGTGATGTCTTTTTCTTGTAACGGAATTGGATCACTCCATTCAAAAGCAATGTTTTTTCCGGTAAGGGAAACACCAGATGTTTCTAGCTTGTAACCAACTTTAAAACCGGTTACACCTAACCAATAAACATGCTTGATAAACGCGTTCTCACCCAGCTTTGCCGAGAGTATCACCACCGTTGAGTCGCCTCTTTTCGATGATTCTATCTGGTAAAACAGTTTAAAAAGATCCACCTGTTTGCCATCGTACTGCGCAAGGAGGGAAAAGGAATTGTTTCCATCGTTGATAAGTAGTAGTGGCTTTTGATGGTAGGTCTTGAAGTTTTTTAGCTCTACGTTTTTGACGTACCCATTGCTTGAAACAGCAACCTTCAAATCAGCATTCTCTAGCGTAGCTGATTCTTCTTTTCCTTCTAGAAAACTGCCGAGGCTTCCGTATGACTGAATTGTAGCGCTATCAATTTTAGGCATTGTCTGCTTAACCGTTTCCCGTTTTTGAACCGCAGCAATTGAATCTGTTTTGACCGTGGCAGGAGGAGTAGGCGTGGGGCTAAAAAAGTAAAAATAGACCATCAACAGTACTGCTATTAATGTCATCCCTATGGCCGAATTCCTATCCATTACTTTAATTTTAAATTCTTAATGTTAAATGATCAATATTGAATTTTGAACAGCTATCGTCTATCGACTATTGACTCCAAATTCTACTTCCCCTTATACTCCATTGCGGCAGCTACAAATTTGACGAACAGCGGATGAGGACTAAGCACCGTGCTTTTTAACTCAGGATGAAACTGCACCCCCACAAACCAAGGATGATCTTTTAACTCTACAATTTCGATCAAACCCGATTCAGGATTAACACCCGTACCCTTCAATCCTGCCTCTTCTATTTGTTCTAGGTACTTATTGTTGAATTCATATCGGTGGCGATGACGTTCCTGGATAAGTGTGTCGCCATAAATATGGTGGGCTTTTGATCCTTTTTTGATTTTGCAATCATAGGACCCCAATCGCATGGTGCCACCTTTGTTGGTAATCTTTTTTTGTTCTTCCATCATGTCGATGACAGGATGTTTTGTTTTGGGATTGAGCTCCGTGGTACTTGCATCCAGGTGCAATACATTTCTTGCGAACTCAACGACTGCGCATTGCATCCCAAGGCAGATGCCTAAAAAGGGAATCTTGTGTTCGCGCACGTATTTGATAGCTTCAATTTTTCCTTCCAGTCCACGTTCACCAAAACCGGGAGCAACAAGAACGGCATCTAGTGAGCCAATAATATTCTCTACCGTGTCTTTATGAATATCTTCGGAAGAAATCCATTTGAGGTTGACTTTGCAATCATTTTGAGAACCGGCATGGATGAATGACTCAGCGATCGACTTGTAAGCATCTGGCAGAGACACATATTTCCCCACCAACCCGATTGTTACTTCGTTCAATGGATTTTTCAATTTACCGAGGAATATTTTCCACTGCTCCAGATCAGGCTCGTGCTTGCTAGTCATCTTTAACTTTGCCAGTACACGCTCATCCAGTTTTTCTTTTTTCATCAAAAGCGGCACGTCATAGATCGTGTCGGCATCAATGGCTTCAATGACGGAGTTCAAGTTGACGTTACAAAACAGCGCCAGTTTTTTCCGGATCTCCATCGACAACGGATGCTCGGTTCTACACACCAGAATATCTGGCTGGATACCATACGAAAGTAACTCTTTGACAGAGTGTTGTGTAGGCTTTGTCTTTAATTCTTTGGCCGCACTTAAATAGGGGATGAGCGTTAGGTGGATCACGAGCGCATTATTCGAGCCCAGGTCCCAACGCACCTGACGAACTGCTTCTACAAAGGGCAATGATTCGATATCACCTACAGAGCCACCAATCTCAGTAATAATAAAATCATATTGTCCTGTTTCACCGAGCAAAAACATATTGCGCTTGATTTCATCGGTGATGTGCGGCACTACTTGTACCGTTTTCCCTAAATACTCGCCTTTGCGTTCTTTGGTGATGACATTATTATAAATGCGCCCGGTGGTCACGTTATTGGCTTGCGAGGTGCGGACGTTTAAAAAACGCTCGTAATGCCCCAAATCTAAATCCGTTTCCGCACCATCGTCTGTCACATAGCACTCGCCATGTTCGTATGGATTCAGAGTCCCTGGATCAATATTAATGTAAGGGTCAAATTTCTGAATAGTTACCGTAAAGCCTCTGGCTTGAAGCAACTTACCGAGTGAAGCAGAGATGATTCCTTTCCCCAGCGAAGAAGTTACACCGCCCGTGACAAAGATATATTTAGTGCCTGAAGACATTCTTCTCTTAAAAATTTCGGGCGCAAAGGTAGGGGATTTGAGAAACTAGTGGAGATAGTTGGAAATTATTTTAAATTCAGACTTTTGTGAGTAAGTTTGTAATTCACAGAAATCAAAAAAATTGGTTACACCCATTTGATTTTCAGTATAGAGATGGAAGTTATGTATTAAATTTAACTATGGATATTACTTCCCCTTTGAATTGGCTGTTGTGCTTGAAAAAAAGATTTATCCTTGTACCCTTTGTCTTTATTGGACTTTTACAGCAAACAATTGAAACTTTTGGGCAAGCAAGCCCACTTCCTAACCCGACTTATCAGTCTCCAGATCAGCGCAGTATAGTTGTTACATTTAATCAAGCTATTACAGGTTCGGCAACAGCTAGCGACTGGAGTGTTACACTTGGGGGAACGCCAGTTGGCATCCAGTCGGTAACTAGAATTAGTGCTACCACTGTTAGAGTCCTCTTTACACCTTCCACAGTAAACGGGGTTGGGGTAAATTATATTCTACCTGGGCAATTAGTTCAAATAAGTTTTACAAATATTTCTGGGTCTTTGACAACCGTAGTTGGAGGAGCACCTGTTAACGGCACCGGTGGGGCTATTACCGCTGTAAACAACTACATTCCTAGTTGTGCCGATATAGACTTTCTTGGCAGTAATTTTTATTCGGACAATGACGTCTGTGCTCCGGTGGATATGAATTTTTTCCAATGGACTTATGAAGTAAGTTTGGTGTATAGAAATAGTTCTGCTTACGCAGGCAATATATTTTTTTTAAGTGTAGCATGGGGCGATAGTTTTACTACTAATACAAACTCTGTTCCTTCCGATAATCTAGGTGGGGCAACCCCGACCTTTGCCTCTGCTGGAATTAAGTTATCAACGCAACCTGTTGCTTATGCAACCATAAGACCAACTCATACATACCCAGTAACTTACTCATTGCCTGCCCCAACAAGCTGCGAATTCATAGCTAGTCTCACACCCTTTTTCTCTGGTTTGGGCTCTTGCGGCTCTAAAATAGAGCAGCGATTATTTCCATCTTATGACACGGATAATAAAAATACTGGTGCATTAAATTTGCCAGAATTTGTTCCTGGTTCAAAACTTGTGTGCTTAGGTAACAATGTAGGAATGATGTTCAATGATGCCACTAATCTAAACTGTAGAGCCGCTGTTGAAGCAAATGCAGCGAACGAATTGACACGGAATATCCGCATCATATATGGGAGTCAAAATTATGCGGGTGGTAATATTCCCAATGTTTTTGTTACGCTGCCTGCATCTCTTGGAGGGGCAACAGTTCCAATAACCAATTCTGCGGGAGCGTTGATAGCGCCAAATTATTTTCCAACTACCGGGTCGGCAGATATTAACGGTGTTATTAATCTTCCTGCCAGTGTTACAGCACCCTCCGGAACTGCCTTTATGGGAACGATTTTTACCACGTCACCGGCTGGTCAGGCCGTTGGGCAAAGGCTATACGTGAAGTTAGAATATTGGAATATCTGTAATCAATACGATGGAATAGCTGTAACAGGAAATCAGGAGTTTGTCGAAAATTTTATTGAGATTACCCCCATACCTTCTACCCCCGTTAGTGTTGACAAGAATTTCTGTTCTGGCACGTCAATTAATCCACCCAGTGTTGCCTGCGGCTCAATTACAGTTCCCAATCAAGCATTGTCATTTGAAGTTACGGCAGCAAGCGTGGCCGGAAGTACATCTATAAATTGGTATTTCGGGGATCCCACTTCAGGTGGGGTATTATTGACCAATAGCTATGGTTCAAATTGTCGGTTTTTCCGCACCGGTAATCTTTCAACTTCAGGAGCCCAAGGGGCTATGCGCTCGGCATTAATGGCGGGAACAATAGGGACTTATTCGCTTTGGGCTACGCGAACAAATACAGGCGTTAACGCGTGTGAAAGTTCGCCTGTTGAGGTAAAAATGATTGTTAACCCGCTTCCTCTGGTGGGCAATCAATCACCATCTGCAATTTGTAGTGACTTACCGTTCGGAGTAAATTTTGCCGCCAGCACGAATGGCACTGCTGCCGCGACTTACAATGTGACAGCGCTGACCTTCACAGGAATGTCTATTTCGGCAGGTTCCCCTGGTATAGGAACGGGTTTGGCTGCTGCTGCACTGGCAGATGACGCGTTCACCAATACTTCTACTATACCAAGGAACGTAGTGTACACGGTGGCGCCAGTAAGTGCCGTTGGCTGTGTGGGCGCCTCTTTTACTGTAACCGTACCCGTTAATCCTGAGCCTTTGGTAGCGAACCAAACACAAACGCGATGCAGCGATGTAGCAATAGGAATAAATTTTGGAGCCAGTTCAGGAGTCGCGGCATCAACATATAATGTTACCAATATCAATTTTAATGGCCTTACGGCCTCGGCAGGTGCCCCCGCAGTGGCAAATGGGTTGGCAAACACAGCGCTTGCCGATGACGCATATACTAACACAACTAACGCAAATGTTAATGTGATATATACAGTGGTGCCCGTAGCCGCTACCACTGGTTGTTTAGGGAATCCCTTCACGGTAACCTTTACTGTGCAACCTGAACCAGTTGTTTTCAATCAAACGCCAGCTGCAATATGTAGCGATGCGGTGGTGGGCGTCAATTTCAGTGCTAGTTCTGGAGGTAGTGTAGCGGCATCCACTTATAATGTGACAGCGTTAACTTTAAATGGTTCAACCGTATCTGGCGGAGGTGCAGCTGTAGCAAATGGTTTACCCAATACAGCTTTGGCTAATGATGCCTTTACAAATATTACCAATGCCTCCGTGAATGTGATATACACTGTTGTGCCTGTTTCTGCTGCCGGCTGTTTGGGGAATCCTTTTACAGTTACAGTTCCGGTTAATCCAGAACCGGTGGTTGCTGATCAGCTAACTGCTGCCGTCTGCAGCACCCAACCTGTGGGAGTTACGTTCAGCGCAAGCACAAACGGGGTTGTAGCCAATAGTTATAATATTACGGCATTGAATCTAAATGGGCTTACAATAGCCGCTGGCAGTCCCGCAGTAGGAAATGGATTAGCAGCCGGTGCATTGGCCGATGATGCATTTAATAATACTACCAGTGGTGTGGTAAATGTAATTTATACGGTGGCTCCGGTGAGTGCTATTGGTTGTGTAGGCAACACTTTTATGGTTACGGTTCCTGTTAATCCACAGCCAGTGGTAGGCATTCAAACCCGAAGTGTATGTAGTCAATCAGTTGTTGGAGTTAATTTCAATCCTAGCACGAGCGTGGCCGCAGCAAGTTATAACGTAACTATCTTAAACCTCAACGGATTGACCCCATTTGCCGGAGGACCGGCAGTAGCCAACGGCCTGGCTCCAAATGCTCTGGCGGACGATGCCTTCACCAATCCGACAGGTCTTCCTGTCAACGTAGTCTACACAGTTGTCCCTGTTAGCGCAAGCGGATGTTTGGGAAATTCGTTTACGGTGACTGTAACTGTTAATCCAATTCCGGTAGGACAAGATGCCGCGGCTACTCCAATCTGCAGCTCTCAGAGTGTGGGATACAATCTCCAAACACAAAATATTAATTCTTTGGGCAACTCAGTACCCTCTAGTTTCAGCTGGCTGGCGGTTGACAATGTCAATGTTTCGGGGGAGTCACTGGGAGCTAATACATCGCTTACTATCAACGATGTACTGGTGAACACCTCAGGCGCTGATCAAACAGTTACCTACACAGTAACACCAACAAGTACAACGGGCACATGCCTGGGCGCTAGCTTCACTGTTTCTGTTTTGGTAAGGGGTCCTACGGTTTCCATCGGTGGTGCTTCCACGCAAGCCATTTGTGCCGGTAATACATTGCCTTTGACGACTACAGAAACCTATACGAGCGGGTCTTTTACCAGCAGGGTTTGGACGGGTAGTTTTGATGAAAACTTTGGAGCAGCACCTGCCATCATTGCCTCTCTGAGTAACGCTCAGATGGATGCTATCCTGGGCAACCGAACACTGCCCAATCCAACTTTTGATGCCAACGGGTTAGGGGTAAATAAGATCGGTGCGTATGTGCTCACCTACACAGCAACAGATAACAATGGTTGTAATGCAACAGCTGTTGTTACCATAAATGTTAGCCAGGTAGGGGGTGGAATTTTATATGGATCAACTGCAGGTACAGCAACAACGGGTGGGTTAAACGCAACTGTTTGTAGTGGTGTTAACTTGTTTTTGGATGGTAAGCCAACGGGTGGTTCGGGGATTTACACAACCCATTTATGGACAGTGGTGACTCCTCCTGCAACACCGATAGGAACGGTGTTAACAGCAGGAAGTACAACAGCTACGCCAACCTTTAATTTCGCAAACTCAACAGCAGCAGTAGCTACTTTTGTGTTGAGATATTCTGTCACCGATAATCAAGGCTGTAATTTCACAACAGGGGCGGGCACAGATATTACAATCAATGTCAATCCCCAACCTGTAGTTGATGTACAAACACCGGTAGCAGTCTGTAGTAGAACACCTGTTGGTGTAAATTTCAATTCTAGTACAAGTGTTGCAGCGGCAACTTATAATGTAACTGCCTTAAACCTAAATGGTTTATCTGTATCAGCAGGTGGTGCAGGGGTAGCGAGCGGTTTGTTCGCAACAGCATT
>JADBYQ010000049.1 GCA_020402945.1 Cytophagales bacterium | reverse complement strand
TAAGCCTACCAGCCGCCAACAATGTATTTGCGTCAAGCGGGGTTGACGCGTAGTCCAACGTTTTAGTATCTTTATTGCGTTTGGTGTCGGGGACAGCACGTGGCTTCGGAAGCCCCGCTCGAACGCAAATACTCACGTTGGTAGCAATAGGGCCCGGACAATTTGGTCATCTAACGGTTGACACTCTACTAACAAAGATTTCCCTCGGGTACAAGTGAACGACTTCGCAGACAACGGGGACTTTGGAAAGTTTAAAACGGTGGAGAGAATAAAAATTAATTCAGCCGACCCTTCGCATTTTTAAGAAGATTGTGCTTCGACTAGCCCCACGCATTTGGCACATGCCATAGCCGCTCAAACCCACGCGACTCCAAAGCTATGGCAAGAGCCAATCCCCACCGCACCAAGGACAACCACTTAATAATGTCAATACTTTTTATCTCATAAAACGAGATAGATAACAAATTAAATTTATCTTAGCGACACATTTCAAATTGCCATGAACAGAATAAAGGAAGTGTTAGAGGAAAAGGGAATAAAGCAGACTTGGTTGGCTGAACAACTTGGCAAAAGTTACAATATGGTGAACGGCTATGTTCAAAACCGACAACAACCGAGACTTGAAACTTTATACGAAATAGCCAAAATTTTAAAAATTGATGTTAAGGAACTTTTAAAATCTAACAGAGATAATTAGTGAAGACTGGAGTAGATATATTAGAAAATGAAATAAGCGAGCAATATCCTGATATTCTCGATATTTTGCTGCGTGACCACACAACTCAAAAAAACATCTTTTGGGCAACCGATAATTACAAACACCTGGGGGAATCATACTTCTACAATTCACAAATTCTACCTGAGATAATAACAAGGGAACGTGGAAATATAATTATGCCTAGAGTCCACAAAGACAAAATTCTGCAACAATCAAGGTCTAAGGAAATGGCAGAAGTTTTCACTCCATCGTGGTTGTGTAATGCGCAAAATAATTTGGTTGACAAAAATTGGTTTGGCAAAGAATGCGTTTTCAATAAGGAAGTCTCATTAAAGAATGGTTCTAAAACTTGGATACCAAACAATGAGAAAATAACTTTTCCCAAAGACAAAACTTGGCAAGACTATATTCGTGATACCCGCTTAGAAATTTCGTGTGGAGAAGCACCATATATCGTAAGTCGATATGATACGACAACTGGTGAATTTATTCCAATCGAAAATAGAATCGGAATCTTAGATAGGAAATTAAGACTAATTAATGAAAATGTTAATTCGACATTTAAATGGCTTAAAGAAGCTGAAACAGCTTTTAGAAGCACTTACGCATTTGAATGGCAAGGCGATAGTTTGCTTTTAGCTCGTGAAGCAATGCTCATAACATTCATTGAGAATTATACAGAAAAATTTGAAAAGGAACCATTACTAGAATTCATTAAGAATATCGCTCATATTATATCTTGGAATGTTTGGCAAATGGATGGTTTAAAAGGTGTTGTGCCTAATAGTTGCGCTGATATAATTTATAGCAATACCGATTTGTTCGGTAACTCCGAAAAGGAATTTCGCAAATGCAAAGGATGTGAATATCAAAACATCTTGCTACACAATGGAACATATTGCAACATCATGGATTGGGAGGAAAAAGATAAAAAGACAAATAAAAGAGGTAAAATAAAAAGGTTTATTGACCTGCTACACAAGTAATATGCGAGAACCAAATAATATTAATACGGATATACTTGATGATTTAATCATCGGAAGAGTTGAACCTCAAATCTATGCTTTTACAACTGAAACAATTCCTAATTATCTTAAAGTTGGTGATACATACCGACCGATAGAAATAAGATTAAACGAATGGAGAAAATACTTCCCGAATCTTGAAAAAAAATTAGAGAGTGTTGCAAAAGTTGATGATGAAACATTTTTCAGAGACTATGCAGTCCATTATTTTTTAGAAAATGAATTAAAAAGAATTCGTTTAGACCGAAATGCCTTAAAAAGCATCCCTTATTATTCAAACGAGTTTTTCAAAAACGCTACAGAAAAAGACCTTCAAGATGCAATAAAAGATATTAAGAAAAGTCATAAAAGCAACGATTCAAAATATCAGTACTACCGTTTTGATGAAAGCCATATTCCAATTACTCATACCTACAATAGAACTGAAACTTACAAACCAAGACCAAATCAACAAGAAACTATAAAAAAGTTCAGTGAAGCAATTAGCAAAGGAAGAACTAATCTGCTGATGTATGCAGTCATGCGTTTTGGTAAGTCATTCACGTCTATGTGCTGTGCCGTTGTAATGAATGCAAAAATTGTGGTCGTAGTTTCTGCTAAAGCTGATGTAAAAGAAGAGTGGAAAAAGACTGTAGAAAGCCATGTTAAATTTGATGGGTACAGATTTCTTGATAGTAACTCACTCCTGCAAAGCGAAAAGGTTATAGCGGAGAAACTAAAGAAGAAAGAAAAGCTAGTTTTATTTCTTACACTACAAGACCTCCAAGGAGATACCATAAAATCAAAACACAAAGAGTTATTCCAGAATAAAATTGACTTATTGCTAATTGATGAAACACACTTCGGAGTGAGAGCAACAGAATATGGTAAGGTTTTGAAAAATGATAATCTAACCGCGAAACAATTAAAAAGTGAATTAAAGCTCAATGACAATACCCTAGAAGATTTAGAAATCACACATAAAGTTTTTAAACCTAAAATTCGCATCCACCTTTCCGGAACTCCTTACAGGATTTTGATGAACAGTGAATTTACGGATGCGGATGTTATAGCATTCTATCAATTTTCGAATATCGCAGAAGACCAAGAAAAATGGGATTCTGAAAATCTTAACAAAGACGAAGTTAAGGAATGGGATAACCCATATTATGGTTTCCCTCAGATGATTCGGTTTGCCTTTAATCCAAATGAATCTTCGAGGAAAAGGATGGATGAAATGAAAAAGAAAGGCATAACCTACGCTTTTTCAGAACTCTTCAAACCTCAATCAATAACCTTAGATAAAGAAAAGGGGCTGCATAAAAAGTTCAAGTATGAACAAGAAATACTTGACTTATTAAATGTAATTGATGGTTCAAAGAAGGATTCCAATCTATTAAGCTTTCTAGATTATGATAAGATAAAGGAAGGCCAAATGTGCCGCCATATTGTTTTTGTATTACCTTATCGCGCATCTTGTGACGCACTGGAACAACTAATTAAAAAAAACAAGTTTAAACATCTCCGCAACTACGAAATCATAAACATTTCAGGTGTTGAAAGTGAAAAGAACTATAAAGACACACAAACTGTCACCTCCAAAATCAAAAGATGCGAAAGTGGTAATAAAAAAACAATTACTTTAACTGTAAACAGAATGCTGACTGGAAGTACTGTTCCTGAGTGGGATACTATGCTTTATCTCAAAGACACAGCATCTCCTCAGGAATACGACCAAGCAGTTTTTCGTTTACAAAATCAATACATAAAAGTTTATAAAGAGCCAAACGGTGATGTGGTTAAGTACAACATGAAGCCTCAAACTTTATTGGTAGACTTTAATCCAAATAGAATGTTCCAAATGCAGGAGCATAAATCACAGATTTACAATGTAAATACAGAATCTAACGGAAACAGCAAGTTAGAAGAGAGAATAGAAAAGGAGTTGAAAATATCTCCTATTGTCGTTCTGAATAAAAATAAAATAACGCAAATACAACCTGCTGACATTCTTGATGCAATTAGAAAATACTCAAGTAGTAGAAGCGTATTCGATGAAGCAACAACTATTTCAATTGATTATGCCTTATTAGATATAGACGAAATAAGAGCCGAAATTGAAAGACAATCAGAAATAGGTTCGAGACAAGGAATAGAAATTAAACCTACTGTTGGTGAGGGTGATGAAATTGACATAAATGGTACTCCTGATGATGAAGGCGATGAAGGCGAGAAAAAGAAAAAGGTAAATGATGTTGATGAAGAAACAGATTATCGAGGTCAATTTGCAATGTTTTATGCTAGAATTTTATTCTTCGCATTCTTAACAGACTCGAGAGTTAAATCTTTACAAGAGGTTATCAATCAGTTCAAATCAAGCGGGAATAATACTCGTATTGCGTCAAATTTAAATCTTGACAAGAAAATACTCACATTATTTCAAAAACATGTTAATCCATTTATTCTAAGCGAATTAGATTATAAGATTCAAAACATTAATTCATTAGCAAATGATTCAACGATAGCTCCAATAGAAAGAGCAAGCAATGCCATGAAAAAATTCAGTCGCTTATCTGATTCTGAAATTGTAACTCCTGAATTTGTGGCAGACAAAATCGTAACCTCTTTACCAAAAAAGGCCATTAACAACTCTACATTGGTTCTGGACATTTCAGCAAAACAAGGAGAATTTGTTTATGCTGTTTACAAAAAGTGGGGGAAAGACATAGCAAATAAGTTCTACTCCATTCCTACTTCAAAAATTGCCTACGAGTTTACAAGGAAGGTTTACACGCTTCTTGGGTTAGATATTAGCCTCATTGAAGAAACATACACTTCCTATGATTTAATTGTAGCAAACAAATCAATTCAAGCAGATAAAATAACAATAAACAAAATGAAGATGAAGTTTAATGTAATCGTTGGCAATCCTCCATATCAACAAAGTGATGGAGGCGCTCAAGCTAGTGCTCGACCAATCTACCATCTGTTTGTAGACATAGCAAAACAGTTGAGTCCGGATTATATATCTATGATTATGCCTACAAGATGGTTTGCAGGGGGAAGAGGGCTCAATGAATTTAGAGACCAAATGCTAAACGACACTCACATATCTGAATTACATGACTTCTTAAATCCAGAATTGATTTTTGAAAATATAAATCTTAGAGGTGGTATATGTTACTTTATATGGGACAAAGATTTCGATAACAGAAAAGAGCTAACTAAAGTCTTTACTTATATAGATGATTTAACTCCAAAAATCAATTCTCGTAACTTGAAAACAGAGGATTCTGATATACTTATTCGGCACAGTATAGGAATTGAGATAATTAGCAAAGTCAATTCTCATCCTGAATTTGAATCTTTAGAAAATCACATTTCGTCATTAAGACCTTTTGGGTTTAGGGGATATTTTACGAAGGACAAAAAATTTCGTGACTCCAAAAAAGGATTGAAGAAACCTGTCATTTGCTATGGAAAAGGGAAACAAATTGGTTTTCTTGAACAAAAGGAAATTACCAAAAATATTGAATGGATTAATAAGTTTAAAGTTTTTACGCCAAGAGCAAACAACATAGGGACGGAATTAAATGATGACAATCTAAATTCATTTGTTGGCAATCCAAATACAATTTGTACAGAATCTTATCTAGTAGTAGGTGTAGACTTAGAGTTAAATCAACTCTCGGCAACAAATCTTTGCAAATACTTCACTTCAAAATTTGCCAGATTTCAACACAGTTTAGGAAAGGCAAGTCAAGATGCGACTTCTAAGACTTTTAAATTTGTTCCACTTCAAAACTTTACACCAAAGTCTGATATTGATTGGAAAAAATCGATTTCCGATATTGACAGACAGTTTTATAAAAAATATAAGCTAAGTAAAGAAGAAATTGAATTTATTGAAAGTATGATTAAGCCAATGGCGGACTAATTGTACTGCATTAGTCGCACACACATTGCCTGGCCGCACATACAGCCCACATCCAAAGCCAGACAATAAGTGTGCTCACGAAGGACATGGCTACGAATGAAGTGCGGAGAAGGGCCCTACAGCTACCAACAAGATGTATCGTATATGGCGGGGTACAGTGTTGCGATCAAGAATAGTTTTCTTAACTTAGTTCCTCCACGTGGGACAGATTGGCGTTTCAAGAGCCCGCCACATCCGATACACACGCGTTGGCAGCAATAAGAGCGGACAGATTCTACCTATGACCGAGGACAAAGAAATAGAATTGAAATGTGAACACTGTGGAGCTGACAACTTGGACTCATTTGTCAATGGTGGTAGTTACATATTCAAATGTTTGACTTGTAAAAAGGACGGACCAGCGACAAGTTTTAGATCCATCTCAAAAGACTTACACGGACAATATGAATTAATAGAAGTTGATCAAGACCTGACTAGAAGAGAGACACTTTGGACTGGGGAAATAAAAGAGGGAATTGATAGAATACAACTTGAGACTAGTAAGGGAAAACTAATCTGGTTAAAGAAAGTGGTGTAGCTCTTACAGCTGCCAACAATGTATTTGCGTCAAGCGGGGTTGACGCGTAATCCAACGTTTTCGTATCTTTAGTGCGTTCGGTGTCGGGGACAGGACGTGGCTTCGAAAGCCCCGCTCGAACGCAAATACTAACGTTGCCTGCAAGCTAGTGAAAGTCTCTAACTGTTGGTAACAACATTTAAACAAGAACTCGGCATATAAAACTGTTCTTAAATAACTTAACACCATAACTCATATTATATGGCTTGGGTAAACGTTTCTAAACGACAAAAAGATAAGAAATTTGAAAGAGCAATTGTTTTTGTCCATGGACTTAATGGGAATTCATCCACTTGGTTTGGTAGTCCAATACGCTTCGCGGATAGAATAAAAACCGAAAGAGAAGTTTGCGAGAATTTTGGACTATACATTTTTGAATATCATACGAAAATATTTGAGTTAACCTCTTTAAAGAAATTGCTGTCCTTAATTCCCGGACTGCAAAAGAAAGAAGAGTTCAATGTTGGAATTAGGAGAATAGCAATGGAATTAAAATCTCATCTTGCTGAACTATTGGAGGATTATAAAACTATTGTAATTGTGACCCATAGTATGGGTGGCTTAGTGACGAAAAGAGCTATGGTGGAAATTCAGTCATATGAATTAAAAAAGATTAAGCTGTTCTTTTCTTTGTCAGTTCCACATCATGGAGCGTCATTAGCAAAAATTGGAACTAAATTATTGGGAAGGAATATACAGCTTATTGACCTTCAAAGTTTTTCTGACTTTACAAATGACCTTACAAATCGCTTTTCTAATCTTAAAGATAAACCAATCGTTATTTATCAGACAGGGAGTCAAGACAAGGTTGTAAATGAAGGCTCTGCGGTTCCTGCAGGCGTTACAGAGGATTATAGGATTGATACAAATGATAACCACTACACAGTCTTGAAAATTTCAAACCCCGCTAGTCATTTACCTTATCGCAGATTAATTAGAGAATTAAAAGGTATTTTGAACTTAGAAACACAACAAAGTGGGGCAAATATCGCAAATTGCGAAGTGACATTTAGTATTCCTGAAAATTGGTCATTTAGGAATGTAGCAAAAGAGTTAGTTGAATCAGCCAAATGCACGATTGAGTTCATGGGTTTTACTAACGAAGAATTAAGCATTATAATAAAGTCTCAAGAACTAATACAACCAAATACGTTCCAAGCTTTGGAATCTCTTCAATATATTTCGCTAAGTCCAATTCCAAAATACAATATCAAAGTAACTAATTCTCACTACGAAATCATCAAAATATAGTTATTATGAGCAGAATCTGTAATTGCCAAAAGCCTCCTGGTGGAGGAATAGAATGCCCCTCTGATAGTTTAGCCATTTGCAGAAAAGAAAATGGTGAATGCAAAGGATACTGCCGAAGGGCTCCATCTGGATTAGATGCAGTCGAACTATTTAATTGGGTGCTCAGAATTGTAAAAGAGGACAATCGTTCATTAAGCGCAACTCTTTCCAATGAAGATCAACAAATTTTAAGTACAAAGCAGTTTGTTAAAACATATTTCGATGGAAGACAAGTTGTAGTAGGTTTTGATTTTCCTGACACAGACGAGATAAGTGGTTCAGAAAAACTTGGTGTAGTTGAAGTTTAGTTTTATAGCTGATACGAAAGCCTGCAGGCAACACTGTATTTGCGTCAAGCGGGGTTGACGCGTAATCCAACGTTTTCGTATCTTTAATGCGTTCGGTGTCGGGGACAGGACGCGGCTTCGAAAGCCCCGCTCGAACGCAAATACTCACGTTGTGTGCAATTATTTTTACTAAATGAGGACACTGGTATTAGCACTAATCTTTTTCATAGTTGAATCTCCAAAAGGACGAGAGGTATTTCTTGACAATGAACTTAGAGACGCAAGTTTTAAAGGATTGGTAAAAATAATCAGTTATAAAACGGGGACAATAACTTTTCACCCAGTGGACCATGAAGACAGTATAAAAACTTCGACTACCAGGACAGTAGATGCGCGTATTGAACCTAAGCTTAAGGACAATCAAGAGCCAAGTACAGGTTATTGGCCAACTGCCGGACAAACCATATATATCGTTATCGACAAAGAGAATAGTGTTTCCCTCTTTGCCAAGTCGGACATCGATGACTACAGATTTTGGAATCCATATAATATGTTCAACAGTACAATGTTTATTTTCAGCCCACCGACACGAAAATTGAAAGACGAAAGCAAATTTGGACTCGTTAACCCAGAAGGAACTTGTTTGGAAGGTTGTTTATTAAAAAAAGATCTGGTTGGATATTACGACACAAAATAACTGCACACAACACTGTATTTGCGTCAAGCGGGGTTGACGCGTAATCCAACGTTTTCGTATCTTTATTGCGTTCGCTGTCGGGGACAAGGCGTGGCTTCGGAAGCCCCGCTCGAACGCAAATACTCACGTTGGCGGTAATGTGCTAAGAAAATAATGAATAATAAACTACCAGATATAATTTACAAGTACCGTAACTGGACTGACAAATATCATAAGAGGATTCTTACACATAGAGAAGTCTATTTAGCGTCACCAAAGGATCTTAATGACCCATTTGACTGTAGGATTACTCCTAACTTTGACCTGCTAGACAATGACGATAAAATCAAAGATTACATAAAAGTAATAGGTGACAGAAATCGAGGTAAACTAGCTGCTAGCGGGCAGAAACCTGAAGATTTTCAAGAGGAACTCTTTGACCGCCTCAAAAATAATAGACAGGAGGAACAGAAAAATTGGGACGGACAAACATATCGAGGACAAGACGAAAGATATGGGATATTTTCTTTAAGTGGTCGGTGGAATTCAATACTAATGTGGGGGCATTATTCCGCATCTCATTCTGGTTTTTGCGTAGGGTTTCATGAGAAGAAAATGGCCGACTCAGGACAATTCGGTCGTGGTGGATTAATTAACTATGGCCCTAACTTTCCGCAAATTCATCCAAGCGAAGATTACACACCTGAGCGCGGCTTTACAGAGACATTCAGCAAAGCGCAGGATTGGTCTTACGAACAGGAGTATCGACTTTTTAAATTCTTGAAATCTCCAAAAGAAAGCAGACTCATTGTCGTTGACAGTTCTTTTTTTGCTGAAATAATCCTCGGACTCAATTTTCCAGAAGGCAGTCTGCCGGAGATGTTTGAGATATCCGATGCGCTTAAAATTCCTATTTATAAAATAGTGAAGGTTCCTTGGAAGTTTGAGTTGGACAGAGTTAAAATAAAATAATGCCCCTTTTATATGAAGGAAAAACAAATAGAACTCTTAAGAGGCCAGATTAATAAACTTTCTGATTCAAACTTTGACATCGAAGCTTGGAAGCAATCTACGAACATATTATTAAGTAGAATTTTTGGAGCTAATTCACAAGCTTTGAAATCACTTGATAAAATAACATTTAGCTCGTTTGGAATTTACGGTGGCGGTGCCTCGAGTTTTCACTCGGACAATTTAACAAATTGCAAGAAGCAAGGAAAGGATATTTTGGAAGCTTGTATTAGCGAACTTGAAGCATTCGGAACTCCTGAGCAAAGTCAGTCTAATAAGCATGGCATTAACATTACAGTAAATCAAAATCAGACTGTTAATGTGCAGCTTCTCGTATCAGCATTAGAGAATGAATTGACGGTGACTCAACTGAAGGAGTTGAAAGAAATAATGAATTCAAAAGACGCACCAGAAAATAAAAATGAAAAATTAAAAGACAAGCTGAAAAGCTTTGGGAAAGATGTGGCTACTAATATTCTTGCCAGTATCTTGACTAATCCTAACATCTGGGGATAGCACACTACCGCCAACAATGTATTTGCGTCAAGCGGGGTTGACGCGTAATCCAAAGTTTTCGTATCTTTAATGCGTTCGGTGTCGGGGACACCACGCGGTTTCGGAAGCCCCGCTCGAACGCAAATACTCACGTTACCAGCAAGGCTTGAACGACCTAACGATAAAGCATGACCTACGACTTTTTCGCAGACAAGGGGGACAAATTGGAAATTCTTGATTTTATTTTCAAGAACACCGACTTGGAAGTTTATGACTTAAGTTCACCCTATGACCAAGAGATTTGCAATTACAAAACTATAAACGAAATTTCTACAAAGTTTGACTTAGACAACGGGGACAAATTCGCAGTTACCTTACAACG
>JADBYQ010000048.1 GCA_020402945.1 Cytophagales bacterium | reverse complement strand
TTTCTAGTAAGTGGTACCATTTGTAGCACGCGGTGGTAATGAAGAAACATTCTTCGTCTAAAAATGAGTTTCTGCCACGAAGTGCCATGCAGCTAAGATAAAAAATAGATCGTCAGGTCGGAAGACCTGACGACACGAAGAGAGTGACCGCTGCGTCAGGTTGGAAGACCTGACGACACGGAAGCTTACGTTATTCGGGAAGAGCAAAATACTACAATTTCAGTTTAATGGGGTTCTGCCTTGCGTCAAAAACTCTAATGACTTCTACCCTTTCTTCTGTTTCCAAATAAATAATCAAATGATTACCGTATATGAGTTTTTGATAATTTACTTCTGGCCTGCGATTACTAATGTAGCGAGTGCCACTTAGGATTCTATTGGTCAGTATATCCGTTTTAAGCACCAACTTTTCAATCATCTGAAAAGCTTTCTGCTTTCCAATAATAGGACTGTTGAAATCGTAAATCTTTTGAAGGTCGCTTTCCGCCTCACCAGACCAAATTACTTCTCTCTCCAAGTTTTTATTTTCTCTTTTAGGTTTTTCTGGCTTATAAATCGCCCGGCTTTGATATCTTCTTCACCAGCCTCCAGCATTTCATCAAAACCATCTTTACTTAAAGGTCTGCCATCTGTGGTCTGAGCAAAAATACTTACTTGAGAACTTAAGATCGTATGCACTGCCTGTAAAATCCGATTGTCTTGTACTTGATCTATGATCTGATGAAGTTCCATTTGAAGTTCAGATGTATTCATGTTCATTCGTTGTTTAAGTAAAAATAAACATTCTATTTCTCTTTCGCTATTTCACTTGTCATGCAAAAAATCAAATCACCCCCTGCGCCTGCATGGCTTTTGCCACTTTGATAAACCCGGCAATGTTGGCGCCCGCCATGTAGTTGCCGGGTGAGCCGTATTCTTTGGCGGCTGCTAATGACGTGTCGTGTATGTCTTTCATAATACCCACAAGCTTGGCATCCACTTCTTCGCGTGTCCAGTTAGAGCCCATGTAGTTTTGCGTCATCTCCAAACCGGAAGTAGCCACGCCACCTGCATTCGATGCCTTGCCCGGTGCGTACATCACTCCATTGTCTAACACAATGTTGATACCGTCAATCGTTGTGGGCATATTCGCACCCTCTGCTAAAAGTTTAACGCCATTCTTCACTAGGTTGCCTGCGTCTTTGGCGTTGATTTCATTTTGGGTAGCGCAAGGGAAAGCGCAATCTGCTTTGATATTCCACAACGGATTGTATTCGGCTTTTGCATCGATGGAAAGATACGTGCATTTGTATTTGTCTGCATATTCTTTGATGCGCCCTCTGCGATTGTTTTTCAACTCTTTGAGAAACTCCAATTTCTCCATCGTGATTCCTGCTTCATCAACGACAACTCCATTCGAGTCAGAAGCGGTGATGGCTTTTCCGCCCAGTTGAATAATTTTTTCAATCGCGTATTGAGAAACATTTCCAGAACCAGATACCAAACATGTTTTTCCTTTGGTGGAGCTGCCTACATTCTGCAACATGTTTTCTGCAAAATAAATCAAGCCATAGCCGGTTGCTTCTGTTCTAATCAAACTTCCTCCCCAACCAATTCCTTTGCCGGTGAGCACACCCGTAAATTCATTTCTGATTTTTTTATATGCCCCAAACAGAAAACCAATTTCGCGACCGCCCACACCAATATCTCCTGCGGGCACATCCAGTCGATGGCCAATGTGCCTTGCCAACTCGCCCATAAACGCCTGGCAGAATTTCATCACTTCATTATCTGATTTTCCTTTTGGGTCAAAATCACTTCCACCTTTTCCACCTCCCATGGGTATGCCCGTAAGTGCATTTTTAAAAACTTGTTCAAACGCTAAAAATTTCAACACACTCGGTGTTACGGTAGGATGAAAACGCAAGCCGCCTTTGTAGGGACCAATAGCACTATTCATTTGCACGCGATAGCCGCGATTTACCTGCACTTCACCCCTATCATCGAGCCACGTCACGCGGAATGAAATCAAACGCTCCGGTTCCAACATGCGTTCCAATAATTTAAGTCGTGCGAACTCCGGATTTTTTTCCAACACCGGAAGCACGGAAGCAATTACTTCTTCGGCTGCTTGCAAGAACTCAGGTTCGTTGGGGTTGCGTTTTTTTACATTGTCGAGGATGGCGCTATGGGTCATATACTTTTGATTTAGGCAGCTAAAAATAGCAAAGAAATTACAATTACAAACGGTTGAAATCAGGTTTCACGCAAAGGCGCAAAACCGCGAAGTCAAAATCAGGGTTACTGTTTTGGGTTCGTTTCGTATTGCGTCTTTGCGTGAAAAAAATGGAGCCAAGGCATGAAGTTTAAATTGGATTCTTTTCCCATTGCGTTCGTTGCGCCTTTGCGTGAAAAATGACTAGCTTCACAAAAGCTTAAGAATTATGAAAACCAATTTTGATATCATCGTAATCGGTGTGGGCTCTATGGGCTCATCTACCTGCTATCAATTGGCAAAGCAAGGTTATGAAGTATTAGGGCTCGAACAGTTCGACATTCCGCACGACCAGGGCTCGCATGCCGGGCAAAGCCGCATCATTCGCAAAGCGTATTTCGAGCATCCCGACTATGTGCCGCTGCTGCAACGCGCTTATGAAAATTGGAAACAACTCGAAGCAGCCGCCAACACACAAGTCTATTTTCCAACCGGCTTATTGTATGCGGGTCAGCCAGACGATGTATTGATCAAAGGCGTGCGTGCATCAGCTGCTATCTATCAACTAGATGTGCAATCACTTTCACAAGCAGAAACGAAAAAACGTTTCCCCGCTTTTCAAATTCCCGACTCGTATGAGGTGTTGTTTGAACCCGATGCCGGATTTTTAACGCCCGAGCGTTGCGTTACGGTTTATACCGATCAAGCCATTCGGCTGGGTGCCACCGTGCGCGCCAAAGAAAAAGTGCTCGAGTGGAAAAAGGAAGGAGAACGTATTGTAGTGAAGACGAACAAAGGAGTTTATCAATGCCAAAAGTTAGTGATTACTGCGGGGCCGTGGGCAGGGCAACTCATTCCATCGCTGCACGCAACGCTCACCGTTACGCGGCAGGCCATTGTGTGGGTAAACACCCAACAACCCGCTTCGTATTCGCTAGGAAATTTTCCCTGCTGGCTCATCGATGATCACATACGGCCGGGCATGTACTATGGATTTCCGCAATTGCCCGTGGCGCAATTTGGTGCGCCCATCGGCATGAAGCTCGCCTATCATTTTCCGGGCGATGTCTCACAGCCCGATCAGGTCAACCGCGTTACTTCCGTTAATGATGAAGAACATTTGGTGCAGGCGCTCCATCGCTTTTTGCCGAATGCCTATACGGCTACGCATACCATGAAGACGTGCTTGTACACCAACACACCCGATGAACATTTTGTAATTGATTTCTTGCCGGGCTACGATCAGCGCGTGGCCATAGCGGCCGGCTTTAGCGGGCACGGGTTTAAGTTTGTATCAGTAGTAGGCGAGATCATGGCCGACCTTGCCACGAGAGGAAAAACCGATTTGCCTATTGCGTTTTTGGGTGCGCAAAGACTGTGGTGCTAAAGTTTTTGTGCAAAATATCTGGTAAATAAAAAAACGTGCAAAACCACGTTTTTTCATTTACGTGTGTAGACTACATTTTTAATTGTGCCGTCAGGTCTTCCGACCTGACGATCCATAAACCCAGATTACGCATTAGAGAATTGAAAGGGGAAGGAGACTGAATTCGATTGGTTCCAAAGTCCCTTGCATCATTCCCTTCTTTTCATGTTCAATGCTAGTTTGAGAGTGAATTGGCCCCCTATTTTTTCAAAGTATGCCC
>JADBYQ010000047.1 GCA_020402945.1 Cytophagales bacterium | reverse complement strand
TTGTGTTTCTTCAGTGGTGCGGTTTCGAAGCCGCGTCCTGTCCCCGACACCAAACGTGGAACGAAGATATGAACTTTGGATTACACCTCACCGCACCATTGAAGAAACATTTTGTTGGGTGCTCGGGCGCGTCAACCGTTACCTTTCGTTTGCGACTTGTCTCAAGTCGTCCGTAACGTTTTGTTGACGCGTTCGAGTCCATGTAAATGAATTTTGATTTTGAAATATGGTAGGAGTCCACGTTGATAGGTCGGTTAAAGTCGTCAAAGCTCTCCGCGTAACGAAAACTCGTCCAGCGGCACCGAGGTGTCCGCGTAACCCAAAAATCTTGTTTTCGATTTTCTTAAATTTCCTTTGTCAAGCCGCTAAAAAAATTCGCGCTTCGCGCGGTTTCTATTTCAGCACTGGGTCGGGGAACGTTGTGCAGTCGTCTAAAAAGTCGTTGGGTCAAAGTCGTCCAAGTTGTCCGCGTGAACCAAACGTTGTCGTCTGGGGCGTCACGTCTGCGGGACTTTTCAGCGCCTGGCACCCAACGTTTGTGCTTCTGCAGTAGCGCGCTTCCGAAGCCGCGTCCTGTCCCCGAAACCAAACGTTGAACGAAGATAACACTTATAACTTACACCTCACCGCGCTATTGCAGAAGCATTTTGTTGTGCGCTGGGCCGTTTCACCGTCTTCTTTTTGAAATACGTCCTTCACTCATTGTTATATGAAGATTCCCACAATAAGTCAGTCGAAATTTCTTTTTATCAGTTATCTCATAACATGCACCGCCATATGATGATGAGGTCTTCATAAGTAACTTTGAAACTGAGTCCAATGAGTCAATATTTATTGGAACTTCATTGTCCCCGTGTAATTGGAACATACAGTTGTCAGACGACCATTCTATTTCTCCTTTTAATTCTTCTTGTCCGTCTCTTTTAATGTTATACCTGTCGCCTGTAATTAACAATCTGAAGTCCGACTTTTTATGTCCTTTGGTTTTGTGTTTAAGTAGATATTGTCCGTCACCAAGCTTTTCACAATCTTGTCCAAATACAGTTAATGTCCCAATGGTCAAAATTGTCGTTGTAATGAAAAGCTTTAAAAGTTGTTGTCCGGTCATTTGTTATTGAAACCTATTTGTCCCACGGCCTTGCGCACAACGTGAGTATTTGCGTTCGAGCGGGGCTTTCGAAGCCGCGTCCTGTCCCCGACACCGAACGGAATAAAGATACGAAAACGTTGGATTACATGTCAACCCCGCTTGACGCAAATACATTGTTACCGCCAGTACGCATCTACTTGTTTTTATGTCATCGCTCATCTTCTAACGGAAGCGTTGTCAACAGTCAGTTAAAAAGTCGTTTTTGGCTTGTTATTTTCTCAATCCAGTCTGTTGGTTCGTCAACGATAAATTTGTGTCTGTCGTTATTGATTAGTTCGAGAGTCAGGCCGTTTTTTAAAACCCCAAATGTCTTAGTTGTTTCAAGTTTATGGATCTGTCCAAGGTCAAAGTTCTCTTGGTGATTTTGAATATTAAATCTATGCGATTTAAAAATCAGTCGCTTGTCTGTTAAAACGAGCTTGCCACCAACACCTTCTCCTCCTTTAAAGTGATTTGCTCCGCCTTCTTTTACAACATTTTCGTTGTCCGGTATCTCAACAATAATCTGCTTGAATAGTCTTTTACCAGTGTATAGCATGATCCCAGCGAAAAGTAGTCCAGCAACAAAGCCCCAAACTACAGTCGAAACAATCAAAATAACGATGGGTCCGTCTTTGAATATTAAATTAAAAATAATCATGAGGATTGTCCAGGGTAGTCCAAATGCCAATACTGTAATCCAAAACTTTTTTGTCATACTCTAAATCTTATTTGCGAATTGGCGGTAACGTGAGTATTTGCGTTCGAGCGGGGCTTCCGAAGCCACGTGCTGTCCCCGACACCGAACGCATTAAAGATACAAAAACGGTGGATTACGCGTCAACCCCGCTTGACGCAAATACAGTGTTGTGGCCAGTTGGGTTTCGTCCCATGGATGTCAACCGTCACCTTGTATTTCATTGCCGATTGTTACGGAGTCCATGACTTGTCAATTGTCAGCGAAACCCAACTCTTTACTTTTTTGAGTCAAGTCGCTAGTTTTTATGTCCACCGTTATTGTTTTGACTTCAAAGTCCCAACCGACTGCGAACCAGAACCGCGTCCCCATGTTGCGGCCTGTCAACGCGTATGGATTCTCAATCCTTTGCTTTCAAATTTACTTTACTGTCTGCGAGGTTTTAAATCTTTCCGCTTGAGTAATTTTCTTTGTGGTCTTTGGTTTAAAATTCTGGTCGCTGTCAGCAACGACAAAAAGGATGAAGTTTCACAAATTGTTAGTTCGTTCGCCCCCATACCTTGATATAAACAGTCCAAAAATGACTACTACGCCAATAACTAAGGATACAGAAATACCTTTGTCTCCGGGTAAAATCCTATTGAGAATAAATAAGCCAACTACTAGTCCAAGTATTAGGCCACGCTTAAAAGTCTCAGTCAAGGTTGTCATAATGTAAATTTACTGTTTCGTGTCGACCTTTAATATTCAGCTCTGGCATTTCTTTCTACGAAGTCGGCCCAATTGGCCACAACGTTTGTGTTTGCGCAGTGGTGCGGTTTCGAAGCCGCGTCCTGTCCCCTACACCAAAACGTGGAACGAAGATATAAACTTTGGGCAACACGTCAACGCACCATTGTGCAAACATTTTGTTGTGGGGTCGTGCCGGCCTACACCAATTTCAATGTGAGTCCGTGTTCTTTTAATGTGTCGGTAAAGACGTCAAAATAGTTGTCAAATCGTTTACTTAAAATGTCAGCCAAACGTCTGTGATGTTTGATTGTCAAAACTGTCCCAGGCGGTACTTTAATATCAATCAAACAGTCGTGGAGCCCGTCAAGGCCTGATCCCAAGTAACCTCGGTCACCGATGAAAATCTGTCCAAGGTCACAATACACATCTACTGGTTCATTTACTTGGCTACCGTCTATTATGTAATTTTTATCTTCAATTGTCCCTTTTGGGAGTCCTGTCGTGTAAAGACAAGCTAGTAGCCATTCTCCTTTCTCGTCCGTTGTCAACTGTCTCCAGTCAATATTCTCTCCATTATTCCATTTTTTAATTATGTCTTTGCTCAATAGTTTCTTCATCTCAAATGTCGCTTTTCTTCTTGGAGTCGGGATTGTCCAGCGGGCATGCCCCACAACGTTTGTGTTTCTTCAGTGGTGCGCTTCCGAAGCCGCGCCCTGTCCCCGACACCAAACGTTGAACGAAGATATAAACTTTGGGCTACACGTCAACGCACCATTGAAGAAACATTTTGTTGGCGGTTCGTTGTTCACTTAATCTCTCTTATTTCAATTTTCAACCTGCTCTTGTCAATATTAATATAGTCCAGCTTTACAAATCCATTCTCCTCATCGTAATATCCAATTAGTCCAGTAGACCCAATCGAACTTGTTGCCGTACTCTGAACTACCCAACAGTCCATTTCTCCAATCTTTGTCTTTAGTTTTTCCTTTCCAATTATTTCATACTCGTAATTATTTCTTATCGACCCAGTCCATGTTTTCCAGCGGTCATCTTTCCAATGGTCACCAATTCCTAAAGTCCATGTCCATTTGTTGCCAATCTTAAATGGTTGTTGAATGAACGGAAATGGATTCAACTCAAGAATCATAAAGTATTTGTCTCGGTGCGGATGCATCCATGTATTCATTTCATTTTCAATTACACCAGATGTCGAACTGAATGTACTATACCCCAAGTCTGGAAAGTATTGATATTCGTACTTCAACATCGTTTGATTGTCATTGCTTATTCCCGGAAGTACAGTTATTGAGATTGTTTCAATTTTGTCCTCGTGTTTATTGCTTTTAGATGTGAAACTCCATTCTCGTTGAAAGTCGCTGTCGGGTCCAGTCATTTTTGGCGAGGTTATTTTTAAAGTATCCTTGCCCTTTATGATGTAATAATCAAATATGAATTTCCTGTTTAACTTGTATGCTTTGTTGTCAATCGTGTACCTGTCAGCGTTGTTGTCCGTTGTCGAGGTTTTCTCAATATAAACCTTGAAGTCGTCAAAAATGTATTTCTTCTTCAGTTCGTCTATATTTTGAGTCCGTCCGCAAGAAATTATTGTCACTGCTAACAGAATAGTCCAATTACTTTTTGTCATGGGTGAATTTTTATTAACAATGACCGCCAACGTCTGTGTTTCTTCAGTGGTGCGCTTCCGAAGCCGCGTCCTGTCCCCGACACCAAACGTTGAACGAAGATATAAACTTTGGGCTACACCTCACCGCACCATTGAAGAAACATTTTGTTATGCACATGTGCCGCAATTGTCTACACTAAGCAGCACGGATGCCAAAGCTTTGGTTAGTGTGTGGAAGTCGCGCGGCTTTGGCATTGGTGCTGCGATTCGAAGCCTATGCATTTCCATCAACAAATCTCTTTACATCTTCAAAGCTTTTCTCAAGGGTCACAAGGCTCAATTTTTTAAGCAAGTCTGTTGCGTGCTTCACCTTATGATATTCTCCTTTTTTAGTCTTCTTTGTCAACTGAGCTAGTAAGTCGCTTGGGTTCTGAATTTTCTTTGGGTCTTTATTTTGGACTTTGCTTTTAATATCAACCTTGTAATAGGAGTCCAATATTTCTGATTGAGAAATGAACCAAGCTTCTAATTCCTGAATCATGAAAAACGTTTGAGCCTTGTCAAGCCCGAGTTTTTTTAATTGTTCATCTCTAGTTTCCTCAGCGGCATCTAGGTCAATTAGAATTACTTTCTTTTCACTCAACTTGTCTCCATTAAATTTTCTGATTGTAGAGTGCTTGTCATCACCTAGAACAATTTTAAATGTCCGCTGTATTAGTCTTTGCTCGAAAAGCATACCAAAACCTTGTCTCAGGTTGCCATTTTTGTCATTAGTTGACCCTTCAATGAACACTGTAACCATAACTACCAACGATTACCTCCAAAGTCGCCTTGTCGCCACATTCGACCCAAACCAAATGAATCATACCATTCCTCGAAGTCTTTGGCTGCAAATTCCTTCACACCTGTTGCATTATTTTTATCCTTTTCAAAAACTCTTACATTTTGGATTTCAAAAGCATCAAGGATATGTTCGGAATGTGTGGCAATTAGATACTGAGTACTATCAGATGTTTCTTTAATGCTCTCACAAACAGTCCTTATCATATCTGGATGTAGGCCAACTTCGGGCTCGTCAATGCATACTAAGTTTCCCCTATGGCGATTGAAAAAGATTGCTAGTAAGCATAGAAACCGAAGAGTTCCGTCTGATACATGGGTAACGTGAATCGATTGATTCAGTCCATTTTCCTCTAGCATAAGTTCGATATTGCCTCCGACTAAATTAAAGTCAAATCCTTCATACTTTTCGTTGACGTTTGAAAGAAGCTCCTTAATCTTTTTGAAATTGACTTTATCGTTAATTTTTATAGTGTTCAAAACTTGGGGCAAGTTGCTCCCATCAGAAAACAACCTGCTTTCAGAAGTCGGAAGTACGGGCTTTCTAATTTTACTAGTTGGAGTAGTGTCGAAATAGTCATAGACTATTATCTCTGATAGCGCCTTTTTAATTGTGCTTAAAGCGTAGTATCTATCAGGGTCATAAATTTTACCCAAAGCTGATTCTTGCGGATCAAGGTCTACATAGCGAATTAGTTTCGGTTTTTCGGATTTTTCTTCTTTCTCAAAAATCACACCGTTTCCTTTATCGAACTCAAGATAAATCCAATCATTCTGCTGTCCCGTCCTTGGTAAATACACCTTCTCAGATAGATTGTAGTTACTAGTGTGGGGTGTCTTGTTTATCGTAATAGAATAGAAAATATCTTCATTGAAACCAAAGCCATAATTTCTTATAATCTCGTGGTCAAATTGAAAAGTAAGTTTTATGGGTGCATTGCCACCGCGGTCATGGAATCTAATGGCGTCAAATCCCCCCCACTGGTCGTAAATCAATTTCTTGATTCCGTCACCCGAGACGGCACTTTGAAGAATTTTTAACCCTTTTAAAAGGTTGGTCTTACCCGATCCGTTAATACCAATAAGAATATTTTGATTGGGATCGAGATTAATCTCTTCGTCTTGAAAACTGAAGAAATTCTGAAGGTGAATTTTCTTTATCATAATCTATAAACTATATATACTGCTATATAAAAACTATATGAGTCAAAGGTACCTAATTAAATCCAAACCTCCTTCTCAGGTCCACCTTTTCGGCTTACCAGTAAATTGGCTCTTTGCTTGCTTTGGTGTCGCGAGGGAAAGTGCGGCAAGCAAATGTGCCAACGTTCGAAGCACCGAATCTGTCCCGCGGCATTGTGCATAACGTTTGTGTTTGCGCAGTGGTGGGCTTTCGAAGCCGCCACTGTCCGCGTGGGCAAACGTTGAACGAAGATAACACTTATAGCTTACACGTCACCCCACCATTGCGCAAAGCTTCTATGCTATAAAAAGTGAGGCGTCTAGGGAGAAAAGTAGTCCTTCACTAACTT
>JADBYQ010000046.1 GCA_020402945.1 Cytophagales bacterium | reverse complement strand
TGTGTCTGCCCAGTGTAAAGCTTACCAGTGGTGACACTTTTTATTACGTATACTGAAAAAGGCATAAAAAAATGGATCACGGAGGACCCATTTATTTTCGTTTGTTTTGCTCTCCCTCCTGGACTTGAACCAGGGACCCTCTGATTAACAGTCAGATGCTCTAACCAGCTGAGCTAAGGAAGAATTTGGATGGCAAAAGTAAGCCTTTGGGGTTTAATTATCAAAATGTCGAGCTAAGTTTTGTTGACAAAATACATGCTTAAAAAGGCATTTAAGCCAGCTCTTTGAAAATAAAGTAAACAACAAGTATCAGAAAAATTAGGCCTGCCGCTCGGTACTGTGCTTAAATCTTCAAATTAACTCATTTCCAAATTTTCAAATTACTTAACAAGCTTCTTATACTTAATCCTCTTCGGCTGCTCATCTCCTAAACGTTTCCGCTTGTTCTCTTCGTATTCGCTGAAGGTACCCTCGTACCAGAATACCTGCGAGTCGCCTTCAAAGGCTAAGATGTGTGTACATACTCGATCCAAAAACCAACGATCGTGAGAAATGATTACAGCACAGCCACCAAAATTTTCTAACGCTTCTTCTAACGAACGAAGCGTATTAATATCCAAATCGTTTGTTGGCTCATCGAGTAGCAAAAGATTTCCTCCCTGCTTTAATGCGATAGCTAAATGGGCGCGGTTACGCATTCCACCTGATAGTTCTTTTACTTTTTTCGATTGGTCCGTTCCACTAAAGTTGAACTTGCTCACATAGGCGCGTGAATTTATTTCCTTACCGCCCACCATCAGCAAATCACCACCACCAGTGATTGCCTGGAAAACTGTATCCTCTGGCTTTAGATCATCATGCTCCTGGTCTACATACGCGAACTTCACTGTCTCACCTACCGCAAATGTTCCAGAGTCAGGTTTTTCGGCCCCGGTGATCATTTTGAATAAAGTTGTTTTACCTGCGCCATTGGGCCCAATGATTCCAACAATTCCCGCTGGAGGTAGCGTAAATGTTAAGTTTTCATAGAGTAACTTATCTCCATATGCCTTTGAAACTCCATTGGCTTCAATCACTTTATTGCCAAGTCGTGGGCCTGGAGGGATAAACAGTTCTAATTTTTCTTCTTTTTCTCGTGCATCCTCGCTGATCAATTTTTCATAATTGCTCAAACGTGCCTTTCCTTTTGCATGTCGACCTTTGGGATTCATCCGAACCCACTCCAACTCACGCTCCAGCGCTTTTTGTCTTTTTGATTCAGATTTTTCTTCTTGCGCTAATCGCTTCTGTTTTTGATCTAGCCAGCTTGAATAGTTTCCTTTCCACGGAATTCCTTCGCCACGATCTAGTTCCAATATCCAGCCCGCTACATTGTCTAAGAAGTAACGATCGTGCGTTACAGCAATCACGGTTCCCTTGTATTGTTTAAGGTGTTGCTCTAGCCAAAACACCGATTCAGCATCCAGGTGGTTGGTGGGCTCATCGAGCAATAAAACATCAGGTTCTTGCAGCAATAGTCGGCATAGAGCCACTCGTCTTTTTTCTCCTCCAGATAGGACTTCGATTTTCGCATCTGAAGGAGGGCAACGCAAAGCGTCCATGGCTCGATCCAGCTTGGCATCCAAACTCCAGGCATCCACAGCATCTAGTTTGTCTTGCACCTCTGCTTGTCTGGCTATGAGTTTGTCCATCTTATCGGGATTTTCCAATATTTCCGGGTCAGCAAATTTTTCGTTGATGGCTTCAAACTCTTTCAACAAAGCAACTGTTTCTTTTACGCCTTCTTCCACAACCTCGCGTACGGTTTTTGATTTATCTAACTGAGGTTCTTGCTCTAACAGTCCTACGCTGAAACTTAAATCTGAAACAACTTCACCTTGAAACTCCTTATCGATGCCCGCTATAATGCGTAGCAAAGAAGACTTTCCTGACCCGTTCAAACCGAGTACACCAATTTTGGCACCGTAGTAAAAGCCGAGGTAGATATTTTTTAAAACTTGCTTTTGTGGCGGGTAAATCTTGCTTACGCCTGCCATCGAGAAAATTATTTTTTCGTCTGCCATGGGATAAAAGAAAGGTTTTTGAACGGCAAATATGGCTTTTTTACCTCAATAGTCCATTGTTTGCTTTTAATGTATGTGAGCTTCGACTTGGTTACTTTTATGAATCAATAACTATCGACCGTTGATTCTTGTCAATGATCTAATTAATTCTATTTTTGCGGAAAATTAAAGGGGGAACACATTATGTATTGGACACTTGAATTGGCTTCGTATCTGGAAGATGCTCCTTGGCCCGCCACCAAAGATGAATTGATTGATTTTTCTATTCGCTCGGGCGCACCGCTTGAAGTCGTAGAAAATTTGCAAGAATTAGAAGACGATGGCCAGCCTTACGAGAGTATTGAAGAGATTTGGCCAGATTATCCTACCAAAGAAGACTTTTTCTTTAACGAGGACGAGTATTGAGAAGTAGTTAGAATATCGAATTCAGAATTTAGAATGAAGCCCTGCTGGTCGGGGCTTTTTTTATTTTAGAGAGCATTGTTCAAGATAGATAACTTAAAAATCAATTCACTACTCCTAAAGACAAAGCCTGCGCATCCATCAACGCTTTCGCTACAATCAAATCTTCTTGCGTTGTTATTTTAATGTTTTCATAACGCTAAAGTTAGGTTTTGTGTCTCCACGAACAAGAGCGGGGGTGATTTTAGTACTGCGAAATCCTATTTCGAACTACATCGAGGTTTCTTTTATTATGGACAATAGCAGTTATTGCTATCTTTTTCTCTACTTCATTAACAAAATAATGAACGTTATAAGGAAATACCTTTGTATGAATGATACGAATATTTTTATACCGAATTGAGTAGCCTGTTGGCATTTTCAATATTCTTTCTAACGCTGTTTCTACGGCTAAAGCAAATTCATCTTCTAGTCCGTCTCTTTTTTCTTTGTACCATGCTTTTGCTTCCTGTACATCAGTTAGTACTTCATCGAAATACAAAAGCTGGTAAGCCATTAAACCTTACGGTTTAGTTCGTCCAATAGTTCGCTAATGGGTCGTAGACGTTGAGGATTTTTTTGAATGGCTTCCAACCTTTTATCTATTAAATCCTTTTCCCATTGCGGTAAATCCTGGTCAAGGGTTTCAATATCAGGATAACTGTTTTTAATCAATGTCCAATCTTCTATTGGCACAAAAACACCTGTTTGCTTGCCTTTGCTATCTTCTAATACTTGTAGTTTCATTGTTATGGATGTAACTTTTTTAATGCTGCTATCCAAAGATAGTAAGTAATTTCTATACTCTATATCGAGGTTACATTGCAATTCTAACCTCTCCCCTCCATCAGCGCTTTCGCTACAATCAAATCTTCTTGCGTTGTGATTTTTATATTTTCATAGCTGCCTTCAAACAAAGAAATGATGTTACCCGCTCGCTCAGCCACACTGGCGTCATCCGTAAAACTAATCTCTTCCTTTTGCTCATATGCTTTTTTGATCAACGAGACGTCAAAAGTTTGGGGTGTCTGAATCAGTCGGAAACGTGAACGGTCTACGGCTTTGGTGTTGTCTTGGTCGGTCATGCGAATGGATTCTTTTAGTCGCACTGCAGCGATGGCACATTTGTGTATTGCGGCCAGCCGAAAAGATGCACCGATAATATCTTCACTCACCAATGGACGCACGCCATCATGAATAGCGACTAACCCCTCCGTAATATTTTGCAATCCGTTCTTTACGGATTGAAAACGGGTTTCACCTCCTTTTTGCAAGGTGACAGGGTAATTGAATTCAAATTTTTCGCAGATACTTCTCCATATTTCAAAATCATCTTCTGGTAGTACCAACACAATTCGTATAGAAGGGGAGTAGCGGATAAATGCCTCTAGTGTGTGAAGCAAAACAGGCTTTCCATTTAACTCAATAAACTGTTTGGGCAGCACACTTTTTATTCGAGTGCCTTTGCCTCCGGCTACGATGAGGGCAGTTTCAGTCGTTCGCACTAAGAAAAATTTTGTTGATGGCGTTTTTTACTTCAGGCAAGTGAAGGGTAACTATTCTCCAAACAATTTCAAGGTTAACATCTTCATACTCGTGAATGAGGATATGACGCGTTCGGATGATTTTGTTCCACTCAATATTGGTATACAAGTCTCGGTATGTTTTTGGAATTCGATTGGAGGCTTCTCCAATTACTTCTAGCTTTCGAATGACGGCTGATTGAGTCTTCTTGTCTTCAAAGAATGTGTCCCAACTCATTGCATATTTAAACTCATCAATATCATCGATGGCGTCCAAAATATCTTTGAGAAGCAAGCGTGGTATTTTTTTAAACATGAATAATGCTTTCTTCAATAAAAGGTAAGTAGTGCGGCTTCACGTATTTTTTGGTCACCAAATCTACTTTTTTCACATTCAGCAGTTTTTCTAGCTCTTCAACCAAGTCCACAATTTCCCAACCAATTGGGCCATTAAATTCTACCAATAGGTCAACATCACTCTCAGGCGATTGATCGCCTCTAGCAAACGACCCAAACAACGCAAGGCTTGCCACCGGATACTTTTTTTGAATATCGGCCTTGTGTTCCCGTAGCTTGTCCAAAATTTCAACCTGAGTCATCATACGAAGTTAAAGAAAAACCCCGACTATGTTTATTTTTACGAAAATGAACTGGAAATGAGTGTTCTTCGCGTACTATTAATTGCCTTTAATGTTGCCCTGATCACGTACCTGGTTTATCGGCTCATGCAAGTGTATCGCTCGTATGGTGTTAACAAAGGTTGGATTTTGACAATTGGCATTTTCTTGTTGTTACTGCCAACAACTATTTTGATGGGCTTCGTCAAGGTGTCCGCCATTTATGTATTAGTCTATCCAGTTGCGATTGGTTTCTTTCTATACTTCATCAAAGACGAAGTTTAAATCAACTGCCAAAACTGATGACTAAACTATCAACATGGCATCGCCATAGGTTAGGAACTTGTATTTTTCCTTTTTGGCAGTTTCGTAGGCCTTCATCACTAAATCAAAACCACCAAAAGCGGCAGCCATCATCAGCAATGTTGACTCTGGCTGGTGGAAGTTGGTTACCAACGCGCTGCAAATTTTAAATTCATAGGGCGGGAAAATGAATTTGTCCGTCCAGCCCTCGCGCTCTTTTAAACGATTTCCAGCTGAAACAGCCGACTCTAGCGTGCGCATAGTGGTTGTTCCAATAGCGCAAACTTTGTTTTTGTTATCCAATGCCTGATTCACTATTTTCACCGACTCAGTACCCACAATGAAATTCTCAGAATCCATTTTGTGTTTTGTGAGATCTTCCACATCGACAGCACGGAAAGTACCTAACCCGATATGCATGGTGATATACGCCATGTCAACTCCTTTTAGCTGCAAGCGTTTAACCAGTTGCTTGGTAAAATGCATGCCAGCGGTGGGTGCGGAGACGGCTCCTTTGTTTTTTGCGAAAATGGTTTGAAAACGTTCTTTATCTGCGGGCTCAACTTTGCGCTTGATGTATTTAGGAAGAGGGGTTTCTCCAAGCGTCTCAACGATTTTGTCAAAAGCAACAGAGTCACCATCGAAAAGGAAACGGATAGTACGCCCACGAGAAGTTGTGTTGTCAATTACTTCTGCCACCAGGTCACCATCGCCAAAATACAGTTTATTGCCCACCCGGATTTTGCGTGCGGGGTCTACCAGTACATCCCACAAATGCATCTCAGCGTTCAATTCCCTGAGCAGGAATACTTCGATCTTTGCACCTGTTTTTTCTTTTCTTCCGTACAAACGTGCAGGGAAAACAAGTGTATCGTTGGCCACCATCACGTCACCATCATCAAAATAGTTGACGATGTCTTTGAAAATTTTATGTTCAATTTTCCCGGTGCTACGGTGTAACACCATCATCCTTGCTTCGTCTCTGTTGTCGGCTGGGTGGTTGGCAATTAAACTGTTGGGGAGATCGAACTTAAATTCAGATAATTTCATAAGCTTACGGGCTTTTTATAAACCTGGTACGTTCCAGATTTTAGAATTTGAGGTTGCAAAAGTAATGATTTGTTTGGTTCTTGAAATAAAAATGAACTTTGTTAATCCAAAACCTATAAACCAGCGTTAAAACCGCATGCTTACACTTCGCCTCATACTGGAAAGCCTTGGATTTGCCTGGAAGGCACTCAAATCCAATTTGTTACGCACGATCCTTTCCCTTCTGGGAGTTACGATTGGCATTTTTTCAATAATTGCCGTACTCACGCTGGTCGATTCATTGGAAAAGAATATTCGCGATAGTCTTAACTTCTTAGGAAGTGATGTGATCTATGTTGGTAAATGGCCCTTTACAGGGGGTAATAGCAGAGATTGGTGGAAGGATTACATCAAGAGACCAAACCCATCCTATAACGAATACCGGTTTTTGAAAGCCAACCTAAAGAATGGCGAGACCGTTTCCATTTTTGCTGACACAGATGAGATTACGGTAAAAGGAGATAATACGTCTATCAATAAAATCAAGTTGACTGGAAGTTCGCTGGATTATGATAAGTTATTTGAAATCAATGTGGAACGTGGCAGATACTTTACTTCGGATGAAGTAGAAAGTGGCCGCAGCGTAGTTATTTTAGGATTTGAAGTTGCGCAGGCTTTATTTCCAAAGCTCGAAAACCCGGTTGGCAAATATGTAAAGATCAAGAACCTTCGGTTTGTAATAGTAGGTGTGTTAAAGAGAGAAGGCGAAAGTTTTATTGGCAATTCTAGCCGGGATTTTAGCTGCATTATTCCCTACGATTCGTTCCGGAAGTTGTATCAAACAGGCACCGGCCGATGGAATGAGAATGGATCTGATATTGGTTTGAAAGGGTTTACCAATGATGTTGGTCTAGTGGAACTTGAAAATGAAACGCGTGGAGCGATGCGCATTAAGCGAGGTTTGAAGCCTACTCAAAAAGATAACTTTGTATTGAATCGTCCCGAAGCAGTGGCTAAGGCCATCAGTGGCGTATTTGATGTACTAGGAACTGCGGGCTGGGTAATTGGTGGATTTTCAATGTTAGTAGGTGGCTTCGGGATTGCTAACATTATGTTTGTGTCCGTGAAGGAGAGAACAAGCATCATTGGGTTGCAAAAATCGTTGGGCGCCAAGAACTTTTTTATATTGTTTCAGTTTTTGTTCGAATCAATTTTCTTGAGTTTAATTGGAGGGTTGGCAGGCTTGTTTCTGGTCTGGCTATTAACCCTGGCACCTTTTGGAAGTCTACAAGTGGTATTGTCAGTTAAAAATATCGTGTTAGGGCTAGGCGTTTCTTCCGTCATTGGATTGGTGGCGGGAATCGTGCCGGCTGCGATGGCGGCAAGACTCGATCCAGTGCTGGCTATTCGAGCGAACTAAGCGACAACAATCTGTCTAAGAAAAGGGGAACATGTTTATGCTCCCTTTTTTATTGTAAAGAAAAACCTGCTTCCTTTTCCGAGTTCACTCTCCAACCATATTTTGCCGCCATTCCGTTCCACAAATTCTTTACACAGGATCAACCCAAGACCGGTTCCCTTTTCGTTGGCAGTTCCCCGTGTACTATAGCCGCTCGTCTTTTCAAAGAGTATTTTTTGAACTTCTGGGCTGATACCCACTCCACTATCCTTGACCGAAACAATGTAGTTTTCACCATCTAGTTTTGCATCTACTTCTATCAAATCTCCAGCCTCAGAGAATTTGATTGCGTTGGTCAATAAGTTTCTGACCACCAAATTGATCATATTGCTGTCACCTAATGCAAAGCTAAGTGGGGTGACTTTGTTTGTAATTTTGATTTTTTTGTAGTGAAGCGAACTCAGTAGCTTAATGTTGTTATCTGCCAAAACATGTAAATCAATTTTTTCAACTTGGATCTTTAGCTTGTCCATTTGGAGCAACGTCCAGTCGAGCAAATTATTGATAAGCGTCTTGGTATGATTAAACTGAAGTCGTAATTCTTTATTGAGAGTAGAAAACTCAGTGGGGGAAATTTGGTCTTTGGCCATCAGGTCTAAAATTCCTGATAGTGCGTTGATGGGTGAACGTAGATCATGCGAAATGATCGAGAAGAATTTATCCTTAACCTGATTGAGTTGCTCGAGCTCCTGACTGCGTTTTTTTATTTCGTCCTGATGTTCCAGCAGTAGTTTATTGATTCTAATTCTGCGTTGGCCGCTTCGGTAAACAGACAGCAACAAAACGCCACAAAGAGCGGTGGTTACTACTAAGATGTTTTGGACAAGCTCTTGTTTGCGAATTTGATCTTTGCTAAGTTGTTCTTGTTTTGTAAGGGCCGTTATCTGCTCCTCTTTTGAAGAAGTTTCAAATCGAATCTGGTCTTGAAATAGACGAGCCTGCATACCCTGATTAAACAAGCTATCCTCTACCGATTGGTGACGTTTAAAATAATATAAAGACTTCTTGAAGTCTCCAATTTCTTCAAAAAGTAGGGATAGGTTTTGATAGCATTCTACTTCCAAAGTACGAGCATTTAGCCGATGGGCTGTTGCAGCACTTTTTTCCATTAACGCCTGTGCCTCTTTGTATTTTTTTTCGGTCATTAACACAAGCCCTCTGCCTAAGTCGGTTTTGGCCAGCACGAAAACATTCTCAGATTTTTTAAATAATACCGAGGCACTATCGTAGTATTTGAGTGCCAGTGCGCGGTCGTTTTTGTGTAAGTAGGTTCGGGCAATATTGATCAGGATGATTGGCTCCAATTCATTGATCGTTAGCCTCACTTCCCGGCAGAAAACTAAGGCACGTTTGAGAGAAATCAAGGCTGAATCAAATAAATTCTTCCTCATAAAAATGTCTCCCACCTCGCTGTAGTAATAGGCGGGCGCTTCCAAATCTTTTTGTTCTAAACTCAATTTGTGAGATAACTTAAGGTAATCGAACGCCTTGCCATACTGTCCTAATTCTTTGAAGACTGCCCCCAAATTATGAAGGGAAATAGCCATTTGAAGTTTCTCGCCAGTAGTGTTTGCAAGCCGATAGCTTTGTGTGTGATAGAAGTATGATTCATCAAATTTTCCTAGGCCGAAATAATCCGTTCCTAAATTGTTATAACATTTGGCAATGCTCACACTATCTTTCAGTTGAAAAAAAATTGAAAGGGCCAGATCGTTGTATTTGATTGCGCTGGTGTAGTCGCCCTTGATGCTTTCGAGTGATGCTTTCCCTTTATAGGCCTCCGCTCTGGAAGGCAACAAATTTTCGGCTTCAGCAATTTTGAGTGCGTTATCAACTAGTTCTTCTGACTTTGCAAGCTCTATGAATTGGTATTCGGAGGACAACTGTAGCAAAATCGAGACTCTTGTGGAATCATTTTTTGCGGAATTCAACAGAGAATTTAGGCTGTCAACTTTAGATTGCCCACGCAAGGCAGTTACTGAAATGACTAAGAAAATGAAAAAGAAAAACGGGCGTTTTGACACGTTAATTGTAATTTAGTTCGGGCAGCTAATTTCTGTTTTTTCAAGCAAGTAGAATTTACAATTATTTGTCAAAACCTACATAAGAATTTTAAAAGCTCATTTCCACAATGGATACCAATCAAGTTTTATCTCGTGTCCAAAGAATATCTTGGTCGAGGCCTCGAAGGACTCAGTAAAATCGGAGACCATGAAATGATGAACAGGTTTGGAAAGTGTATTCATAAGATTTTGTTCCGATAAGTAACTCGAAAGTTTTTTAGAAACTACCGAAGCGGAGTCTAACGTAATGATCTTGTATTTATAGAAGTCATTTATTTCTTTGTGAATCAGCGGATAATGTGTACAGGCTAAGATGAGCGCGTCAATTGAATTCAGCAACGGATCTGTTAGATAGTTAGCAATAATTTCGTGACTAATTTGACTATTGAAAAAGCCCTCTTCAATCATCGGTGCTAGCAAAGGTGTGGCGAGTGAGCAAATATCTTGTTTAGGGTTAATCTCTTTAATTTTTCTTGCGTAAATGCCGGATTGAACTGTTCGTTTGGTGCCAATTAGCCCCACTTTTTTGCCTGCTAAGGTCGAAGCTACTAGCTCTACCATCGGGTCGATCACATTGATGATGTGCGCCTGGTAGCCCACGTATTCTTTCAATAATTCGTAGGCTGCTGAACTGGCTGAATTGCAAGCAATGACAATTACTTTACATCCTTTTTGTAACAGAAGGTCAACAATTTTTATCGAGTAGGCTTGAATCGCTGCTTCTGACTTATCCCCATAAGGAAGATGTGCCGTATCACCAAAGTAGATGATCTGCTCGTGAGGCAATTGTTGATGAATCGCATGCGCTACGGTCAGCCCCCCTATACCGCTGTCAAAAATTCCAATCGGAGAGCTAGGGCTTTGGTTCAATTTATTTTGCTTAATTGTTAAAGAAAAAGCCCCATTTACCTGGGGCTTTTAAGACTTAAAATATCTGCTCAGTTAGACCACGTTAGTTGATAATTTCGCAAGTTTAACTTCTTTGGCTTCTCGGTGATTGCAATAGCTGCATTTGTAATGCTTCAAAAGTAAACCAGTCTCATCAGCAGTGGGTTTGACTTCAATCTCTTCTTTATCAATTTTGAGTGTGAAGAATCCACACTCGCTGCATTCTTCGGCATGCAAATAACTGTCGTATTTTTCAATCTTTTTGTAGCCTGTTTTATCGTCTAACCATACATCGTAATCTACAGAATGCACATTTGCTTCCTCCGCAATCTGACTGGCATCCAAATGAGCGTCTTCTTCTGTTTCGTCCAACTTACGCATCGCATTTCCATCAGGAGAAATCCTTGGAGTGTTACGTAATTTAACGAGTCTTTTTTCTACATAGCGTGGATAATAGATTCTCACCATGCTGTAAAAGACGAAATAGAAGATAACTACAAAGCAAACGGTTATGAAAATGCGCACCCAAAACCAAAGATCACCTCTATTTAAAATTTTCTCGGTGGCGACTGAATTAGCAAAAAAACCTAGAGCAAAAATCAGAGCTACTAAAGCATACCAAAAATAACGAACTTCATAAAGATTTACATAGTCATACTTTTCTTTGTAATCTTTGATTTGAAGTACTCGAAATTCATGATAGAGGAAAATAAGTACAGCCCCCACAATTGATGTTACCGCCCCATAGTCCATGTATCGATCCCATGTAAGTACAAATTCATGCTCCATATTTTTGTTGGGGTTTTAGGTTAGTCAAAAGTAACAGAATCTTTCGATCTTGGGGTAAACCACATGGAAAAATTACATTACCAATTAAAGAAAATGGAGAAATCTGATCGATAATAGTTGCTTTGCTTAAACTTAGAAGTGTTTTGATTTTGTATAATTGCACTGGTTTTAACTGAATTTAAAATGGCAAACGGCTTATTGAAGGGCAAACATGGGATTATTTTTGGCGCATTGGATGAGAATTCAATCGCATGGAAAACTGCATTAAAGATTAAAGAAGAGGGGGGATCTTTTACACTTACGAATGCACCTATTGCCATGAGAATGGGCAAAATCAATGAATTGGCCTCTCTTTGCCATGCTGAAGTGATCCCGGCTGATGCTACCTCCGAGCAAGACCTGACCAATCTTTTTGCTAAGTCGATGGAAGTAATGGGAGGTAAATTGGATTTTGTTCTCCATTCGATAGGCATGAGCCCAAACATACGAAAAGGAAAATCATATGGCGATATGAACTACGACTGGTATCTGAAAACGCTTGATATCTCGGCCCTTTCTTTTCATAAAGTACTACAGACTTCCGAAAAACTGGACGCGTTAAATGAGTGGGCGTCTGTCGTTGCATTGAGTTACATAGCCGCGCAAAGGGCGTATCCTGATTATACCGATATGGCACAAGCAAAAGCCATGTTAGAATCCGTAGCCAGAAGTTATGGACAGCGTTATGGTACTGCCAAAAAGGTACGAGTAAATACGATCTCGCAATCACCTACGAGAACCACGGCAGGCGCGGGGATTTCCGGCTTTGATGTATTTTTTGATTTTGCGCAGATGATGTCACCTCTCGGAAATGCAACTGCTGAAGATTGTGCGAATTATATCACCGTCATGTTCTCTGATTTTACACGTATGGTGACGATGCAAAATTTAATGCATGACGGAGGTTTTTCATCCTCCGGTATCACGCAGCAAATGGTCGACCGGCTGTCGAAGTAGTCATTCGTTGGAAAGTGTAAATGATTGCATTTCCTCCTTGTAAAATTAATTTGGGGCTAAACATCCTTTCAAAAAGGCAAGATGGGTTTCATAATATTGAAACTTGCTTCTACCCGATTCCATGGACTGACATTTTAGAGGTTATCCCGGCAGGAGAAACGGAGGTGACTTTTTCTGGTAATTCCATTCCAGGAAGAGCGGAGCAAAATCTTTGTTTAAAAGCCTATGAGCTCGTAAAAAACGATTTTGATATTGAGCCAGTAAAAATCCATCTGCACAAAATTATTCCTATTGGTGCAGGCTTGGGGGGAGGATCTTCTGATGCAGCTTTTACGCTTCGATTGTTAAGCCATGTTTTTGATTTGAATTTATCGCCCGGTCTACTGCGTAAATATGCGTCACAACTTGGCAGTGACTGTTCATTTTTTATGCAAGACAAACCTCAACTTGGATTTGGCAAAGGCGAAATATTGCATGATCTAGACATTACTCTAAAAGGTTTTTGGCTGATTTTGGTCAAACCTCCTATTCATATTTCAACGCAACAAGCGTATAGCGGTGTGGTGCCGAAACTACCCCAAATTAAACTTGCGGAAATCCTACAATTACCAGTTGCTCAATGGAAAGGATTACTAAAAAACGATTTCGAAGAATCTATTTTTAAACTGTATCCTGAAGTTGCAACAATTAAAAATCAACTGTATGCGAAGGGTGCGGTTTATGCAAGTATGAGCGGGTCTGGGTCTTCTGTTTTTGGGCTGTTTGAAAAACCCGTGCAACTAAAAAAATCGTTTCCGAATATGGAATATTGGGAGGGCATTCTTCAATAGTAGTCAAACTTGTTTAATGAGTTCAGGGTTGATTTCAACCCTGAACTTTGAAAGCCAATCTATTCTTCTTCCTTCTTCAATTCAGCACCCGTAGAAATTTTTTCTTTTATTTTCTTCTCGAGCTCTTCCATCATTTCCGGATTGTCTTCAATCAATTGTTTCACAGAGTCGCGGCCCTGACCTAATTTACTACCATTGTATGAAAACCAAGAGCCTGATTTTTGAATCACATTTAGTTCTACGCCCAAATCAATAATCTCTCCCGATTTAGAGATTCCTCGTCCATACATGATATCAAATTCAACTACTTTGAAAGGTGGCGCCACTTTGTTTTTTACCACTTTTACTTTTACCCGGTTTCCGGTAATATTGTCGGCATCTTCCTTGATCTGGCCTATTCGTCTTATATCCAATCGCACAGAGGCATAAAACTTAAGCGCATTTCCGCCTGTTGTTGTCTCAGGATTGCCAAACATAACACCAATTTTTTCGCGCAGTTGATTGATGAAAATACACGCGCATCCTGTTTTTGAAATAGTACCCGTTAACTTTCTAAGGGCTTGCGACATCAATCTGGCTTGCAGACCCATTTTGCTTTCGCCCATTTCACCTTCTAATTCAGCCTTAGGTACCAACGCGGCAACCGAATCGATTACGATAATATCGATGGCTCCAGATCGAATCAAATGTTCTGCAATTTCAAGTGCCTGTTCGCCATTATCTGGCTGAGAAATCAATAGATTTTCAGTATCAATCCCCAGCTTCTCCGCGTAGCTTTTGTCGAAGGCGTGTTCCGCATCAATAAAAGCAGCCAGGCCGCCCTTCTTTTGCGCTTCGGCAATAGCATGTAGCGTAAGTGTTGTTTTTCCGGACGACTCCGGTCCGTAGATTTCTGTTACACGGCCTCGTGGCAAACCACCAATCCCCAGCGCGATATCTAACCCCAGCGATCCAGTTGAAATGGCCGGGACATCGCTCACCTTTTGATCATTCAACATCATCACTGTGCCTTTGCCATAGGTCTTCTCCAGTTTATCGATTGTTAGTTGTAGGGCTTTCAGTTTTTCTTTTGCGTCACTCATATTTGTAGTAGTTGTTTCGTTTTTGTTGGGCTCAAATTACCACCTAAAATTTAAGGAGGGCTGATAAAATTAGAATGCTAAATTAATTAGTAATTACTAAAATACAAAGCAAAATTCATTTTTATCCAATAAAATTTTCAAACTAACCTAATTTGCGCCCATCATGTTGAAAAAAGCCATTTGGAGCGTAGTTATAATAGGAGGCATTCTAATTATTTGGAACTGGTCGCTGATCTACTATGGCATACGGCAGGGAATAGGGCAATTAGAAATTATTTGGAATGCGCGGCCGGTGGCCGAGTTTATGGATGACCCTTCCTTCCCCGATTCACTAAAGTCTAAATTGAAGCTTATTGAAGATGTAAGGAAATTTGCCATTGACTCACTTGGGCTTAAGGATACGGAGAACTACAAGACACTTTATGACCAAAAGAGCAAAGAAGTCATGTGGGTGGTGCAGGCATGTGAGCCATTCGCTTTAGTGCCAAAGCAGTGGCATTTTCCGATTGTAGGATCCGTTCCCTACAAAGGCTTTTTTAATAAGGCAAAAGCACTTGATTTGCGAAAAGAATTAGAGGAGGAAGGCTATGACGTAAGCGTACGAAACCCTGGTGGATGGTCTACTTTGGGATGGTTTACCGACCCCATTTTAAGTGGCATGTTAGATCGAACCGAAGGTGACTTGGCCAGTCTCATCATTCATGAAATGGTCCATGCCACCGTTTTTGTAAAAGACGATGTCGACTTCAATGAAAACCTAGCGGATTTTATTGGAGACACCGCTGCCTATGATTTTCTCAGGTATCGTTTTGGTCGGGAATCAAATGAGTACATGACCTATCTTCACCAAGATCAAGACTACCGAAAATATACCAAGCATATTTTGCGGGGAACTCGCTCACTGGATAGCTTGTATCAAACGATGCAAAAAAGTGATCCATTCAATAAAAAGAAACAGCAAAAGAATGCGATGATTTCGAAAATCATTTCAGCAATAGACACACTTCAGTTGTACGAAAAAAGAAATTCTGCTGCATTGAAGAAGAAGCTCCCCAACAACACCTTTTTCATGTCGTATCGATTGTACAAATCGAAACAGAACATTTTTGAAGAAGAACTCGACAAGAAATTCAAAGGTGATATTCGAGCCTATGTTCTCTATTTAAGCAATCAATATCCATTCCTCTGATGCTTTGCTTGCCTATTAAGTAATTGTTAAGTTAGTAACATTGGTTTTTAAATAGCTTAATTTAGGTCTACTTTTATTCCGCAATAAAAAGCGTTGACTATGGCCAATAAGCCAACACAGAAAGTTCTGGTTGTAGATGATGAAGAACCGATCTTAGAACTTCTGAAGTATAATCTGGAAAAACAGGGCTACGATGTACGAACGGCAGGCGAGGGAGTCGAAGCAGTAGAAATCGCCAGGAAATTTCATCCCGATTTGGTGCTGTTAGATATTATGATGCCCAAAATGGACGGTGTGGAAGCTTGCCGACAAATTCGTGCGATGCCCGAGTTAGTCAATACCTTTATCGTTTTTTTGACAGCCCGCGCAGAAGAGTATTCAGAAATTGCTGCTTTTGATGGTGGCGCAGACGACTATATTTTAAAGCCTATCAAACCTCGCGCGTTGATGAGTCGAATCAGTGCGATCTTCCGAAGAGACTCTAAGAAAAAGCCAGCTTCCTCTCAAATCAAGATTGGCGAACTTACCATTGATCGCACAAGCTACACCATTCGTGTAAACAATCGCGAAGTCAGCTTGCCGAAAAAGGAATTTGAGCTGCTCTTCTTTTTAGCTCAGAATCCCAACAAGGTTTTCAATCGAGATGAACTCCTTCAAAACATCTGGGGATCGGATGTCTACGTCTTGGCAAGAACGGTGGACGTGCACATTCGAAAAGTGAGAGAGAAAATTGGTGAAGACTATATCACCACCGTAAAGGGCGTTGGCTATAAATTCAATATCGGCTAATTCACCCTTCATTTTCCGTAGGTTCTGATCATTTTGTACTTTGCAAGCCATTTAACTAAAAAATGGTTTATAGTGCGCGTACGCTTGCTTTGTTGCTGGCTGTTTCCATTGCGGCAGTAACGGGTTTGTTCTTGTCTTTGGTCGAGAATGTAGACCAGAGTGCGCTGATCGTTGCCACTATTATTAGTTTCTCATCGTCCTATATCCTCACATTTGTCATTTTAGAGTTTTTGATTTTTCGCGAAATCAATAAAATTTATAAGATGATGGGTAAACTTCGAAAGAAAGAGCTGTCTGGAATAGCCAGGGAAAAATCGGGTGCACTCAATCCACTTCGAAACATTAACGAAGAGATATTCTCCTTTGCTACACTTAAACAGAAAGAAATTGATGAGTTGAAGAAGTTGGAAGCTTTTCGCAAGGAGTTTATTGCCGATGTCTCGCACGAGTTAAAGACACCCATTTTTGCTGCGCAAGGTTTTGTTCACACGCTCTTAGATGGAGCCGTGAATGACAAGAATGTGCGCACCAAGTTTCTAAAGAAGGCAGCAAAAAGTCTAGATGGCCTAGATGAATTAGTGCAAGATCTCTTAACTCTTTCACATTTGGAGGCCGGGGACATCAAAATGCATTTTGAACAAATTGATATCCACAAAATGTGTGACGAAGTGGTCGAACAGTTCGAAGAAAAAGCCGAAAAGAAAAAGATCAATGTGCGCGTTTTAGCCGATCATCATTCAAAGATTTTTGTTTTCGCTGACGCGAAACGTCTTTCGCAAGTGATCACTAATTTAGTTTCCAATGCCATAAAGTATAGTGCAGAACACGGGGAGGTTTCCATAACATTTGATGTATCAAAGAAGTCAGTGACCACTTTTGTTACCGATGCAGGAGAGGGCATACCCGCCAGTCATTTGCCCCGCATTTTCGAACGATTTTATCGGGTTGACAAAAGCAGAAGTCGCGAGAAGGGTGGCACAGGGCTTGGACTGGCCATTGTTAAGCACATCTTGGAAGGACACAATTCAAAAGCGGAAGTTCAAAGTACGCTAGGCAAAGGCTCTGTATTTAGTTTCAAATTGCCACGTGCAAAAGCGGATGACACAGATTTATCAGACGCATCGTAAATTGCCGCGTGAAAAACAGCAAATACAATTTTAAGGAGTCCATCTTGTTTGAGAACGAAGACTATGTCTTGATCAATAAACCGCCTTTTATTTCAACCCTGGAAGACCGCCACGACCCAGATCATATTTTGAGTCTGGCCAAGCAGTGGATTTCCGATGCACAGGTTTGCCACCGATTGGATAAAGACACTTCTGGCGTTCTTGCACTTGCCAAGAACCCAGAAGCCTATCGCCACCTTAGTATGCAATTTGAGAATAGGGAAGTGTCAAAGACGTACCATGCAGTAGTTGACGGCATCCATTCTTTTCAGGAAAAATCAGTTGAGGCTTCTATACTTAAGCTCAATGATGGCACCGTCAAGATTTCAAAGGAAGGAAAGCCCGCACTTACCTATTTTACCACCAAAGACACCTACAAAGCCCATACGTTGGTGGAATGCCATCCCATTACAGGGCGTATGCACCAAATTAGAATCCATTTGCGGTTGCTGAAGGCACCGATTACCGGGGATGAGGTATATGGGGGTAAGCCATTCTTTGTTTCTTCGGTGAAACGCGGATTTAATTTAAAAAAAGAAGCAGAGGAGGCACCACTTATTAAAAGGATGGCCTTGCATGCATTTTCGCTCGAATTTGCCCTTTTGAACCACGAAACGGTCAAAATCGTAGCTCCTTACCCGAAAGATTTTCAAGCATTGATTAAGCAATTGAGCGAAAACAGGAGATAATACAGGTGCTAAGCCCCAAAAAGCTAAAAATCAAATGGCAGGTGTTGGATATTCAGTTTCTTGAACCTACTTTTGTGTCCCTTTTTAAAAGGCAATAGTTATTTCATCGTTAAAAAGCTAACAAAGTGGATCACAATAGTTACAAAACACTGAATGCCAATGATGCAACTGCCGACAAGCAGTGGGTTATCGTTGATGCCAAAGATCAGATTCTAGGTCGTCTGGCCAGTCAAATTGCTCGCGTTTTACGTGGCAAGCACAAGACAAGCTACACACCCAATACTGATATGGGAGACCATGTGATTGTTATCAATGCTGAAAAAGTAAAGATGACCGGTAAAAAAATGTACGATCATTTCATGTTTTTCTACTCTGGCTTTCCGGGAGGTCAAAAGCAGGTATCGCCTAAAATGATGTTGGAAAAGCACCCCTCTAGATTAGTTGAGCACAGTGTGCGTGGTATGCTTCCAAAAAATACAATGGGTCGTCAATTGTTTAGAAGCTTGCATGTGTATGCAGGTGCTGAACATGACCATGCGGCACAAAAACCTAAAGAATTAAAGTTTTAATACATGGAGATAATCAACACCATCGGACGGAGAAAGACCTCAGTAGCTAGAGTTTATGTAAAGCCAGGCAACGGTCATATTATTGTGAACGAGAGAGAATTGAAAGATTATTTTCCGTCAGAAATACTTCAAACAACTGTGAAGCAAGCGCTTACTCTAGTAAAATTAGAAGGCAGCTATGATGTGAATGTCAGTGTAGAAGGCGGTGGTACAAAAGGTCAAGCCGAAGCGATTCGTTTAGGAATAGCTCGTGCGTTGGTAACGATTAACAACGAAAATCGTCCTGCCCTGCGAAAAGAAGGTTTGATGACACGCGATTCACGCATGGTGGAGAGAAAGAAACCAGGTCGTAGAAAAGCAAGAAGGAAGTTCCAATTCAGTAAGCGTTAATCGATAAGCATGGCAGAGAATATAACAACTCAGAGTTTGATGGATGCAGGTGTTCACTTTGGACACTTGACCAGAAAGTGGAATCCTAAGATGGCAGAGTACATCTACATGGAGAACAACGGCATCCATATCATTGATTTGAACAAGACGCTAAAGTGCTTGGAGGAAGCTACCTATGCGATGAAAAACATCGTGCGCTCTGGCCGTAAAATCATGTTCGTTGCTACGAAAAAGCAAGCAAAGGACATCATCAACCAAGAAGCAACTCGTCTTAATATGCCTTTCGTGACCGAGCGTTGGTTGGGTGGTATGTTGACCAATTTTGCAACCATACGTAAGTCATTGAAGAAATTGGCTCAGATCGACAAGTTGATGAAGGATGATGCTTTCAACAACCTAGCTAAGCGTGAGCGTTTGATGATTGCTCGTGAGAAGGCGAAACTAGAGAAGTTGTTAGGTGGTATTACTGATTTGAATCGTTTGCCTGCTGCTTTGTTTGTGATTGACGTAAAGCGCGAGCACATTGCCGTTGCTGAAGCTCAAAAACTAAATATTCCGGTTTTTGCGATGGTAGATACCAATTCAGATCCTTCGAATATCGACTTCCCGATTCCTGCTAACGATGACGCGTTCAAGTCCATCTCTATCATCACCAACCATTTGGGCAAGGCCATGGAGGAAGCATTGATGGAGCGTAAGAAGGATAAAGAAGAAGCAGGGATGAAGAAAGAGGAAGATGATAAGAAGAAAGTTGACGAAGCCGTAGAGACAAATTAATTGTTGATTGGCCAAGCTCACGCCTGCCTACCGGCAAGGCAGGCAAGGCCGATTTGAAATAATCAAAACATCGGCCTTTAAGTCGATGTTTTGTTTTTTTAAGATAAGTAGTAACAGTAAATTTTTAATTAATAAAGTATGATTAGCGCACAAGACGTAAACAAACTCCGCACCATGACCGGTGCAGGTATGATGGACTGTAAAAAAGCTTTAACCGAAGCAGAGGGAGACTTTGACAAGGCTATTGAAATATTGAGAAAGAAAGGACAGAAAGTTTCTGCTTCCCGCTCAGATAGAGATGCAAAAGAAGGCTCTGTGTTCGTCAAAGTTTCTGACGATAAAAAAGAAGCCGTATTGATCGCACTAAATTGTGAAACTGATTTTGTTGCGAAAAACGATGAGTTCCAAAATTTAGGCAAATTGATTGCTGAAACTGCTTTTGCGAAAAAGCCTGATACAAAAGAAGCATTGTTAGCTGAAGTAGTTGGTGGTCTTTCATTGAATGACAAGATCACAGAGTTGGTAGGCAAGATCGGAGAGAAGTTGGAAGTAAGCTCATTCATCCACATGAAAGGCGAAGCTGTTGTTCCTTACATCCACTCAGGAAGCAAATTAGGCGTATTGGTTTCTTTGAAAGGCGTAAATGGAAAAGATGTAACTGAGGCAGGAAAAGATATCGGTATGCAAATAGCGGCCATGAACCCGGTAGCGGTGAATGAAAGCGAAGTAGATAAGACGTTGATTGAGAAAGAAATGGAGATTGCCAAGGCTCAAATTTTGGCAGAAGGCAAGCCGGAGCACATGGTTGAAAAGATTGCGCAAGGCAAGTTGAACAAGTTCTTCAAAGAAAGCACTTTGTTACCTCAGACTTTCGTGAAGGACAACTCGAAAACTGTTGCGCAATATTTGGATAGCGTTACAAAAGGATTAACTGTGGTGGAATTCAAGAGAGTAGCGATTGGATAGTTGCAAGGTATCCTACATTTTCAAAGTGTAGGATACCTGAAAATCAAAAGGGAGCGATGAGCTTCCTTTTTTTTTAAATTTTAAGAAAAACGTACGAATTTTAAAATGATACTTGACTACCTCAAAAACGCAAGCCTTTATTCTTACGCCAACGTTAGAATAGAAAAAGCATTTCAATTTTTGCGAGACACTGATTTCACAGAAATGAATTTGGGTAAGTATACTATTGATGGCGACACGCTTTATGCGATCGTAAATGAGTACGAAACCAAGCCAATTCGCGAAGGCATTCTGGAGGCACACAGAAATTATATAGACATACACTATATCATAACCGGGAGCGAGTGCATCGCCACTACGTTTTTAACGGATCAAGTGCCTACTAAAGACTATGACGAGCAAGATGACTATATGCTTTTTAGTTGTGCCTGTACACCTCAGTTGTTGAAGCCGGGGATGTTTACATTGCTTTATCCGCATGACATTCACATGCCCGGTGTGCACGTAACTGAAAAGACATTTGTAAGAAAGGTGGTTGTAAAAGTGATGGTGTAGGATATTGACCGAACAGATAACTAAAAATTAGTTTTTCTTTTGGATCTGCCTTTGCTTAGAAAGATGGGTAGACACCCGAACAAGACAAAAAGTCAACACTAGTCCTGCTGCGAAGAAGCGTAGAACAACTATTACATCTCTTAGTATTAGTTGGTATGAAAATACTTTTGAATTTTCCAGATCATCAAAGGCAAGAAAAAGTCCAACTATTATTGAGAAACCGACCCACCCTGTCAATAGGATAGCAATATATTTGCCAAGGCCAACAAAAGTACTATCAGGATTGCTCTTCCTCCAGTAAGCAATTGTAGCCCCGGCAAGAACTACATTGATTACCAGAAGAGGAATAAATTCGTTCATCAGATTAGTCTACGGTATTTTTCGAAGACAATTTAAGAATAATACAAGAAAGGAGGGACAAACAAAAGATGAATAACCCATACATAGCAGTGATCACGGCTACTCTCATGCCCCCCATGATAACTTGAAAAGGCCACACTTTCGTACCCTCCGATAGTGCGCCAAAAGCTTGGAATAATCCAAGAATAGTAGAGGCTGCGCCAAAAGCTGCGGCTAGAACACCTATCTGCCTGACTGCTTCAATAAACTTTGATACGTTTCCTTTTTGAGAAAGTCTGAAAATGGAATAGATGACCAGACCAATGTTGATGGTCAATAAAATCGACAGGGGAACCATAAAGACAATACCTCCGTCATTATGTAGTTCAGTAATTGAGATGGCTAGCATATTTTATATAAAATTTAGTTTTTATTTTTTTATCTCCTGAGCGTACAGAGTATTTTAAATCAAAACTCTTTTGAAGAGTAATTAAAGCAATTCGAATTTTTGAGAAAAAGAATAAATTGGTGTACGCGTTAACCAACCGAATTTTTGGCAGAAAGTTTCAGAATAATGTAAGCTAGCATTGATAAGATGAAAACAATAAGTCCATATAACGCTGTAATCAGGGCCACCTTCATGCCACCCATAATTACTTGAAAGGGTAACATCTCTTTAATTTCCTCGAGAGCTCCAAATGCTTGAAAAAAGCCTGCAATAGTGCTAAATGTTCCCCAGGCTAAAGCCAATACTCCAATCTGTTTGATAGCTTCTATAAGTGTCGAGTGAATCTGCCGTTTTTGAAAATGTAAGATGATAACATAAATAACAAGACAAATAATAGCTATTAAACACAAGGTTAACGGATGCATCCAAATCGAACCACCCGAAGTATACAATTCAGACAATGTAGTAGCCAAAATCATTTTCATAAAGTTTAGTTTTAGTTTTTGTTTCAGCAAGGTTAAAGCATAAAAGCATCAAAATTTTTTCTTTCTGACGAAATGGCCATCACAAAAGGGCTATTGAAGTCCTGGCAAAGGATATGGCGAAAAGGTATTCAATGTTGTCGAAAAGGTGTGAACAGCCTCTAAACTTCTATTTTTTAACAAGTCTTGCAGGATTTTTCCTAATTATGCAGACTGATGAATCGAATAGCAGCTTGGTTGGACTATCTCTTCACGCGCCAACGGTGGGTGATTCATGTTTTCTTTTGGCTGTTCGTGCTGGCGTTGTATGTGATTTTCTTCGGGCGCAAAAACAATAACTATCTACAGACATTTTTCTTTGTCGGCCTATTGATGCCTGTCACCATTTTCACCACCTATTTCTTGAACTATTACTTGGTGCCTAATTATTTAATGAAAGAGCGTTATGCCTATTTTGCCACCTATTTTGTCTACGCACTCATCGGATCACTTTTTCTGGAAATGCTGATTTCAGCACTTACGTTTATTGTGATGACTGAACTGAATATTCACGACATGAGCCCCGCTTCCATTGATTTATTTTTTCTGCTGGCCTCTTTGTTAATGGTGGTCTTCTTTGCCATGGGAATCAAAATGTTATTGCATTGGAAGCAGTCCAAAGAGGATTATCAAAAGCTGATGCGCGATAAGATCGAAACCGAGTTGAGGTTTTTGAAAGTGCAGTTGAATCCCCATTTTTTATTTAACACGCTCAATAACCTTTATTACCTCACTACAGAGAAATCCAATAGAGCGCCACAGGCGATTCTTCAACTAAGTGAAATTTTAGACTATGTACTTCATCAAGGCAAAGCCATACTCGTGCCTCTCGAAAACGAATTGAAGCAAGTAGATAACTATATTGCTTTGGAGCTATTGAGGTACGAAGACCGTATTCAAATTGATAAAACGATTGAAGGCAATATCAATGAAAAACAAATTGGCCCGATGATGTTGATTACGCTCATTGAAAATTCATTTAAGCATGGTGTGATGAAAACGGCCGGAAAAGCTTGGATAAAAATGAGTGTCGATTGCTCGTCTCATACTACAACAATTCAAATCAGCAACAGTGGTCGGCCGGCAAAGCAAGGAACCGGCATTGGGCTTTCTAATTTGCGCAGCCAATTGGATCATTTATACCCTGAAAAATATTCTTTGCAAATTGATAGCGATAGGGCTGATCAGTTTTCCGTTCGGTTGGTTTTAAATTCATGAATGAAATGGCTATTAATTGCTCTACACCCATCGGTATGATATTCTCGGCCATTCTCCCGCAAGGCGGGACAGGCAATGCGACCATTAAAAAGTAATTGTTAACGCATGAAAATTAAATGCCTTGTTATAGATGATGAACCATTGGCGAGAAAGCTCATGATCTCACATATTTCAAAAATTCAAAGTTTGGAATTGGCAGGGGAGTGTACCAATGCCATTGAAGCTGGCAATTTTTTGCGAACGTCAAAAGTCGATCTTCTTTTTTTAGATATTCAAATGCCTGAGATCAACGGATTGCAATTTATTGGCACTCTTAAAAATCCGCCCGCAATTATCTTCACAACCGCCTACCGTGATTTTGCGCCCGAGGCGTTTGATTTAGATGTAGTGGACTATTTATTAAAACCGATCTCCTTCGAGCGGTTTACTAAATCAGTCAATAAATTCTTTGATAAGCGATTGGAAGGAAAGACAGGAGAAGTATTAGATCCGGAGAAATCATCGGCTTTCATTTATTTGAAGGCAGATCGAAAAAATCATAAGATACATTTGAAGGAGATCATCTACATCGAGAGTTTAGATGATTATGTGAAAGTTCATTTGAAAGAAGTGACTCTAATTACTCGCGAAAACATCAGCTCGCTTGAATCCATCCTTCCTAACGGTTCATTTGTTCGGATTCATCGCTCTTTCATTATCAACACCCTTTACATTTCAGCTATCTCCTCAGACAGTATTGAAATCAAAGGGAAGGAACTTCCGATGGGAAGAGCTTTTAAAAAATCTGCCATGGCTGCACTTTCTGTGAAAAGAGATAAATGATTTGTCAACTATCAACCTTCAGGATTTTTGAAGCCTTAGAGGTTTTCTCAACCCTAAAAATCAAATGTTGGTCTTTTGTTGTTCAATTCTTGGAGGTGGATTTTTTCGAATTCATTTCGGTTGCCAAACCATTCTAACACTTCCTCCCGTTTGATAAACGCTGGTGTGTCATTTAGAATTAGTTGATACGAACTCCGTTGCCAGTCGGAAATATTTTTTGCGAATCCATGATAGATAGGATTGCAATGGATGTAACAAATGATATTGGTAATGTAGCGATCATCGGTTATTTCTTTTCGTTTAAAATTGGGTATGAATAGGCTGCCTTTGCGATTGTACATTTTGTTGAAAGCTTGCGTGTAGCCACTAAATAGGTTACTGAATTGCTTACTTATTCGATATTCTAACTTTTGGAAAGTTTCGAACCTTCCAAAAACTGATTCAATTTCCTCTTCTGTTTTTACTTGAACTAAAAAATGAATATGGTTAGGCATCAGACAATAGGCGAATGTATCAGCCACGGGACTGATGAAGTGTTGGTATCTATGTAGAAAATAACGATAGTTTTCGTCCGACAGGAACAGATTTTCAAAACCGTTGGCGTGGTTATAAAGATGGTAAAGCTTTCGAGGTTCCATACTTTTTGACAGGTTACTAATAGATTTCAAACTTTTGGAAAGTTCTGAACTTTCCAAAAGCTATTTATCTTGAGAGTAGAAAGTTAAAACTTTTCCTCATCTTTGACGTAAGTCAACAATACTCACAATTTCAATGCCCATGAAGTCCTTTATCTTGTTCATCCTCGGCTAAGAAGCTTCGATGATCATTGTTGGTCGCAAAGACCAAATCGCTTCCCGGAAGGGATTTCTTCATTTATTCATACTTTTAATTTTTCAAATGAAAGCTTTTACAACTAAGGCGTTTTCTATTTTTCGCTTATTCAAAGAAGCCGTAAAAGGCTCTGAACAAAACTTCACAGAAGGGAGTATCAATCGTGCCATTTTTCTCTTGTCCATTCCCATGATTTTAGAGATGGCGATGGAGTCGTTGTTGGCGGTGGTCGATATATTTTTTATCAGCAAGCTAAACAACAACGATGCAGTGACAGCAGTAGGCCTGACTGAATCGGTATTGGCGATTGTTTATTCATTGGCGATGGGTTTGGGTATGGCAGCTACGGCCATGGTAGCAAGGCGCATTGGAGAAAAGGACCATCCGGGTGCGGCAGTAGCAGCAGTCAACGCTCTTTACATTGGTTTGATTGTTTCGATCGTGATCACTCTGGCAGGAATTTTCTTTTATGATGATGTGCTGCGATTGATGGGCGCATCGGAGAGTGTGATTTTAGTTGGCTCAGGATATACACAATGGATGTTGATTGGGAATATTACCATCGTTGCTTTGTTTTTAGTGAACGCCATTTTCCGAGGTGCAGGTAGTGCAGCGATTGCCATGCATTCGTTATGGATAGCTAACATTCTAAACATGGTTCTTGATCCGATACTCATTTTTGGATGGGGACCCATACCTGCGATAGGTGTGGAGGGTGCAGCCATTGCCACTAACATTGGAAGGGGTGCTGGAGTGCTTTACCAGCTGTATTATATGTCAAGAGAAAAGGGAGTCATCAAAATTCATAAGGAAAATATTAAAATAGATTGGAGTATTATCACCCGCCTTTTGAAAGTATCAGCTGGTAACATTGGCCAGTTTTTGATTTCTACTGCCAGCTGGCTTTTTATGGCACGGATTATTGTTACGTTTGGAAGTGCTGCCTTTGCGGGTTATCAGTTTGCCATTCGGGTAATCATCTTTACCATTCTACCCTCTTGGGGTATGGCCAATGCAGCAGCTACTTTGGTTGGCCAAAACCTGGGTGCCCAAAAACCGGAGAGGGCAGAGCAATCGGTGTGGAAGGCTGGTTTCCTGAATATGGTTTTCCTCGGCTTGATATCCATCACTTTTTATTTTGTGTCCGAGCCGATCATGCGAATTTTTTCATCCAATGAAGAAGTGATTCGCTATGGCGCCCAATGTCTTAAGATTGTGGCTTTTGGCTATGTGTTTTACGGATATGGAATGGTGATTGTGCAATCCTTTAATGGCGCTGGCGATACAAAGACCCCAACCATTCTTAATTTGTTTGGCTATTGGCTTTTCCAAATTCCACTGGCTTACTTATTAGCCGTACAATTTGGCCTAGGGCCTAGCGCAGTGTTTTGGGCGATTGCTATTGCAGAATCGGTGATGGCTGTTGTTGCCATTGTTATCTTCCGCCAGGGTAAATGGAAGGGAGTTAAGATTTAGTTCAATAGTCGATGGTCGACAGTCCACGGTTTAATAGTCCATGGTCGATAGTCAATTGTTCATAGCTGCGTAGAGTTATTGACTATTGGCCATCGACCATGGACTTTCGACTATTGACTTTATTATTCACTTTGATTTTTCTTGAACGCAGCCTTTGCTGCATTATTCAATTCTTCACCCGCTTTTTTCAAACTGGCTTCTACCTCTTTCCAACGTTCTTTATTTTCCGCTTCATTTTTAAATTTGTCAGCGGCTACTTTTAGCTCCTCAAATTTTTTCTTTAGGTCAGCCTCCACGCGTGTGCTGGCATCTTTTGCTTCAACCAGAAATTGGTCGAATTTCTTTCCGAAATCTCTTAAAAACTTTTCGGCTGAGCCTTCTTGCTTTGGTTCTTCCATTTGCTGTTGCTTTTAGTGAAGACAAATTTAATCAACTGTTGCCATTCCCTTGGAATTAATCAAGGTTGGAATTTTAAAAAACCAAATTTGAATAGATTGGACAACTAACGATTTAAGGCCAGGGTTCACCCAGGGAAATCGCTTTTAAGAAATTTTCAGATAACAAAATGATTGTGAAGTATTTGGAGCAAGGGCAGTGATATTGTATTTTTGATTCATCAAAATGAGTTACGTGAAAAAAAATGCGTAGCTCAAATCCCCTTAGAGATAG
>JADBYQ010000045.1 GCA_020402945.1 Cytophagales bacterium | reverse complement strand
CCCCATCTTTTCCAACATCTGACGCATGAAAACCATCCCTCCCCAAGGGGTGATTTCCTTGTCTGTATAGCCAATTTCAAACTCCATAACACTAAAATAGCTATTGCTACGCATTAGAAAATCCTATTGCGTAATTTGGGATTAATGTAATATATAGTCCGTCTAACGTAAACCCTATTTCAATGGGCACGTTACGAAGTGGTACATCGTGATTATCGAGGGTGTTGATTTGAAATGTTACCGACTGGGTGGTGGCAAAGTTAAAATTCGCAAGGGAAATGTCTGTGGAATCAGGTTTCCCATCGTGCGCGATTTCCCTTACGCATGCGGCACAAAGGACGGATAAAGAAAGAAGTAATAATTTTTTCATGCTACTTGGTTGCTTATTTAGATGGCCGCAAAGTAGCTGATGCCGTAAGCCGCGCACGAATTGTTCGACAAAGCAGATGCTTCTATCGACTAATTGCTTTGTTAATTAGACGAAAGATTAGAAGAAACTCAGTTGATTCATCAATAAATTGCGATAGGAGTCTCCTATCGGAATCAATTTTTTCCCGATAATGATAACCGTTTCTTCTATAGCATTTATTTTGTCGATCCGCACAATATGCGAGCGATGCACTCGCACAAATTCATCTACTGGAAGTTTGGCTTCCATTCCTTTCATTGTGCCGTGAACAATGTAGCGGTCTTTTTCTGTATAGATATTTACATAATCGCCATACGCTTCTACGTAGTTGATGGCCGAAAGACTTAGGTTGATCAATTGATTATTTGCTTTTATAAACATGCTGTCGTTTATCGGCTTGGCAGTGACCGCCAATTTACTTTCGATTCGGTTCACGGTTTTTAGAAATCGTTCCAGCGAAACAGGCTTTAGTAAAAAGTCAGTAACCTCTACTTCAAATGCTTCTAGCGCGTATTTTTCTTTTGAAGAAGAAATGATGATCTCTGGCCTCTTAGTAAGCGTGCGTATAAAATCTAAACCGGATAGTTCGGGCATTTCCACATCCACGAAGATTAAATCCACCGGATTGCTTTGTAGAAAGTATCGCGCTTCTAAAGCGGAGCTGAAAGAGCCTTTCAGTTCCATAGATGGAACGCGCTTGGTCAACGTTTCCAATGCCAAACGTGACATATAATCATCATCAATAATGGCGCAGGTTATCATAGTACTTTTGTTTTAGTAAGTGAAGCCATTCGCTTTTGAATGTTTTCTAGTCGTACTTCCAGCTCCTCGGGATTGAAAGGTTTTATCAGATAGTCATCAGCACCGGCACGCAGTGCTACGATTCGGTCATTACTGGTATCATTTCCGGATAAAACTAAAATCGGGATCTGATGCCATTTGGTAGATGCGCGCAACTCGCGAATAAGCGATAGTCCATCCATGCCTTCCATGGAAATGTCGACCACCATCGCTTGCGGCTTACTCAACTTCAACATTTCTAATGCTTGTTCGCCATTTTCGGCAAGCAACACTTCGTATTGCTTTTTAAAGTACGCTGCCAGTAGCAGGCGCAAGGCAGGCTCATCATCAACTACCAATAAATAAGGCTTAATTTGATCTGTAGATTTCATTTTAGTCTGGATTTTAATTCGGGGATTTCGTTATTCATACTTTCAATCAATACTTCTGCTTGCGCCAGTAAACTGGCCATTTGATCAACATCTTTTCCTTCTCGCGAAATGCTCTCCAACGATCCGGCAATTTCTTTCAACTCATTCACACCCAAGTAGGCACCTTGTGGCTTGAATGAATGTGCTACTTTCGCCAGTGAATTGAAATTTTTAGAAATAAAATCTGTCTTAGCCCGTGCCAAAAATTGAACTGATTGTTTCTCGAACAGACTAAGCATTTCATTGGCAAATGATTGATCGCCTGGCGCAATTTGAGTGAGATAGTTCAAATCAATAAGTTTATTGGAAACACGAATACCCGCTTTTTGTTTTGCAACCGTACCCGTTTTCACTGAAAGCAGTTTACTGATTTTAGCATGAAGCTCTTCTACTTTAAATGGTTTGGATATGTAGTCATTCATTCCAATTTCTTTCACTCGCTGTTCCGGATTATAAAGCACCGAAGCGGTCATGGCCATAATGGGAACGCTGCACTTGGGTTCAGCTAATGTTGATCGAATAAGGCGGGTCGCCTCCAGCCCATCCATAATCGGCATTTGCACATCCAATATCACTAGATCAAACGAATGCTTCTTTAGTTGGTTCAAAGCTTCCTGGCCATTTTCAACCAGCGTTACATTCAAATCCCATTTATTCAAAGTGTTGCGCACAACCAATTGATTGATTTTATTGTCTTCGGCAACCAGCACTCGTTTATTTTTAGAAGAACCGAGTGCACTGAATGGACTTGAAGTAGGAACTATATCTTCGATCGCATGCGCGGCAGGCTTAAATGGTAAGACTACTACAAACGAAGAGCCAACTCCCAGTTCGCTATCGACCAAAACATTTCCTTTCATCAGCGAAGTCAGTTCTCTAACGATACTCAATCCCAATCCTGTGCCTCCGTATTGAATCGAAATCTGGTTATTTGCCTGTGTAAAGCTCTCGAAAATACTTTCTAACTTTTCTTTCGCAATACCAATGCCTGTGTCGCGTACAGCAAACTCAATCACGTATTCTTCTTGTCTTTTTTGCGCATGACACGCCAGTGTTACACTTCCTTCGGTTGTAAATTTGATTGCGTTCGAAATCAAGTTCATTAATATCTGATTGACACGAACGACATCACCCACTAACCAATTGGGAAGTGCCGCGTCTAGTGATACAAGCAATTTGATTCCTTTATGATTCGCTAGAGGATTTAACCCATCTACCAACGTAGTGATCAATGACTTTAAACTAAAGGGTTGATCAGCAACTTGCAGTTTGCCCGCTTCGATTTTAGCCAGGTCAAGAACGTCATTGATAAGCGAAAGCAAATGTTCGCCCGATGCTCGGATACCTTTGATGTATTGATTGTTGGTTGCACTGAGTTCAGATGCGGATATCAGATTGGCAAGTCCCAACACACCGTTGATAGGCGTGCGCAATTCATGACTCATGTGTGCCAAAAATTCTTGTTTGGCTTTCATAGAAGTCTCTGCTTCCCTTTTTGCATTTAGTAGCTCCGCTTCATTTTGTTTACGTGCAGTAATATCGTGATACACCCACATGTGCCCCTTGTATTGCTCGTCTACATAAATAGGCACATAGTCACGATCAAATACACGACCATCTACCAATTTTAATTCATCACCCGATACATTTTTACGTTCGATCAATAAGTGATTGATGCGAGTAACAAAACCTTCGGGGTCAGCAAAATATCCTTTGCTTTGTTCAGCAGACTGACTGCAATCTGCACCTACCATCATCTCAGGTGTGGCAGGAATTCCAAACATGGAGCAAAACAATTGATTGGTTAAAACAATCTTTCGATTTTCATCTTCAACTAACACACCGGCATGCATCGTTTGCAATAACCGGCTCAAGCGAGCAGAAGTAGATTTGATCAGAGACTCTTCTTTCTTACGAAGTGAGATATCGCGAATAATGGCGCTAAAAATATATTCGCCATCAATCTTTGTTTCTCCGAATGAAATTTCTAGAGGCACTTCATGTTGATCGCGATGCAAACCGGGCAACTCAAGACCAATCCAGCTATGTAGTTTACGTGTGCCGGTGGCTACATAATTCGCCATGGCTTTTTCGTGAAGAGCTCGTAAGTAATCCGGAATAATCAAGTGTAACTTTTCGCCTTCCAATTCTTGCTTGGTGTATCCAAATATTTTCTCGGCTACTTCATTGACAAACAAAATAGTGCCGGAACGATCTACCGTGATTACCACATCCGAAATGGTATCAACAATAATGCGCTTAAGCGCTTCCGATTTTTGTAATTCTTTGCGAATGGCTTTGGCTTCGGTCACATTTCGAACCAGTGCCAAACACTCGTCATTGTTCATGTAAACAATGCGAGCTTCAAAAAAGAGTTGCTGACTTTTGTGCTGAGACGTGTGCTCAAAAGTTACCAATTCTTGGGTGGCAATCGATTTTAAAAAATTCTGATGATACAGACTTACGAGCTGCGATTCTATAATAGTTTCTATAGGTCGAACTTTTCCGCTTTTGCTCACCACGAATAAGTGATTATCCTTTTGACGGATTCTAAAAATCGAATCCGGAATGGCTTTGAGAACAGTAGTTTGGGCTTGCTCTTTCTCGCGTAGTTTTTTTATGAGGGTTGTATTATTGAGCGCAAGAGAAGCATACGAAGCAAGAAACTCGGCTGTCTCAAATTCATCGTCCGAAAAGGCAGAATCGGAAATTCGATTAATAACCAATGCTCCCCAGCTCTTTTCTCCTTGTTTTAATGGAAATATCATCAACTGTTCTTTCGGCATTAATACATTGGGTGGGTAAAGAGTGCGCTTATCCAAATGCGCATTTTCAATTCGTTCAGCTACTCCAATCGCCAGCACATCTCCTATAATGCCACAACCTATAGGAATTGACCAAGCACTTAAATCCGGGTTTGATACGGTTGGCCCTTCTACAATGATTGGCCGCAACAGATTCTCTTCCGGTATGGCCAGATATACAGCCATCGTATCGTAGTGCATTAATTTACACAGACCTTCAATCAAGCTCTGAGTTACCGCACTTTCTTCTTGAGCAGCAATCATTTTACGGGAGATCGTCAGAATCTCTTGGCGTTTGTTAGCAAAAAGGGAGTTTGCTTTCATTGTGAGTTGCCCTTAATGCAAAGTGCGTGCGATTAACTGGGTAAGGCTGTAAAAAGAGTGAATTAACCGAATCATGCCGCCAATTGGTCGAAAAACAGCATTTTTCGATGAAGCTGCCATTACATTTGATTCATTGGCAAGCAAAATAAGCAAGCAACTATTCCATTTTGGGAAAAATAATCTAAAATGGGAGAAGTTGGCAGTCTACGCCTCTTAAACTAAAAGTTATCAAATGAAGTTCGGTTTCTATCTAATGTGTGCAGTGGTTGTTCATGCCTACGGAGGCTATGCATTGCTGGGTAGCCTTTTCAAGCGTTTCACTAAACTCCTTAAATATGAACGATGAAAAAATAGCCTTGGTGGTGGCCTGTTATAATGAGGAATCCATTTTAACTGAAAAGGTCAAGAATTGCTTGGCATTGAATTATCCGAAGGAAAAATTAGATATCGTTTTTGTGACAGATGGTTCAACCGATGGCTCGACTGACATGCTGATGCAATATCCTCGCCTCACAGTTTTTCATGAACCGAAGCGAGCTGGCAAGCGGGTCGCCATTGAACGTATCATGCCAATGATCGATGCACCTATCATCGTCCTCACCGATGCCAACAGTATGCTCAACAGCGAAGCTCTGAATGAAATTGTGAAACACTATCACGACCCTAAAGTAGGCGCGGTAGCGGGCGAGAAAAAAGTAATGGCAATGGGTGCAGGCGTGGGTGAAGGGTTCTACTGGCGATATGAGTCATTTTTGAAAAAAGTAGACAGCCATCTTTTTTCAGTGGTAGGTGCTGCCGGTGAGTTATTTTCTTTTCGTAAGGAATTGTTTGTACCGTTGCCTTCGCAAACCATTATTGAAGATTTCGCTTTGTCTCTCTCTATTGTAGAGCGTGGGTTCAAAGTAGTTTACGAACCGAATGCATGGGCCGAAGAAAAACCATCATCAAACATGGCCGAAGAATGGAAGCGTAAAGTGCGGATTTGTGCCGGGGGCTTTCGCGAAATAGTGAGTTATGCACGGCTATTTAACGTGATCAAATATCCCTGGCTTAGTTACCTACTGATTTCGCACCGGGTGCTGAGATGGGCGGTGGTTCCATTTATACTTCCTCTTTTGTTCGTAGTTACCTATTTTTTGGCGAATAACGACAAGATGTTTCAGCTCTTTTTTGCATTGCAAATAATGACTTACTTGTTGGCATTGGTTGGCGTAGGGCTGCGTCACCAGACCAAGCTTCCATTTTTTATTGGCATTCCGTTCCAGTTTGCAATGATGAATGCAGCTGCTTACGTAGGTCTTGTTCACTATTTACGCGGAGTTGATCATGGCGTCTGGAAAAAAATAAAGCGTGTTGAGTAAAACTCGACACGCTTTTTAAGCTCTTTTTTTTTTAAAATTATCCGTTCATAGATATCAAAAACTCCTCGTTGTTGCGGGTGCCCTTCATTTTTGATTGTAGGAATTCCATCGCCTCAACCGGATTCATATCAGCCATGAACTTCCTCAAAATCCAAACACGCTGAAGCTCTTCTTCCTTCATCAACAAGTCTTCACGTCTCGTTCCCGAAGCCGGAACATCGATGGCCGGATAAACTCTTCTGTTGGAAAGCTTGCGGTCAAGCACCAATTCCATGTTGCCTGTTCCTTTGAACTCTTCAAAAATTACCTCGTCCATTTTCGATCCTGTGTCAATCAAGGCAGTGGCAATGATTGTCAATGATCCACCATTTTCAATTTTACGGGCAGCCCCGAAAAAGCGTTTTGGTTTATGCAAGGCATTGGCATCTACACCACCAGAAAGAATCTTTCCCGAAGAAGGAACCACCGTGTTATAAGCTCGGGCTAAACGCGTAATCGAATCCAACAAAATCACCACATCATGACCGCACTCTGTCATACGTTTTGCTTTTTCCAATACAATGCTTGCGACCTTTACGTGTCGTTCAGCTTGTTCATCGAAGGTAGAGGCAATTACTTCTGCCCTAACGCTGCGCGCCATATCGGTTACCTCTTCCGGGCGTTCATCAATTAGCAACACCAGCAAATACACCTCCGGATGATTTTCCGCAATGGCATTGGCAATATTTTTCAACAAAACCGTCTTACCGGTTTTAGGCTGCGCGACAATCATACCACGTTGTCCTTTTCCGATAGGTGAAAAAAGATCCATGATTCGCATGGACATATTATCGTGTGTGGTGCTCAATTTCAATTTTTGCTCCGGAAAAAGGGGCGTCAAATATTCAAATGCCACACGGTCGCGTATCTCTTCTGTTGTTTTGCCATTGACGCTATCCACTTTCAATAAGGCAAAATATTTTTCTCCTTCTTTTGGTGGACGAATTTGGCCACGAACCGTATCACCCAATTTCAAGCCAAATAATTTTATCTGCGAAGGAGACACATAAATATCATCCGGGCTAGCCAAGTAGTTATAATCTGAAGAGCGTAGGAATCCATATCCATCTTGCATAATTTCAAGAACACCTTCGTTGGAAACAACGCCATCAAAATCTTTTACCAGATTTTCACGTCTTGGCTGATGCTGCTGATTGGACTGTTGGTTTGGATGAGAGGGTCTATCTTCTCGCCTTTCTTGTTGTGAAGGGGTTTCTACATTACCCGATGGAGCCTCGGTAGGCTGCTCTTCAAAACTAGTAGCGCGCTGGTCGATTTGAAAGTCCAACGTTTTAAGCATCTCTTCACTGCTTACCTCTTCATTTCCCTTTTCCGGCTGCACTTCGGCTGGAGCAGGTGCTACATTTTCGCGTTTGCGTGGTCGCATTCTACGTTCGGGTTCTCCTCCTTCGTTCATTTTTTTGGGAGTTTGGGTATCGCCTGTGCCGGTTACCGCCTGCTGGTCTAGTATCTTGTAGACTAATTCTTCTTTTGCCAATTTCTTAGCATTTTTAACACCGAGGCCTTCGGCTAATTCCTTGAGCTCAGAAATGAGCTTATCATTGAGTTCATCAATTGTGTGCATGTAGGATCAAATAGATAGGTTAGAGAACAAAAAATATATTTTTAATGAAAATGCTGATAGACAGCAACAGACAAAACATTATACCACTATAGACTTAAAGAAGAAATAAAGTACCAGAATATTTATTGATTGATAGTCAGCGAGACCGCATTGACCCTGCAAGTATAAAGCAAAATTTGAATACTATCAAATCAGCTCAAAATTTATTGGCTATTTTTGGCCTCTTAATCGATAGATATGTTGCAATTACAAGTATTACGGGAAGAAACAGGGCGTGTGCTAGAGGGTTTAGCGAAAAGAAATTTCAAGGATGCGCAAGAATTGGTTCTCAAGGCAAAGGAACTGGATATACAAAAAAGGTCTATCCAAACACAAAATCAAGAAAGCGAAACACAATCCAATCAGGATTCCAAAAAGATTGGCGAGCTGATGAAAATGGGTAAGTTGGAAGAAGCTACTCAACTGCGCAGCCAAGTAAGTTTATCCAAGCAATTAATTAAGGAAAATCTTGGCCGATTGGAAGTCGTAGAAAAGGAACTACAACAAGTGTTGTATAAAATACCAAACGTGCCTGCCGCAAAAGTGCCAGCTGGCAAAAGTGCAGAAGATAATATTTATGAACAACAAATTGGGCAAACGCCTAATCTGGGTGCGGACGCTCAACCTCATTGGGAGCTGATAAAAAAATATGACATCATAGATTTTGAGTTGGGCGTAAAGATTGCAGGTGCTGGGTTTCCTGTTTATAAAGGCAAGGGTGCAAAACTTCAGCGCGCATTAATCAACTTTTTTTTAAGTGAAGCGGACAAGGCTGGCTACACCGAGATGCAGCCTCCTATTGTGGTCAACGAAGCATCTGGGTATGGAACTGGTCAACTTCCGGATAAAGAAGGACAGATGTATTTTATCAATGAGGATGGCTTGTATTTAATCCCCACTGCAGAAGTACCTATCACTAATCTCTATCGAGATGTGATGTTAAGTGAAGATGAGTTACCCATCAAAAATGCCGGGTACACACCCTGCTTCAGGCGCGAAGCCGGCAGCTGGGGTGCGCACGTGCGTGGCTTAAACAGGCTGCATCAATTTGATAAAGTAGAAATCGTTCAGATCAGTAAACCGGAAAATTCTTACGCGTTATTGGAAGAGATGAGCCAGCATGTAGCCGGACTGCTCGAAAAATTAGAGTTGCCTTACCGCAGGCTACTACTCTGCGGTGGCGATATGGGCTTTAACTCTGCCATGACCTACGACTTTGAAGTTTTTTCTGCCGCTCAGCAGCGCTGGCTGGAAGTAAGCTCCGTTAGTAATTTCGAGGCTTTTCAGGCAAACCGCCTGAAATTGCGCTACAAGAATAAAGAAGGCAAAACACAACTACTCCATACATTGAACGGAAGCGCGTTAGCGCTACCTCGAATTGTAGCTGCCATTTTAGAAAATAATCAAACAAAAGACGGGATTAAGATTCCAAAGGTGTTGGTGCCGTGGACAGGGTTTGATATCATTAAATAAAAAACTTTTGTATTTTAGCTTCTAAATGGAATTAACAATAAAAATCAAGGACGAGAAAAGCTATGCGGCTCTTCTTCATTTTCTTCATTTACAGCCCGGTGAGTACCAGTTAAAAAGTGAATTAGATGATTGGCAAGTGACTTCTCACCAGAATTTCTCCAAAGCCTATTCAGAAGGCGAGCCAGAATATTCTGTATCTCTCGTAACAGAGCCTAATCCATTCTATGAAGGAAGGTGATGTTGTTTTGGTTTCTCTTATTCAATCTGACGGAAAGTCAAAAGTGAGACCTGCCTTGATTTTAAAGAAAATGCCTCCATTTAATGATTTGCTTGTTTGCGGAATCAGTTCGCAGCTTAGTCAGCAGGTACTTAATTTTGATGAAATAATCAATTTGAATGACCGCGATTTCAGGCAGTCGGGTTTGGTTCAACCTTCTTTAATTAGATTAGGATTTCTCACCGTTTTATCAACCAAAACGTTAATGGGAAGTATTGGCAGTATTTTACCAGTGAGACTTGAGAGATTGCAAAAAACCCTGTCTGACTATCTAATTAGAAGGGATTAAGATTCAAAAAAATTTACTTTCTTCTTTTCTTTTTTCAACTAAAATATATTTTTGCACCTCGAAATGGGATTGAATAATCTGTCAATCTCTAATTAAAAAATTGTATGGACATCAAAATTGAAAACCTCTCTAAGCGGTATGGTGCTCAGCGTGCAGTAGATAACATATCGTTTGAGGTGAAAGCCGGAGAAATCCTGGGCTTTTTGGGGCCGAATGGAGCCGGCAAAAGCACTACCATGAAAATGATCACGGGCTATCTCTCAGTAGGTGATGGAACTATTTTCATAGGTGGAAAAAAGTTGCAGGAGTCAGGGGACGAAATCAAAAGACACATCGGCTATCTGCAAGAAAACAATCCACTCTACCTGGACATGCCGGTGATTGAATACCTAGGTTTCTGCGCTGCTTTGCAGGGGGTGGAGAAAGGTATGATCAACGAACGTATCCGCAAAATGGTGAGCGTGTGTGGCCTCAATGCTGAGAAACATAAAAAAATTGGTGAGCTATCGAAAGGGTATCGTCAACGGGTAGGGCTTGCACAGGCGTTAATCCACGATCCTGAAATATTGGTGCTAGACGAGCCGACTACCGGCCTTGACCCCAATCAAATTGTGGAAATCCGAAAATTGATTCGCGAAATAGGAAAAGAAAAAACGGTTATCCTAAGCACTCATATCCTACCAGAAGTGGAAGCTACCTGCGACCGAATCCTCATTATTAACAAAGGAAGAATTGTGGCCGATGGCACTTCTGAAACATTGCGCAAGCAGGCAACTGGAACGGAATTACTAAAAGTCAGGATTGAGGACGGAGCCGCGGCTGAAATTCAGAAAGCATTGGTTCAGTTGAGCAACGTGTCAAAAGTACACCTTACTGATGTTGCCATGAATCGATTTGAAATTCAAAGCAAATCTGGATTGTCATCTACCCGAGCGGTATTTAAACTTTGCGCAGAAAAAAATTGGGTGATCACCGAAATGATTCCGCTGGAAACCCGATTAGAAGATGTATTCAGAAACTTAACGATGAATTGAGATGAGGACGATTTGGATTATTGCAAACAAAGAACTGGGATCATTTTTTGATTCCTTGATCGCCTATATTTTATTGACGCTTTTCCTTGGGTTCAGCGGGTTCTTTACCTGGATGTATGGCAACGATATCTTTTTAGTCGGGCAGACTACGTTGCGTGGATTTTTCAATATTGCCTATTGGTCGCTCTTCTTTTTTATTCCAGCGCTCACTATGCGTTTGCTGGCCGAAGAAAGAAAGACAGGTACTATTGAATTGTTATTGACCAAGGCAGTTACCGACCGGCAAGTAGTAATTGGTAAATTTTTGGCCGCCTTACTATTGGTTGTTGTTGCACTGGTTTTTACCCTTCCCTATGTAATCACGTTGGCAAATATTGGTAATCTTGATCAGGGCGAAGTAATTTGCGGGTATCTAGGTCTGCTGCTGATTAGCGCCAGTTATGTGAGCATTGGGTTGTATGCGAGCAGCATTACCAATAACCAAATTGTTGCATTTCTGACGGCTTTATTCATTGGTCTTTTCTTTCACATCATATTTGGCGTGTTAGCCGGTAATGTGCAGGGTATTGTTGGCGAGATTTTTAATCAGCTTAGTTTGTCTACTCATTTTGAGAGTATCTCCAGAGGAGTAGTCGATACGCGTGATTTGATCTATTTTATTTCAATTGTATGTGTGGGGTTGCTCTTGTCCGAGTCATCGCTCACTAAAAGAAACCTTTCTTAAGTTGAACTGTTATGCACAAGAAATTATATACCAGCCTAGGACTACTTCTACTCATCATCGTTGCCATCAATTTTGTTAGCAATGAATTTCATTTGCGTTTTGATTTTACTGAAGATGGTGAATACACACTCAGTGAAGCAACCAGCGAAATCATCGATGACCTGGAAGATCCTGTCACAGTAAAAGCCTACTTCTCTCAAAACCTTCCACCCGATGTAGCTAAAACGCGTCAGGATTTTCAGGAAATGCTAATCGAGTATTCGAATCGATCAGATGGAAAAGTGGTTTATGAGTTCATTAATCCAAGCGAAAAAGAATCCATCGAACAGGAGGCGAACAAAAATGGCATTCGCACTGTGATGATCAACGTGCGAGAGAAGGATCAAGTGAAGCAACAAAAAGCATTCATGGGTGCTTTGGTTTTACTGGGTTCCGGTCAAGAAGTGATTCCCTTCATTCAGCCAGGAGCAGCCATGGAATATGCGTTATCAACGGCTATCAAAAAATTGTCTGTTAAAGAAAAACCGATCATTGGCTTTTTGCAGGGACACGGAGAACCCGCTCTTAACGAGTTAGCCCAAGCTCGGCAAAGTCTTGATATCTTGTACACGACTCAAGCAGTAACGCTCAGTGATACAACGGATATTGCTCCTACAGCAAAAACACTTGTGATCATTCGCCCAACGGACACAATTCCATCTTCTCATTTTCAGAAGATAGAAAGCTTTGTTGCCCGAGGGGGACGTGTGCTGGTCGCTATCAATCGTGTAGACGGTAACTTTCAAAATGCAACTGGAAGCGCTGTGAATACTGGACTAGAGCAATGGCTACTTGCGAAAGGAATTGAAGTTGAAGACAATTTTGTGATCGACACAAAATGTGGGTCGGTGACGATGCAACAACAAACTTCGTTCGGTATGTTGCAGCAACAGATTCAATTTCCCTACATCCCTGTAGTCTCTCGGTTCTCCAATCATCCTTCGGTAAAGGGAATTGAGAGTGTTATTCTTCAGTTTGCAAGTACAATAAAGTACTCAGGAGATACCACCAAAAAATTTACCGCGCTGGCATTCTCTTCTGAGCAATCGAACGCGCTACGGGCACCTGTTTATTTTGAACTCCAAAAACAATGGACTCAAAATGATTTCCCTCAAAATGGGTTGGTTGTGGCTGCGGCCATCGAAGGAAAGTTATCGGGAAATACAAGATCAAAAATGATTGTGATTGGCGATGGTGATTTCCCTATTAATGGAGCCAACGACAAAGCCCGTCAACTTTCCCCAGACAATGTAAACCTGTTGGTGAATGGAATCGATTGGCTTTCGGATGATACGGGGCTGATTTCTTTGCGAACAAAAGGTGCTACTTCACGCCCGATTGAAGTGCTGGAAGACTCCACCAAGACTTTGTTAAAGTATGGAAATTTCTTTTTGCCCATTTTGCTGGCGCTGGGCTACGGTATCTATCGTTCACAGCGTAATAAAATGAGACGTTACAAATGGATGAGTGAGAATTATGAAGAAGCTTAACAACAAAATTTTAATCGGAGTTTTAATTGGGCTGACTGCTACTTTTGCTTTGTCCAGGGTCTTTCGCGCATCAAAGCGACAAAGCAATCTGAGAACAGAGTTACTGAAAGTTGATACCGCTGCAGTAAACAAGGTGCTTCTGTTTGCTGCAGTGGAAAAGGGCAAGGAGATTGCTCTTAATCGAGAAGGGAACAAATGGATTGCAAAAAAAGATAAAAGCACCGCTCCCACAGAACAAGGATCGGTCAATAATTCAATTGCAACGTTGGCCAACTTAAAACCATTGCGACTGATTACGAAGAAAAAAGAAAAATGGAATGAGTATAGCGTGGGCGATTCAAGCACTCGCGTTCAATTATACAAAGGCGATGTGGTGGTTGCAGATATTCACGTTGGGCGCGTGGGCTTTAACCAATCTTCGGATGGTCAATTCAATCCGGGCGGAATATTTACTTATGTCCGCCTGACGAACGAAAACGAAGTGTATGCGGTGGAAGGATTTTTGGAATCATCCTTCAATCGCAGCTATACCGACTGGCGAGACAAATCATTTTTACGAATTAAGAAAGAACAGATTACAGAAATCCAATTTATCTATCCTGGCGATAGCAGCTTTGTGCTGACAAAGAAAGACAATGGATGGTGGATAGGTGCTGAAGCTTCAGACTCCATTAAGGTCAACAGTTATCTATCTCAATTAGAATACAAAAATGCCAATGGCTTCGCAGATGAGTTTCTCGCGATGGGTAAAGGGGATGTATCGATCCAATTGAAAGGCGCACCCGGTGTGATCGCTACTGTTGAGGGCTGGAAAAGGCCGACCGACTGGGTACTAAAATCTTCGTGGCAGCCTACGATTTATTTCTCCTCAGAAAATTCAGGGTTAGTAAAAACTCTTTTTGAGCCGAAGAAAAATTTCTTGATAGACAAGAAGTAAAACAGTGTATGCTTTAAAGGATGGCCATTCAGTTCGGCTCAATGTTATCGAACCCAGAGAATACACTCATTTTAAAATGGCATCAGTATTTCTCCAACCTACATAGTTCCCTAATTGTGTCTTTAAGTCATCGTCTCCGCCATAGACAACTATTAGATTGTCAACGGCTTCATTGCTCAGGTGCTGCCAGTATTGAAGATTTGAAAAGTAACTACTGTTGCGTGTCTTGCCCGATTTTATTTCAATAGGTACCAACTGGCTATCGTGCTCAACTAGCAAGTCAATTTCCTTTCGATCCTTGCTAAGCCAGTAAAATACATGCGGTGTTTTTCCGGCATTCAGCCTGCGCTTGATAAACTCATTGATAATAAAGTTTTCAAACAGGCCACCTTTCAAATAATGGGTAGTAAGTTGTGAGATGCTCTCAATGCCCAACAACGAACATGCCACACCCGTATCGTAAAAATAGAGCTTGGGCGACTTCACAAGTCGTTTGTTAAAATTTTTATGGTGCGGTTGCAAAAAATGAACGATATAACTAGCCTCTAATACAGAGAGCCACGCTTTTGCTGTATTGGGGCTAATGCCTGAATCGCTGGCCAATGCGTGTATATTGAGTACTTGCCCCGTTCGTCCTGCGCAAAGTTTTAGAAATTGCGAAAAGCTATGCAGGTTTTCAATATTCTTTAATTGTCGCACATCTTTTTCAATGTAGGTGTTGATATAAGCCGGATAAAAATCGGTAGGGTGTATGCCTTTAGCATATAGTCGCGGATAACCTCCGTTAAACACTTGCGTCTCCCAATTGGTCGGCTCGTAGGTTGTCTTTTTTAATTCATCAAAAGAGAACGGCAACAGTTTTAGAATAGCCGTTCTGCCCGCCAAACTTTGGTTTATTTTTTCGGAAAGCAAGAAATTCTGCGACCCCGACAGTACCACATGTATGTCTTTCGAATCGACAATGCTCTGTAGATACGAGAACAAATCAGGCGCATACTGTACTTCATCGAGTACCATACCATCGGGAAAATTGCCCAGAAACCCGCGCGGGTCTTCAAGCGCCTGGCTGCGATTGTCGATATCCTCCAGCGTAACATAAGGCAAATCGGTGTAAATGGACTTTAGCAGCGTAGTTTTCCCCGTTTGACGTGGGCCTGTAAGAGTTAACACAGGGAACTGCTTCCGCAACGTTACTATTTTGGCAGAGAGATGCCTATTAATCATGAACCAATTTTAGACAAATATGCAATTAAATTGCCTTTTTGTCTAATTAAAGCCCATTTTTGATAGTGTTTTGACTGCATTGACTAACTGCCGGGTACTGGTTATCGGTGGATTCTCCCGCCTAGGCGATCTTGATATCTTCATGGCACCCTGCGGTTTACTTCACTTCAGAAAATTCAGGGTTGGCAAAATCTCTTTTTGAGCCGAAGAATAACTTTCTGTCAGCAAAGAAGTAGCAACCTAATCCTATTGTTAGCAGACTTAAAATCACAAGGAGAAGAGATCCTTCTGCACCGAATTTACCACCTGTGAGCAGATCGGAAGAGCGCGGTGTTGGCCTTAGTATCCCGAATTCTTGATGCCCACTTACAGCAAATCCGAGTACGGAGCCTTGTACAAAATTCCAAGACCAATGCAATCCAATGGCCGCTGAAATAGAATTCGTCTTTAAGGTCAATAATCCCATCAAAAATCCACCAAGTAAGATGGTTGCAAAGCCAACCCATGTGAAATGATCATTGCCGACATGAATAAACCCGAAAAAAAAGGAAGAAAAAAGCAACGCAAAAAATGGCGCCATTCTCTCTTGAAGATTGGTGAGTATGTATCCTCTTACTAAGGCTTCCTCTCCTATCGCCACAAATAAGTAAATAAAAAGGCCAACCAATAATTTTATTGAGAAACCCACGTATGTAAATTCAATAATCCCCAGCAAATAAACTAAGAAAGCAAAAACCACCATGATGATGGCGCCAATAGTAAAACCATTTAACAATGATTTTCCTTCAAATATGAATCGATAAAAAGAAAAAGTTCTGTACTCAATCCCCTTAATCATTAGCCAAGAGGCGCCAACAACTCCTGCCACATTCACGAATTGCATCGCTGTCGTATAAGCAATACTATTATCTAAGACATCCCGTCTGCCTTCTTGCATCAAATCCAAAAAAAAGGGAGCAAATGGAATAAAAAAGAGCAATGCAATAATAAAAACCAGAAAAAGGTAAAGAACAAGCCTCCACCAATTGCTTTCTATTTGTGGCTTTCTGTAAATATCTGTCATTCGGCTGAACCGGCCCTATCGTGTATTTTGATTTTGGATAGATCGATTGCTTCGTCTTCTTCTTCACCATAGAATCCAGGATCGAAATCATCGATCAGCAGCTTCTCTGCTTTTGATTTTTTAGGTTTGTCAAAAGTCATAATGAGCGCAGGAAGTAAAATGAGATTAGTGAACATCGAAATCACTAGCGTAGTAGAAGTAAGTACTCCCAGGGCAATCGTGCCCCCAAAAGAAGAAAAGGCAAATAAAATAAAACCAGCAAAGAGTACAATGGAAGTATAAATAATACTCTTGCCTGTCTCTAAAATACTATCGCTAACAGAAACCGGAACAAAGAATCCATTGGCCAATTGCTCCTGCCGATATTTCGCCAAAAAACGAATAGAGTTATCTACGGAGATGCCAAATGTAATGCTGAAAATCAAGGCAGTGCTAGGCTTTAAGGGGATTCCCAAATAGCCCATGATCCCTGCCGTAATCATCAACGCAATCACATTTGGCACTAATGAAATGATGATCATGCGCACATTGGCGAATAACATAGCCATGGACAAAGTGATCAGTATAAAAGCGAGTAGCAAACTCTCTTTCAAATTATCAATCAAAAATTTATTTCCCTTTATAAATAACTTAGTTGTTCCCGTTACGCTTGTCTGAATATTTGTGCCCTCAAAAATTTGATTCATGCGTGGCTCAATTACCTCATGTACCAAAGAATCCAACCGCTTAGAGCCGATATCTGCAATCTGCATGGAGATGCGCATTTTGGTGAATGTCGAATCTACAAAAGACTTTAACAGACCCGTATTGTCCGTTTGACCTTTCATGTAGCGGAGAATATAGCCACTCTCAGCCTTACTTGGCAATGCATACTTTGCCGGGTTATAATTGTAGAAGGCTTGCTTCGATGCTTTCACCAAGCTAATAACAGACGCGGGGCGGGACACCACGGATATCGAATCAATGAAACTCTCAAACTCATCTATTTTTTCTAGGTTCTTAATATTCAAAACACCCCTTCGCTTACCCGTATTTACTTCGATCTCCAATGGCAGTATCCCGCTGAAGTTGCTTTCAAAAAATTGAAGGTCTTTCTTGATCTGACTTCCTTCAGGCACATCATCCATCATAAAAGAGATCGACTCCAGACGCAACATACCAAATGCCGCGACAACCGTAATAGCCAAAGAAGTAAGATAAATGGCAGGGCGGTACCGATGTACAATGATATCAACGTAGGCTAAAAACGACCCTAGTATTTTAAAATTGAGATGGCGCAAGTGCTTTGGCGTGGGCTCAGGTAGCCAGGAAAAAATACCGGGTATCATAATCAGGCTCACCACAAACAACGCCATGATGTTGATGCCAGCAACAATCCCGAATTCGCGCAACACCAAAATATCTGTTGTAAGTAATGTCAAGAAGCCAATCGCAACAGTGAGGTTGGTAAGGAACATGGCCAAGCCCATCTTGTTCACCACCGCAGCAATGGCCTCTTCTTTGTTTCTGCGCTTGGCAAATTCTAAATGATATTTATTAAGGAGATAGATCGCATTCGTTATTCCAATGGTAACAATAACGGGTGGAATCAATCCACTCAACAAGGTGATTTTATAGCCAAACAAAGAAAGTGTACCCATCACCCATACCACTACAATTCCAATAATAATCATGGAAAAAAGCACTGCGCGGAATGATCGAAAAAAGAAAAACATGATAACGCCCGTTACCAATGCGGAGAGGTATAAGAAAATCTGCATTTCCTTTCTCACCTCCGTGGCCATCATCGCACGAATGAAAGGAAGACCCGCATATCGCAATTGAATGCCCGTGTCTTTTGCAAACTGATCGCCCAACTCAACCAAGGCTTTTGTCATCGCAATGCGCTTAGACGAATTCATCACTTCTTTGGTGATCGAGATCAACATCATGGTTGCGCCATTCTCTTGATTAACGATCTGCCCCATATAAAACTTCTGGTTCCGAATAGCTCCCATTAGGCTGTCGAGCTGGGCTTGATCTTTGATCTGTTTCGGGTAGTGACCGTCTAAGTAGAAACGGGTATTGGCCGTGTCTTTTCGAATGATTTTTACTTCAGGTAAACTCAATAGATCATTTACGCCTGGAATTTCACGAATGGCTTTGTTCAACTCGCGAAAACGATTGAAATTATCGAGTGTATAAATGGCACTATCCCGCAAACCAACGGCTATGATGTTGCCATCTTCCCCAAACTGGGCTTTGAATTTCTGGAGAAAGACCATTTCGGGGTCATCTAAAGGCACCGTACGAGCCAGGTCATAACTCATCTGTACTTTAGTGGCATGGTAGCCCATAAATACGGTGATGAGCAGGATAATTCCGATGAGTGTTAACCTGAACTTAATAATGAATTGAGCGATGCGTGTCCACATATACGACCAAATCTAAGGAATTTTACGGTCTAAGAAACTGGAATTTTCAGGCGATTGAAAGTCGATCTGCTTTGCCCCGTTGCTGTAGCGCGAAGAAAACGGTGGCACTGAATGACAACGCGAAGTAGAAAATTAAAACGGGCACTATGAATTCAAAAAACCGACTCGCCCCAAACCAATCTCCTTGCTGAAAGATGATATAAATACCCAACACAACTCGAATGCCTTCCCAAAAAATAGCCGAAAAATTTTTGTCCATCAAATCCGTGAGTGCATAAACCGTTAGAAAAATAAACGCACCATAGATGAACATATTAGGGTTGCCAATTTTGGCAATGTTGCCAAACAGATAACTCAGAAATAGTAACAACACGAGCATTTGCATCCAGCTCCAAGCCATCAATCCCTTTACATTAGCAGGGTCATATTTTTGAAAATGATACACGTCTTTGATTTTTTCAACCGGGTATTTTTTTGCTACATCAGCTGGTCGCCAACCCAATGGCATAAACCATATTTTAAATTTGTCCTCAAGGCGCTCAGCTCTCCACGCGTCTTTGATCAATAGCCATAAGTGCATGAAGTTTATCTTGATCGGATTCCATGTTTGAACGGGGCGAGTAACTCCATACACTGCTGGCACAGTCGGCATTTCTTCCTGATAGGTTCCAAACAACTTATCCCAAAAGATAAAAATCTGCCCGTAATTTTTATCCAAATATTCAGTGTTGATAGCATGATGCACGCGATGGTGCGAAGGGGTCACAATGATTTTTTCTAAAAAGCCCATTCGTCCAATGTGCTGCGTGTGATACCAGAATTGAGCAAACAAATGAAGTGGTGCTACGATCGCTATTACTTCTTGCGGAACTCCCAAAAAAGCAGCCGGTAACAAGAAAATGGCAAATATTTTTAGAATAGATGAAATGCTTTGGCGTAAGGCACACGCCAGATTAAATTCTTCACTGCTGTGATGCACGATGTGATTATTCCAAAACAGATTATACTCATGGGCAATGCGGTGAACCCAGTAGCCGGCAAAATCTAAGGCAATGAAAGCAACCGCATAGGTGATCCAACCCGAGGGGACATGTACAACCGCTACTTTATCCAATAGCCAACCGTATGAAATAACAACCACGCTCAATCCCAAAACATCTTTCGTCACGTTAGTCATGCCTGAACTAAGGCTCGAAAGCATGTCGTTGGTGCGGACCGTATCTTTGCCTTTGCGCCAGCCCCACCACTTTTCAAACAACACCAACACCAAAAAGGAGGGCATCGCATAGAGTAGAATTCGTCCGTAAGTTTCCATCAGTCGTTAAAATTGCAAAATTCTATTTAATTGGAAAAGCCCTTGATCGTTCGAAAAAGCGAAAGCGCGTGGCGGTCGGTAAGTCCTGAAACGAAATCAATTACATTTCTTAAAACACCATAAGTGTCATTTGGGTTTTGTTCGATGCTATATCGGACTTCTTCGGGCAGTAGTAGGGCTAGATTGGCATATTTTCTTGATTCATTTTTGTTTGCCAAATGAAAACCAGCGATGACAAATTCGTTCAATAACCCGGGCAAGACTTCATGGCCGGATGCCTCAATCTGAATCACATGCCGGGAGCGATAAATTTTTTCGACAGAAACATTGCCTATTGAATCTAACGATGTTTTAGAGGGGCAGACATCTGTCAACGCCTTATCAAATTTGCCATCCAAAATCGCGTGCTCTTCTGTCAGGAAAATTTCAGTGCATTCGTCAACCAGCTTACCGATGGCCAACGCTCGCAATACTCCTAGTTTTTCATTCAAACTGATATGCTTCTTTAATTTTTCTTGGTTGAATTGACTTCCTAGTAGTGAAGCCATCATGTCCACCGTTTCATCAAAATCGACTAACCCCATCCGGCAACCGTCCTCTAAGTCAATAATATTATAGCAAATATCATCGGCTGCTTCTACCAAAAATGCAAGCGGGTGACGACACCAAGCGGCTTTGCCTGCAGGTAGTAATCCTAACTGATCTGCTGCCCTGCTGAAATAGTCTTCTTCAGATTGAAAGAAGCCGAATTTCTTTTGACTCTTTCGTGATTTGTTCCGTGATGGGAAAAAAGCTGGGCAAGGGTACTTTGTAAATGCCCCCAAAGTGGCCGTTGTCAATTTTAATCCGTATTGCTTCTTATTCAATAAACGAAAGCCCTGTGCATTGCCTTCAAATTTGATCAAGTCATTCCACTCTGCCTCACTTACTTGCTCCTTGAACTGATAGCCATTTGGGTGATGGAGGAAAAAATCAGAAAGCGCATCCTCGCCCGCATGGCCAAACGGTGGATTTCCTAAATCATGCGCCAACGAAGCGCCCGCTACGATCGCTCCGAAATCAAAAAGAGAAAAATCAGATTGCAATTGGGGATGTCGTTGTAAAATTATCTCTCCCACACGTTTGCCTAACGAACGACCAACACTGGAGACTTCAAGACTATGTGTAAGTCGAGTGTGTACAAAGTCATGTTCAGGCAATGGATGAACTTGCGTTTTGTCTTGTAGACGTCTGAACGGATGACTAAAAATGATGCGATCATAGTCCTGCTCAAACGCACTCCGCGAAGGCTCGTTTACACCGGGCTTTTGATCAAGTCGCTGTGGAGAGAGAAGTTGAGACCAGATCATTTCAGTAACTTCAAGCCTTCAATGAATTTGAAATCTTTCTTATTGAGCGTATACAGCGAGTAACTTTCCTTCAGGGCAGATGCTGCAACAATTGCATCTTGTATACCTAGTCGATGACTCAATGAGTATCGACTTACTAGACTCCGATGGATTTCGTCAATTGCAGAGTCAATTTCAATAAGAATAAATAGGCTTAAGCCTTTAATTAGCTTTTTTCGATGAATCTTGTCTACTGATCCAACCACAACTTCTGAAAAGGTGATAGAGCTTATGCAAAGCTGGTTCATTCCAATCTGAACGAGTCGATCTTCAACCGCTTTGTTTTTACGATCTAAAAATTCAATGAGAACATCCGAATCACAAACTACCAATCCCTCTTCTTCCATGAAAGGCTTCTTAAATGCTCCTTACTTATTAGTTGCCCTTTTGCTATCCCGCCCAAGGCTCTGAATTCCTTCTCAGATTTGAACTTACCTTTTGGCAACTCCTTTGCTTTTAGCTCTTTCACAGTGTCATCCGGTTTACCCTCTAACCGCGATGCAAGTTCTTTTATCAACCTATAATTCTTCTTGCTCTTGAACTTTAAAACCAATGTTTCCATAACTCAAAGATACTAAAATCGAGTATTACTCCTTCAACACCAAATCAATACACATCACGGCTGACAAGATCAACATCCTCAAAGGATGATCTGCCGGTACTTCTGAACTGATTTGTAAAATGTAATTATCTGCCGAAGTGAAAAGTTCTCTTCCTAAGCCGCTCCACTTTTTTGTGACTGTTGCGAACTCTTTTCCATCGTTAGAAACAAACTTAAAGTCCCAACTCGTCCATTTTCCCTTCAACATACAAAGAGGGCGTTCACTGGCATCCAACACTTGAAATCTCCCTCCGATGGAAAAGAACTTTTGCTTGAATTTCCCTATAACACTATCTCGTTCATCCAACACCTCAACGTTGGACAGAAAGATCGAGACGCCCCTGCGAACCGTCAGTATCTTCTGGCCTTCTGGGGTCTTGATCTCCATGTTGAAGGGGGTCATCCGCTTGTAATCAGTGAAACGAAACATCTTGGTAAAAAAACCAAGCCCCTCCTCTCGACATTGTAATACAACTTGTTTTGAGTCCGGATCGATGATATCGAAGCTATTGGCAGCCTTGAAAATTTTAACATGCTCCTTTACGAAAAAGAGGTTTTTATTAATAGAAGGGTGCATATTAGATTTGTTTTAGAAGAGTGGCTATTGAAACTGAATCTCGAATCTTAGATTTTAAGTTTGAAATTGATGTTCGCTCCTGCTTCATTGTATCCCTATCGCGAATGGTCACGGTATCATCTTGCAGTGTTTGATGATCGATGGTAATGCAATAGGGAGTACCAATGGCATCCATTCTGCGGTAGCGTTTTCCAATATTGTCTTTGTCTTCATAGAAGCAACGGAAGTCAAACTTCAGGTCATTAAAAATGGCTTCTGCTTTCTCTGCTAATCCGTCCTTTTTCATCAAAGGAAGAATAGCCACTTTGTGTGGAGCTAAAGCTGGCGGTATTCGCAGCACGACACGATCAGATCCATCTTCCCCGCCTGCCGGACGGGCAGGTAACTTTTCTTCGGTATAGGCCTTTGATAGGATAGACAAAAACATTCGGTCTAATCCGACAGAGGTTTCTACTACATAAGGAATATAGTTTTGATTGTCTTCGGCATCGAAATATTGCAGCTTCTTGCCTGAAAATTTCTCGTGACTCTTCAAGTCAAAATCAGTACGGCTATGAATGCCTTCCAACTCTTTGAATCCCATGGGGAAATTAAACTGAATATCGCAGGCCGCGTTGGCATAGTGAGCCAGATTCAAGTGATCGTGGAAGCGATAGTTTTCAGAACCGAGCCCAAGTGTTTGGTGCCAACGCATTCGTTTTTCTTTCCAGAATTCGTACCACTTCATCTCCTCCCCCGGCTTCACAAAAAATTGCATCTCCATTTGCTCAAACTCGCGCATGCGGAAGATGAATTGACGAGCGACAATTTCATTACGAAATGCTTTTCCTATCTGAGCAATTCCAAAAGGTATTTTTAATCGGCTCGTCTTCTGCACATTCAAGAAATTAACAAAAATGCCTTGTGCCGTTTCAGGGCGGAGGTAGATTTTATTGGTGTCTTCGGCTACTGAGCCCATTTCGGTAGAGAACATTAAATTAAACTGGCGCACGTCTGTCCAGTTTTTTGTGCCCGATATAGGATCTGCCACCTCCAAATCAATGATCAATTGCTTCAGCGCTTCCATATTAGAGCTATTCATGGAATCTTTCAATCGCGCATTTGCCTCGTCTATCTTCTTCTGATACTCCACCACACGCCCATTGGTAGCCAGAAACATTGCCTTATCAAAGTTCTCGAAACGTTTTGCTGCTTTCTCTACTTCCTTATCAATTTTATCCTGAATTTTTGCAATTGCATCTTCTGCCAATACATCAGCTCGATATCGTTTTTTGGAATCCTTATTATCGACCATCGGGTCATTGAAGGCATCCACATGGCCGCTGGCCTTCCAGATAGTAGGGTGCATGAAAATAGCTGAGTCGATGCCGACAATATTGTCATGCATCATGGTCATAAACTTCCACCAATATTCTTTGATGTTGTTCTTTAGCTCTGCGCCATTTTGTCCATAGTCATAGACCGCGCTGAGGCCGTCATAGATTTCACTGGAGGGAAAAATAAACCCATACTCCTTAGAATGAGAGATGATGTTCTTTAAAAGATTGTCTTCTTGATTTGCCATAAGGCGCAAAGATATAAATTAGTCTATAGGTGAGTTACTAAAACGATCTATTGGATCATTCTTTTGGAAAAAACTAACCAAGCCGGCCAGTAAGGCGAAAATTAGTATTATTCACACAACACAATTTGTATTCGGATCATATTGTTTTAATTACTTTTTTGGCTGCTTGTTTCAGCGGCTAGCGAGAACATTGAAAATATTCTTCGATAGCAATGATAGGCTATGCCAATTGAGATGCAAATAATCCTTTAAAATCTATGCGTTCATAACGCCCACTTCACGGCTCTGTGCGGCCAGTCCAAAAATAAGGATTGAAAGGGTATGTTTGTTACTTCTTTTATTAACTTGACGAACCATGACCGGTTACTTTAAAAAAATAGCATTAGCCATTGGCTTCTCTCCCACTTCACGGGCACTTTTGAAAGAAGCTTCCAGATTAGCCAATTTATTTAGGGCACAGTTAATTTTAGTTCACGTGGGCACTCATGGATCGGAAGAAGAATCAAAAATGAGCGAGCTTATTCAATCTGTCGATGCGGGTGATCTTAATCCTATTGTCCTTTGGAAGGAAGGTGATCCCGTTAAAGAAATTTTACAAGTATGTAGCACCGAGAACATTGATTTGCTGGTAGCCGGGGCACTGAAAAAAGAGAATTTGCTCCAAAACTACATTGGCACGGTAGCGCGCAAGATCATGCGAAAAGCAAATTGTTCTATTCTGATGATTCAAAACCCCAACGAACAAGCGGAATCTGTCAATAATATCGTTGTCAATGCTGAGGACAGTCCATACATTGAAGATGCAATCAAGGCCGGTTGTTACTTGGGCAAAATGGAAAATGCGCAATGGGTACATATCGCTCGCGAACTGAAATTATTAGGCCTCGCTCTTTCCGCCAACGAGCAATGTACCGAAGACGAATACCATGAAAGCATGCAGGGGATGGTGCGCGAAGAAATAGATGAAGTGGAAAAAATACTGGCTCGCATCCCTCGGGAAAACCTAAAGGTCAATATCAAAATGCTCTCGGGAAAATCCGGGTATGAATTAGCGCGATTTGCTGAACGCAAAAAAGCAGAGTTGTTGATTGTAGGTGCACCCGCCAGAAGATTTTCACTTTTCGATCGGGTATTCCCTCACGATTTGGAATACATCTTTGCTAACCTGCCCTGTAACTTATTAATCATTAATCCAAGGCACAACTAAACCATGGGTAAACTAAGTCATGGAGATGTTGTGCATTTGCTCATTCAACTGAGCGTGATGCTGCTTTTGGGCAGATTGTTATCCGAGTCGTTACGAAAATTCAAACAGCCTGCGGTCATTGGTGAAATCATAGCCGGCATCCTATTGGGTCCAACTGTTCTCGGCATGATCAACCCAGAGTGGTTTCAAGCACTATACCCCGTGCCTAGTGCAACTGCAACCGTTTTAACTGGCATTGTGCAAGTAGCTGTGATCATGCTCTTATTTATAGCCGGTTTAGAGGTCGACCTTCACATTGTGTGGCAGCAAGGAAAACAAGCAATAGCGACTAGTCTGCTGGGCTTGATTGTACCGTTTTCATTTGGTTTTGTTTTCCCCTACCTGTTCCCGGATTTCTTTGGAATTGCCGATCAACAAGATAAACTAACCTTTACCCTGTTTATGGGTACAGCGATGGCGATTTCTGCCCTGCCCGTAATTGTCAGGATTTTGATGGATTTAAATCTTTTCAAGTCTAAAATGGGGATGCTCGTTGTAACCTCAGCCATGATTGACGATCTTATTGGTTGGTTGATATTTTCCGTTATTCTCGGAATGATTGGGAAAAAAGGAGAATCCATTTCGATTCTTAACACAGTTCTGCTGACCATCTCTTTTGTTGCCGTTATGCTCACGCTGGGTCGGGGATTGCTAAACAGAATTCTTCCCTGGATCAACAAAAAATTAGCTTGGCCGGGTGGTGTATTGTCGATTTCACTAGCGTTGTGCTTTTTAGGAGCTGCCTTTACAGAATATATAGGACTTCATGCCATTTTTGGTGCGTTTATCATTGGAGTTGCCTTTGGTGATTCAAAGCATTTCAGCGAACGGGCAAAAGAAATCGTTCACCAATTCATCAATAACATTTTCGCTCCTTTGTTCTTCGTTTCCATTGGATTACGTGTCAACTTCATCACCAATTTTGATTGGGGCCTTACCTTGGCCATTGTGGCAATCGCTTTCGCTGGAAAAATAATCGGGAGTGGCTTGGGTACCCGCTTGGGAGGTTTTTCTTGGCGCGAATCGCTTGCTGCGTCATTTGGCATGAATGCGCGTGGTGCGATGGAAATCATTCTGGGTTTAGTGGCGCTGGAGAATGGGCTGATCAATGAACGTGTTTTTGTTTCTCTGGTCATCATGGCACTTATTACCAGCATGACCAGTGGCCCACTAATGAAATGGGTGTTGAAAAAGTAAATCGCATGTATTTGGCGGATGCCGCGCATTGCGTAATTTTATCGGAATTAGAAGATTTTCTATGCAGCAGGCAACCATCGGAACTCAGACATTTGAATTTACTTCTTCCGAAGGCACTACCTATGTAGATGGTAAACCTTTGAAATGGGACTTTGTCTCACTCGAAGGGAATCATTATCATATCCTGTACGAAAATAAATCGTATCGCGCAGAGTTAGTCAAGATAGATTCTTCTTCCAAAACGGTTACGTTAAAAATTAATGGTAATAATTATACCGTTAAATTGAAAGACAAATTTGATTTGCTGCTAGAAAAAATGGGAATTGCTTCCGGCAATAGCAACAAAATTAACCACATTAAAGCACCGATGCCCGGTCTGATAATTGACTTAAAAGTGAAAGTAGGAGACAAAGTAAAAACAGGGGACTCGTTGCTAATTCTAGAAGCAATGAAAATGGAGAACATTTTAAAGTCGCCTGGCGATGGCACGGTAAAAAACGTAACTGTAAAAAAAGGAGATAGTGTGGAGAAGGGTCACATCTTGGTAGAGTTTTAGCACCCAAATTTGGGGGCTTCATCAAATTGCTATTGGTCAATGGATATTAAAGAAACTGTATTTAAGTTTTTGCGCCTGGATAACTTATTCAGTCATCTAACGGGCTTTTTAGAGACACAAGCTGCCCTTCTTAAAATAGAAGTGCGAGAAGAAGTGACTAAAATTCTGGCTCGCGGGCTTGTCCTTGGCTCTATTCTTTTGATGGCTTTCTTGTTTTTACTTTTTCTAAGTGTTGGGCTTGCTCATTATCTGAGTGGCTTTTTCCAAAAAGCATACATCGGCTACTGGATCATCGCTGGATTGTATGGGCTGCCTTGTTTGCTCTTTCTATTGTTTAGAAAACCAATTAGTAAATCGTTTGAAAAATATTTCGCAAAACACCTCAAACACAAGGAGAAATAGCATGGAATTATTGGAATCACAAGACCCGGAAAAAATTAAGCTGATAGAAACTTCCGATCGGCACAAACGCGAGCTTGAAAAAGAAATGAAGTCGATGACCGATAAAACAGAAAAAGTTGTAAAAAACGCGTTGATTATAGGAAGTGTTTTAGCGGCCACTTACTTAATTGTCAACCAACTTTCTTCTTCAGGTAAAAAGAAAAAGAACACTAAACCTATGGCGTCTATGATATCTCCAGGCGAAAACTTAAAAGAGGAAGAACATGCGCCAAGTGTTTTCACGCAAATCGTTAGTAAAGCGGCAGATACCGCTACACTCGTTTTGCTCGACCTTGCCAAAGATGCGTTAGCTGAATTCTTAAAAAACAGAAAACAACAAAATGGCGATTCTTAAAAATCTAGAACAAAACTGCGCACAGGGAAAAAAATCTATTGCGGTATTGGTCGACCCCGACAAGATAAGTAGTCCATCCGAGCTAGACCCACTTATTCGGTTGGCCAATGAAAATTGTGTCGACTTTTTTTTTGTGGGCGGAAGTCTGGTAACCACTACAAACCTCAATGAGGTAATCAAACACATGAAAGAGAATGTATCTATTCCTGTCATTCTTTTTCCCGGAAGTTCTCTCCAAATCGATCCATCTGCAGATGCAATCCTTTTTTTGTCGCTCATATCCGGGCGAAACCCAGATTTACTCATAGGGCAGCATGTCATTGCCGCACCTATTCTAAGAAACAACAAAATTGAGGTAATACCAACCGGTTATATACTGGTTAACTCAGGCAAGACCACCTCAGTAGCCTACATCAGCAATACCACACCTATTCCTGAAGATAAGTATTCATTAGCCGCCTGCACGGCACTTGCCGGAGAAATGCTCGGCCTTCGTTTAGTCTATTTAGATGCTGGCAGTGGCGCAGAACGTGAGATCAGCGCGAAAATGATAAGCGCTGTCCGCAAAGCAGTGAGTGTACCCTTGATCGTTGGAGGAGGCATTAACACAAGTCGAAAAGCCATCACTGCACTGGAAGCAGGTGCCGATTTGATTGTAATTGGTAATGCACTGGAAAAAGATCCTAATCTTTTGACCGAAATCTCCGACAAAATTTACGACTGGAACCAAAGCGTAAAACCAATACATTGATTAAGATAAAGAAATTTAGAATATTATTTAGCAAGAGAACTATTAGAGAAATCAAAAAACTAAATTGTAAAAATGGATTGGCTAACGTTTTTTAGGGTCGCTGGCTATGTGGCGATCTTTCTAGGTGTAATTTGTACTGTAGGTGTTGATATTATCAAAACCAAACAAGAAAAAAAACGAGAAGAGTTAGCATCGAGTAGTTTGAACGAACTAAAAGACGATGTAAAAAAAGCAAACAAAGCTCTTGAACCATTTAGCGATATTGCATTGAAACTCTATCCAAGTCTAGATCAGAAAAATGCTTTGGAAAAATTACGACAAAGGCTTGACATAATAGACCAAGAAATTTCTAATAGCAAAGGCTTGATAAATGATTTAAATAAAGAAAAAAATACAATCAAAACGTTTGAAGCTTTAGTTAAAGTGACCTTCACAGGGAAATGGTTAGGTATGCCTTACCCACAATCGCTAGAATCGCCAGCCTGTACGCCATATCTATTTTGGGTTGACAATTCAACAAAAAGACCCACAATCGAATTCTGTTCAACAAAAATAAAGTTTGAGACAATTAATGCTAGTGAAGCTGTTTTTGCAAATACCCTTAGCGTTCAACCCGGATCGATGCCTTTAGGAAGTCTGATTTACGTTCTCGGTCAATACGATGAAATGGTCGTCAGCTTCCCATTGATCTGGCGGAAACGCTTAATTGATTCTTCAATCAACATTAAGGATATTAAGATAACATTTCTTATTAATGGATCCGAATGGGGCAAATTTAATGAGGAGAAATTGATTGTTGTTGATTTAAAGGAGCCATTAAATAAAGCAAAAAATGATGAATTTATTGTTCCAGAGATCGCTTTCTATGGCAACATCGCTTCCACTATTAGATCTGCCTCTAACAAACAATAAATTATTGGTTTGTAAGCAGCTGTCACTTGGCTATTCAAAGAATTATTCTGCTTAAAAGAGGAGTTTCTCAATCCCCAATTAATTCCTATTTTTACAAGCTCATTTTTGGGTAAAAAACCGTTAAATAATGGAAAAAAAGATAGTTCGGGTAGGAAATATAGAATGTGGGGGCGATGAGCTTTTCCTTATATCAGGTCCTTGTGTTATCGAAGAGGAAAAGATTATGATGGAAACCGCGGAGAAACTAAAGGGTATCTCTGAGCGCTTAAAAATCAAAATCATTTATAAATCTTCTTTCCAAAAAGACAATCGCAGCAGTTTAAAATATTATACGGGCCCTGGTTTATCCAAAGGCGTTGCCCTTCTCGCAAAAGTTAAGGAACAATTTGGCTTTCCATTACTCACCGATATACACTACCCCGACCAAGCTGCGGCAGCAGGTGAAGTAATTGATGTATTGCAAATTCCAGCCTACTTGTGCATGCAAACGGACCTAATGGTAGCAGCAGCAAAAACAAAACGTGTAATCAATATCAAACATGGCCAGTTTTTGGCACCTGATAACATGAAGCATCCGGTTGGCAAGTGTGTTGATAGCGGAAACGATCAAATCATTTTAACAGAAAGAGGATTTACCTTCGGTTACAATGATTTAATTGTTGACCCACGAAGTTTCTATCACATGAATAAAATTGGTTATCCGGTGGTCTTTGACGTCACTCATGCCATCCGAAAATATGGCATACCGAGCGCTGATGCAAAAGGAGGAGCCCGCGAATTTTTACCGGTGCTTTCCCGTGCGGGTATAGCCGCAGGCGTTGATGGTGTTTTCATTGAAGCACACCCTGACCCCGACAAAGCCTTGTGCGATGCCGCTAGTCAACTAAATATTAATCAACTAGAAGAATTTTTAAAACCACTTATCGAATTACACAATGTGGAAGTGAAATTCCGCGAAAAGTCTCTCATCACTCACTAAAAAAATCAAAACATGGAATTGTATTTAGACTCAGCAGACCTTAAGGAAATTGAAGAAGCCTTTCAACTTGGCTTTCTAAACGGCCTCACCACTACTCCTACTTTTATGCACCGCGGTGGCGTAACGGATGTAGATGGGTTGATTGTAAAATTATCTAAGATCGTGCCTGTTCTCCAGATCGAAGCGTTGGGGAACACTGCTGAGGAAGTACTAGCTGAGGCAAAAAGACAGCTTAATCTTGGTCTTGATCCTAAGAAAACCGTTTTTAAAATTCCTGTTTCATTAGAAGGTGTTAAAGCGTGTAACATGCTCCGTAAAGAGGGGTTATTAGTGAATGTGCACTTGGTATATACGCTACAGCAAGCCTACATGGCTATGCACTCGGGCGCTACTTATGTTTGTCCACTCGTTGGTCGCTTGCAAGACCAAGGTCATGACGCATTGGATTTAGTTGCACAGTGTGTAAACGCAGTTGACCACTACGGGTACGATACAAAAATCATGTTCTCTTCTGTGCGCTATGCAGAACATGTTCGCAACGCTATTAATATTGGGGTGCACACAATTACCGCCCCGTGGAAGGTAATGAAAGCACTAACAGACAACAACCTTACAGCACTAGGAACTCAACAATTTGTAGAGCACACGAAGTTGATGACCGTTCGCGTGAAGGATGTCTTAAACAGTAAAAATCCGATTGTTTCTGCTGACACATCTGTAACAGATGCTTTAGTGAAAATGACAGAATACGGCTTTGGAAGCATAACCGTTACAAAAGATAACAAAGTTGTAGGTGTTTTCACGGATGGTGATTTGAGAAGAAAATTGCAAGAAAATGGCCGTGAAATATTGACTAAAAAAATAGGTGAGTTTCAATACAAGGAGCCTGTTTCTATTGATGCTGACGCACTTTTAAATGAAGCGGCTGACCTTTTCAAGAAGACGAAAGTTGACACCATTTTGGTAACTGACGCAGGCAAGCCAGTAGGCATGCTTGATATTCAAGATCTGAAAGATTAATTTTTGTCGTTGGAAGCGGCCAGTATACAATCTTTATTCGCTGAAATTGGCGGAAGGTTTTGTATACCGGCCGTTGACATTCAGCGCAAGCTGGAAAACATCAAGGCTTTTGTTTTTGACTGGGATGGCGTATTTAATGATGGAAGTAAACGCGACCAAACAGGCAGTGGTTTTTCTGAACCTGATGCAATGGGAACTAACATGCTGCGGTTTAGTTACTGGCTTAAGCACAAATCATTACCAACCACCGCAATTATTACTGGCGAAGAAAACGAATCGGCTTTACTCCTAGGGAAAAGAGAAAGGTTTTCATCCCTTTACTTTAAAGCATCGAACAAGGTAAAGTCGTTCGAGCACTTTCTAGCCAATCATCATCTAAAGAGTACAGAGGTAGCTTTTTTTTTCGATGACGTCCTAGATATTTCTCTGGCCAATCAATGTGGTCTGCGCTTAAATGCGCATCGAAACTCCAACCCGTTGTTCAATCAGCATCTCAAAACAAAACAACTAACTGACTATTCTACCTCGGGCCAATCTTACTCAGTGAGGGAGGGTTGTGAATTGCTGATAGGACTTCAGGGAAACTATACCGAGGCTATTACAAACCGGCAACACTTTTCCGATAGCTACCGAAGCTATCTAGCCGAGAGACAAAAGGTTGATCCACAAATTTACACTGGAATAAGCTAAACAACTTTTTTCCGAATTTGCTTGGCGTACGTCCAGCTTACACGAAAACTTTTTCCACTCTGAATCTTTACCATTCATCACGGCAGCTCAAAAAAATAACTGTTTCTGGAAAGGTGATCGACAAGGAGACCCGAGAACCCTTGCCCTTTGCGTCCGTTGGAATTCCAGGGAAACCTATCAGCACGATTACAAACCTACAGGGCGAATTCGATTTTCAATCACTAGATGAGGCTGTAGGCAAAGCCCGTTTTAATAGGACAAAAAAACACTTTGCATATTCTTACTCTCACTATTTTTTCCTAGGTTTAATCTCATGATTCGTTGGTCAGAGCTTGCGAAAGATAGTTTGGAACAAAAAATAAGTTTGTTGTATCAACATGCGCAGTTTGTAATGGCCATTAGATATTACCGCTACAAAGTTAACCTGTATTTACTTGGGGACGACTATATTGAAGTTTTCGTTAATCATAAGAAAGCCACTATTGAACAAATCTCATTGCTTGATCGTGGGCATACGAGAATGAATTTTTATTCTGATCAAATCAAACTATCGGCCTCTTAGCATAAGGTTAGAAATAATAAAGCCCCAAGAATCGAGGCTTTATTTGTTTCCAGAGTAAAAATACCCTTGTGATACTTCAATTATGCAGTAGTGGCGGTTATGCTGTGGCGGTCGCTTCTACAGGTTTTGACTGCTGTCTCAGAACTACCGTCTTCTTGGCTTTGTAGCCGCAATAGCCGCAGAGATAGTGTTTTATGATTTCACCTTCCTGAGTAAAGGAAGGAGTTTTTGTAATTTCTTCCCTCACCACTTTAAAAGTTTGGTAATTACATTCTGGACATTGAATTGCATGTAAGTGCCCTGCATATTTTTCAATTTGGATATAGCCAGATTCTTCGTCCTTCCATACATCATAGTCAACCGAAAATACATTTTCTTCTGCTTGCATGCCTTCATCCAAATAGGTGTCTTCTTCTTCTTCGCTCAAGAGCTTCATAGGTTTCCCTGTTTTGGGAGAAATCCGCGGCTTATAACGGAGAACCTTTAGTCTTTTTTCAATAAAAAAAGGATAGTAGAATTTCAACAAATTCTGAATAACGAGCGCTGCAATTAGCCCAAAAGCGATAGTCATGAAAATACGAACAAAAAAGAGTACAGCGCTGAATTTTACCAAACCAGAGTTAAAATAAAAACAAGCTCCTATAACCAAAATAATAGACGCAATCCACAAGTATTTGATCTCATGTTTGTTAATAAAATCATACTTGTTTTTATTGCCTTCAGTTGTCGATAGCTTAACAAAATACCCGAGTACAATCAATATTGTTACTGCCCAAAATGCATAGGACAAATTTGCCGCCAAAGCATTCCAAGAATCATATTTGTGAGGGTCTTCTTCTAACAAGTATTCGTTCATATTTTAGAGGTTTATCTTAGTCTGTAATTGAAATCCAGTTTTTTAGCTCCCAGTCAAAGTCAAATATAGAAAAAAGCTTAAAATTTAAACAAAAAAATAACCGATAAATTGTGGCTTTCTAGGCCTCTAAAATCAGGCAGTTGCTAACAAACTTCCTAATAGCATGTAGCGCCCGCTGCTTATCCTCTAACATCCCCATATGGCCTGAGTGTTCAAGGGGTTGGAAAGCTAATTTTGGTGCTAGTTTAGCAAACTCCATCGACACAGCTACCGGAATTATAGAATCGTGGATACCCGCAATGACCAAAAGGTAAATGGGCGATGATCGAAGAAAATCTACCGATGATTCGCGATCCCGCATGGCTTTTGTATACGAAATAACCGTTTCAAGAGGAGTTGCGGCTGCCATTTTGCTCACCTTCGTTAGGCTTTTGTCTTTCACATTATGAAAAAGGCTTTGCACAAAGGTGCTTGCAAAGGGAGCAACTCCATTCTTTTGCACAAAATCTATCGTTTTGTCCCGATTTGCCTTCTTTTCATCACTGTCGGCAAAAGCCGTAGAGTGAAAAAGGCCAATGCCCGAAAAAGCATCGACCTTTTTTCTGGCCATAGCTAATGTTATATAACCACCCAGCGAGTGCCCAATCAAAATTGATTTTTGAATACCGGATTCTTGCAACCAAACCAACATTTGGTCAGCAATGTCGTCTATAGAAAACGGGGTGGACGGCAACTGACTTTTACCAAAACCCGGCAAATCCGGGGTGATAACCCGAAAATTCAAAGAGAGTTCGTCAGCAAAACCATCCCAGATCTCGTGGTTCTCGCAAAACCCATGCAACAATACAATGGGGAAACCACTTCCTCGATCCTTATAATAAATTTGTTGATTCACTAAGCTATCGAACGAACAGATTCAAGCATAAATAGAACAGAACGCTCGATCCCTTCCGGATCGAAACCGCATTCCTTATGCAATTCCAGTTGCTCACCGTGCTCCACAATCCGATCAGGTATGCCTAACCTCTTTACTTCACATTGATAATTGTTATCTGCCATAAACTCCAGCACAGCACTTCCGATACCCCCCTCTACACAACCATCCTCAACTGTAAGTACTTTCTTAAAAGAAGAAAAGACTTCATGCAATAAGTTTTTGTCAAGAGGCTTTGCAAAGCGTAAATCATAGTGCGCAATTTGCAGGTCTTGTTTGCTAAGCTTTTCACAAACCTCTACCACATAATTTCCAATGTGACCAAAGCTTAATACAGCAAGTTCGTTTCCTTCTCTTATTTTCCTTCCGGTTCCGATCTCAATTTCTTTAAAGGCGGTCTTCCACTGTGGCATTACACCCTGGCCTCTTGGGTAACGTATAGAAAATGCCTGTTCGGTTCTTGGAAGCTGCGCGGTGAACATCAGATTTCTCAGTTCCTCCTCATTCATAGGAGAGGCCACGATCATGTTCGGCAAACATCTGAAGTAAGCCACATCATAGGCACCATGGTGAGTAGGTCCATCGGCACCTGCAAAGCCAGCTCTATCTAAGCAAAAGTTGACTGGCAAATTTTGAATGCACACATCATGCACTACTTGGTCGTACGCACGTTGCATAAACGAACTGTAGATGTTGCAAAAAGGAACAAGACCTTGAGTTGCCAATCCAGCTGAAAAAGTTACCGCATGCTGCTCTGCGATACCCACATCAAAAGCACGTTCCGGCATTTCTTTCATCATGATATTCATTGAGGAACCGGACGGCATCGCTGGCGTGATGCCCATAATTTTATCATTGTTTCTGGCCAGTTCAACCAAGGTATGTCCAAACACATCCTGGTATTTCGGAGGTTGGGGCTTGTCGTAGACTTTCTTGTGGATCTCACCAGAAATCTTGTCAAAGGTACCAGGTGCGTGCCAGGTCGTAGCGTTGCCTTTTTCAGCCGGCCCGTAGCCTTTTCCCTTGGTGGTAATGCAATGCAATATCTTTGGACCTTTGATCTGTTTTAGATCATTGAGAACGGACACCATATGATCTACATCGTGGCCATCGACTGGCCCGAAATACCTAAGATTAAGAGATTCGAAAAGGTTGCTCTGGCTAAGCAAAGTCGATTTAATGCCTGTTTCCACTTTTGAAACAAGGTCTTGTGCACTTTTCCCTATAGACGAAAGCTTACCAAGGAGATTCCACACATCATCCCTCAGCTTATTGTAGGTCTTCGAAGTGGTAATATCCGTTAGGTAATCCTTCAAGGCGCCCACGTTGGGGTCTATCGACATGCAATTGTCATTGAGGATAATCAACAAATTGGTGTCTGAAACTCCTGCGTGATTTAAGCCTTCGAAGGCCATCCCTCCCGTAAGCGCGCCATCTCCAATGATGGCAACGTGCTGCTTGTCATCCAAGCCCAAATACTTTGAAGCCACCGCCATGCCCAATGCGGCAGAAACCGAAGTGGACGAATGTCCCACGCCAAAAGTATCATAAATGCTTTCCTTTCTTTTAGGGAACCCAGAAAGCCCCTTGTAAACACGATTAGTGTAAAAATTATCTCTTCGTCCAGTGACTATTTTGTGACCGTACGCTTGATGACCCACATCCCACACCAACTGATCATAAGGGGTATTATAGACATAATGAAGTGCTACGGTAAGCTCGACAACGCCCAAGCTCGCCCCAAAATGACCGCCATAAACGGAAACATTGTCTATAATATAATGCCTCAGTTCATCACATAGTTGAACCAGTTGAGCCTGATCCAATTTTTTCAGGTCATCAGGGCTATTGATACCAGCAAGCAGTTTTCCGGGAGTTATCAACATTGCAAAATCAAAGTTATCACGTCTGTCTTTCTAAACAGACACTCAAGGTAAGTTGTTTTTAAAAGATTTTAAGCCTCACAGCAGCAAATTTACGGATTTGTAGATAAGAACGGTTTTATCCAACGGATTTGGATATTTTTGCCATCCGAAATTTATGGAACAAAAGCCTTTTGAAATTCATTTGCCCCTTTTTGAGGGCCCGTTTGACTTGCTTCTTTTCTTTATCGAGCGAGATGAACTCGAGATCAACGACATTCCCATTTCAAAGATTACAAACGATTTTCTGGAGTATTTACGCCAGTTGGAAACCATGAATATAGAAGTGGCCAGCGAGTTTATTCTGGTAGCCGCTACGCTGATGCGTATTAAATCAAAAATGCTACTTCCTCGCCCGCAATTAGATGAGCAAGGAAATGAAATCGATCCGCGGGAAGAATTGGTGAAACACCTGATGGAGTACAAAAAGTACAAATCAGTGGTGGAGCAGTTCCACAAAATGGAAGAGACCGAGCTGATGAAGGAGAAGCGAGGTAACTTGATGAAAGAGTTAAAGCAGCTGGCGGAGATCACGAATGTTGAAGCGGAATTACAAGACGTAGACCTGTTTAAGCTTTTGATGGTTTTTGAAAAAGTGTTAAAACGACAGGAAGAAGAGAAAAATAGACCCGTTCATCAGGTGATTCAATATCCTTTTACGATTGAAGGCCAGAAGGAGTATATACTGAACGAAATCACTAGTAAGCCGCGCGTTCCTTTTATTGAATTGTTCGAAAAAGCGCCTACTCGCATAGCCCTGATCTTTAACTTTCTGGCTATTCTTGAAATGCTAGCCAACGGAATGATATCCATACAGCAAGGAGAAGGCTTTAACAATTTTTGGGTGATGAAGAAAGACGAGATCGAAGAGACAGCCACCCAGTAATTCAACGGACGTTATCCACCAATCCACCGGTTAGTCTAACTAACTCAATTCGGCTTGAAAGCCCGTCAAAAATAGCTGCTACTTTCTCGAGCGCAGAAGATCGAAAATTTTCCTGGACAATTCGCAGATCAATGGCACTAAGCGCCCCATTTTTGTAGCGTTCATTGGCAAGTGCAAGGTTCAACTCTGCTGCTTGCAACTTTGTCTGAGCAATGGATACCAATTGTCTTCTCAGGTTGTACAAATCAAATGTGGCCAACAAACTATTCTCCAACGAAAGCTTAAGTTGATCGGTGGTGAGCTTAGCGATCTTCTCCTGAATTTGTGCGTTGTCGATCGTTCGCCTCAATTGACCTCCATTAAAAAGTGTGAACCTAAGAGAGAGGTTTGCATAGCCTCCATACGAATTACCTGTTTGTGTCAGAGGAGCAAATGTTGTTTCGTTTACACTCAGGTAGACAGGTTGATTGGTATCGCGATTGACAAACCCCACCGTATTTTCTATCTGATTGCCAGTATTCGTTCGAAAATTGGCATTTAACTGATCTAAACTACCCGTACCACCTAGATTCAACAACAACGTTGGTGACAAGTTTGCCTGCGCACTACGGGTCGCATTGTGAAACAACTCCTGGCTAATAAACTGGTTACGGAGATTGGTGTTGGACTGTACCATCTTTGCTTTCAGATCATTGTATTGATAAACCTGTTCTTCAAATTCCAGGGGATCTGTAAACTGATAAGTCCTATTAATGTCTTCATTTAGCAAAACGTTCAAATTGCGGACTGAATTCTTAACTACAATTTCTTGTCGCAATACGTTGGCTGAATCAGTGAGGTAATTGTTTTGTTCCTGCAATACATCAAACGAAATAGCAGAGCCAAGACTCTTTTTCAACTTCACATACACATACCTCTCTTTTGAGTACTCTCGATTTTTGACCAACACCTGCAGTCGTTCCATTTCCAAACCTGCCTGATAGTAACTCAATATGATTGCTTGTACAGTGTTCTCCATGACAAACGTTGCGTTGCCTTTGCTTAATGTCTCCAGCTGCTCCAACCGTTTTTTGTTAATAGAAACTGCGAATCCGTCAAACAATGTGAATTGAATATCCAGCTGCCCAAGTACATTGTTTGAAACATTTCGCCCGGCTACCGCAAAAGGATTGGCAGGCTTTCTTTCTACAACACTATTGTTTTGTGATCCTGTGAGGTTAATAGAAGGAAGCAGCCCGGCCTGACCCCAGTTGTTGTTGAGCGAAGCAGCTTCCACATTTAGCTTTTGAATTTGCACCCCAAAATTATTTTGCAATCCGATTTGTACCGCTCGTGCAAGGCTGAGAGTATCTTGAGCATTTGAGGTAGAGAAGGCCACAAGCTGCAAGCCACAAGCAGTAAGCACTGAGGTGACCAACATTACGCTAGAGCTATGAGGTATTAGACTCTGAAGGCTAAAAGCCTGTAGCATGAAGCTTTTGGCTTGCAGCCTACAAACCGCGGCCTTGATTTTATTTAACTGAAACATGCGCGTGCTTACTACTTAAATACGAATAGATGGCTGGTATAACAAACAAAGTGAGTACGGTGGCAAACAACATTCCACCAATTACGGCAATACCCATTGACACGCGGCTTTCTGAACCCGCTCCCAGAGCCAAGGCAATAGGCAATATGCCCAGAATCGTAGAGAGGCTCGTCATAACGATGGGGCGAAAGCGAGAAGCTGCTGCTTCCTTTACAGCATCAAGCACTGTCAAGCCTTGCTCCTTCCGCTGGTTAGCGAATTCTACAATCAAAATTCCGTTTTTCGTTACCAAGCCAATCAACATAATAATTCCTATCTGACTAAAAACATTAAGTGTTTGGTTAAAGTACCACAACGAAATGAGTGCCCCCGCAAGTGCCAGCGGCACCGTGAACATAATGACCAATGGATCTTTGAAGCTTTCAAATTGACCTGCCAAAATCAAATAGATGATCGCCAGTGCAATCAAGAATGCCAGATAAATACTGGAAGAACTTTCCGCAAACTCTCGCGAGGCTCCGTCCAAGCTGGTGGTGTAACTCTCATCCAACACTTCATCAGCAATTTTTTGCATTTCTTTGATGCCATCGCCCAGCGCTACGCCTTTTGCTAATTGAGCTTGCACTTTTGCGGAAGAATACCGATTGAAACGGAACAACTGAGGTGGACTGCTTCGCTCTTCAAATGTGACGAGGTTATCAAGTTGTATTAAATCACCTCTCTTGTTTTTGACGTAAAGTGTTTTTAGATCTAACGGTTCATTGCGATTTGCGCGCTCAACTTGCCCAATGATCTGATATTGCTTTCCGTCCATAATAAAATTTCCAAAACGCGAGCCACTTAAGCCAAGTTGAAGTGTTTGCGAAATATCCAAAACATTCACACCAAGGTTTCTGGCTTTGTCGCGATCAATAGTAATGCTGATTTCCGGTTTGTTGAATTTCAGATCCAGATCAACAAAAGCAAAAAGTGGGCTGGCTGATGCTTTCAACATAAATTGTGGTAATACTTTTTTCAACTTCTCAATATCTGCAGCCTGAATTACGAATTGAAGTGGAAATCCACCTCTGCGATCCCCAATCGTTTGAGCCTGTGTTGTAAAGGTTCTCACACTTGAGTATTTTCTCACCTTGCCGGTGATATCGTCTACAATTTGTTGTTGCGTTCTATTTCTATCCTTTGGATCTTTTAGAATGACTCTGACAAAACCAGAATTGACCCCGGCACTCCCAAAACCGGGAGCGGTAACACTTACCATTCCGCTTCGTTCAGGCACTTCTTCGCTGATAAACTGTGTCAGCTCCTTCACGTTCCGATCCATGTACTCAAAAGTGGCACCCTCTTGTGCTTGTGCTTGTAATCTAAATTCACTCCTATCCTCCAGTGGAGACAACTCGGACGGTGTGGATTTTCCAAGAAAATAAATGACCGCCCCGGACAACACAATAACCACAAACCCCAGCCATCTTCGCTTCATAAAACCGTCCAGTGCAGATGCATAGGCGTTTGTAAGCCCCATGAAAAATGGCTCTGTCTTTCTATACAACCAAGGCTGCACAGCTCTGCGTTTTAGAATTTTTGAACTCATCATTGGCGTAAGCGTGAGCGAAACAAAAGCGGAAATCGCAACCGCACTTGCCACTACCAATCCAAACTCACGGAACAATCTTCCTGTTAAGCCTTGCAAAAAAATCACGGGAAGAAAAACAGCCACCACAGACACGGTAGTTGAAATAACCGCAAAATAAATTTCTGTTGATCCCTTTCGCGCGGCTTCTTCAGGGTTTTCGCCTTGTTCTACTTTCACATAGATATTTTCCAGCACTACAATGGCATCATCTACCACGATGCCAATAGCGAGTACAATTCCCAGTAAGGTCAAGACATTAATGGTGAACCCCAATAAGTACATAACAAAAAAGGATCCTATGAGGGAGATCGGAATAGTGGCAATGGGTATGACGGTCGTCCGCCAGTCGCGCAAGAAAATAAAAATGATGGAAAGAACGAGGAAGAAAGCAATTAGTATGGTCTCGCCCACTTCAAAAATAGATGCCCGGATATACTTAGTGGAGTCATAACTCATTTGGTAACTAACATCGGGCGGCAAATCGCGCGTGATCTGATCTAGCTTTTTATAGAGTCTATCAGCAATGTCAATATTGTTTGCTCCGGGTTGAGCTACAATGGCAAGTGCACAGCCAGGAATGCCATCTCTTCGCAAAATAGTCCGTTCATTTTCTGCTCCCAACTTGGCATATCCGATGTCACTTAGCCGAACGACATTGTCACCTTGCTCCTTAATAATTAAGTTGTTAAAATCCTCTTCACTGTTTAAGCGCCCCATCGTGCGAACAGTGAGTTCCGTATTCTGTCCCTCTACACGACCCGATGGCAATTCGACATTTTCGCGATTCAAGGCTTGCAGAACATCTGACGGGGCTAACTTTAAGGAGGCCAATTTGATGGGATCCATCCACAACCTCATCGAGTATCGTTGTTGACCCCATATCTGCACAGAGCTAACCCCTGGAATCGTCTGAATTCGTTCTTTAAACAAAACCTCAGCTATCCGAGAAGTTTCCAATAGGTTTCGCTTATCGCTTCGCACCGTAAGAAAAATAATTGGGCTGGAATCTGCGTCTGCTTTTTCGACAACGGGGGGGTCAACATCTTGTGGCAATCGATTAAGAGCACCCGACACTTTATCGCGCACGTCATTCGCTGCGGCTTCGATGTTCACACCTAATTCAAACTCAACGGTAATGCTACTTCGGCCCTCACGGCTCACTGATGTTAGCGTTCGAATACCGGGTACACCGTTAACCGCATCCTCAAGTGGTTCGGTAATTTGAGATTCAATAACATCTGCATTCGCTCCAATATAGCTGGTCTGAACGGTTACTACCGGAGGATCCACACTAGGAAACTCTCGCACACCGAGGAATGAAAAGCCAATTACTCCCAATAGAATAATAGCCAACGACATCACAATCGCTAAAACGGGTCGGTTGATACTAGTGGTAGAAAGGCTTGCCATTGCTAACTCATTTTACTGTTTCGCGTTTTGAATTTTGCTCACTTCAATGTCGATTCCCTGGCGAAGCTGAAGTATCCCCGTGGTTAATAATGTGTCCCCAGCCTTTAACCCGGACAAAACCTCTAACGAATTTTCTGTTCGGATACCCGTTTCAATTCTAACTTCCTTTGCCGTACCTCGATCAGCAATAAATACTTTTTTTCCTCCCTGATCAGGTATCACTGCTTCTGTAGGAACCAACAATGCATTAGGGAGAGACTCGAGTATCAATTCAACTTTTACAAACTGGCCGGGTAACAAATTGCCGCCTTTGTTATCTGCTTGCGCTCTAATTTTCAAGGTACGGGTCTCCTGATCGATCTTTGGCTCTATGGCATACACTATGCCTTTGTATACCCTCAAGTCATTTTCTACTCGACAAAATATCTTCTCCCCTGCTTTCACTTGCGAGCTATAGCGGGCGGGAATGGCGAACTCAATTTTCGCAGGAGAAATGTTGTAGAGGGTTGCCACTACAGTGCTCGGTGAAATATATGCCCCCAAACTCACATAACGAAGTCCGATCACTCCGTCAAATGGAGCCTTGATTCGCGTCTTCTCCAACTGTGCTTCTAGTATTTGAATATCAGAGACGGTCGTATTCAACCGGTTCAATGCGTTGTCATATTCCTCCTGACTGATGGCATCTTTCTCAAGCAATTTACGTTGGCGAAATTCGTTGTCCTGATTCAACTTCTGATTGTGTTTTTGCTTTTGTAATTGTGCCTCCAGATCATCGTTATTTATCTCCAATAACAGGCTCCCTTTAACTACTGGTTTTCCTTCCTGGAAAGAAATGCTTACAATTTTTCCAGACGACTCGCTCTTTAATTCTAGTGATTCGTTCGGAAGCACCGATCCGGTCACCACCAACTTATTGTCCAGTTTTGAAGCTTGAATAACCAATGCCTCCACCAAAAGTTTGGGTTTTGAGCCAGCGGCCATATTGGTTGATTTTGGTGACGAGCTTGACTTAAACCATCCTAGCTTCGGAAGGGCAATCAAAAAAATAACCACCAAAACAATGGAGGTGGTAAGTAGTGTCTTTTTCACGGGTTGACTATTTCTAAATGATATGTGTTAAAAATTTCACAAAATGTATTCTGCTGCGTTCCTTTTCATTCAACAACTAAATGGTTAAAGAGTAAATTTAGTTCAGTTTTAAAAGTTGGTTATGTAATTGCCAAATCTGAGGGACGAGCAATTGGGTCTCATCGTTGTGAACCACTATATCTGCTTTCTTTTTCTTTTCTTCTTCAGGCAGTTGAGTAGCAATGATCTTTATAACTTCCTCCTTCAATCGATGCGGATCTCTCGCGAGGACCCGTTTGATTCTCAATTCTTCTGGAGCTGTTACCAGTATCACTTTATCGATCCTCAGGTAAGCACCCGACTCAATCAACAACGCAGCCTCTCTTACCACATAGGAGGCTTCTCGATTTTGATCAAGCCAACGATCTGTATCTGCTGCTACTCTGGGATGAACCATTTGATTAAGAAGAGTTCTCTTTTCTTGGTTCTCAAAAATTACTCGGCTTAGGTATTCTCTATCCAGACTACCATCTGGTAGATAGGCCAAATCTCCAAATTCTTTTTTGATTTGTTCGATGAGTATTCCGTCAGTGGTCATTATACTTTTCGCTCGGCTATCTGCGTCATAAACCGGCACTCCCAGGCAAGTAAATATCTTGCAAATGACACTCTTCCCCGAACCAATGCCACCTGTTATCCCGATTTGAAAAGGCTTTGATCTCATCTCTGAGAGGTTTTGATCCGAACGGTGTCCATGCGGATTAGTTCTGCGAAGGCAGGATTATTTTGTAACGTTGGTTTTACCACTCCATCCTGATCTGGTGTTTGAGCAGACACGATGGCATTGATCTCTGAGAGAAGGTTTTTGAATTCTTCCTCCCGTTTGGCGGGAATGCGAAACCAAGCATCGATGCTATCACTTGGAAGGGTTTTCATTTTGCTGTTCAATTTCAAGGTGGCTTTAAAATTGATCACTCGCCCTACTTCAAACATTACCTTGATACTAGGTGGTTCGACAATAAAAGTTTGTCGTTCCATAAGAATCTCCAGTTGCTCGGAAACATTTTGATCTATTGACTCACCACGAATTTTTACAGAAACAAAGTCAGGCATCTGATGAAGTAGGGTCTTGGGGCCGGTTAGAACAACCGAGTCGGGGAGAATGACTATGGGACTAGTCCTGCCAAATCCCTCTTCAAAACTAAAGTCAGTGAAATCCGGTTCAACCTTGAATTTGTGAAAATCTTTTTCATCAATGCGCAGCCGGAGCGTGTCCGAACTCAAGAAGTTGATTGTGAGTTTTTCTAGCTGAGGCTGTAAAAGAGGCACTAAAGAAGCACTTACTATTTTCGATGTCTCAACTGGTCGATCTAACGGTATGACCAATACGGGAACCTTTAATCCAAACTGATTTCGAAAAAGATCCCAACCGTTTCCGCTGACATTGATTCCAATACGGTCTGGCAGCTCGTCAATTGTAACAAATTTTTCCTGGTCAAATTCAAACCTAAGTGGAAACTCAATAGTGGTAACGTGGTTCTTGTTAAAAGCATTGAAAAGCCAAAAAACGCTGGCCGCGAGCACGCAGAGTACAATGGCCTTCCAGTTGGCTCGGTCAAATCTTAATAAGTTACCTAAAACCCGAAAAAAACTCATGCCTAGTAAAGGTACGGATTATTAGAGTGCTGGGTTTGAGATCCAACTTTTCAAATTGACTTCTAAAGACAGTGTCTCCCATAAATTAGGAGACACTTCCCGGGATCTAGTTCTTGGCTGCTTCGGCCTTGGTCGATTCCATTGAAATGGCGGACTTTGAGAACTTAATTCTTCCTCCACGCTCAACCTCAAGGATAAACGTGTCGCCTTCCAATTCTGCCACCCTGCCGTGAGTTCCACCAATAGTGACTACATAATCACCCTTCTTAATTTCCTCGGTAAATTTCTTTTGATCCTTTGCCTTTTTTTGCTGAGGGCGGATCATAAAGAAATAAAAGATCCCCACAATTGCCACCATCAAAATAATTTGTGTGTAAGCGCCACCTGGGCCTGCTTGTAATAGAATAGAATTCATTTGTTAATAATTTTTTAATGTTAGATCGGTGGGCAAGAATTCGGAATCGTACAACGAAACAAAATTTTCGCCACCAACTGATCGGTTTGAAAATATTTTGCCTGCAAGTTATCCCTTAAAAAGAACATCCCAAACCATAAGGCTTGGGATGAAAAAATGATTCGATGTTTTTCTACGATCTTACTGTGCGGTCGGGCCATTGGCTCCATCTGGCTTGGCAGTAACCATTGCCTTGAATTTTAGAGTCGTAGTTTTTGGCCAGGTATTAGCCGTCACTGTTATAGTCTTATTGTTGATGCCAGGCTTTCCCTTTGTGTCAAATTCTGCCTTCACAAACCCTTCTCCCCCAACTGGAATTGGTGTCTTCGTCCAATCTGGTACTGTGCAGCCACAAGAAGGTGCCGCATTTTGAATGATTAACGGAGCCTGTCCCGTATTTTTCACTTTATAGGTGTAGGTTACCTTTTTTCCTTCGTCTATCGTGCCAAAGTCATGGTCTGTGGTGCCGAATTCCATATTGGGAAGAGGCCCCTCGGGCTTCTCTTCAACTGGCGCTGCCTCCGGAGTTGCTGTTGGCGCGGGAGTAACAGTCGTACCCTTATTCCCTTCCATTTGAGCCAATCGTGTTTCCAATTCAGCAATTCTTTTTTCTGATGCCTTATCGCGGCAACCAATAATTAGCGCCATTATCGTTAGAATGGCCAATACTTTTGTTGTTGTTTTCATAGTAAGTTCTGTTTCGAATAACAAAATTAAAAATTTCTTCTTTTTAAATTCAGCTTAACCTCTTCTTTAACAAATCTTTAACTGTTTTTGTTGCCTCGCAATTGCTCAAGCAACTCATCCACGTCATCCAATAACCGTTGCGCCTTGTCTTTTGCTTCAGTTACCACCTTTTGCCCTTGCGATTTGGCCTCCGTTGGGCTTGGAGTCTCTATACCAGCCACTAAATCAGAGATGTAGCTTTCTAACAACTTTTTATACTTGTCTAATTTGAAAGACAATTTTTCACGGGTGTTGGTGCCTTTATCGGGGGCATATAATATTCCCAAAATCGCCCCGGCAGCTGCGCCTGCCAGAAAAGCCATCAATGTATTATTTCCTTTTTTGCTCATAGTCTTTTGTCTACATCAGGGGTGGCAAAGATACGACCTTTCCGATTATTTGTTATCGATCAACCCCCGGCCACTTTTCTTCACTGCCCCCGACTCTTTCATTTTTTTCGAAATCACATCGAGAATCCCGTTTATAAACTGGCGACTCTTGGGGGTGCTGTATTCCTTGGCTAATTCGATGTATTCGTTAATCGTAACTTTCACCGGAATATTTGGGAAATTAACCATTTCGGCCAACGCCATTTCCAAAATGACACGATCGGTTAGTGGCAATCGATCAACCTCCCAGTTTTTTGTGTTTTGTGCGATCAATTCCTTATAGGATTCATCCAACTCAATGGTATTTTTGAATAACCTATCTATAAACAGTTTGTCGTCCTCCCAATCTAAAGAAACCTTTTGCAACTCCACCTTTTGCCCATCAAAAGACTTAATTGTCTTTTCAGCCAAACTCTTGATAATATCTTTGTCTTCCGCCCAGCGAATATCTTGTTCCTCAAAATAGTCGTTGATGGCGTTACTGCCTAATATTACCTTTCTTAAGAGATATTTTAAAAATGCTTTCTGCGAATCGAGCTCCTGCGACTTTGTCTCGATGAACTTTTGATACTCTTTGTCTTCCTTAAGAATCTCTCGAAACCAATCCCGAACCAGGGTTATCTTATTGGACCATCCGGCAGAACGCAACAACTCCTTTTTCAACTCCGGGTTGTCGATGAGTGCCTGAATAATTGGCTGATTCGGAAAATTTGCATGAATGGACTTCTTCTCACCACCGGCCACTTCGGCCAATGCTATTATCAGACCTAATGTGTTGTGATAGGTTTCTGTTAGCTTCTGAATTTCAATGGTGATATTCTTTCCGAGAAATTGTTGATCTTTTCGAACTTGCTTTTCGAATAGGCTGGCCGCATCAGCTACGGCACTTGAGATTGCTTTCTCTGTCTGACCGGTAGCCGTTATTTTTTTAAACTGATTTTCGAAAACTTGTTTTGCTTCTTTCTTTTGCTTTCGAAGGGACTCTTTATCCTGCACCTCCATACTATTCAAGTCGGGGCTAAAACGCTCATCTAACAAATCAAGAGAGAGGAGGTAATTTGCTTCTTTGCATTGCTCGAAAGCAAATAGGCTTTGCATGATTTTGATGCGGATGGTGCGTCTGTTAAGCATTCGGGTAAGAACGTTTGGATGAGACGCCAAATTACGGAAAGAAGTTGGAAAACAGAAGATCGCAATGGAATTCAGAAAACAGAAAGTCGAAGTCAGAATTCTATTTTTGACTTGGTTTGATAAGTGGCAATTCTAACTTCAAAATTCTATCATCTGTCTTCGCTACGTTTTAAATTTTTTTAGACTTGAACCAAATGAAGTACCTTTCGTTTTTATCGGGGCATGAAAGAACTTTTCTATCTTAACAAGTATCTCCTAAAGTATAAAAAGCTGATGATCCTGGGGCTGATCTGGGTCATCATCTCAAACGCCTTTCAAATTCTCCCCGCGCAAATGGTTCGGTACTCCATTGATTTAGTCACCGATAATATTCGCATCTATCGGTCCTTAGATAAAAGCGTTGCTCAGCAGGCATTTTTTAACGTGTTCTCAAAAGGAATCCTGATTTACGCCCTGCTTATCCTCGGCATGGCGCTCCTTCGAGGTTTTTTTCTTTACCTGGTTCGCCAAACGTTAATTGTTATGAGCAGGCTTGTCGAATTCGACTTGAAAAACGAAATCTTTGAACATTACGAATCGTTGCCGCTTAGCTTTTACCGTAGAAATAACACGGGCGACTTGATGAATCGAATCAGTGAAGACGTAAGCCGGGTGCGTATGTATCTAGGTCCCTCGATCATGTATGGGCTGACTCTCATCACTTTGTTTATGATGCTGATCCCAATCATGTTTAGCATCAGCCCTAAATTGACTCTCTATGCACTTTTGCCCCTACCGATTTTGTCCATCAGCATTTTCTACGTCAATAATATTGTGGAACACCGTTCTGAGCTGATTCAAAAAAGTCAATCGCGACTGAGCACATTTGTACAGGAAGCTTTTTCGGGTATTCGGGTGATTAAATCTTTTACGCGCGAAGCGGAATCTGTTGCCAATTTTTCAACGGAAAGCAACGAATACAAGAAGCAATCTTTAAAGCTTACCAAAGTGCAAGCTTTATTTTTTCCGGTTATTATGGGGCTTATTGGCTTGAGTACGGTGTTCACAGTTTACGCGGGTAGTGTAGAGGTCATCAATGGCTCACTGACATTTGGAAACATTGCTGAGTTTATCATTTATGTAAACTTACTGACCTGGCCGGTCGCCTCGCTGGGATGGACAAGCAGCTTGGTGCAGCGAGCGGAGGCGTCTCAAAAACGCATCAACGAATTTTTAAAAACAAAGACAGACATTGTTTCTGAACAGAATATTCAACGAGAGATTCAAGGTGAAATTGAATTTCAACACGTTTCATTTACTTATCCCGATACAGGAATTCAGGCCATAAAAAATCTCTCTTTCAACATTAAGCCCGGAGAATCGATTGCCATCATTGGAGGCACTGGATCGGGAAAGAGTACGGTGTCTAATCTCATCTCTAGATTATATGATGTTACTCAGGGAGAAATTAAGATTGATAAAATTTCTATCAAAGATTATAATTTGATCAACCTGCGAAGTCAGATGGGCGTAGTGCCCCAAGATGTTTTTCTATTCAGCGATACCATCTTCAACAACATTGCTTTTGGTTTAAAAACAGCTGATGAAGACAAAGTGATTCAGGCGGCCAAGGATGCCGATGTGTATGACAACATCATGGGCTTCCCCAATGCATTTGCAACGCGCGTGGGAGAGCGAGGCATCACATTATCGGGAGGACAAAAACAACGAGTGTCCATTGCACGGGCCGTGGCCAGAGAGCCAAAAATTTTGATTTTAGATGACGCACTATCCGCTGTTGACACAAAAACAGAGAACACGATCCTCAATAGTATGAAGAAGATCATGAAGGGCAGAACGAGCATCATTATTTCTCATCGCGTATCATCCGCAAAGCTGGCGAACAAGATTATCCTGCTTCAAGATGGAGAAATGGTGGACGAGGGAACACATGAAACACTAATTGCCAAAGACGGAGCCTACAAAGAATTATATGAAAAACAAATGCAGGTGGAGGAGGTTGGTTAAGTCAGCACTTAATAGTGAAGCCAGAAGCTAAACGCCTTTTTAGAAAAATGCCTAACTTTCATAAATTTAAAAATCGACAATAACATGAAATTACTATTTCTCCTGCTAACTACTACGTTTTTTTCCTATGGACAAGAGCTTGTCGTGCTTAAGGATAACACAAACCTAAAAGCGAGAAAAACAAAGCCTCGTAAAAATGCTTTTATAATAACACTATTAAATGGTGACAAGAGAGAGATAGCCAATAAAGATGTAGCGTTAATAGTGAATACAAGACTCGAAGAGGAGCATTTTTTGAAAATAGAGGCAAACATTAATAGTGTGTATTTTGATGGAGATACTACATATGTAAAAGCAAAGCGCATAGTTGTTGGCAAAATATCTATTTTTGAATATTATGTAAGATCAATGACTCCCAACGGAATGGGTGCGTCTAATATGAGTTCATCGCGAGTTTTACTATGTGAAAAAGATAACATTATTAATGAGGTTCCAATGGGCGGCAGGGAAATCGCTTTTAAGAAATTTTCAGATAACAAAATGATTGTGAAGTATTTGGAGCAAGGGCAGTGATATTGTATTTTTGATTCATCAAAATGAGTTACGTGAAAAAAAATGCGTAGCTCAAATCCCCT
>JADBYQ010000044.1 GCA_020402945.1 Cytophagales bacterium | reverse complement strand
TTTGTCCTTCGGGCTGTGGAGTTTCAAAACGTACTCCATTGTCACATGACGCGAGTAGAAGCACCGATAAAATAACAGTCAATATTCTCATTTTCTATTTTCGTCCGCGCATGGCACACAACGTTTGTGTTTGCGCAGTGGTGGCTTAATGAAACCGCGTCCTTTCCACGGGGGCAAACTTAATTAGATAAATATACTTTATACCTTGATGTCCCGCCACCATTGCGCAAACATTTTGTTAGCAGCTGGCTTGTTTATGGGAACTCTAAATCGGAGGGATTTTGTCGACTGTCCCAAACTCGAATGATTTGGATTTTGTCAATTTGGTTTATATAGAAAAGCTTATAATTCTTAACAACCTTCACTCTTAAATCCGGATAATCTGTTTCCGTTCCAATCTCTGGAAATTCAGAAATCAATTTGGCTGCTTCGTTGAAGAGAAGTTCTAATTTATTACTGTAAGAGTCTGATCTATTATTGTCAATCCAAAAATGATATATTCTAAATCTATCCTGGATTGAAGTCAGAGTCCATTCTATTTTCTTAGCCATTCCTTGATCATATTGTCAGCGGCCTCTGATGAATAAACTCTATTCTCTTTGATGTCCTTTAGTCCAACATCAATTGCCTTACGTTCATCAGCAGTCAACCGATAAACAGAGTCCATTCCAGACTCAAGGTCTACCAATTTATAGATTTCCTCAAGTATCAACTCGTCCTCTATGGTTGTTATTTTGTTGATTATCTGTAATTTAAGCTCCGTCACCGACATGTCATTATTTTTTTATTAACCTAAATATCGGTCATCCTCTTGTCCAAAACAAGCTTGCTGCTAACGGCTAAGTTTATGACGGCTGCGGATTTCGGAGCGCGTCCCTGTCGCACGTGGCTTAACGAAATTAAGAAAAACAAACTGCATAACCGCACCACGCCCGCAGCTGGCATAAACTTTTTGTTATGCGAATGGCCCCAAAAACAGATCAGATAGCGCAGCACCGTCAAACGTGGCTAGTGCGGCTTCTCCCCTGTCGCGATGCAGTGACGCGTGGCGTGATGTACAAATTGTCGCATGCGTCCCTGTCCCCGCGCCACGGTGAAATAATTTTGAAAAGCTGCAACAGAAATAAGTAAAGGCGCGGGATGTTTTTTCTTCAGCGAATTCAAAATCATGCGCCTCCGCGGGGCTTTCGCATAACGTAAGTATTTGCGTTCGAGCGGGGCTTCCGAAGCCACGCGCTGTCCCCGACAGCGAACGCACTAAAGATACGAAAACGTTGGATTATGCGTCAACCCCGCTTGACGCAAATACATTGTTGGGCACCGTTGCTTACTCGGTCACCACATAAAACCAAGGAGTCTTTAAAAGTCCCTGTCTAAGGTAAATGTCAACGGTGTCCCCTTTGTCTGTTGCTTCATATTCGTCCTGTGTCACGCTCACTCTTTCTATTTCAGTCCGCGGTCCCCAAGGTTGAAGCTTTAGATAGTAGCTTGTCGACTTTCCAGAACTGATTTCTTTGTCGGTCACCTCGCTTTTAAATATTTCTGGTTCAGATTTGTCAAACAAACAATTTGATATTACATAAGTCCCGAATGAATAACAAAGTACAATTGCTGCTAATGCGAAGGCCGTAAAATAGTCAATAAATTTCTTGAATTTAATTTCCTTTGTCCCAATAATGAACAATAAGGTTAATGTAATTGTACTAAAAGAAATAGCAATCCAGAGACTCTTGAATTCAAGAATTTCATAGTCCATGACAGCTCTTATCAATAGTCCAGCGCTAGGTAAAGCAAATCCATAAATTATGGAGGGATGAGCACTGTTCTTCTTCTCGTCAAATCTGATAAGTCCGCGGTAGACATAAAGAGATATAAATGCCAAAGCAGGTATAATCATTCCTACGGAGAGACTAAACGGGTATGGTCTTGGATAAAACCATAACCAGGCACAGGTCAGTCCACCGATAATATTTATGTATTTAGCAACCTTTCTTGCTTCACTAAGCTTATGTTCTCTTGTATGTGCATTTATCCCAAATTCATGATTTGTCAAAATCTGTAGCTCTTCTTGTTTTGCCTCATGACTATCTAGTTCCACAAAATTGTTCGCAAGCCAGTCGGCTAATTGATCTGACTTCTCGATATATAAAGCCAATTTGATAGACTTTTTTGATTTTGTATTTGAAACCACTTGGATATAATTCTCTCCAATTCTAAATCCTTTGATCTCTTGAAAATAGAGAGTCCTAGTCCCAAAGGAACTCTTAATTGAAACTGAATCCTTTTCTACAATTAGTTTGCCGACAATTGTTTCAATAAGTCCATAGGTAAACATTATTGTCCCACCCAGTGAAATGGGGATTAAGATAAGATTTACAGTTAAGTTAGAGGAATCAGAATTCAAAACCATGAATCCGCCAATTGAAAACAGTCCAATAAGCAACGGTGAAAATATGTAGATAAAAATTCTCCAGCCTTTCGCTGTTCTAAATTCTCCTGTCATTGTAACCTTATCTTTCTTAGCAATGGTGCCCAACGTGAGTATTTGCGTTCGAGCGAGGCTTTCGAAGCTACGTCCTGTCCCCGACACCGAACGGAATAAGGATACGAAAACGTTGGATTACGCGTCAACCCCGCTTGACGCAAATACATTGTTGGCGGTAGTGACGCTATGCTGCCACTTTTTTCTTGGTCGTCAACTTTCTTGTCGGTTTACGAGTTGGGCTTTTCTTTGACTTGAGCATTTTAATAACTTCGCTTATTCTTTTCTCTTCGTCTTTTGTCAATGGCCCAACGCC
>JADBYQ010000043.1 GCA_020402945.1 Cytophagales bacterium | reverse complement strand
TCGATTGTCAACAAGATGGCCTTGGCTTTGTTGGACAAAGAGAAATCCACCAAAATGTCCAAACGATCAAAACGGTTGACCGCTGCATTGGATGATGATTACAGAAGTTTGGTGCTAAAATGTTAAAAGCGATTTCCCTGGCTAATTCTATCGTTTTTATTGGGCTGCATACAAATGTAAAAATGGACTAGAGACTAGAGATTTAACCGGATGGCTACATGACGTCCAACACAAAAAGATCAACACTCCACAACAACGGCAAAAATAATACCTTAAGAATTGAACGATAGGAAAACAGCACAAAGAAACGAGTAAATCAACTTGCATATTTTTATATTCACAGATGATTAAAAAGCTAATTTTATTGTTCGCGGTTACTTGCCCTTTATCAATTTTTAACCTGAACGCTCAAATTACTTACGGGTTACAAGTTCAAAATTTTGGCAGAAATGGGGGCGGTGGCGGTCAAATAGATTCGATAACTGCAATAACAAATAGTAATGCTCAGCTTCTAGAGTATATGCCACAAGGTGCAGGATTCTTTTTTGAATACCAATTAAAATCGAGATTTCCCTTGACTATTAGGAGTGAACTTAACTACCGAGGTGGTAGACCTTCGGGGCTTCAGCTTTTTGTTTTTAATAACGTTACGGGTCGAATCTCACAATCCAGTTATTCCGAGGTGAGGCAAAGCTATAATTTTGAAGTTCCAATCGATCTAAACTATGCGGTTTTTAAGAAGGGTTTACGGCTATTAAACAATTCAGTTGAATTTGAAGCCGGCTTATTTGCTGGAATTAGCTTTCAATTCCAATCAAAAGCCGATGATGTTGCTTATCAAAAACAACCTTCGAACAGCTCAGGTGTGGTTGATGTTAACTCAGCAATTAGCAATTCAACTAGAACTACAAATTATTTTTATAATTATGGGTTACGCTTGAGGCTGTGGAATTTTATTTTGATTTATAGAATTGATCAATTGATTAATAATTCTGCCGTTAACAATTTGGCGATATGGGGCAACAACTATCCGTTCAAAGTGACTTACGAATATCAGAGTATTTCTTTAGGCTACAGAATTAACTTCAATCGGAAATAATTGTCTACCTCATTTTAGTCGTTGATGTGTTTTTTTGGTAACTCTCTATCAAACTCTAAAAATCCGGTCGGCTTTCCCATAGCTCTAAATGTTCAATGATCAATTAATCAATTTTCAATGATGTACTCATCGGCTAATTGAGGCATTGGCTAATTGGCTTATTCTGTTTTTTTCTAACACAGCTATTCGCCTTTGGATTTCTTCTTTCTTTCATTTTCTAGCTCTCTTTCAAGGTGCACGATCATCTCATCTTTGGCTTTTATAATATCCTCTTTTGATTTGATACACAGTTGAAACAACTCAGCATCACCAATGACCACGCCATTATGGTTGTGATTATTGTTTTGTATATGCACCGTATTTTTGTCTGGAGAAATCAAATCAGCAATTGATATTTTGTAAAAACTAGCCAATTTTTCAAGAATGTCTAACTTAGGTTGTGTTTTGTCACTTTCAATCATGTGATAGTTTGATTGTGCCATCTCTAGATAATCAGCAACAACTTGCTGAGAGAAACCTTTTACTTCTCTCAATTGCCGGATGCGTGTACCAAGTTGCATAAAATTGGATATTCGTTGGTTTATCTGTTTCTGCTATAAAGTTATCAATTTTTTATATAATTTAATCGAATCTTTTCTGTTTTGTTTACGCCTAGTAGTGTTGTTTTGTTCCTATACAATAATCGAAAAGCGATGGTCAATAAAATCGGAAGTTTATTTCCTCGCCCTTGGCGTAAAAATTTTGCAGTAAAGAGTTCTGTTTTATTTACAATGCTGCTTATCATTTTTTTAGTGAATAATAGTAGTGGCGATGGAAGCGGAGGCGGAGGCGGCTGCCCCAAAAAAGACAAAAATTGCAACCCACCAGATTGTAGGCAACTTATAAATACAACCACCGAATTGGTTCTAGTCTTCCCAATGTCTCTACCGGGTCGGACATGTACTATCCCGGAATATTATAGCGACCCTCTATATTTTCCTGGGAATAGATCTAAAAACGAAGATAAAAGTAGGTATTTCTGTCAAGTAACGATTGTACCAGACTATACTCCCCAAGATTGCAAGGCGGATTATTCGGTCACTTGGGATGTTTTTAGCCTCTCCAAAGTTGTAGTCGTTCCAGACAATGTTTCGTACTCAATTACAGTTGATTTTTATGAAAGATGCGCAACTGGTTGTGGCGGGCCAGGGAATGCTTTTACAAGGACTCACTTTTCTTACACTATTAATGTCTATGCGCGTTCAACAGAATATATCTATCTAAATTATATAGACCAAGACTACAGTTGTTTGTGACTCCTCAAATTTCGATATTTGGTATCTACAGAAAAAATAACAAGAAAAATCAAGCAAAATATAATGCTATGAAAACAATAAATCTAAAATCAACGCTAGTTGTTTTATTCTGCGCCTTTCTAGGTGTCAATCAAGCGTGTAATCAAAAAGAAGAAGTTATAAATGATTTAAGTACGAAAAGTAATAAACCTGAAAGCATTATGGGCTATTACAATGCCTTTACACAAGCTGCTGACGGGAAATTTGCCTTGAAATCTTATACCACTCTTGCAAGCCAAGATTTTGACGGAAGTAGTATCTTGGATGGGTTCTTTTTTGACAAAGAAGGAAAGACCGTTGGTGGTAGCAATGGGAGATTTAAAATTGGTAATTTGGAATTAAGGACTGATCCAAAAAACAATAATTGCTATTGTAGTGAACCCTATAATAGAAATGCAGGCACTGACCTTCATGGAAAAACAATAAGAATTTCTATTGCTCCCCCATCAAACTCAAATCTTAGAACCTCATCGGATTCAATAGGCACGGAGATATACATTCCATCACTTGTCAAAATCATAAGACCGGTGAAATATGAAAGCTCTCTAGAGCAGCCCTATTTGCCAATTAGTGTTGGCGGTCAAATTGCATGGAATGTGGACGAGAACAATAAGAAGGGAATAGTGATTTTATTAGAATATGACCCGTCAGCGTTAGAAAATGAGTACTTGCAAAGTAAAGGAGAACTTGTCAATGGAAAGATAAAAAAGGCTCACGCTATTACTCTAAAAGATACAGATGGATTTTACACATTCTCTAATGACGACCTAAAGGACTTCCCAACTAATGCCTATATTAAACTTACCATTGGACGAGCAAATTTTACAACTATAAACGGAGAGAGTAAATCATATACATTTTTTGCATACACTGTTGTTGCCTCCTCTTTTCAGGTAAAGAAATAGATTTTTTTTATTTTCCAAACAATTTTTCAAGAAGGATAGCGCTTGTGCAAGTGCTAGCCTTCTTCTGCATATAATGTTAATTCGCTTATTAGCATTTGCTATTCTAATATACTTAAGTTGGTACAATGTTTCCCTGTTTATTCTAATCTCTTGGATTCCGTTGTTTAAGATACTGAACTCTGATTTGAGTAAAGTAAAAATAATCGCAAGCACTTTTTTATTGTTTGTTACATACAATCTGGTTGTTACTTATTGGTTAGTAGAATGGGACACGCTAAAGGGCATTTCAGTCTTAGCATTGAACTCTTTATTGATGGAATCAGCCGTTGTGTTATCTTTATTTTTAAACAAACATAAATCCGCCTTAAGAAATTTAACTTTTATAATAACTTGGTTGGCCTTTGAATACATCCACCACATTTGGGCTTTTACTTGGCCTTGGTTAACCCTCGGTAATACATTTTCAATACAGCCAATCTTTGTCCAATGGTATCAGTTTACAGGAGTTTTAGGCGGTTCTTTTTGGGTATTAATCAGTAATCTTTCTTTTTATGAACAAATAAAAAAAGGAAAATTCAAAATAACTTCTGCCTTGATTGTGTTGGTGCCAATGGCATTATCAATAACAATGTATTTTGGAGATGATATTGTTAGCAAAAGAACGAATTGCATTAGAGTTGGAGTAATGCTCACTAATTTTTCGTCAGATGAATATGTTTCTGACTCAATAAAACTGGCATTAGTAAAGGAAGAAATACTTAAAAAAGATCCAAAGAATTTAAAATACATGTTGTTTCCAGAAACATTCTTCAAGGAAAACATATGGGCTGACGGTTTTGCTTTCAGCAAACTTTATAAGGAACTACAGAGCCTATCAAAAGCAACACACACGAAAATTATGTCAGGTTATTTCTTAAATCGTGAAGAAGAAGATGGCATCTACCAACAAGGCAATGGATTATTCAAATTCAACCAGTATAATTCAGTGATTCAAATTGATACCTCCATTAGTATCCCTATTAAACTTAAAAAAGTATTTATCCCCATACAAGAATACACACCTAGTTACTTGCAAATATTTGATATTCACGGGTATACCAACTTTAAACTTTTATCGGGCAATAAAGATTATTTCAAAGATGAAGGCCAAAAAATATTTATGTCAATTTGTTATGAATCAGTTAATGGGATTTTTTTTAGTGATCGGTGGACAGACGAGAACGTAATTTTTATGATCGCAAGTGAAGCATTTTTACGAGGCAACAGTATTGCGATGCAACAGTATCAGAATATTTGTAGACTACGCGCAATAGAGTTCTCAAAATTTTTGTTTAAGTCATCCAATGCTGGCATTAGTTCGGTTATTGACGAAAGAGGGGAAGTCGTGAATTTTAAACGAGCTTCTAAAAGTGTGGAGTTATTATCATACGTTGGGCACACGAATAACATTCAAACTTTCTACTCTACTTGGGGTTGGTTAACTAATAAGTTACCAGTTTTCGCGTTAGTTGTTTTAATTTTTTCTTCAATCTTTCGCCAATTATTGGCAATAAAATTAACATTTGTTAACTGAAAATATTTTACGTGCTTGAACCCGGTTTTCTCTACAGAGGCAATTGCACTTTAAATTTTTCGAAATAACTTGAATGTTTGCTTGGTGGAACCGAGTGAATGTTTTTGACGGCATGGTTGTTCCTTTTGGTCTTGATTTTTATACGTTACCTGAAAAAAGATTTGGACTACATATTGAACTAGGCCCATTTTTACTTGCAATCAGTTCACTAAAAACATTCTTCTCATTAGTTGGGGCATTCGTTATAGATTCACAAAGTAGCAATAATTCTGTCAGTACTTTTTGATTACGGCTACAAGCCTGTTGTCTGAAGCTTGCGGCTTGTAGCTTTCTGAAGAACAGCTTTGTAATCAATCGGCATAACTTTCACAAATTGTTTGAAGGCGGTCTGCCAATAACTTAGAATGTGAGCCGCTAGTTTGCTTTGGGTGAATTCATGATGCGATAAGATCATTTTCTTCAACAGCAACGCGTCTTCATTTTCCAACGTATCTAACAGCACCATTTCCATGTTGCAGTTTTTTACAAACGTCTTGTTTACATCCCATACGTAAGCAACCCCACCGCTCATCCCAGCAGCAAAGTTTCTTCCAGTGTCTCCTAAAATGACTACTGTTCCACCCGTCATGTATTCGCAGCCATGGTCACCCACACCCTCTACTACTACTTGCGCTGCTCATAACTTTCAATTCTCCTTTCCCCGTCAAAATCTTTCTCAAGGGGGTGACTCTTTTTATTTTGTTTTTTGCACCACGGGCTCTTTGAGAAATAGATCCTTGGATACAATTTCACCACCGTGCCACAAAGTGTCGGCACTCAGATCAATTTGTTGTCCGGGCCACTCAATATAGTAACTCCGATTGGTCACCTGTTTGAAAAGGATTGGGTTACTTAGGATTGAAAAAACAGGCAACTTAAAATAGGGTTCCATATTGAACATTTTTGCAATGCCGTCATCAAATTCCAGCTTTAGATGGAAATCTTCGGTGGCAAATAATGAAACAATCTTTCTCACTTTATTTTAGTGCTTCAATATTAAAAACAGGTTGCCCACTTACGGCCAACTTCCAATTGGCCATTAATTCATCGTGGTGAATCTCCATCCACGCGTTTACTAACTTCAATTTCTTTTTTGGAAAATCGCCAGCTAGCACTTCACAATCGGGGATGCTCACCACTGCTTGCCACTCCGCATGCTCTATATGTACATGGGGCAGTTTGTGTTCTTTATTATCCATAAAAAACATCCTCACTATTATTCCATAGAACATTGAGATTACAGGCATCCGTCTCTTTTTTGAAATCGATATCCAAAAATACGAAAACGCATCGTTCAACTCAAAGACTCCGTTCGAAACAAGGCTTGTAACCCTAAAAAGGATGAACCTACCCAGGTGGCAGATGGGAAATTTTCTTTAAAATCGTTAACTAAAAGCCAGTAGCTTTAAGCTTGTGGCTAACAGCTTTTTGCAACACGGCTTTATAATCTATCGGCATCACTTTCACAAAGTGTTTGAAAGCGGTTTGCCAGTAGCTTAAGATGTGAGCCGCTATTTTACTTTGGGTAAATTCATGATGCGATAAGATCATTTTCTTCAACAGCAACTCGTCTTCATTTTCCAAAGCATCGAGTAATACCATTTCCATGTTGCAGTTTTTCACGAAGGTTTTGTTCACATCCCACACGTAGGCAACACCACCGCTCATGCCGGCAGCAAAGTTTCTTCCGGTATCTCCCAATATCACCACTGTACCACCTGTCATGTATTCACAACCATGATCACCCACACCCTCTACAACTACTTGCACACCTGAATTGCGAACGGCAAAACGTTCACCGGCCATTCCGTTGATATAACTTTCACCGGAGGTGGCTCCAAAGAAAGCAACGTTGCCCGCAATGATATTTTTTGAGGCATTGTACGTTGATTTTTTATTCGGATAGAGAATCAGCTTTCCTCCCGACAAACCTTTTCCAAAATAATCATTCGCATCGCCTTCCAATTCAAAGGTCACGCCACCCGTTGTAAAAGCACCAAAGCTTTGCCCGGCAGTGCCTGTGAATTTATAATGGATCGTATCTTTTGGCAGCCCCGGCCCTCCATAAATTTTCGAAATCTCATTGGACAGCATCGCGCCCACTGCCCGATCTTGATTGGAAATAGAAAAACTGTCATTTACATTTTCCAAATTCTTCAACGCACCTTGTGCTTTAGCGATTAATTTCCGATCGAGCACATTTTCAATTTCATGATCTTGTTCTTCTTGTTTGAACAAGGCTACATCCAAATTCATGGGCTCTTTGAATAGCAACGGAGACAAATCCAGATGTTGATTTTTCCAATGTGCATCGCCTTCACTCAATTCAAGTCGATCGGATTGCCCCACCATTTCGCTCACTTTTCTAAAGCCCAACTCAGCCATGATTTCACGTAACTCTTCCGCCAAAAACTCAAATAGGTTCACCACATATTCCGGCTTACCTGTAAATAGTGCCCGCAATTCTTTATTTTGAGTGGCTACCCCAACAGGGCATGTATTCAAATGGCATTTGCGCATCATAATGCAGCCGGAAGTCACCAATGCGGCTGTTGCTACTCCCCATTCTTCTGCGCCAAGCAAAGCGGCAATCGCTAAATCTTTTCCTGTGCGAATCTGTCCATCGGTTTGTAGTACAACCCTTCCACGCAACTTATTTTTTACTAACGTTTGATGTGCTTCGGCCAGGCCAAGTTCCCACGGCAATCCGGCATGACGTATCGAGCTGATAGGCGATGCTCCTGTGCCGCCATCGTGACCGGAAATTAGAATCACATCTGCATGTGCTTTCGCCACTCCAGATGCAATCGTGCCCACACCAGCTTCAGAGACCAACTTCACACTGATGCGTGCTTCGCGATTGGCATTTTTCAAATCAAAGATGAGCTGCGCTAAATCTTCGATAGAATAAATATCATGATGGGGTGGAGGCGAAATCAACCCAACGCCAGAAGTGGAATGACGTACTCTTCCAATCCAGTCATCTACTTTATGCCCTGGCAGCTGACCACCTTCACCCGGCTTGGCACCTTGTGCCATTTTAATTTGCAATTCTTTGGCGTTGGTCAGGTAATGACTCGTTACACCAAAACGCCCGGAAGCGACTTGTTTGATGGCTGAGTTTTCCCAATCACCATTCACTTTTTTTACAAATCGAATTTCATCTTCACCACCCTCGCCACAATTGCTTTTCCCACCGATGCGATTCATCGCAATCGCCAAGGTGCTGTGCGCTTCATGGGAAATAGATCCAAAGGACATCGCACCTGTAGCGAATCGTTTGAAAATACTTTCTTTCGTCTCCACTTCGCTGAGTGGAATAGACTTCCCCGCCTGTCCGGCAGGCAGGGCCTTTTTAAATTTTAGCAAGCTGCGAAGCGTGATCGCTTTTTCACTTTGGTCGTTGATGAGAGTCGAATACTTTTTGAAAAGGCTGTAATCTTTTGCTTTGGTAGATTGCTGTAGTAAATGAATCGTCTGTGGATTGAATAGATGAGCTTCACCACGCTGCTTCCATTGATAGACTCCGCCTACTTCTAATTTTGGATTTGAATTGGCCGTCTTTGGGAAAGCCAATGAATGTTTTGCCAGTGCTTCTTTGGCGATGTCATCCAGTTTTAAACCACCAATGCGAGAAATGGTTCCCGTAAAATAAGGGGCGATGACTTCTTGATGAATTCCCAAGGCTTCGAAAATCTGAGCTCCATGGTACGATTGCAATGTGCTGATGCCCATTTTGCTCATCACCTTCAATAACTCTCCGGCAACGGCCTTTTTATAATTGTAGAGCGCTTTCTCTTCGGTGAGTTCCTCACTAAAAAGGTTCCGCTTCTTCATGTCGTGAATGGTTTGATACACCAAATAGGGATTAACACCAGAAGCACCAAAGCCCACAAGCGTAGCGTAGTGGTGGGTTTCCCACACATCACCGGCCTCGACCAACAACCCCACTTTCCCGCGAAGACCTTTTCGAATTAATTCATGATGCACGGCAGATACAGCTAACAGTGATGGAATCTGCGCATGACCGCTGTCAAAACTTCTATCGGAAAGAATGATGATGGTAAACCCATCTTCAATCGCATCCGTCACGTATTGACAGACACGGTTTAGTCCTTTCTCTAATGAACCCGGCTCTCCATCGGCTTTGAAGTAGGTGTAAATCGTTTTGGTTTGCAGATGGCGGTGATCGATGTATCGAATTTTTTCTAATTCATTGTTGGATAAGATGGGTGTTGGCAATTCCAACGTGATGCAATGCTCGGGAGATTCTTCTAATAAGTTGAGTGAGCCACCCACATGTGATGCCAGCGACATCACCAATCGCTCTCGAATCGGATCGATGGGTGGATTGGTAACTTGTGCGAAAAGTTGCTTGAAGTAACTCGACAAATGTTGCGCTTGTCGGGATAGCACGGCCAATGGAGTATCGTTACCCATAGAGCCCAATGCTTCTTTACCCGTCTCACACATTTGTGCCAAGATCATACGCAAGTCTTCGGATGTATAGCCGAATGAAATTTGACGTTTAAGAAAAGTAATAGGGTCGTACTTATGAAAACTGCCTCCGGGTTCAGGCAAATCGATGAGGCGGACTTTATTTTCTTTCACCCACTTTCCATAAGGTTGGCGAGTGCAGATATCTTTCTTCAATTCATCATCGCTGATGATGCGGCCTTGCTCTAAATCGACCACAAACATTTTTCCCGGCTGCAATCGCCCTTTCGAAACTACTTTAGCAGGATCGATGTCAATCACGCCTACTTCAGAGGCCATCACTACAAAGTCATCGTCCGTCACTACAAAGCGAGAAGGCCGTAATCCATTTCGATCCAACGTGGCGCCTACGATTTTGCCATCTGTAAACGTGATGGATGCAGGACCATCCCAGGGTTCCATTAAATTAGCGTGGTATTCGTAAAAATCTTTTTTCTCTTCTGTCATCGCCTCGTTGCCATCCCACGCTTCTGGGATGAGCATCATCATCACATGAGGCAACGGTCGCCCGGCATGAACGAGTAACTCGATTACATTATCAAGATTAGAAGAATCAGATTGCCGTGGATTGCAAATCGGTAAAATCATGTTCAACTCTTCGCGCGTAAAGTGAGGCGAAGAGAAAAATGCTTCTTTGGATTTTAACCAATTGATATTGCCCTGCACCGTGTTGATCTCGCCATTGTGCGCAATGAAACGAAACGGTTGTGCGAGTCGCCAGGAGGGAGAAGTATTTGTAGAAAAACGAGAATGGATCACGGCTAAGGCTGAGACTACCTCTTCATTTTCTAAATCCGGAAAATACGGTTTAAGTTGCCCACTTGTAAGCATGCCTTTATAGGCAATTGTTTTGTAAGAAAGCGTAGAAAAATAGAATTGATTATCGACACCTCTGATTGATTCAGTGATTAAGTGAGTGACGTATTTTCTGAGAATGAAAAGTTTGCGTTCAAATTCTTCAGGATCAACTCCTGCATCTAGCCGCCTGATGAAAACCTGCTCCATCACCGGCTCTGCCAATCGTGCGGTTTCTCCAAGTTCCTTGTTGTTTGTTGGGAGCACCCGATAGCCGAGGAGCCCCATTTTCATTTTTTTGATTTGCCGATTCAACAAGGTTCTACATTCCTCCCGCACTTTAGGGTCGCGAGGAAAGAACACCAGGCCAACGCCATAACTTTCATAAGCTGGTAGTTTGAAACCTAGCTTGCCACATTCACCGATGAAGAACTCATGAGGGACTTGAATGAGAATGCCCGCTCCATCGCCAGCATTTGGTTCGCAGCCACATGCTCCACGATGTGCCATGCGCTCGAGCATCGTAAGCGCATCGGTAATTACCTGATGCGATTTTCTTCCCTTAATGTTGGCGATGAATCCGACACCACACGAGTCTTTCTCAAACTCTTCGCGGTATAATCCTTGGCTATTTTTACTGTTCACTTCCTGAAAATTGCTTAAAGGGTTCTTTTCAAGAAATAAATTTAAAGCCTGGCAACTCCAATTGGTTGGTTTACGGGAAGTATTTTAAAAAAATCGTATAATCTTAACTAACAGTTAGTAGCGGAATCGGTTGAAACGGATGTTTTCCAATGTTAAAACAAAACGTCTGGCAGATAGCACATACAGGCCATTTGGGCGCTGTAGTGGATGTTTTTTCAATTATTGTCTAAAGTTTGTATATTTAAAGTATGTTTAACAGGATAACCGTAAACCCAAATCAAATGAGCGGTGAACCGTGTATCAGAAGTCTACGAATTCCCGTTGCTACTATTGTTACGTTGTTTGCCCAAGGCCTCTCGGTAAGCGAAATAATCTCATACTATCCAGATTTGGTCAAAGAGGATATTGAAGAAGCATTGAATTTTGCGGCTGAGACAGTTCGCGAGAAAGAATTGCCACTATTAAAAGTGGGATGAGATTTTTAGTAGACAATGCCATTTCGGCAATAGTAGCCAAGGGTTTGCAAAATGTTGGCCATGATGCAATACATGTTCGCGAGTATGGTCTGCAAGCAGCCGAAGATTGGGTACTCTTTGAAAGAGCTGAAAAAGAAAAAAGAATAATCATTTCGGCAGATACCGACTTTGCGTTTTTGTTAGCCTCAAGAAAAACAAATAGCCCTTCTGTTATTCTTTTTCGTAAAGGTGCTGAGCGAAACCCTCTCCTTCAAATAGATCTATTACTTCTTAACCTTACTGATAGTATTTGTATACAATTGGAAATGGGCTGTATCTTAATCATCGAACAAGAGAGGATCAGAATTCGGACATTGCCGCTTTTAAAACAGTAATTTATTGTACTAAAGAACGAGAATAATCAACAATCAAAATGATACACAAATACATCCAAACCCACCAAGATCGTTTTCTTTCCGAATTGTTCGATCTACTCCGAATACCCTCTGTAAGCGCTGATAGCAAACACAAACAGGATGTGCGCAAGGCTGCTGAGTACGTTGTTCAAAAGTTGAAAGATGCAGGCGCAGATAAAGTAGAATTGTGCGAAACAAATGGCCATCCCATTGTCTATGGAGAAAAAATGATGGATCCATCCAAACCGACTGTACTGGTTTATGGACATTATGATGTTCAACCCGCTGATCCGTTAAACTTGTGGGATTCACCTGCCTTCGAACCAGTTGTCAAAGACGGGAAAATTTATGCCCGAGGTTCTTGCGATGACAAAGGTCAAATGTATATGCACATCAAAGCCTTTGAAGCGATGATGAAACTGAATCAACTCTCGTGCAATGTAAAGTTCATGATTGAAGGCGAGGAGGAAGTGGGTTCGGATAACCTAGGCACATTTGTGAAGGAAAATAAAGCAAAACTAAAAGCAGATGTTATTTTGATTTCAGATACCTCCCTTATTTCACTTGATACGCCTTCGATTACAGTTGGCTTGCGTGGGTTGTGTTATATGGAAGTGGAGGTGACCGGACCGAATCGCGATTTGCATTCTGGAGTGTATGGAGGAGCTGTAGCCAATCCGATCAACGTGCTAAGCGAAATGATTGCTTCCATGCATGATAAAAACGGACGGATCACTATTCCCGGGTTTTATGATAAAGTTGCGGAGTTAACTGCCGAAGAAAGAAAAGCATTAAACAAAGCTCCCTTTAATCTAGATGAATACAAGAAGGAATTGGCGATCGATGACGTAAAAGGAGAAGCAGGTTATACTACTTTGGAGCGCACGGGTACGCGCCCGACACTGGATGTAAACGGTATCTGGGGAGGCTACACTGGCGAAGGTGCAAAAACGGTATTGCCGTCAAAGGCTTCAGCTAAAATTTCTATGCGTCTGGTTCCCAACCAAAACAGTACCGAGATAACAGACCTATTCACCAAACATTTTCAATCCATTTCGCCCAAGTCTGTAAAGGTAAAAGTGACGGCACATCATGGAGGCGAACCTGCTGTTACTCCTACCGATTCAAAAGCGTTTCGTGCAGCCAGCAGCGCGTTCGAAGAGGTGTGGGGCAAATCGCCCATTCCAACAAGAGATGGAGGTAGCATTCCCATAGTTTCTTTGTTCAAGAAGGAGCTTGGTTTAGATACCGTGTTAATGGGCTTTGGTCTTGACAGCGATGCGATCCATTCACCCAATGAGCACTATGGCATAAAAAACTTTTTGATCGGGATTGAGACGATCGTTGCCTTCTACAAGCATTATTCAAAGTAGTTTGTGGAAGAGAGGGATGGAGTAAAAGCCTTCTATGCAAAAAGTGAAAAAGCCTGGCGCAGCTGGCTTGAAAAAAATCACTTGAAAGAAAAGAGCGTTTGGCTTATCATCTACAAGAAGAGCTCCACCACTCCAAGTGTTTACTATCCGGAGGCGGTTGATCAGGCGCTTTGCTTTGGCTGGGTAGATAGTAAACCCAACAAGCGAGACGATGAAAGTTACTTTCAGTTTTTTGCCAAGCGCAATCCCAAAAGCAAGTGGAGTCTGGTGAACAAAAACAAAGTAGCCCGGTTGACGAAGCTTGGGTTGATGGAAAAAGAAGGGTTAGCGATGGTGGCATTGGCAAAACAAACCGGCACGTGGGATGCTCTCAATGACGTAGATCAGATTCTTGTGCCTTCAGATCTGCAACAAGAATTCGCAAAAAACAAAAAAGCAGCAGGGCATTTCGAAGCCTTTCCCCGCTCTGCCAAGCGTGGAATCTTAGAATGGATTCTCAGTGCAAAGCGACCAGAGACACGCCAAAAACGAATTGAAGAAACAGTTCGATTAGCCAAAGACAATATTCGCGCACAGCAATATCAAGGCAATAAAAAACCCGAATGATGAGTTCGGGTTTTTTATGTAGCCATGCATTTATTACTTCATCTGCAAAAATTCATCAAAGGTTTTGAACACCAAAGGATCTTTTGCACCGTCTTTGTTCAATTGATTAGTAATTTTTGACAGGTGCTTATCCTTGATCTTTTTAAATTCCTCTTTGGCCGTAGCTAATCTGCCTTGCATCGCAGTCATGTTATCAATCTCTGCGGTGTTTGGTTTATAGAAGCTATTGGCCACTCGCGCATATAAGTCGGCCAAGTCCTCGCGTAATTGTGGTTCGCCAGCACCTACGTAGTTGTCACCTTTTGTAATCACTAACTTATCCTTTAGTTTAGAAAGTTCGTCCATAAAAGGAGTAGCTACTTTCGCACCAGCAGGAGATTTTGCTTTTATACTTTCGGATACCTTGGTCAACTCGTCTACATTGTATGTTAAGTAGGCTAGATCCTGGGTCATGTCAAAAAGCTTTTTGGTCATCTCTTCCTGAGCTTTTCTATCTGCCAGTGAAATGGTTGATTTAGGATCGTATTGAACCGTTAGGGTTTGAGTAAACGTTTCCTTCCCTTTCTGAACCACAATTTTGTAGTCTCCTGCGGGCACACGTGGAGAAGTGAAGCCACCAAATGTGAACGTTTTACCGGTAGCAACTTTCGGTGGTTTAGTGGTAAAGTTCCAATTGATGACATTAATGCCTTTTGATTTCCCTGGATCCAAGTCTGTGATTTTGTTACCATTCATATCTTGAACCTCCATCGTCATTTTTCCCAGGGTGTGGCGCTTTTTTAAGAAATAAGCAATACGAGCCGCATCACTTGCGTTGTTGCCCACAAATTGTGTTTCGGTGCTGGTAGAACCAAAACCATTTGTTTCAGGGATGGTTGCTTTCTTCGAAGTAAAGAAATGCAAGTCTTTGCCCATGTTCTCAGCCGTAAGTTCGCGCAAAGGAGAGATATCATCAATGATAATGATGCCGCGTCCATGGGTAGCGATTACTAAGTCATTCGTCTTCTTGTGCAATTCTAGATAATGCACGTTGGCAGCGGGCATATTGTTGGTAAACTTGTACCAACTAGTTCCGCCATCTAAGGTGACGAACAATCCAAACTCAGTGCCTACGAACAACAAATTTTCATTGACGTAATCTTCTTGAAGACTACGAGCAAATCCATAAATGTCAGGGGTAGCGATAGACTTCCAAGTAGCGCCAAAATCATTTGTGCGGTAGATATAGGTGTTCATATCGCCCGTTTGGTATCCCGTGAAAACTGCATAGGCTCTACCTTTCTCGAACACACTCGCTTCAATGTGATACGTCATCGTATTTTTTGGAAGCCCTGGTACGTTGGCAATAACATTTGTCCATGTTTTGCCACCGTCTTTGGTGAGTTGTAAATTACCATCATCGGTGCCAACCCATACTACATTATCATCTAAGGGAGATTCAGCAATGGTAAAAATGGTACAATGATTTTCAGCCCCTGAATTATCACGAGAAAGCCCTCCTGAATCTTCTTGATTTTGCTTTTTCGGATCATTAGTCGTTAGGTCAGGAGATATTTTTGTCCAGCTTTCGCCCATATCTTCTGAACGGTGGAGGAATTGACTTCCCATGTACAACCTGTCTGGATGATTTTGACTTGGGCTTGTAGTGATTGCCGCATTCCAATTAAAGCGCAATTTAGGATCCCCTTTTTGGGTTAATGGCTGGATGGTTTTAGCCTGATCTTTTGCAGGATCGTACCTCCATACATTTTCGGCACCTTGCATTTCAGAGTAAACCAATTTTTTGGTAGGGTGAGGATACACACGGTAGCCATCGCCCACGCCTACACGCACCCAATCGCGAGCTTCTACTCCGCCCGGTGAACTTGAGGGGCCATACCATGCATTGTTATCCTGCAATCCACCATACACATTGTAATGCGGCTCTGCATTGTCAACACTAACATGGTAAAACTGAGAGACAGGTATATTTTCTACCATCTCCATTGTAGTGCCACCATCCCAAGAGCGATAAATCCCCCCATCAGTGGCGGCATACATGCGATCGGAATTGTGGATATCAAAAACGATGTCGTGCACATCAGAGTGTAAAGGGCCAAGGTCTTTAAATGTCTTGCCACCATCGCGCGAAATAGAGCCGAACAAACCACCTTTTACTATCACATCTGGGTTGCGCGGGTCAACTACAATTCTTGAGAAATAGAATGGTCTTACTACTAAACCAAAATCACCGTTTAACAATTTCCAATTTGCACCACCATCTTCACTTCTATACAAACCCTTGTCCTTATCCTGCTCTGATTCAACTACCGTGTAAAGAATGTTGGGATTTGAGGGAGCAGCCGCAATAGCCATTCTTCCCAACTTACCTTTCGGGATGCCGTTATGAATTTTATTGAATGTTATACCTGCATCGGTAGATTTATAAATCGCGCTATTGATACCACCAGAGCTAAATGCCCAGGGTTGTCTTCTTACTTCCCAAAAAGTGACATAAACGGTATTTGGATTTTTAGGATCCAGTAATAAATCACCGCACCCCGTGGTTTTGTTTACAAATAGAATTTTGTTCCAGGTCTTACCGCCATCGGTAGTTTTATAAAGACCTCGCTCATCGCTATCACTCCAAAGAGGCCCAAGCACAGCTACATAAACTTCATCTGGGTTTTTAGGATTGATTTGAATACCTGCTATTCTTTCCGATTTTTCAAAGCCCATTTTCGTCCAATTTGAACCACCATCTACGGTTTTGTATAAGCCATCACCCAATGAAACACTATTACGTGTCCAAGTTTCGCCTGTGCCCACCCAATACGTATTGTCAGGATGGCTTGGATCAATCGCTACTGCTCCAATAGATTGACAATAGTCATCAAATATGGGGTTAAAGGTTGCACCACCATTGCTGCTTTTCCACACTCCTCCACCGGCAGTACCCGCTAAGATTACTCGGTCATTGGTGGGATGTAAATCTAAATCCGTAATGCGCCCACTCATTAATGCGGGGCCTATGTGCCGGGCTTTTAAGTCGCCAAAAATTTCTTTGCCTTTTGAGATAGCATCTTGCGAAAAGGAGTGGATGCTCATCAGAAAAAAAGCAACTAATAAAAATAGGTTTGTTTTTTTCATGCGTTTTTGATTTTCATTTTACCGTCAAAAAAAATACTTCAATAACTCTGTGCCATTGAAGTATTTCTGTTCTTACCACAAATAATTATTTGCCTGCTGCTGGAAAGGCAAATAAAGTCGCGTCTGTTTTTGGATTTAGCTCAATCTTGGTAATCGTCATACTAAAACCTCCTGGTTGACCTTTAGCACCTTGGGTCATTGTAAAGGGGAATAGCAAACCGTCTACTTCTTGATAATCACTTGTTTTTATTTGCATAACCATTCCTTTAGCTGGACCCGATTTAGCTTCAGATTCCATAAGAAGTGGAACATAATTTTCTGTATCGAAATAATGGAATTCTACATTTTCAACCTCTTTTCCATCAACTTTTATAGGCTTCTTGGTTAGTTTCAATTTGAATGTTTGAGTTCCTTCCACTGTTTCTTTTCCAATCAACTCAAGTTTGTATCCTTTCTTCGCGTAATCAAGAAACTGATCAGGAAAGTCTTGAGCGTCATTCACTTTGTAATTTTCTGTTGCCTCAGAGTCGCTCTTTTCGGCCTTCATTGTTTGTTGATTCGTACTCCAAAGGGTAGTGCCATCAAAAACATTTTGCTTAAACATCATACCTTGAAAGGAAAAATGAGAATACGATTTTCCGTCTTTCAGGCGAATCATTTCCATTGGGATTTCCATTGCTTGCTGCTTTCCTATCAACGTCATCTTTACTCCTTGAATAGCTTTCCACTTCTCTACACCTCCAGTATTTTCGTGGTATTTGGCAATAATCTCATCCGCAGTTTGCGCGTTTGCAGCAACGAAAAAAATCATGGCCGCCATGGTCAGTACACTCTTTAACTTCATATAATTTGGGTTTTAATTGGTTTACGTGTTTTTTGAGACTTCGAAGGTAGGCGAAAAGCTGGTTTTAGCAAACGCTTGCACTACTGACGATAATCTGCGCCCATTTGTTGCAGAGCCGACAGAATAATTACTTGTTTGAGGGATTCTTTTTCAACGATTTTGCTGCTCATTGCGTTATTTTAGCACTTTCAAACTCACACAATAATGCGATTTGCAGCTTTTTCGTTTTTGATTCTCTCTAATTCGTTCGTTTTTGGTCAAGTTTTGAACCCAGCTAAGTGGCAAACGGCCACCTCTGTTTCGAATGCAAAAGTTGGCGAAGAACTTGATTTAATTTTTAAAGCTACTATCGATAACAGTTGGTACTTGTATTCTTCTGAGTTTGACTGTGAAGATGGCCCCATCAAAACAACCTTTACTTTTAAACCGAATTCAAGTTATCAACTCGTGGGGAAGTTGAAAGCCATCAACCCAATTGATAAGCACGATAAAATCTTTGAGTGTGATGTAAAGATTTTTAAAGGGGCTGCTGAATTCCGCCAGCGAATAAAAATTCTCAATACCAATCTCAAAGTAGAGGGAGAATACGAATACCAGGTTTGCACAGAGATAACAGGGCAATGTGTACCCGGCAATGGGGAGTTTGTGTTTGATAAGATTAAAGTAGGAGACAAGAAATCAGAAGTCATAAGTGAGAAGTTAGAGGAGGTTTCAAGTTCCAAGTTTCAAGTTCCCGGTTCGCAGCCAAAAGTTTTTGACTCATTAAAACTTGCAACGAGTAACCAGCAACTGGCACCCATTTCCGGGCCTATTTTAGATTCAACTTTAGTTCAAGACGAAGCAAAGGGGCAATCGCTTTGGGGATTTTTTCTTTTGGCTTTTTTGGCCGGACTTGCAGCGCTGCTAACGCCATGCGTTTTCCCGATGATCCCAATGACGGTTAGTTTTTTTACGGGCAGAGGAACAAAATTGCAAGCTGTGATTTATGGCGGATCTATCATTGCTATTTACACCGTGATTGGTGCAGTATTAGCCCCGTTGATGGGACCTGAAACAGCAAATCACCTATCTACAGAATGGATTCCTAATTTGATTTTCTTTTCTGTGTTTATTGTTTTTGGTCTCTCTTTTCTAGGGCTGTTTGAAATTACCTTGCCGGGATCTGTTATCAACAAAGTAGATCAGCAGGCCGAGAAGGGTGGCTTACTTGGCGTGTTTTTTATGGCGTTTACACTGGTACTTGTTTCATTCTCTTGCACGGGGCCGTTGGTAGGAAGCATATTAGTTTCTTCCGCAGGAGGAGAATTCATCAAGCCTATTATTGGAATGTTTGCATTTGCATTAGCCTTTGCTATTCCGTTTACTCTTTTTGCTTTTTTTCCGGGATGGCTAAAGTCATTGCCTAAATCAGGCGGCTGGTTGAATACCGTGAAAGTGGTGTTAGGCTTTGTCGAGATTGCGTTAGCGTTTAAATTTTTAAGTATTGCCGATCAGGCTTTTCATTGGCGAATTCTAGATCGTGATATCAATCTCGCTATTTGGATTGTGATTGTTGCTTTGATAGGTATTTATCTCATGAAAGGCTTTAGAATGCCGGGTGATACAGGCAAAGACGCAGAGGACAAAACGTTGAGTGTACTACGCGTTTCTTTGGCTATTGCAACATTTACATTTCTTGTTTATTTAATTCCCGGTATGTGGGGAGCTCCACTGAAAGCGTTGGCAGGCTACTTGCCACCCCAATCAACTCATGATTTTGATTTACTCTCTGCAGGCACAAACACAAAAGCGAATGAAATCTGCGATACGCCCAAGTATGATGAGTTCCTTCATTTACCACACGGTATCAACGGGTATTTTGATTACAAACAAGCCATTGCTTGCGCCCGCCAGCAGAACAAGCCGCTGTTTATTGATTTTACCGGGCATGGTTGTACCAATTGTCGCGAAATGGAAGCACGCGTGTGGAGCAACCCGCAGGTGCTGCAGCGATTAAAAAATGATTTTGTAGTGGTGGCATTATATGTTGATGATAAAACAGAATTGCCGGAAAGTGAATGGTATACTTCTTCGTATGATAAAAAAGTAAAGAAAACCATTGGCAAACAAAATGCGGATCTGCAGATCACGCGATTGAACAATAATGCGCAACCGTTCTACGTGTTGGTGGGTAACGATGAAAAGGTTTTAGTTTCTCCAAAACCCTACGACCTGAGTGCTGAAAATTTTGTTATGTTTTTAGAAGAAGGCAAAAGAGTATTCAAGGCCAACGACTAACCATTTTATTGAGCCGATATTTTACCCTAATCTTGTATGGCTTTAATCCGATATTGACATGAATCCCCACTTTGTCTTGTTCAAATTGTCAAAAAAGATTCTGATTTCAGCCTTGAGTGCAACTATTTTCATTGTACTACTTTTTCTCTTGGATTCTTATACCACTCTATTTACAAAATCAGCTGATTATGCTCAGGAGATCGATTCAACACGAGTAGAAACAGAAATAAAACAGCCTGTTGTTCTTTATGGAATGGTGGTCGATGATCTACATATAATTGAGGACCAAGTAAAAAGGAATCAACGCTTTTTTGATTTGTTCGAGACGGTTCATGTCCAACCAAAAATATTTCAGCAACTCAATTCGTTGTCACGAAAGATTTTTGACTTCCGCAAAGTGGGAGCTCACAAAAAGTACACTCTCATTCATGACAATGATTCGCTGAAAACCGCACGTGCCTTAGTTTATGAACCAAATGCAATCGACTATGTAGTATTTCATTTGAAAGATACTTTGCAGGTTGAAATTTGCCAACGAGAGGTGGTCACGCTTGAAAAATCTATTTCTGGCAGAATAGAGTCATCGTTATCAGAAACCATCGAGGCGATGAATATCTCCCATGAGCTTACTAATAAGTTTGTGGATATTTTTGGATGGCAGGTAGATTTTCAGCGACTACAGAAAGGTGATCAATTCAAGTTGATTTACGAGGAGAATCTGGTGGAAGGGAAACCGATTGGCATCGAAAAAGTTTTGGCTATCTATTTTGAGCATTTCGGTAGAGGCGAGTATGCCTTTCCATTTGATCAGGGAGATGGGCTGGATTATTTTGATGAGGACGGAAATAGCTTACGAAAGGCTTTGCTCAAGTACCCGATTGAATTTACACGTATTAGTTCGCGATATAATTTAAATCGTTTTCATCCCGTAGCAAAAGTTTTTCGTGCGCATCTTGGTACCGACTTTGCAGCGCCAACAGGCACGCCCATACGTAGTGTAGGTGACGGAAATGTGGAAGAGGCGCGGTATACGGCAAACAATGGTAACTATGTGAAGATTCGCCACAACAGCACCTACACAACGGGTTATTTGCACATGTCTAAGATTGCCACTGGTGTTGTTGCAGGCTCTAGAGTAAAACAAGGGCAAACAATCGGCTATGTGGGCAGCACCGGATTGGCAACAGGGCCCCATTTATGTTACCGTTTTTGGCGGAACGGAGTTCAGATAGACGCCTTGCGTGTTGAACTGCCTCCTTCTCAGCCGGTGCAAAAAGAACACGTTGCAAGATTTAGTGAAGTCAAAGAAACGTTTAGCAAGCGTTTGCAATTGATTTCATTTCCACAGCCCGCAGCCAGCGAGGTAATTGTCGCGAGAAATTAGTCACCCAAGGTTTTACTTTTCTATCTTTAGCAAAAAATAACGTGCATAGAGTAGTGAGGTTTGTTTTAGGTTTTTTTTTCTTGGCAACGTCCGTCAGCTATTCGCAGAAGGTGGCAGTGGTGCTTAGCGGAGGTGGAGCAAAGGGTCTTGCACACATTGGGGTATTAAAGGCACTGGAAGAAAACGAGATTCCTGTAGACTATCTGACAGGCACTTCAATGGGCGGCATTGTGGGCGGCTATTATTCGGCAGGTATGAGCCCAAAGCAAATCGAAGACATTGCACTTTCTCGCGAATTTCTGGACTGGGTAAATGGACGTCTGGAATTGGGGAAAGATTATTACTATTTCAAGAAAGAGAACGATGCTTCGTTTCTTAAGCTCAACCTGTCGTTAGATTCGACCTTCGGTTTTTTGATCAACTCTACGATTGCCAACGACCTATCGTTGAATTTTGCATTAGCCGAAAAGATGGCGCAGCCTTCAGCCATCTCCAAAAATAACTTTGATAGCTTGTTTGTTCCACTTCGCGTGATAGCTTCTGATATTTTTACCCAAACCGAGGTAGTACTTTCTAAAGGCGTGTTGAGTGACGCGCTTCGAACTACCCAAACCGCACCTTTTTTTTATAACCCGATTCGGGTAGATGGAAAGTACCTCTTCGATGGTGGAGTCTACAATAATTTCCCAGTCGATGTAGCTCAACGTGAATTTAAGCCTGATGTAGTTATTGGCTCAAATGTATCTTCCAAAGTGTATAATACCTATCCCCACGGAGAAGATGAGAAGTTGATTTCGCGCTCGTTGCTTTATATGTTATTGGATAAATCAAATCCTAGTGATGTGCCTAGCAGTGGGGTATATATCCAGCCGGACTTACAAAATTACACCGCGTTTGATTTCACCAGCGCGCGGGCAATGATTGATAGCGGCTACCGCCAAACCTTGCGCCAAATGCCGGAGATAAAATCAAAAATTCTAAGTCGTAGAACACGAGAGGAGGTAGCGGAGGGGCGCAATAGGTTTAACAGTAAGGCATCCCCAATTGTAGTAGACGAGATCAGATTTAAGGGCTTTAGCCGAAGCCAGCAACTGTACCTCAATCGATTTTTTAAGAGCGGAAAGCGGCCACTTTACCAAAATGACATCAAAACAGGCTACTATAAATTGGTTTCAGAACCCTTTTTCAATAATGTTTATCCAAGCTTCGATTGTAATAAGACGACCAAACGTTTCGACTTTGTCTTAACAAAGCGACCACAAAACAATTTTCAGGTGGATTTTGGCGGGGTGATAGCCACCCGAAACATCAATAATATATTTTTAGGTGTTAACTATTATTACTTTAATAGAGCGCTCTCCCATCTTACCGCAAATTTTTTCGCTGGAAGTTTCTATAAGTCGGGACATATTAAAGGGCGGATGGATTTTCCCTTTATCGGCCAGTTTTATGTTGAGCCTGAGGTCGTCATTAATAGCTGGAGCTTTCTCGAGGGAGACGATATCATTCTACGAAAATTTACCCCAACGGTGTTAAAGCGGGTTGATAGAAGGTACGGGGTAAATGTTGGCTTCCCTGTTGGTGACAAGTTTAAATTGGTTCTAAATGGAGCGTTGGTAGATAATCAAGATCAATATATCGATCGGGACATATTGATATCAACAGATACACTTGACGTTTTGCGACTCAAAGGAAATCGTTTTGGCTTTAATTTTTCCTCCAATTCATTGAACCGGAAGCAGTATGCTTCTCAGGGTAGCTCATATTCCTTCAGTGCAAACTGGTTTAATTTGGATGAGAGTCTTAACCCAGGTAATACCTCATTGCTGACAACACCATCTTCAACTTCTCGTTCTTGGATTCAAGGGAAAATTTCACTTGAACAATATTTCAAAGTAGGAAAGTATAGCTCAGGATATCTGGTTGAGGGAGTTTTTTCCAATCAGCCGACCTTCACTAACTACTTTGGAACAATAATTAATGCCCCAGCTTTTAATCCAATGCAGGATAGTCGGACACTATTGCTGGAGAATTTTAGGGCGTTTAACTATGTAGCGGGAGGGTGGCGCAATGTTTTCTCGCTTCGCAAAAGCCTCGATGTAAGGATAGAGGCCTATGGCTTTAAGCCATTCGCTGGAATTTCAAATAGTTCAGACCAACAAGCAAAACTCGATTCAGACATGACAAAAATTTATTTTGCGGCTACTGCTGGCTTAGTCGCCCACACGTCAGTTGGCCCAATAAGCATCAGCACTAACTATTATGAAGATAAAAGACGTCAGTTTGGAGTACTAGTTCACATTGGATTTTTGTTATTCAAGAAGACCTCGTTAGAGTAGTTTTTTTCAATCGGTTGCAAGTCAAAAGCCAAGATTTTCTTTTTTGTATCACTTTTTCGGCATTTTTCATTTTTTAGCTAAGTTTAAACCTTGGAAAAGCCGACTTATACTGCCTTTACACCTTTTATGAAGAAATTATTTTTATTAATTGTCTCTCTTACTTCAATTTCGGTGGCAAAAAGTCAGACGGTACAATGGGCTTCAAAAGTCATTGATTTTTCCAGCGAGTTGACACCTGTTCAATACTCAGCTCAACAAATCTTGGGCAAACCGAATGTGTTACCGTCTGCGGGTCAAAACCCAAATGCTTGGACACCCGACCGGCCAAAAAGAAAAGAATCGATTAAAGTGCGGTTCGAAAGCCCGATGCAGATTCAACAGGTTGCGATAGCGGAGTCGAACAACCCAAGCGGCCTTTACAGAGTCACTGCGTATGAAGAAAATGGACAAGAGCACGTCATTCAGACGCTTGTGCCCCAGACAATTCCCGTAAAAGGAAGAATGAAAAACATCTTTATTGAAAAGACTCCCTACAAAGTTATTTCTATTAAATTGGAATTTGACGGAGCCGCTCTGACAGATTATTTTTCAATTGATGCCATAGCCATTACCGATTCCAATCTTCCGATCGCTGCCATTATCAACATTCCAGAGCTGCTGGCAAAAGGATTGATTTCTGAACGTTTGGATAACAATGTAAATAGTGAGTATAACGATTTGAATGGCATTTTATCACCCGATGGTAAAACGCTCTACTTCAGCAGACGAAATCACCCCGGGAACATGGGGGGTATAAATGATAAGGAAGACATCTGGTACTCGACATTGGATGCAAAAGGCAAATGGTCACTTGCTGAAAATATGGGACCAAAGTTCAATAACGAGTATCCCAATTTTATTAATGCTATTTCCTCAGTAACACCTGATGGGAAATCAGCCATCATGGTGTTAGGCAATCAGTATTTGAAGGATGGCAAAAAAATGTTGGCCGGCATGTCAATCAGTAACAACGTCAATGGAGAATGGACAGCACCTCGGGCGGTGAAAATTGAAAACGATTATAATTTCAATGAGAAGTCACATTATTTTTTGTCCAATACACGCATGGCGCTTTTGATGTCTATTGAACGAGAGGATTCTTATGGCGATCGAGATTTATATGTCAGTTTTCCAAAAAATGATTCGGTTTGGTCTGAACCAATTAATTTGGGTAGAACGATCAACACCGCCACAGAAGATGCGTCACCTTTCTTAGCAGCTGATAATAAGACGCTGTATTTTTCATCGAAAGGATTTAGTGGCTATGGAGGCGCAGACATTTACAGATCCATCAGGCTCGATGACACCTGGACCAACTGGAGTGAACCCGAAAACTTAGGATCAGAAGTCAACTCAAAATTTGACGATTTGTTTTTCAACATTCCGGCCAGTAGCGAGTTCGCGTACTTTTCAAAAGGAGTAGCCGAGAATAATGTAGATATTTTTCGGTTGAAGATACCTGTTTTTATGTTACCCGATCCAGTTGTTCTTGTAAAAGGAAAACTGATCGATGCGAAAACAGGCAAACCCCTTGGCGCCAAAGTCATCTATGAGAGCCTACACGATGGAAAACAGGTGGGCACCGTACAATCAGACCCAGTTACCGGAGCTTACGAGATTCAATTACCAGTTGGGAGTTTGTATGGTGTTCGGGCGGAAGCAAAAGACCACCTCTCCACCAATCAAAATCTCGATCTAAGAAGGATTGCCTATGGCCCAATAAGCCAAGATGTAAAACTCACGCCCACCGAAGCGGTTGTTGTTAGTGGAAAACATGTTGATGGTAAGCCTGTTGATGGTAAGCCTGTTGATGGTAAGCCTGTAGACATCGCTCCAATCGAGGTGACACCGATAGAAGAAAATGCGAGGATTCCTTTAAACAATATCTTCTTTGCGTTTGATACTTCTATTCTAAGTCAGGAGTCTTTCCCTGAGTTAAATCGAATTGTTGGACTAATGAACGAACGACCCACCCTGCAAGTTGAGATTGCCGGGCACACAGATAACCTAGGACCGGCTAGGTATAACATGAAGCTTTCTGAAAGACGAGCGAAAGCCGTCACAAATTACTTGGTGAAAAAAGGTGTTTCGCAAGAACGAATAAACTCAACCTTTTTTGGTGAATCAAAACCTATAGACGCCAGCAATACCAAGGCTGGTAATGCGAAAAATCGCAGAGTTGAATTCAAGATAGTGAAGATGTAAGAGTCATTTTAGAGAGCCTACTTTTGAAGTGTTTAAATAAGAGACCATGAAATTTTTTTTGACAACTACAGCGGTGTTCGTTGCGATACTCTCAGTTGCCCAATCAACAGATACGCTTGTTTACGCACAGGGAAAGATCGTTAGCGCAACTACAAAAGAGCCAATAACCGCCAAGATATCGTATCAAAGTGAACCCTATGCAAATGTAGTTGGATCTCTAAATGGATCTTCTTTTTCGTTCCCTCTTTTTGAAGGGGAGAAATATTCAATAACCATAGAAGCCCCCGGCTTCGCGACCGCCAAGTATTTATTGGATCCTGCGGATGCTAATGCAGAAAGAAAAGTTGTTAAAGACATAGAACTGGCGTTACCGGCCACAGTTGCCAAAAATTCAGAAACCACTTCGCACCGAGCAGGGCATACCATGCGTTTGGATAACTTGATTTTTGCAGTTGGTACCGCCAAGATTTCACCTGAGTCGCATGATGAGCTAGACGAAGTAGTTTCCATGCTTAAGAATAATCCCAATATGGTGGTTCAGTTAGAAGGGCACACCGATATCAAGGGCGATCCGAAATTGAACATGAAGCTATCCCAAGAGCGAGTAGATGCCGTTAGATCCTATTTGGTTTCGAAGGGATCTAATAAAGCTAAGATTAAGACGAAGGCTTTCGGAGGGACTTCTCCCCTTACCAGAGAAAACACAGAGGAGGCGCATAAAATGAATCGAAGAGTGGAACTTCGGATATTGGAAAACTAGCGCCCAGCCAATACCGGCAAATCGGTTACAAATGGGCTTAGGTGGATAAGTAATTCTTGCTTAGACTTTTCGTTTAGATCGGCTTGAGATATCGTTTCAACCAAAAGGTGAGTCAATTCTGACACTCTTGCGTTGTCGTAAATAAATCGAGCTTTTTCCAAGTGGTAAACGCATTGTTCCCATTCGCGATTATTGTAAGATACAACCGCCTGATTAAAGTAAAGAAGGCCACTGAGTTGTGTAGATTTTATCTCCCGAAACAGCTTTGACTGATACTGGTAGTAGTGAGCCTTGCGATTGGAGGTCGCTAGTAAATTTTCCTTGTATCCCTTTAAACATTTTTCAATTTCCAACGGATTCGTCTTGAATCCAAAAAGGCGATCGGTCGTTTCCAGCAACACTTGCCCTTCGCGAGTCTCTACAAGTAAAAAGATATGGTAGTTGGTTTCTATGATCTTGTAGTTCATTTGCAGCGACTCTAGCATTAGGCTAAAGAACGCGGTACCACTTAAGCAATCGTAATGACCACTTTCAAAGGGTTCGCTGAACTGGCTATACGCTTTGTAGTGCTTGAGGAATTTTCTGTGCGATTCATTGAAGAGAGAATGCAAGAACTTAATCTCGCTTTTAGATTTGGCTTGCTTTGTTTGCTGAAGTGAGATGAAGTCGACTAGCTTTTTGTTTATGAGGGCAGTGTTAGCTGTAGGAGTTGTCTTTAGCAGGCTGGGCAATAAGTTATTCTGCCCAGCACCAAGCAGCGGGATCAGAACGAATAACAGCCAAAGCCTTTTTTTCATGTTAAGCCAATGTTACTAAATTGTTATGATAAAGGTAATAATTTGGTAACATTGACCAAATAAATGGCAGAAAACTTAACATTCGATGTTTTTTAAATTTAGATATCTTGTGAAAAACCCTTAAAAGTGATAACAGAGGCCATTTTCGCAACCAAAGAGCAAATCCAAAAAGCTTTCAGTTCACACCAGAATAAAAGCATACAGCTTCGAAAACAGCCGATTGCCGACCGAAAAAAGCTATTGAGCCGCTTCAGCGATTTTATTTTGTCCAACCGGGAAAGAATTGGAAATGCGGTTCACAATGATTTTAAGAAGCCATTGATGGAAGTAGACCTTTCGGAGATTTATCCTGTGTTGAGTGAATTGCGTCACGCGATTGAGAAACTAGATCAATGGACTGCCCCCCAGAAGATTGATGCACCCATTACCTATTTAGGCACGCGTTCAAAAGTTGTAGTTGAGCCAAAGGGTGCCTGTTTGATAATTGCTCCTTGGAATTATCCTTTCAGCTTATGTTTTGGGCCACTGGTTTCTTGTTTGGCTGCGGGGAACACGGCCATCATCAAGCCTTCAGAGCTAACGCCACACACCGCCCGATTAATTGCCGAACTAGTTCGTGAGTTTTTTGAAGAAGACCTGGTAACCGTGTTTGAAGGTGGGCAGGACGTGTCGACCGAATTGTTGCGCTTACCCTTCGATCATATTTTCTTTACTGGTAGCCCAGCGGTTGGCAAAGTGGTAATGAAAGCAGCCGCTGAAAACCTGACTTCCGTGACCCTCGAACTAGGTGGCAAATCACCCACAATCGTTGATAAAACAGCTCGCATTGACGATGCGGCAAAGCGAATTGCTTTCGGTAAATTTTTGAATAACGGCCAAACCTGTATTGCGCCAGATTATGTATTAGTGCACTGCGAAATCAAAGACAAATTTGTGGAAGCGCTAAAAAAAGAAGTGATTCTTCTTTTTGGGGAGGGTAATAAAATTGACGAGGCGAGTTCGAACTATTCACGAATTGTAAATCATCGCCATTTTAGCAGAATTAGCGCATTGATTGAAGACGCTATTGCAGGCGGGGCTAGAATCGAAATGGGGGGTACAGTAAATGAACAAACCAACTTTATTCATCCCTTGATTCTTACCAATGTTTCCGCTTCGTCTCGGATGATGGAGGAAGAAATCTTTGGGCCAGTTTTGCCAATCATTAGTTATGAGACAGATACCGAAGTGATTGACATTGTAAATAGTAAGCCAAAGCCATTGGCACTGTACGTCTTTAGTCATGATCGTAAATCCAGAAATAGAGTTTTGGCAGCTACCTCTGCCGGATCAGTCTGTATCAATGAATGTGTGATACAATTTACTCACGCCAACCTGCCCTTTGGCGGAGTAAACAACAGTGGAATCGGGAAATCGCATGGCTACTACGGATTTCTGGAATTCTCAAATCAAAAACCGGTGCTTCACCAAATGAGCCGGTTTTCATCTATTGGTTTTCTTTACCCTCCATTTCAATCGAAACTTAAAGCGTTTATCGTTAAACTCATGTTAAAATACTTCTAGCAAGCCGCCAGCGTTCGTTTGCATGCATTGTGTTTCACTACCTTTGTTCCGTCAATCCGGTTTCCTATGAAAATTGCAAAAAAAGTATTCATCGTTCTTGGCATTGTTTTCGGCTTATTGTTTGCCGCTGCCCTTATTTTACCACGTGTTTTTAAAGAAGATATTAAAAGTGCCATTGATAGAGAAATAGCCAAGTCCGTTAATGCAGATGTCATTTTTGACGTTAATAACTTTAGCCTGTCACTCTTCAGCAACTTTCCGAACATGACGGTAGAGGTAAAAGAATTGGGTGTTTTCAACAGAGCTCCCTTTGAAGGGCATCCGCTATTTGTTATCGAGGAATTTCAGGTGGAAATCAATTTGCGTGATATTCTTTTTGGAGATCAATTGCGTGTGAAGGGCATCACCTTGACTCGCCCACAAATCAGCATTAAGGTATTGAAAGATGGTAGTGCAAATTATGACATTGTTATTCCTTCTACCGATACGCTACAGCAGCAATCAACAGAGCCTAGCAAATTTTCATTTGGCATTGACCATTGGGAGGTGATAAACGGATCGTTCGTTTATGACGACCAAACTATGCCTTACTTTATGTCAATTAAAGACTTAGATCATTCCGGAAGTGGCAACTTTAATGAGGCTGAGTTTGATTTGAAAACAAAAAGTATCGGTGACTCCCTAACAGTTTCTTATGGCGGAGTTGAATACCTCTCCAACAAACGCGCAGAAGTAGAAATGACCATCGGCATCAGCGAAGCCTATACGAAATACACATTCAAAGAAAATACGGCTAAGCTCAATGACTTTACCGTTAATTTTGACGGTTGGTTTAAAATGAATGAAAAGGACTACGGCATGGATATCAGTTTTAAAAGCCCTGAGACTTCTTTCAAGAGCCTGCTATCTCTGGTACCGGGTATGTATTCAAAAGACTTCTCGAAAATTGAAACAAAGGGAGAGCTTGCATTTAACGGATTCGTGAAAGGAACCTATAGCGAAACACAAATGCCCGCCTTTAATCTTGGCTTGCGTGTAAATGATGCCATGTTCAAGTATCCTGATCTGCCATCTGCAGTTACCAATATTAACATGGATCTTTTGGTGGACAATAAAACGGGTGTTGTCGAGAATACCATGATCGATCTAAAAAAGCTACACCTGGATTTTGGATCCAATCCTGTGGATGCACGATTGTTGGTTGAGAACTTGAAGGATTTCCGAATGGATGCCAACATAAAGGCTAAGTTAAATCTAACTGAGCTGACAAAAATGGTACCCACACAGGGGATGGAACTCAAAGGTATTTTTGCAGTAGATGCAAATGCAAAAGGGGTTTATGATAGCGTTCGCAAAATTATTCCGGCCATCGATGTAGCGATGCGTTTGGATGGGGGCTACGCCAAGGCGAGTCAGTTTCCTCTTCCCTTGGAGGATATTCATTTCATTTCAACGGTAAAAAATTCGTCCGGCAAGATGGCGGAGACATTTATTACTGTAAACGACTTCGCGATGGTAATGGAAGGCGAAAAATTTGCTGCGGAGTTATTGTTACAGAACTTGGACGACTACACCTGGGATTTGAAAGTGAACGGAGGAATTGACATCGAGAAAATGACAAAAATTTTTCCTCTCGATGGGATGGCGCTTGCCGGAAAGGTAAAAGCAAACATAGAAACGAAGGGCAAGTTTTCCGATGTGAATGCAAAGCGATATGATAAACTACCAACGAGCGGTTCTGCTTCATTAAGAGATTTCAAGTTTAATTCAAAGACGCTTGCCTACGCAGTAGGAATATCACAAGCGGAGGCCACATTTAATCCCCAAAAAATTGAGCTAAAAAACACGAGTGGTACAATTGGCAAGAGTGATTTTAGCGTAGACGGGTCGGTGAGTAACTACATTGGCTATGTATTTGGCAAGGAGACCATCAAAGGAAACATGAATTTCAATTCTACGCTACTAGACCTGAATGAGTTCATGACAGAATCAACTGAGCCGGCTAAAAAAGATACCGCGTCTTTTGGTGTGATACCGATACCACAAAACATTGATTTCACATTGCATTCTGATATCAAAACAGTAAAAATGATGGAGTATATAATGACCAATGCAAATGGCGATGTCATTCTAAAGGAAGGGGTGGCTAACCTCAGTGGCGTTAAGTTTAATATGTTAGGCGGATCATTTGGTGTAAGTGGCGTGTACAATACAAAAGACATAAATCATCCCAAGTATGATTTTGCTTTGAAGATTGAAAACCTTTCCATTCAACAAGCGGCCAATTCTTTTTCAGTAGTTAAAACGTATGCTCCTATTGCCGGGCTCGTAAATGGAAATTTTGGTACCGACTTTAAAATTAACGGAGAGTTGGGACAAGATATGATGCCCAAGTTAAATACAATAACAGGCGCAGGGTTGATTAAAATTGCACAGGCCTCGTTGACCAAATCAAATTTAGTTTCCAGTATTACTTCCCTCACGAAGCTGAACAATACGGATAATGTTAGCCTGCAAGATGTTTTGATGTCTGCAACAATTACAGACGGAAGGCTAAGCGTAAAACCATTTAATGTGAAGTTTGGTGATTATGTGACTACGATTAGTGGCAGTTCTGGTCTCGATAAATCAATCGACTATACAATTAAAATGATGGTTCCAGCCGGGCAATTAGGTTCGCAGTTTCAGGGCTTTTTGAATCAGGCAACCGTATCTCAAAATTCAACTTCGGAAATCCCTGTTACGATTGGATTGACAGGTTTGTTCAGCGCCCCTAAAACCACTTTGCTCATGCAAGAGCAAAAACAACAGGTAAAGGAAGCCGTGACGAATGTAGCCGTTGATAAGGGAAAAGAAGTATTGAAGGATGTAATTAAAGATACACCGGCCAAGGATCTTGTGAATGGTATTTTAGGTGGAGGCACTAAAAAAGACTCCACAAAAACCGATACAACAAAAGCAGATCCCGTAAAAGAAGCACTTCAGAATAAACTGAATAAATTCTTTAGAAAGAAGAACAACTAGATTACCACCTATATCGCTGGGCAAGAATGAATTTTGATCGGTTTCTACCGACCATGTAAATGGATGGCCTGTAGAAATTGGAAATCTTTATTTTTCCTATTGCAATCAGTTTTGAATTCACCAAATACCCATTCAAATGAAAAAAATAGTTAGTCTTTGCCTTATTGTGTTCGCACTAGTTTATAGTCAATACGTGTTAGCGCAGGAGCCCAAGAAGGAAATAAAAGCAGATTCAACCAAAAAAGAAAAAGCAAAGAAGAAGAAGGATCTTCCGCTAGAAATTGCGAGGCGTATTCCGTTAAAAACAAACGAAGGCAGCTGGATGTCACTGGACGTAAGTCCGGACGGAAAAACGATCGCGTTTGATTTCCTGGGCGATATTTTCACCATGCCTATTACTGGTGGAAAGCCGGTTCAATTTACTAAGGGAATGTCTTTTGACTCTCATCCAAAGTTTAGCCCCGATGGAACGAAGTTGTTATTTATCTCGGATCGCAGTGGAGGTGAAAATATTTGGTGGTTCAATCTGGATAAGAAAGATTCTCTTCAGGTTACGAAGGGGAACAATGAACATTATCAATCGGCAGAGTGGACTCCCGATGGAACTTACATTGTTGCTTCCCGTGGAATCAGAAATTTAAAGCTTTGGATGTTTCATAAGGAGGGCGGTTCCGGTGCGCAACTCATCAGCAAACCTGATAATCTGAAAACGGTAGAACCTGCATTTGGCAACGATGGTCGATTTGTTTGGTTTGCACATCGCACGGGCGCGTGGAACTACAACGCTCAATTACCGCAATATCAAATCAGCACCTATGATCGTGACAACGGAGAGATTGAAAGAAAAACGCAGCGGTATGGTTCTGCTTTTTCACCTACCCTTTCACCAGATGGCAAGTGGCTGGTGTATGGGACCAGACACAATGATCAAACAGGATTAATATTACGCGAAATAAAATCAGGTGACGAAAAATGGCTTGCCTATCCGGTGCAGCGTGATGAACAGGAGTCCATTGCTCCGCTGGGTGTGTTGCCAGCGATGTCATTCACCCCCGATAGCAAAGAAGTAGTGGCTTCCTATGGTGGAAAGTTTTATCGTATCCCGGTAGCAGGAGGTGACGCTATCAATATTCCATTTGAAATGGAGACAGAATTTTTAGTTGGACCACGGGTAGATTTTAAATACCCCATCAAAGACGACAAGGATATGATTGCAACACAAATCCGTGATGCGGTTGTTTCTCCAGATGGAAAGCAGGTGGCGCTAACGGTATTGAATCGATTGTATTTGTACGATATTCAAAAGGCGACATACAAAAGAATAACATCTAATAATTTTACCGAAGCACAACCGACCTGGAGCCCAGATGGCAGTCAGTTAGCATGGGTTACTTGGGAAAATAATGCAGGGCATGTTTACAAGTTAAATTTGAAATTGAAAGATGCCAAGCCAGTTCGGCTTACTACTGCAGCGGGATTATACACCGAACCCGTTTGGTCATATCAAGGCAATAAAATTGTTTTCTTCCGTGGAGCAGCACAAACGTTCAAAGACGCGGATAGCCCATTTTTTCAAGGAGCGCAAGAAGATCTGGTTTGGATTTCTGGCGATGGTGGCCCACTCAACTTCATTGCAAAAGCAAAAGGCAGAAGCAATCCACATTTCACTAAATCAGAAGATCGTATCTATTTATACAATGGTCAAAAGGGTTTGCTTTCTATTCGTTGGGACGGCACTGATGAGAAAGCACATCTGAAAGTAACAGGTATTACGGTTTATGGCTCGGTGCTTATGGCTGATAATTGTATGTTGAACGAATCAGAAATGGAACCGGCTCAAGAGCCATCCATCGCTGATGTGATAAAAATAGCACCTGAGGGCGACAAGGCACTGGCTCAAATCAACAATGAAATTTATGTGATCACCATCCCTAAGACAGGAGGCGATACGCCAAAAGTATCTGTGGCCGAAGCGGACAAAGCTCAATTCCCTTCGCGTAAGCTAACCAAACTTGGAGGTGAGTTCGCTAGCTGGAGTAGCAACGCAAAGACGGTTTATTTTACACTAGGCAATGCTTTCTTCACTTATAATTTGGATTCAGCGAAGACAAAAGAAGATGCCCTCAAGAAAAAGAAAGCAGCCGAAGAAAAAGCAAAGGAGCTAGAGGAGGCGAAGGGCGATAAAAAGGATGAGAACCTGCCTGGCGGCAAGGCAGGGAAAGATGACAAGAAGGATGATAAAAAAGATGAGAAGAAAGACGAAGGATACAAGCCAACAGAAGTAAGGATAAAAGTGACCGTGCAAAAGGATGTTCCTCAAGGAAAAATTTTATTGCAGAACGCACGCATCGTAACCATGAAGGGTGATGAGGTAATTGAAAGTGGAGATGTGCTGATCGAAAATGCGCGGATCAAACAAGTCGGTGCGGCAGGCTCAATAGCAGTTGACGGGTCGGTTCAAAAAATAGATTTGAAGGGAAAGACGATCGTTCCTGGATTTGTAGATACACACTCGCACATGTGGCCTGCCTGGGGCGTTCATAAAAATCAAGTATGGATGTATGCAGCCAATCTTGCCTACGGAGTAACTACGACAAGGGATCCACAGACTGCAACCACAGACGTACTTACCTATGGAGACATGGTTGAGACAGGGCAAATCATCGGTCCCAGGATTTATTCTACTGGACCTGGTGTTGGGTTTTGGGCTTATAACATCAAAGACCTGGATCAGGCTAAGGATATTTTAAAACAGTATTCAGAATACTACAATACGAAGACCATCAAAATGTATTTGACCGGAAACAGACAACATCGTCAGTGGATCATTCAAGCTGCTAAAGAACAAAGCTTAATGCCAACAACCGAAGGAGGTCTGGATTTCAAATTGAATATGACCAACTTGATTGATGGATATCCAGGTCACGAACATGCATTACCTATTTATCCGTTGTACAAAGATGTAGCATCGTCTATTGCGGAGGCAAAGATGACTTACACCCCCACTTTGCTAGTTGCATATGGTGGGCCATGGGCAGAGAATTTTTATTATGCAACTGAAAATGTAAATGGAGATCCGAAACTGAATTACTTTACAGCAAAATCGGAACTGGACGAGAAGTCAAGAAGAAGACCAGGATGGTTTATGAAAGAAGAACATGTGTTTGAAGACCATGCTAAGTTTGTGAATGATTTAGTAAGAGCAGGTGGCAATGCGGGTGTTGGTTCGCACGGACAGTTGCAAGGTCTGGGCTACCACTGGGAGTTGTGGAGTGTAGCCTCGGGCGGCATGCGAAATATTGATGCTCTGAAAGTGGCTACTATTCATGGAGCAAAGGCCATTGGGTTGGATACAGACATTGGAAGTATCGAAGCAGGAAAGCTGGCTGACCTTATTATTTTGGACAAAAACCCATTGGAGAATTTAAGGAACACCAACTCCGTGAATCAGGTGATGAAGAATGGAAGGCTGTACGATGGCAACACACTCGATGAAGTGTACCCGACCGTACGTAAAGCGCCCAACTTCGCTAAAGATCAGGCGGCTCCCGTAGGTGTTCCCGGAATTAGGTAATGTCAAAAATTTTGTATTTTTATTATTCAAATATAAAACGACTAAAATGAAAAAAGGCTGTATTTTCCTGATCTGCTTCTGGTTGGTTTCCATCAGCACAAAAGCACAGCTGTTAAAGAGACTTCAGCAAAAGGCTGAACAGAAGTTGGAACAAGGTGTGGATAAAAAGTTAGGCATCAATCAAAATCAAAACGGCAGCCAAAACGGAAAACCAAGTGGACAGAACGGAAATGGCTCAAATACTCAAAGCGGAAGTAATACTTCTAACAACAGCGGGGGCGGGCTTATTTCAACCCCACCAGATGTAAATCAAAACTTGAGTGATGCCGAAACAGCTTTTAATAAAAATGGTTATTCAGAAGCTCGCTATTCTGTCCAACAAGCTATGTTGGGCGTAGAGCTTGAAATAGGAAATCAAATTCTAAAATCACTTCCCGAAACTATTGCTTCGCTACCGAAAAACGCTACCGCTGATCAAGTAACAAGTAGTGGCTACGGTTGGGCTGGGCTTACTATTCAACGCGAATACAAGGACAACAAGGATAAGCTGTTTCGTGTAATGGTTGCCAACAATGCCATGTGGATGTCTGCTGTAAATGGATATCTGACAAGCGGAGGATACGCGCAACAAACAGGTGGTGAACAAAATTGGAAACAAACCAAGGTAAAGGGTTATCGAGCGATTATTGAATTTGACAAAAGTAGTGGTTACAAGCTGAGCGTACCATTAGGCCAAACTTCATTGGTAGTTTTTGAAGGGGTCAACTTTTCGACCGAACAGGAAATAATGAAGTCAGCTGAACTTGTTGACATCGAAGGAATAAAGAAAATGTTAGGTGAACAGTAATTTGAAATCCTATTTATGAAAAAAAGACTTTTAGCAATACTGATTTGGTTGCCATTGCTTTCTGGAGCACAAGATTTTGCAAAAAATTTAGCAACAGCTCGTTCCTCCTATTCTGCGGGGAGATTAGAAGACACACGTTTTGCGCTAGAGCAGATGTTGGGAGATTTGGATATCGTGATTGGCAAAGAGATTATTAAGCTTTTGCCTACAAAAGTGGCCTCTCTAAATTATAACGCCAAGGAGGATAACGTAACCGGAGGCTCAGGCACAGTTACTGGTCTTTTTGTGGAGCGGAGGTACGGAGCAGAGACTAAAACTGCAACGATAAATGTTTTTAACAATTCACCTGTAATGTCTTCGATCAATACGATTCTTTCTATGCCATTAATAGGCGGCATGATGCGAGATGAAAACCAGAAGGTGATCAAAATCCAAGGTTATAAATCGTTGTTAAACAAAACTGTTGATTCAGATGCCGGCAAAACCAATTACGAATTGCAAGTACCGATGAACAATACACTTCTAACAGTTAAAATGGACGACACCTCTGAGCAAGAGATTGCGGCTGTAGCAAATGGCTTGCAATTGTCTAAAATTGCTCAGTTGGCTCAGTGACGGGATTCCGCAGGTTCAAAAAAGCGGATTTTACATCACCAGTAATTGCAATGATAACTAGATGGTAAATCCTCCATCCGCGGTAAACACGCTGCCGGTACAATAAGCCGATGAATCCGAAGCCAAGTAAAGCGCGAGTGCTGCAATTTCTTCCGGAGTGCCTACACGCTTAATGGGTAGTACCTTCATCATCATTGCCATCATCTTATCGTTGCTCCACAACGCTTCGCTGAATTTTGTTTTGATCAAGCCGGGGCAAATAGCATTCGCCCGAATATTATCATCTCCCCATTCTTTGGCCATTACTTTGGTTAGGGAAATGAGTGCGGCCTTGCTCATACTGTAAATCCCCAGTCCACCCTCGGGGCGTAATCCTCCAATCGAACTGATGTTAATGACAGATCCGGATTTTTTTGCTTTCAGAGTTGGGTAGAGCTTCTTAGCGAGTTCGAAGGGGCCTTTCACATTCACGGCTATAATTTTATCAAAAGCTTCCAAACTGGTGTCAACCACTGGTCCGAATACGGGATTCGTTGCCGCATTATTTACCACAATATCGATAGTGCAATACTTGGCCAGCGTAGCGTCTGCTAATCTATGTACATCTGCCATATCACCCATGTGACAGGCAATGGCAGTCACTTCAAACCCCTTGGCTTTTATTTCAGCAGCGACAGCATCTACCGCATCCTGCTTACGACTACTTACAATTACTTTCGCTCCTGCGGCCGCGTAATATTCGGCAATCGATTGACCAATGCCTTTTGATGCACCTGTTACAAGAGCAACTTTTCCTTCTAGTGAAAATGGATGTTGCATAAATTTGATTTATGGTGTCAAGATATGGATTTTTATGAATCCAAAAATGGATCAAATCACATCTCTTGCTAATTGTGAAGATTGGCCAATTACTAAATGTAAGTCATTTGTTCGTTGAGTATGGATTTGACTTGTTGGAAAAGTGGTGGGTACTAAAACATTTACGTTAAATCGGTTTATCTCTTCCCCAACGAAAAATCAAACTTATCTGGAGTACCTTTTATGCGCACATTCAAAAAGCGAATTCGTTTGTCTTTATTTCGATACTGAATGGCATCAACTTGATCCGGATCTATTTCATTCTTTTTCTTTCCACCAAACAATGCCTGAAAACCCACTTGGGTAACCATACCCCAAGGTACGCGAATGAGATAATCCATGTTTAAATCCAGTGATTGACTGCCCTCCATTTCAATGAAGCCAAGAGAGGTATTAATCGTCATTGCTGGAATTTGAAGCAACCCATTTTTTAGGTCTAACTTGTTTTGCAAGGTATCGAAGCGAACCAATCGTATATTTTTGTCTTTAAAATAACCGGCCATCGCTTGCAGCGGAGCAAAATCGACAAGGCTTCCATTTGAAATGCGGACGTCTAAGTGGGCTTCGCCTTCCTTGAGTATTGGTGTTAAATCGGGGTGCACATGAAATAAGCTGCTGACATTTCCCGATAGCGAGCCATGGAGATTTTTACTCACCATTACATCTTGCCCGAAGTTGTCGAACTTAATGAGTAATTGATCAAGGTTGATATTTGAAAAATTCGTTTTGTTTTTGAAATAGATTTTCTTGGGATCAGAAGCGTTAAAATAGCCGTTCATCGCCATTGATCCACCAGCCAAATCCATCGCTAGCGTATCGATGAACATATAGTGGTTTGCCTGCAATCTTAAATTACTTTTTAAGTTACTGATTTTGATATTATGATGAGTTAGTTTGGTAATATTTGCTTTTAGGCGCATGTCGGTAAAAGGAATCTCAAAGATGTTAAAAGCCTTACTATGCTGTTCAGCTGTTTTGACTGAATCTTTTTTGAAGTTAAGAAGTTGGTCTAGATCGAGATTGTCAGCTTGAAAGGAAAATTGATTATCCCGTTTTTTTAATTTAACTTCTTTACCCGTGTAGTAGTTGAGGTTAACCAAAAAGTCACTAGCGCCCATCCGGGCAGCGAGATTTTGAATCGTCAAATGATCGTCTTCATAATGGATGCGCCCAGCCAGCTTTTCGATCTTGAGTGGATGAACCCGCATCTTACCTTCAACTTTGCTAACGATTAAATCAGCGGAACGAAAGTGGTTATCAAAAAACAGGTCTGCCGACCCATGCAAGCGAAGATCTTTGATTACTTCACTTTGATAATCTTTTGGGAGGTAGCTTTCCCCGCGATAGGTAAGAAGATTATTTAGTTTTAATTGTGCTGAGTATAAATCAAAGTCGAAACGGGTATCCCCCCGTTTAACCGAATCGAACCAAATCGCATAGTTGGTAAGTTTGCCGTTGAAGTGCAAATCGGACTGGTCAATAGCACCGCTCAGGTCTTTTAATTGAAAAGAAGAATCGGTGACAACTACATCTGCATGTATGTCATGTAGTGTGTGCGGATAACCTTTAATTTTTGCATACAAGTCATCAATAAAAAATTCACCAATGGGGAGTGGGCTTCGCTTTAGACTACTGACAGAAGTCTCCAAAGCGCAACGGATACGAAAATCTGTCATTTCCTCATCTATCATTTTCGCCAATGCAGTATCAAAGCGAAATAGTTCCGGAAAGTCAATTCTATTTGAAGTCGCATCAAATCGAATCGAAATACTTTTATTGGGGCGATGAAACAGAGCAGGTAAATCGCTGATGCTACCCGATATCTTGATGTCGGAGTTTCCTAAATAGACAGTAAGAGAGTCTAGGGTGAACTTTCCAGCACTCATAAAGGCATGTAGATTCATTCGATCTACCTTTTGCATTTTATTGGGCAGTGAAAAACCAAGATCTTTTACAATCAATTCACTTTCAATTCCTTCTTTTAGTTTGGCAAACGAGTTTTCTGGTTTTTGAAAATCGATGAGTTCGCTGAAATTCATGTTTAGCAGAACTTGACCTTTTAGACCCTCCACATTTTTGATTCCCAGAAAACCCGCCAGAAAATCGAGATCTAAATTCGAAACAAGGCTAACCGCAACCTGCGGATTGGTAAAATCTTCAACGCGGAAGCTTCCACGGAAAGAACCTTTTGCGGGGCGAAAGGAAAAATCGCGCATCTCGAAAACAGATGTTTTGAAGTTACGCTCTACACCGTTTGTAAACGATCCAACAAAACCCAATTGATCAATACTCTTTTTCCCTTCAATATTTTCTATCGAACCATTTTTACAACCAAATTGAAAATTCAATTTTGGCTGATAGGTAGATGTCAACTTTCCTTGTACGGTGCCCAAGAAATAGATCTGTCCTTGATTTTCATATTGCGCGATTAAATCGGCTGCTTCCGGGGGGGCAAAAGACGTAAAAAGGCTGAAGTCAGGCTTTTCTCCTTGTAGCGTCAAATTAAAATCTAAATCATTGAGGGTCTGAACGGTTCCATCAATTGCAAAAGAAGCATTTTCAAGTTGGATATGTGTATCAGAAAATTTTGCCGTCTTTGTCCGCGATTGAAAGCTGAATTTGGTTTTGATTTTTACGTTTTTGTCGTGGAAAAAAGTGGCGGTGTTGTTTTTTACAAAACTACCGCGCAGTTCTGTTTGAAGTGAAAGATGAGTCTGAGCCGAATCAATCTGTATTGTCGCTACCGCTTTTAGAATGTTAGCTTGGTACTCGCTTGAATCGGTTACTTTCAGGAAAGAAATCTTAAAATCTTCTACTGCAAATTTTTTCAGGTGCATTTGAACGGATGAAGACGAACTTTCACCAGATGATGATTTGATTTTTTTTGCGTGCAGTAGATTAATATCGCCATTGGCCCATTCTACAACATCAACATGCCCCCCCTTCACATCAATTAGTCGAATATCGAAGACCGAACGGATGACATCGATCCAGCGAAACCCCAAGTAGAGATGATTAATTTCGTAGAGCGGTTTTGTTTCTTTGTTCTTTGATTCGTAAAAAGAAATGCCACGCAAGTCAAGATCGAGGTAAGGAAAATCGTGGAACAGGGAAACTTGACTTGATTTTACTTCTAAATAACCATTGAAATCCTCGTTGACTTGCTCTATTGCCCATTGCGTAATCTCTTGTTGTTTGTAGTAAACAATAGAGAAGGAAACAACCACGAATAGGATACTGGCTAGTAGAAAAACGAGTATGTATTTAACAACATTTTTTAACTCCATTGTAGAAAGGGCATTTACTCTCAAAAGTATTTAAAATATTGACGAATTATGCAATCAGCCGCTTTCGAACCCCTCTGTTTCAACAACGCACTAAGACTCAGTGTTTTTTATTTAGATACCGATCGGTATCTTTGTGCCATGCGCAATCCAGACGAAACGAAAGGGGCAATTCTGCATCACGCAGGCAGTCTGTTCAACCTGCAGGGTTATAAAGCAACCTCAATTAGCAACATTACAGAAGCTACGGGCTACACCAAAGGGGCTATTTACCGTCATTTTAAGAACAAAGAGAAATTGGAAGAACAGTCGTTGGTTTATTTGATGGGAATTATGTTTGAGAAGCTTCGCACCCAGATAAAGGAGCAGCCAACCGCAAGTGGGAAACTTAAAGCGATCATCTATTTCTTTGAATCGTATGTAACCAAATCACCCATCAAAGGCGGATGTCCCCTGTTGAATGTTGCCATAGAGGCAGACGACAATAGTCCTCACTTGCGCAAAAAGGCACATGCCATTCTGGAAGTACTGAAGGAGTCCATCATAACTATTTTAGCTAATGGAATTACCTTCAGCCAACTCAGAAAAGATATTGACAAAGAATACTATGCAACCGTTATCATCGCAAGCCTGGAAGGCGCTATTATGATGAGCAAACTTTCCAGAACAAACCACGACATCCGCATTATCATCAAACATTTGGAAGCAACTATTAAGATAATAGAGAATTAGATTTTTAGTCTGAACAAATAAAAAGGGTGCATTTCAAATTGACGCGATTTTGTAAATTTAAATAAAAACAAAAGACTATGAGCAAGGAGGAATTTTTGGCCGTAGCGGAACAGCGCTATGATGCCCTTCAAAAGCTGAACCAATTGGACAGCTTTTACAATTATG
>JADBYQ010000042.1 GCA_020402945.1 Cytophagales bacterium | reverse complement strand
TGCTTATAACGTGAGTATTTGCGTTCGAGCGGGGCTTCCGAAGCCGCGTCCTGTCCCCGACACCGAACGCATTAAAGATACGAAAACGTTGGATTACGCGTCAACCCCGCTTGACGCAAATACAGTGTTGTGGGGCGTTGTTCCAACTCTCAGTTATTTAAGTACTCCACAATTATTTTGTCGTCCGAGACCATATGGTCGGTTATGTGAAATGCTTCTTTAACCCATTCATGCTTTAAAGCTTCGTCCCTGTCCAAGAGTTTACCAAGAAATGTCGTATCACTCCACTGAGATTGATTGGCGTTTATCAGTCCGACTTGATAACTATTTTCACTTGTCCGAATATCAAATGGAAACGCTACTCTGTCGGCTGCCTTGGCATCGTCTCCCCATTTCCCTAGTCCAATGAGTCCGTGTACTACTCTTTCGGCATGTCCTCTTGTAAAATTTGCATAATAGACTGCGAATGCGTCACCGTCCATATAAACAAACCTGGTCAGGGTAACTACTTGCTGTCCGCAACAGTCACATGCTTTTATTTTTGGCTCTTCAAATTCAATCTCAATCATCTGTCGTTAGTTGTCGGGCAACAATGCCCCACAACGTGAGTATTTGCGTTCGAGCGGGGCTTTCGAAGCCGCGTCCTGTCCCCGACACCGAACGGAATAAAGATACGAAAACGTTGAATTACACGTCAACCCCGCTTGACGCAAATACATTGTTGGCGGTAGTTCATATTTAGTTTATTTCACTTCAATTTGTCCGTCTTTATACTTAAACATTTTTTTGCTCAGGAGTCGGCTACCGTCTTTATGAATGTCGTTAATCATTTCTTGCAATTTACTTACGCTGTCTATTTGGTCAGAGTTCACAAAAATACTCATGTCTTTAGCAGGCACACCAAATACTATGTTCTCACCTAATTTTTCAATTAGGACGCCCCAAATTTCAGGTATCAGAATAAGTGCAGCTTCGTGATTCCCGCCACACGTAAATCCAATTCCGCCAAAGTCTGTTTTGTGAATTTTTAAATTTTTCTGAACTTCTGTTAGTAAATTTTCCTTTGCAATACTATCAAGGTCGTCCATTGATATAGTACTTGGAATTTGACTCTTTGTTAAAAGAACGAAATTATCTGCTTTTTCTATGCCATAAAAGCATAACAGGTCTCCTGCTATTTTCTTAAATACGGGCTGGTTCTCGGCTGTAAATTCTATAGTCTTTCCACTTCCTCCACTTGTCTCGACCTTAACTACAGGAAATATCTTTGCCCTACTTTTATTAAATTCCTTTTCGGATTTATCTTTCCCTTGTCCAAAAATGTTAAACATAGTCGTTGTAATTAATAGTGTCAGTAAACTTAATTTTCTCATTTGTATAATTATTGGTTTTGTTGTCTGTCAAATGAATTACCGCCAACGTGAGTATTTGCGTTCGAGCGGGGCTTTCGAAGCCACGTCTTGTCCCCGACACCGAACGCATTAAAGATACGAAAACGTTGGATTACGCGTCAACCCCGCTTGACGCAAATACATTGTTGGTGGCTGGTGTTATTTGTCCATTGTTTTCTTTAAATCATCTTTTAATAAAGTCAATACATATCCAAGCCAATTCGTTCCCTTCCATGTATTTTCATTTTGCGCCAATTTATCTTCCTTTTTTAGTCCAATCCCCCAAATAAAATCATCTGGACTTGCCTCCACCAATAACTTATTCTCCGTTTCAAGAAGATATTTTAGTAAACTGTGATTTTGTAAGAATTTATTTTTATTTGCCTCATATACAATTCTCCGGCAGTTATTATTCCAAACTTTTTCATCAAAATTTGCCACCTGTCTGCACAATTCCTTTTGTTTTCGTTGATTGGTAGTATCTAATATTTTGTCAGCAATACCATAGTCATTGAATAATAATGCCTTTTGAAACATCATGTACTGCTCTGCTGTATTGAATTCAATTCCAAATGCTTTAAAAGAACATTTGTGCCATTGAGAAAAAGGAGAGTCTGTTTCCCAAAAGAAAAAGAAGTCCTTGAAGTCAGTTAAATTCTGTTTTGAACAAGAAGTATTAAATTCAAAATTTGATGAAATTCCCTCAAGCCTATGCAAAGATGAAATCTTACGATTAAGCTTATAATATTCCTGACGCTTTATTTCTTCATCACTTACGATGTCAAGATTGTATGAAAACGATTCGTGATATTGAGCTAATGATTTATAGTCACCGTTTTCATTTATTAGAAAATGTCTAGGATTTGTCATTCTATGGTTAGCAGCCATGAATATGCACGGAATATTTTTGTCATCATGTCCTAGGGAATATGTTATAGACCAACCTGAATTCTCGTGCTCCCACTCGTCCCAAGGTTTGACAACACTCGGGAGTTCTATGTAGAAATTCTCAAAATACTCTTTAAATACTTGTCTAATCTTCTCTAACTTTATATAGTCTAAATATTTCACCGTCTGTCTTTTTACACTTGCCACCAACGTGAGTATTTGCGTTCGAGCGGGGCTTCCGAAGCCACGCCTTGTCCCCGACACCGAACGGAATAAAGATAACAAAACTTTGAACTACACGTCAACCCCGCTTGACGCAAATACATTGTTGCCAGTAGTGCGCATTAGTCCAATCTTTTTTCGAGTTCTTTGCTCACTCTTTCCCAATCACCGTTACTAAGTCCACGTGATGAAGATGGGTGATTTATTCCTAATACCTCTATTCCTTTATATTTTCCGGCTAGTAATAGTGACTTATTTGTTCCCTCCTTTTCCAAAACGCTTGTACATGGTGTCCCACATAATACTTCAAATGTTCCAAATGATTCAGCTAAAATTTTTTTCGGTTGTAGTTTATCTATTATTTCTTCAAGAATCTTTAAACAGTATTTCTCCATTTCAATTGCTTTCGGAAATGCTTTAAAGGTTTTCAAATCCGGAGACTTGAAAAATATCCTATTAAGCTTTACTGATGTTCTTAGTATCTCTTTTAGTTTTTCCCCTTTCATGATTTTATCCCTCATAGCATTGGCCAATTTATACTGTTTGTCCTTATCGGGATCTAAATACTCGTGGAGTTTGGGTATTTTATCAAGCCCCTTATCTGTAATCTGTCCACCAGGGTTATCTCCAATAATCATAAGTTTTGGGTTTAAGATCAATGGCGAATAAAAAATTGAAAAGTTGCTTTGGTCATCACTAAAATCCAGTTTGTCTACTTTAACCTTGTCAATAATAGAATTCCCCCAGTTCTCTAAATTATCCGTTGTCATAATAAGTAAATTTAATGGTTATAATTTTTATAAGCCTTTTCATGCGCATCTCTAATCTCTTTAATCAAAGATTTTGGTTTTATCACTTTTAAAGTCTCTCCGAAAGAAAGGAGTTCCATTACCAAGTCATATGTTATGTATAGCTTTAACTTTACTTGCAATTCATTCGCGCTGTCAATAAGAATTTGCTGTGTGTCGTGGAGAGGGAGCAACTTGATATACTTTCCTTGATAAGGTTCAAAAGATAAAACGATTTCCTCTGGACTCTTTCCATTGGGACTAATAATGCCAAAACAATAGCGATAGGTTTCTTCAATCTCAGTATGATTTGGAGAGGCAAAAGTTTTTTTTGTGATTTCAAGATTTAGCAAACGGTCAAGAGCAAAGCTCTTAATTAATCCTTCTTTCAAGTCCTTTGCTAAGATGTACCATCTATTCTTAAACTCCTTCAAAATATAAGGTTCAACTGATCGAATTCTTGATTCGTCTTCCGCGAATGCTTGATAAGAGAACTTAATTTGGAATTTGTTTTTAATGGCATGGATAAGTCCGTATAAATTCTCCGTTCCTTGAGGTTTTCGGTTTTCTAAATGAACATATGGTTTCAAATCATGTGCGATATTCAATGAGTTGAATAGTTCAAAAGCTTCAGTCATTCTGTAAAAACTAAGGTTTTCAGCTACACTTTGCGAAATAAAATAGCCTTTCTCTGTTTTTGAATACTCAATGTCTACCCCAAAGATATTTCGTATTTCCTTTATATCACGTTGAAGGGTTCTTTTCGAAAAACCCATTTTCAAATTGTCGTCCTGCATTTGCAAAAAACTAACTCGGTTATCAAAATAGTTCTGTAATTCCTCAAATGAAATAAAAGATTTTGCTTTTAATTTGTTTAGAATTAGTAAGTATCGGGATAAATAGCCTTGCTTAGACATAATTTGTATTTGAAAGTTAATTTTAAAAGCTAGCTCACATTTTTGTAATTATCTCTATTAGTTTATCGAGAACAATCTCTCTTCTTTCGCCTGTAAGGACGGGAGTAAGAAAAGGTTCACTTCCTAAGATACTTCTTTCTTCATCAACGGTAATCATTGTCAATGAAAATGAAAGGGAAAATATTTTGTCGTTAAGTATTCTCTCTGATTCGTGATTACGAGTCGCCAACAGTTCTTTCATATCAAGTTTTGCTCGCCTACTTTCAAGATATTTATTGTGAATTGATATTCTCTTGTCGTGCAATTCGAGAGCTTCTTTATCTTTATCAAGAACAATCTTACTCATGTTCAATTTTTCTTTCTTAATCTCAAGTCTCTTTCTTTGAATGTCGACCTTTTTTTCAATCAATTCGAGTTGTTCCTTTTCAGGTGACTTATTTTCTTCAACTAATTTTTGTTTAGGGGTTTTCATAAGCCTAATGGTTATCGTTTGTCCTACAAAAGTAGATGTCTCAAACGCCAAAGTATGTCGCCCTAAATTCTATTCTTAAATTTATTAGGCCTTTTTCTGGATCAGATTCGAGTGTCTGATTAGTTAGTCTGGGTTGTCGAGCGCATTACTGGCAACGTTTGTGTTTCTTCAGTGGTGCGCTTCCGAAGCCGCGTCCTGTCCCCGACACCAAACGTGGAACGAAGATATAAACTTTGGATTACACGTCACCGCACCATTGAAGAAAGCTTCTATGCTATAAAAAGTGAGGCGTCTA
>JADBYQ010000041.1 GCA_020402945.1 Cytophagales bacterium | reverse complement strand
CATAATCAAGAATTGGCCTCTATTACCGATCGCAGACTGGAAATTAGAGACGGAATGATGGATGCCTAAAGTCTACGTTTACTGTAGCTCTTCTGTGCTTTTAGGCCATGCTTGGTAGGCCCGTTTGAACCATATGCGGGGCATTGATAGTTTTCAAACGCACATGAGGAAAGAGTAGCAGCAACAAGTAGGAACAGGATTAATTTTTTTTGTGTTTTTATCTTTTTGTTGATAAACCCAGATTTTGCAGTTGGCTGCAAGATCTGCCCGGAGGGTGAAGAATACTGACTGTACCTTCCAGTATTTTCAGGGTTAACCTCTACTAAAATGCCATACATTTTGCGTCAACCGCAGGCAAATTGTGCTACTGCAAAATCTGGGATAAAAAAGTAGGGCAGGCAGTTGGACTGCTTTTTTCGATGATCAATGGCGATAGTACAAATTACGACAAGATGAAGATAATTATTTTGGCTGGTAAGGGAGGACATTAGTGTTTCAGAGATTATTGGAAGAGACTGCTCGTTTGCATTAATGACTCAGCAAGTATCCGTACTTTAATACTGATTGTTATCATTTCCTGTTTACAATCGACCCGAATTCATTAGAATCAGCACTTAAATACGGAATATTTATAACTCAGTACTATAGTACATATTAGTATGTAATTCCATAATTTTGTGTATTGAGTTGCATCCATTTCAGCACTTTAATACTGATTATATGACCATATCAGATTATCACATTCAAGATCTCTCTAAGACCATTGTGGGCCGCAGAGAAGTTCTGGGCATCACACAAGAGCAACTTTCCAAGCTCTCGAAGGTGGGGATGAAAACGATCTACAAACTCGAACAGGGCATTGGCAATCCATCACTGGATACGATTGAAAAAGTGCTTGATATATTAGGCCTTGAACTTAGAGTAAAACTTAAGAAATAAATAAGACATGCGAACGGCACTGGTCTACCGAAATAATGACTTGGCAGGAAAACTGACCGAATCAGAAAGGGAATACATCTTCCGCTACGATGATTTTTACTTTAGAGATCAAGGCAAAAAGGCTATAAGCCTTACCCTTCCAAAAGTGCAACAGGAATATAGAAGTAAAATCTTCTTCCCCTTTTTTTTCAACATGCTGGCAGAAGGCGTTAATAAAAAATTGCAGTGCCGCCAACTACAAATAGATGAGAATGACTACTTCTCACTCTTAACAAAAACAGCTTGCGAAGACACTATTGGGTGCATCACTGTTAAAGCCGAATCGCTATGATTGTTGACCATTGCCCTTCCACTTTAAAAAAAGGAATAGGTACCTATAGCACAACCGCACTCAAGAAAGTCTTTTATGGCAAGAAAGTAAGCCATATCCTTCCGTTTCTACCACCTGAAAAAGACGAACAGGTGAAAGAGTTGTTCATGAAGAACCGAACACGGATCAGTATTTCTGGCGTTCAGAAAAAATTGTCGCTATTTCTTGCGAAGAATATATTGACCCTTACAGATCCAACACAACATGGCCTGTATATTCTCAAACCCATTCCTGATGAATTAAAAAAAGCTGATCAGGTGCCAGCCAATGAACATTTAACGATGCAACTGGCAGAACAAGTTTTTGGTATTCAAACAGCGCCAAATGCTTTGATATTTTTTCAAGATGGGCAGCCAGCCTACATTACCAAAAGATTTGATCGCACACTGGACGGTAAGAAGTTCGGAATGGAAGATTTCTCGACTCTGGCTGGCAAGACAAAACAAACCCATGGAGAGGATTTTAAGTACGAGGCTAGCGCTGAGGATCTTTTTAAAATATTGAATCAAAATGTAGGCGCTTATAAAATTGAGAGCCAGCGACTGTTTCGTCTGATCCTATTCAACTATGTCTTTTCTAATGGCGATGCTCACCTCAAGAACTTTTCATTATTGGAAACTATCAATGGCGATTATCTTCTCAGTCCGGCCTATGACCTGCTCTGTTCCAGAATACACGTGAATGATCCGGATCTGGCGCTTAAAGACGGTCTTTTTGCTGAAGGGTATTCTACTGAGAGCTTTGATAGCAATGGGTTTTATGCCTATGATGACTTTCTTAGCCTTGGTGTGCGGGCAGGATTACCCGAGGCTGTAGTTAAAGATGAAATTAACTTGTTTTTAAGCAATAAGGAAAAAGTAACTGAGCTGGTAGGGCGTTCATTCCTAACAGATGATATGAAGGTTAAGTATTTAGAATTATATAGCGATAAATTAACGAGGATGACCTACTCCTTTAAAAAACAACTTTAAAGAGTCATAAGAGGCAAAGAAGTGAATAGCTGATTTGCTTGGCTCTCTGGGGGTGCCATACACTTAATAAATTCTCAGCTTTTGGCATGGATAAGTCAAACGGAAATTTGGATTCAAAAAATGCAGCAGAATTACATCAGCTCTTTTTTCGTCTTCGCGATCAGTTCGGTCAAACCTTCGTGATAGTTACACATAATCAAGAATTGGCCTCTATTACCGATCGCAGACTGGAAATTAGAGACGGAATGATGGATGCCTAAAGTCTACGTTTACTGTAGCTCTTCT
>JADBYQ010000040.1 GCA_020402945.1 Cytophagales bacterium | reverse complement strand
TCTTCCTATATTTTGTTATCCATACAATATGTACCTTTAAATCATAACGGCTATGAGACCCAGCTCGATAATCCATGCCTCCAATATACTAAAGTTCCCGCCTAAAGGCGTGGGATTTCAACCATCCCAATATGTGTAAATCAATCCGGCATTGGCAACATGGACAAAACTCATTAACCACAGTCCACTTCCGACTAACACACATGATAAGGCCGAAGTGGTAAATAGCTTTTCACCGGTGGGTTTTGTTGGCACCACTTCATCTGTTGCCCACTTCCCTCCTACTGCCCAATAAAAGTGAAGTGTTCCCAGTAAAAAAAATACAACTGAGTTTATGATGGCCAATGCAGTCATGGCCTAATTCAATTTTACCTTCTCTGCTAAAAGAATCCGCACTTGATTCTCTAACGCCATTGCCTTTGGAAAAAGAATTTGATTTTCGATATGCGCATGCATTTGAAGACTTTTCTCAAAGTTGACAAGCTCTGTATAAATCACTTTGATGTGAAGGGGTGCATCTGGTGTAAGGTGATAGTCCTTTGTAATTTTACGAATGCCCGCCATCTCATCATCGTGTGACTCATGCTCGATCGAACAATTCTGTAAGGAAAATTTTTCCATCTGTTGATAAAGTCGAGAAGGGTTATATTTTCCTATTGAAGCCCTTTCCAACATCTTGATGTATTTGAAAAGAGTGTCTTCCTCTTCATAAATATGATGAATGAAATCTTCCAAAAAAAGTGGGTAAAGTGTTTTTAGATCCTTCTCAACGGAAAGATAGGCGGGGTGTTCTGCCTTAAAGTTTTCGACTAATTTCCCGATGTAGGGGAGTTGATGCTTCACAAATAAAAAGTGGGCATGTTTTAGATACTCAATGATCAAATCGATCGGATACGAAAAAAGCGGAATATCCTCATCTTGAAAATTGCTGCGGGGCGATTCCAACTCGCGCACCAATTGATCGACCTTCAATCCGCGCAACTTACATACTTGTTCTAATGTATGTTCAGCGTATTCATAAAACCGGATGCCGAAATAAAAAAGCACTTGTGCCATTTCATTATCCTGCTCCACCAGCTCCGATATCCGCCTATGCCGCAACAATTGCTTGTCCATGAGGTGCTAAAGATAAAGACCCCTGAGGTTTAGACAAAGAAATGGCCACAGAATGGCTATAAATTCCGCTCGATTTCTTTATGCGTAAGCATTTTTAACGATTTTTGCCATAGAACTTTCAGCAGTATACCTGCGTTTAAAGGCCACAAGTCTACTTCTTGCATATGAGTGAAAATAAAAATTCCAATTATCAGATCAGTTTACCTCTGATTCTGTGTATCGGCCTGGCAGCTGGTGTGCTAATCGGGGCCGGCCTGACCTCAAAATCGGGTGGAAGTGAAGTCAATCAGGATGTACAGAAACTAAGGGAAGTGCTTACTCTTGTCAAAAAAGAGTACGTGGACGAAACAAAAACAGAAGGACTAGTAGAAGATGCCATTGCTCACTTGCTCAGCCAACTAGACCCACATTCGGCCTACATCTCATCAAAAGATAGAATCTCCGCCAACGAAGATTTGAAAGGAAATTTTGAAGGCATTGGCATCGAATTCAATATCTTTCATGATACCCTTACTGTTATCACTACCTTAAGTGGTGGGCCATCGGAAGCTGTTGGCTTACGATCGGGCGATAAAATCATTAAAGTAGATGATAAAGTCATTGCTAGCACGAAATTGACCAACCTAGATGTACAACGCTACCTGAAAGGCCCAAAGGGCAGCGAAGTAAAAATTGAGGTTCTTCGCAAAAACAAAAAAGAGCCGATTACCTTCACCATTATTCGTGATAAGATCCCCCAATTTTCAGTTGACGCCTCCTACATGGTTGATCAAGAAATTGGATACATTAAAATCAATCGCTTTTCACAGACCACTTACGATGAGATGATGGAAGCAATGGTGAAGCTAAAAAAAGAGGGAATGAAAAAATTAGTCCTCGACCTACAAGGCAATCCGGGTGGATACATGGATCAGGCTATTTCTGTTGCTGATGAGTTTCTGCCTGCGGGCGAAAAAATTGTTTTTACCAAAGGGCAGGAAACGAAGTACAACGAAAACGCAATGGCTACTGAAAAGGGCGACTTTGAAAAAGGTGATTTGATTGTTCTGGTAAATGAAGGCAGTGCTTCCGCTTCTGAAATCGTCAGTGGTGCTTTGCAAGATAACGATCGGGCTTTGGTCGTTGGCCGCAGGTCTTTTGGCAAGGGGTTAGTACAACGGCCATTTGATTTGAATGATGGCTCGGAAGTACGACTGACTATATCACGGTACTATACACCTAGCGGCCGCTCAATTCAAAAGCCTTATGAGAACTCAGAAGACTATGACAAGGATATTACCAAGCGCTACAAAAATGGCGAGTTCTTTACAGCCGATAGCGTTAAATTCAACGATTCGTTGAAATATAAAACACTCAATGGCAGAACCGTTTATGGTGGTGGTGGCATTATGCCCGACTACTTTGTTCCACTCGACACCACACTGACTAGCCGTTACTTCAATGAACTTTCCTATGCCAATGTACTGCGTGAATACGCCTTTAACTATGGGGATCAAAATGGCAAGGCACTAGAGCAAAAAGGGTACAAAGACTACCTGCAAAATTTTGAAGTTGGCGATGTAATGTTAAATCAAGTAGTGGAGTTGGGTAAGAAAAATAATATCAAACCCGACCTGAAAGACTTGAACGCAAACAAAAAGCTTTTTCAGGTTTACTTGAAGGCTGAAATTGCTAGAAAGGTATGGGGCAATAGCGCATTCTATCCCATATTCAACGAGACCAACGAAGTACTTCAGCAGGCCATCAAACTATTCGACCGGATTCCGGATTTGGACAAGGGGAAGATGTGAGCTCGGCAACGAGTTGAGATATAAGAAGTTCGAATTTCGAGTTTCCAACTTCGATGTAAAATCTGTAGTTTCGTTAAGTTAATGCTAAAACGATATGTATTATCACCGCCAAGGAAACATCCCACCCAAACGCCACACTCAATTTCGCCAACCAGATGGCAGTTTATATAAAGAAGAACTGGTAAGCTCTGAAGGATTTTCCGGCATCTACTCTAACTTATACCATGTCTATCCACCCACGCGGATAAAAAAAGTAAATCCACCAGAAAGATATGGGGCGAAAAGAGTAGAGAATTATGAGCTAAAGCAAACTCATTTAAATACCTCCAAAGTAACTACCACAGGCGAGGATTATTTGGCAGCCCGCAAGGTGCTGATGATGAATAACGATTGTTCCATCTCCATTTGTTCACCCAGGAAAAGGAAGATGGATTACTTCTACAAAAATGCGGAAGGCGATGAGGTGATTTACGTACACGATGGGAAGGGAACGCTTACGTCACCTTACGGAAAATTGGACTTGCGTCAAGGAGATTATATTGTGATCCCTCGCACAGTCATATACAAACTTGAATTTGAAGAAGGTCCTCTTCGTTTACTAATCATTGAATCTGCAGCACCTATTGAAACAGTGAAACGCTACCGCAATGACCTTGGTCAATTGTTGGAACATTCACCATATTGTGAACGAGATATTCGTGCACCTTATGATTTGATCACCGATAAAAGTCAAGGGGAATTTTTAGTAAAGATTAAGAAGGAAGGATTTCTCCACAACTACGTTTATGATCATAGTCCGCTGGATGTCATTGGTTGGGATGGATTTCTTTGGCCCTATGCCTTTTCCATTCACGACTTTGAACCAGTGACTGGCCGCATTCATCAACCGCCACCAGTGCATCAAACTTTTCAGGCGCGCAATTTTGTGATTTGTTCCTTCGTCCCTCGCCTGTTCGACTATCACCCATTGGCAATTCCTGCTCCTTACAACCACAGTAATATTGATAGCGATGAAGTGCTCTACTATGCAGAGGGGAATTTTATGAGCCGCAGAGGCATTGATCGGGGCTCGTTTACGCTACACCCTGGAGGGTTACCACATGGCCCACATCCCGGCACTGTAGAAAAAAGCATTGGCGCAAAAGAAACACATGAGTTAGCTGTGATGATCGATACGTTTCATCCGTTACATTTAACGGATCAATCGCTGGAGTTTTTAGACAAAAATTATCCAATGAGTTGGACTGATAATGTGGAAGGCGGATTTCATGAAGTGAATACGCCTTAGGGCTGAAAAAATCAAATTAAAAATTACTAAATTGACATGTAAAATTGTGCGATGAAAAATATAAATATTTCAATATCAGAACTTGAGCTTAACAAGTTTGGAATAAAGGATGACAACTTAACATTTTCTGAGTTTGTCGATATTGTGAGCAAAGAACTCACTCGTCAGACATTGCACCGGTGCATTGAACTATCAGAAAAATATGGGCTATCAAAATTGACGATGGAGGAGATAACAAAAGAAGTCAAGGCAGTGAGGAAAAATGCAAAAAATCGTAATTGATACAAATGTTCTAGTCTCAGGACTGATCCAACAAGGATACCCTTATCTGATAGTTAACAATCTATTCATAGAACAAAAAATAAGTTTGTGTGTTTCTTATGAACTTTTGGCCGAATACTATGAGGTGCTAAAAAGGAAAAAATTTAGTAGATATCCGGATTTCCTTAGTAAAGCAGAATCCCTTTTGGCTCAAATCGAAACAAAGTCTATAACATACACACCAAAATTCAAATTAGACATCATTTCCGACAAGGACGATAATAAGCTATTGGAATTGGCAAGCGAATCAAACGCCAATTTTCTAATAACTGGGAATACCAATGATTTTACAATGAAAAAGTATAGACGAACCTCCATCGTCAGTCCAAAAGATTACTGGAACAGTTATAAACCAAAAAATTAAGGATAAAATGCAAACCACCAAAGCTTACGCAGCCTTTAGTGCCACCACGCCACTCGCACCATTTCAATTCGATCGTAGAGAACTGCGGCCTGATGATGTACAGATCGAAATTTTGTATTGTGGCGTTTGTCACAGCGATTTGCATCAGGCGCGCAACGAATGGGGAAACGCGATGTACCCGATGGTGCCGGGTCACGAAATAGTGGGAAAAGTAGCGCGTGTAGGTACAAACGTAAAAAATTTCAAAGTGGGTGAGTTGGCCGGTGTTGGGGTGATGGTAGATTCCTGCCGCACCTGCAAAAATTGTCAAGATGGGCTAGAGCAATATTGTGCAGAAGGAATGACCGGCACATACAATGCCTTTGAGCGCGATGGAAAGACCATTGCACACGGTGGTTACTCGTCTCAAATTGTAACCGATCAAAAATACGTGCTGCAAATTTCTGAAAAATTAGATTTGAAAGCAGTAGCTCCGCTGTTATGCGCAGGCATTACTACGTATTCTCCGCTCCGTTATGCGAAAGTGGGCAAGGGAACAAAAGTGGGGATCATTGGTTTGGGCGGATTAGGCCACATGGGATTAAAGTTTGCTGCATCGTTCGGAGCAGAAGTGACATTGATTAGTTCGTCTGCTTCCAAAGAAAAAGATGCGAAGCGATTAGGTGCGCATCATTTTCTCCTCTCGTCAGATGTCAAAGAAATGAAAAAACACTCCAGCTACTTTGACGTGTTGTTAAATACGGTATCTGCCAATCATGACTATTCGCCTTACTTGAAGTTGCTTGATCTAAATGGCACCATGTTGATTGTTGGTATTCCTGCGCAGGCACCTGTAGTTCGGCCTTTTGATATTCTAACCAATCGCAGAAGCATTACTGGCTCATCAATAGGTGGTATCAAAGAAACGCAAGAGATGCTCGACTACTGTGCCGAGAAAAATATTGTGTCGGATATAGAACTGATCTCCATTCAGGAAATCAATACTGCTTACGACCGAATGACGAAGAATGATGTGCGTTATCGTTTTGTCATTGACTTGAAGAGCTTGGCATAGACAAAATCGCTTGCTATTTCATTCGGGTCAAATTTACCCGCTGCACTGATGTAGTTCCGAAGGTTGTCACTTGAGGATGGGTAACGGTCGCCTTTTTTCCTGAGGTAACTTCAAAAATCATTTCCTCACCTCGCAGTTCGTAAGAAGCCGTAAGCATAACTCCTTGTGTCTCAAAAATGCTATACAATTTATTCCCCACGAGATAATCGGTCAGCTCAAGCCCTTCCCCTTCATCGGTTACATACAAGTTCCTGTCCCCATCTTTCAATTTCAATTTATAATCTTTGATCATCGGCATTTTGGCCGACAACTACTCCATCCGCCAAGTCCACACATGAGTTGCATCTTTGACAACAGTAAGTTTAACTTCGACACTATCGCGCAACTTACCGAGTTGAAAAATATGCATCATGCCTTTCCATGTACCAATACATCTATCGCCAAAGAGAAGTTGCGCAGGACTCGCATTGCAGGCAAACAAAAAAAAGATGATTAATATTTTTCGCATAAAGCCCCATTTCGAAGTACCTACACCTTATTTCGCTTCACCAAATATCCAAACAACGCAGCCGTAAAAAACATCAGTATACTGTACAATGCAGCTGGCACGCTCATGATTGAATTATTCAATACGCTCAAGGCAATAAAAATTGCCAGTGTTCCATTGTGAATTCCAATCTCCATGCCAATTGCAACAGCCTGCTTTTTCTCTACTCGCCAAACTTGCGGAAGGTAATAGCCTAGCCCCATACTCAACAGGTTAAATACCAATACCGGAAATCCTATTGCACCAAAGTGTTCGGAGAGAATAACACGTTCGCGATACACCGCGGCTATGATGATAAGTATCAAAAATACCGCTGAAAGAATTTTCACCGGCTTATCCATCTTAGCTGCAAATGCCGGAAGCTTGCTTTTCAAAAGCATACCAAATGTAACCGGCACCAAAACAATCATAAACACCTCAGCCACCTTGGCAAATTGCATGGGCACATATTGATCGGAAGTCATAAAATGAGCTAACGAAAAATTGACCACCAACGGCAGTGTGAACAACGTCAGAACACTATTTACGGCTGTTAATGTAATGTTCAGCGCAACGTCACCATCTGACAGATGACTATACAGATTGGCGGTGGCCCCTCCCGGAGAAGCCGCCAGTAACATTAATCCTACAGCTAACGCAGGCTCTAACCCAAATATTTTCGCCACAAAAAAACAAATGGCAGGTAACAATACCATCTGGCATATCAATGCAATCGCTACTGCTTTGGGATACTTTATGACTCTCTTAAAATCATCAATGGAGAGGGCTAAACCCAAGCCCAACATAATAATGCCCAGGGCGATAGGCAGCAATGTGGTGGACAAAAAATTTGATTGCATAATGAATATTTAGTTCTTTTTCTCTTTGCCTAATTCGGGAAGAATAAAGTTATCTAGTGGACTTGGTAGCTTCATAGCGGCCTCAATATCCTTCACTGTACGTGGTGCCAAGACCGACAAGTGTTCATATCCTTCTTTGGTAATGAGGTAGTCATCTTCCTGAGTTCCTCGATTTTTCAGGGTTTCAAAAAAAACCATGAAATCAATAGTGATTGATGGGTTTTTTCTTTGAAATTGGGTGGCTCAGCCCTACTTTGAATCGTGTTCATGCGCAAAAAGAAAAATAATAGTGGGGTAATCAGCATACAGATACTCAGGAACCTGAGTTCGGGATAAGAAAACAGTTTTAAATAGTTTGCTTTAAGGAGAAAAGGGGAATGATTTTTGATGTTTAAGTATTTGACAATCATACAAATACATCAATGACAGCCACGCCCCTTTTCCATTCTAAAATTATTGAAACTTTTGTAAATGTTGATGACTTTTGCCGCCTTTTTGAGAAAGAGTTTGCACACCATCGACTCCGCGACCCTGCCCACAAGAAACGCAACAGGGAAACTGGCCTTTGTGATTCAGAAGTGATCACCTTGTTGATCGGTTTTCACGGTGGCCAATACCGTAATTTTAAACATTTCTATCAGCTGTACATCTGTGTTCACATGAGGGGCTATTTCCCCGGGTTGGTGTCTTACAACCGCTTCATCGAACTGAGCACCGCTGTGCGGTTGCCTTCATGTTGTTCCTTCACCATTGCTGCCGTGGTGAATGTACGGGCATCAGCTTCATTGACTCAACGGTGCTGCGGGTCTGCCACAACAAACGCATCAAACGAAACAAGGTGTTCAAGGGCATTGCGCAGGTGGGTAAGTCAACGGTGGGCTGGTTCTTTGGTTTTAAGCTGCACCTTATCATCAATGACAAAGGGGAGATACAATCCTTTTCTCTCTCCAAAGGCAATGTGGACGATCGCAACGCCAAGGCCATCACTGCCATGACAAAGAACCTGTTCGGCAAACTCTTTGGCGACAAGGGCTACATATCCCAAGCATTGAGCGACATGCTTTTCGGAAATGGGATACAATTGATCACAGCGGTGAGAAGGAACATGAAATCAAAAGCCTTGAGCAATGAAGAAAAACTGTTGTTGAGAAAACGCTCTGTCATTGAAACGGTTAATGACGAACTCAAAAACATTTGTCAGGTGGAGCACACCCGGCACCGTTCTATCAGCGGTTTTCTGCTCAACATCATGGCGGCCATTGCTGCGTATTCTTTCTTCCCGAAAAAACCCTCTATCAAAAAAGATATTGAAGAGTCTAACCCAAAGATCATCGCAGCTTTTAAACAACAACTTTTGCTTGCTGCTTAACCCGAACTCAGGTTAGGAAGTACCAGGGAAAGAACAAGCTCATTGAGACCGTTGGGAGTTCGGCCAACGCAGAAGAAGTAGAACGGTTCTACCGACAGGCAAAGGAGAGGATCCGAGTGCTTACCCAACAAAGCATCTTCAATTTTGAGATAGAGAAAGAACAGGCTCTGTCAGATATGTTTTTCACAG
>JADBYQ010000004.1 GCA_020402945.1 Cytophagales bacterium | reverse complement strand
TTCTTTCATCGGCACTTGCAAAATCAATGACGTCAATCCCTTCGAGTGGCTCAAGAACACACTCGAAACTATACCTCAACATCCTGTCAACAAATTATACGAGTTGATACCGCGCAAGGTGTAGTTTACCGTGGGCTTACGAAGGAAGTACGCACCACTGCCTTGGAATATCTGCTAAAAGTGTCGGATATGTTTGAACGTCATTTTTTGGGAGTGGCAAACGCCCTGTGCAACAAAGCCAGCAATGCGATTGCCGAAAGGATAAACGGGGCGATACAAGAACTAAAAAGTATCGCCAAAGGATTTAGAAAACCTGAAAACTTCAGAACAGCAATTTTGTTCCACTACGGAAAATTGCAACTATTTCCATCACAATATTCCCAGTAGAACCCATTGCGAATTTGCGCTAGATAAAATTCCCGTTTTCAATTAAATTTATCGGTATCTAAATGCTTACCAATATAGCCAATATAAAGCATACCGTTTTCCGGAAAAAAGTGGAAACGTAAGTTTCCAGTTTTGATATGCAATTCAAAACATTCCTTTCTGCCATCAGGTAGTGAAAAAATACGTTGATCTCTATATCTCTTCTGATCCATAGTTTTCTTTGATTCAGGTGAAATATTAAGGGCGGCTTTACTATTTACATCTCCAAAATTGAAATTCCCAGCTTTCCAGTAATTAGCTATATACCTATCTAACTCTTTAAGTTTGACGATAATCTGAGATAAATAAGTCCCCCCAATTAGCTTAATGTCATCTTCCACGGATGGACAAAATATGAGATTACAAAATAGAATTTCTTTCCTTTCCCAAAAAGAAGCAGGCGTTACTTCCCACAAATTATTCTGCCTGAACTGACTGTGAGAAATTTTATCGATGATACATCGTGCCTGATTGATATTATCAAAATGAATACCGTAGAAAGCGTTGTAGCCTTTATATACTTTATCAAATTCCTCAAATGAATTTATCTCAAAGTCTATCGAATCAATGGCATGAAACATTTTAGGAAGCACGATATTAGACAGTTGTTTGTCTTCAAGCTTTGAGAAAACGACATCACTAAATACACCCTCTAGAGTATTTGTTTCCCAAATTGAATCATGTTTTAAGAAACTATCGTCTTGCTTTCTATCAACAATAACTAAATCATTTAATTCCTGAAGATTGCATTCAATTGCCTGCGCATTAGCGTTTTCATAGCTTTTGTTTTGCAGATAGAAGTTAAACATTTTTTCTTATTCTAATTAAATGCGAGTAATCGATCTGACTTTGATCAAAAAAACCTTTTGGCCAATCTGTTAGTTCTCCTTTTTCTTTGATTCCTATTGGAGTTATTTCAGGTTGCAATTCGTTGTCGGATTGGGCAAAGAAATTTACTACAACGTCTGTGTTAGGTATCTCTCCTTCAGCTACCGCTATTTGTATTCCATTAATAAGATGATCGCTGTGTGTTTCAATGATTACATTTACCCCTGATTTTGCAACCATAGCCAAGAATCTTCCAATTCGTGACTGGGCTGAGGGGTGTAAGTGTGCTTCAGGATTTTCAACTATGAAGTAGGAATTTTTCTCCGCTATTAATCCGGTTGCAATGATTGGGAGTACATAACTAATTCCAAAACCGATATTAGTCGCCAATGTTGGGTTTGAAATTGTAAATTGATTTTCAATAAGAACTTGACTAGTTAGAGCTTCCTTATTCTTTGATGCCTTTATCTTAACTCCAGGGATAATATAGCCGATCCATGCATTTATTTGATCTTGAATATTAGCTGATTTAACTATTTCTAGTTCGTTTGTGAATGGATTTTTGAAGCTTTTATGCGGGCATAACCTTGAGGATTCTATCTTATAAAAACCTTCTTCTTGGTCAATTATTTGTGCGGTATTTTCACCTCGCCACCCAGTATGAGGATAGTCATAGTGCTTCAATGCTTGAGCTATGCGGGGTCCCGTTCTTTCTGAATTGAGGTAGTAAAATTGATGCTTTAAAATTGGCAAATCTTTATGTAAGTATGTCTCAGTAAACTCAAAAGATTTTGCTAAAATCCAAAGCTGAGGTTCAATTGAATCGGAATTCTCTAAATAGGTCACTGCGATTGCTTCCTCACTTACCGCTAAGCCAATTTTTATTTCAGAACTCTGAATATTCTTGTTTAGTATATAATCGACAGTTCCAAGTGCTAAACAGTATTCATCGTTAAGGGGGATACGACCTTCATTCCATCCTGATAGCATATACGACTTACTCGGAAAATCGAAATAAACACATTTATTAATTGTATGCTTTAAAAATAGCAGTGCTTGAATAGCTGTGCTTTTACCATTGCCGTTGACACCCACCATAACTGTGAGTTTTCGCAATTCTATTTCTACATCAGTAAAGCACTTGAAGTTTCTGATTTTTAGATAGTCCATTTTAATAATTCAAATTTTGGTCTATTATTTCTTCAGCGGCCCTAAATGCAATTTGATGATTCGACTTTGCGTTTGTCCCCCATGTCAGTCTTTGAAAAAATTCTTTATCGTTAGTTATTCTCTCTGCTAGTGGTCTAGCCAAACTTACTTGGGAGTTCATTGTACTGATTCTTTGAAAATCAAATTGACTTAATAATACACTCCAACTAACAAATAAAGCTTTATTTATTAACTGACGTCTTGCTCCAGGCTCTAAATGCTCAGTTAAAGATTTCCTGAAAGAGTATTCACCAAAAAGATGAAAAGCATTTTTCATTGAATTGTCAAATAGACTTACGTAATTGTTGTAATCTGGAATTTTGTTTTTACTAAGTTCCTCTGTAATTGTGTTTAATTCTGAATCAATGTTACCGGAATAGTTTCCAAGCGATTTGTCAGTTTGATACTTTCCATAAAACAAAATAAAGCGAAGAGCTAATTCCTGCGATTCCATTCGAACATCTTTCACGCTCCATCCTGTCGCCTCTTTAAAGCTTGGTAAACTTGCCATTTCTCTTAAAGCTGCTCTTAACGGCCTACTTGCTAAGCAATTTCTTATTTCTTGGGCATTTAAAGGTTGACCGCCCGTATTGATTCTTCTGAAAATATCATACTTTAACTTAAATGGTGAGGATGGATCTATGACGTTCACTGTGATTTGAGTCATATTAATCCACCGAAAATATTTCGAGTGGATAGCCGGTTTTCCATTATCAGTATTGTCTTTGTTCTTTGCTGAATAGTACTTTCCTCCGCATTTTTCCTTTAAATATTCAAGATTATTTAATTTGAATTCATTATTCATAAATTTCCTGATCGTACTTAGTCTCTGCAAACCATCTACAACTGACATCTTACCGTCTTCATCCTGCGCGAAATAGAAAATTGGTAAAGGAATTCGAAGAAGAATTGACTCTATTAACCTTGACTTTCTAAGGTCGTCCCAAACCAAGTTTCGTTGAAAATCAGGAGTAAGGTCAATATCCTCAAGTTCCATCATATCATAAACTTGGCGAAGCGACAATTGCTTAGTGTCAACTCTTATCTTTTCAGGGTCGTATGGGGTTTCCTCTGCTTCGTCCGCTAGTTCTGTCTCTTCTGTTCCAATGCTTGCTTGGCTAGGATTTAATTCGAGAAGCAGTTCTTCTAACCTACTTTTAAGTACATCATCTGGTTGGTCTATTTCAGTATCTTTCTCCAATATCAAAAACTGGTTTTCTTTTAATTCCAGTTTAAGATAGACTTTGCTTCCGTCCTTAGCATCAACGAAACTGTAAATACCTATTTCGTTTGAAGTGCTATTATTATGAATTGACTTTAGTAGTATGTCTTCACCCGTTCTTAGTCTTATATTCAGTTCCATTTACAAAAATTTTGAATGTAAAGTTAATCTTATTTAAGGTATTTATTTGTAAAATTTTTGGTAGTAGTTCTTGTTCTGAAGTTGATAAGTATCAACGGTCAGATGGGGTGGGTTTGGCTCTTGCCATTGCTTTGGTGTCGCGGTGGCATGAGCGGCAATGGCAAGTGCCAAAAGCGTGGGCGAGGATCTTTTTAGGTTGCCGTGCGGTGGGCAATTGTTAGACGAGTCGTTGTTCGTCAGCCGAGTCCAGTCCCAGTTCTTTTTTGTTTTCTTTTAAAGTCCCCGTTGTCTAAAGGTACGCTTACTTGTCCCCGTGGAGAAACTTGATAGGTGGGATGTCCAACGTTATCTTATTGTCGCGGAGAATTTGTCGGGTTACACGGAAGGGCATTGTTGCTAACGTGAGTATTTGCGTTCGAGCGGGGCTTCCGAAGCCGCGTGGTGTCCCCGACACTGAACGCAATAAAGATACAAAAACGTT
>JADBYQ010000039.1 GCA_020402945.1 Cytophagales bacterium | reverse complement strand
TAACAAATCCCCAATTCACAATTAATAGTAAAATAAACTTCGTTCGGCTCTCATAAACTATTTTTTTGTCTGTCATTTTTCGAAGGACTTCACTGTCCAAGGTTTGCTTGCCGCTAACGTGAGTATTTGCGTTCGAGCGGGGCTTCCGAAGCCGCGCGGTGTCCCCGACACCGAACGCATTAAAGATACGAAAACGTTGGATTACGCGTCTACCCCGCTTGACGCAAATACATTGTTGGCGGTAGTTTTGTTGTTTAAGTCTTTGCTAGTCTTTTGTTCTTTTTCAATAAGTACCTGTACAAGAGAACTGGTCCGAGCATAAATACTGTCCCGATACCAAACATAATTTTTGCAAATGTATTGTTCCTCCGCTCTGTGTCCTCCATACCAATTAAGATTTCCCCTTTATGTTCTAGCTGAAAAACGTGTAGATTTAGTCCCTCGTCAACTCGTTTACCTTCACTGTCGAAGATTGCCTTAATTTTGTCACCTTTCTTTATCCTGTCAACGAGATAGTTTTGTGATTCTGTGCCTAAGTGGTTAAGTCCAAGTGGATAAGGTAGTCCTTCAAGATTGATATAGACCATATTTGATGTCGAATTGCCTTTCCCAATTCTAACTTTTGTCAAACCGATGTCAACTACTGTCCCTTCGTAAGTATCAAGTTCTTCAGCCTTAATTTCGGACTTGTCCCAGAGTAAAAATGAAGGTATGTAACAAAGTGCAATGATTGAGATCGTCATAAGCGTAAGTGAAAATATCTGATCTCCCTTCAATTGATTCAACTTAGTCATGAGTAAATTGGTCTGTCCGCAAAATTACCGCCAACGTTTGTGTTTCTTCAGTGGTGCGCTTGCGAAGCCGCGTCCTGTCCCCGACACAAAACGTTGAACGAAGATATAAACTTTGGGCTACACGTCACCGCACCATTGAAGAAACATTTTGTTGTGTGCTCGGGCGAGTCAACCGTTGCTTCTTCTACGACTTGTCTCAAGTCGACCGTCATGTTTTGTTGACGCGTTCGAGTCCATATAAAATGAATTTGGTTTCAAAACTAAGTCCAAGTCCACGTTGAGCAAGTCGTCCAAGTTCTCCGCGGAACGAAAGCTTCTCCGATGAGTCCAAGCTCTCCGCGTAAAACTAAAAAAAATTCTCTTTTCTTCGTTTTTTCTAAATTTCCTTTGTCAAACCGCAAAAAAATTCGCGCTGTCGCGCGAAATTCCTGTCTCCACGTGGTCCGTGCGTTGACTCAAACGGTCATACAAAATTGGTCTCTATTGAAATGCATAAACTATTGTACCCACCAAGGTGAGTCCTTCAATAGACCAGATTACTATTTTAAACCACTTTGGTAATCTATCCCATTCTTTAAGATCCATAAGCGAGTTGTCAATTTGTATTTTATCAGTTTAATTTAAAATCGTCTAAGTTGTCAACGCAAATCAAAACGTTGTCCTTTAAGTCGTCACTGTCCGCAGGTCTTTTTAGCGCCTGGCACACAACGTGAGTATTTGCGTTCGAGCGGGGCTTCCGAAGCCGCGTGTTGTCCCCGACACCGAACGCAATAAAGATACGAAAACGTTGGATTACGCGTCAACCCCGCTTGACGCAAATACAGTGTTGTGGGCAGTTACCTATTTTGATTTATCTTTTTAGTCATATGATTTTTAATAGAAACCCGTCTAAGTTCCATATTTAAAGAGTCGACCTTCTTGTATAGTTCACTAATTTTTCGCTCTGTTGAAAGTGTCAACTTTGACAAATGAAAGTTAGCAGAATCTAATGAGCGTTTCACGCTAATCAAATGTGTCTGTTGTGAGGTCTGCCAAATTTTATTGTCATTCTCATTTTGATATGAAAAATAGATAGAAATAAAACTGCAAATTGTCGCGACCAAACTAACTACAACACTTAAAATAGTCGCCCGTTTGAAAAACTTGTTGTTCTCTTCATTTAGCTCTCTTGTCAGTTTATTGTCTTTCGCGTTACGTCTATGATGTAGCTCTGAAAGTCCAAGTTGTAAAAGCGCAGAAAATTTCTCAGTCGCTAGGGGGTACTTTGTTAGGACTAAAAGTTCAGATAAATCTGTAATGATTAGAGAAAGTTTTTCGTCATTTGTTGATCTGGGATAGTCAATTGGTACTTTGTATTCTTCGTCCATTTGGTAGTTTTTTGTTGTCAAACGGTAATTCTGACTAACGTTTTGTAAAGTGTTGATTATCAGTACTCATTTTGTCGTCTCTAAACTCCATTCTTCTAATTCGATATGTCTCTAAACGTTAGCTGTCGAAATTGATTTCGGTCTCGGAAATTGGGGGAATTGCCCACAACGTTTGGCTTGCGGAAGTTGGGCAACTTAATACCTGCGCTTTGTCCCACACGCCAAGATAAATAAAGAACTACAAATTTCAATGACGCACAGTCCCGCCCACTTGCCGCAAGCTATTGTTGTGCGCTGGCCACTCAGTCAATTGTCACCTTTATATTGGTCAACTGTTATTTTGGTCTTCCCATTGTCAATACTTGTATAAATTATGTTTTTAGGATAGTCAACCGTGTCCATTTGAAGTCCGTCAATAGAATATCCTGAATCGTTAAGTAAAACCCAATTGGATATGCTTGAGTCATAACCAAAAGAAATTTCACGTGTCCAACGCCATCGCGAGCCCCCAGAGAATATTATCTGAAATGTTTTATTATCAATGATGACTCCTTCATACGGGTCAGAGAAAGTTCCCCCACAGTTTTTACAAAGTACAACATGGTCATTACGTTTGATTACTTTAAAGGATTTGTCGGTTTGTTGAACAACAATCAACAAAGGTCTATATTGATCTCTTTGGGTGCTGTCCTCAAAAGTCTCAAACCTTGATTTAAGAATTAGGATAGCATCTGTCAGTGTGTCGTTGTCTAAATGTCCGAATTCAAGTCCCCTGACTTCGTAGTTGTCTGGAAGTAACGACTCTATTTTTTTAGTCCAAGTTTCTCGTTGCTTTAAAGTCTGTGCGTTAATTGGTGTAAAAGTCAACAAGAGAATAACTGCTGTAGAAACAAAAAGTCCTTTGTTCATATTTGTCATCTTTAGCTCACTCTTTTCTGCTTGCGCACAACGTTTGTGTTTGCGCAGTGGTGGGCTTTCGAAGCCGCGTACTGTCCCCGTGAACAAACGTTGAACGAAGATAACACTTATAGCTTACACGTCACCCCACCATTGCGCAAACATTTTGTTGTGGGCTGTTGCACTTTCACTGCTCTTCATTAGGATGCATTTGTCCGTCAACGTATGTGTGTTTTTTGTCCCTTGCTTTGACCTCGCTTATGATTTCAAATGTAGAAATGTCTACGGAGTCCAAAGCTTTACCTTTATAAAAAACCGTATTTGTAGTCCTACTCCAATTTTTATCAATGATCTTCAGTTCATTCAGATCTTTGGTTGTCGTAATTGTATGTCCATAGATAACGTGGCTGTCATCTTGAGCCCAGGGATAAAGTTCATGGACTTTCATGGTTTTAGGATTTGCTCCTATGATTTCACAGTCGTTTAATTCGTTATACCAACCAAAAAAATAAACGGAGTCCTTGTCGGCAAAGTAGTATTGTCCAATGTGTCGAAATGTATTTGGGTCAGCGTTCTCAAGCATCGTTCGGTCAACGAAAATGTGGCTCCTGTCTTTTCCAAATAATAAATTACAGTCAGTCTCAATTATTTGAAATGTCTTAGGGTCAGCGTCCTCAAGTCTCAATGTATACTCACTACCTACTTCATTCAAATCCGTCAGGTAAACAGCGTTCTCATCAATCTTATACTTTTTCTTAGGAAAGCATCCAATGAGAAATATTGATATTGTCAGTATAGTTAGTTTGTACTTCATTGTCCAAGTGCAATTGCCCACAACATTTGTATATCGGAGACGGAGTCTCCTATATACCCTTATTGGGTGCTTAAATTTAAGCCTTTTTCCAACATTTCTCTTATTATCGCTTTACTCATGTTACTTTTTCGCCAACACTGCCATGGCTGCATTGTGACCTGGTATACCGCTGACGCCTCCTCCGCGAGTTGCACCTGCCCCACAAATAAAAATTCTGGGATCATCCGTTTCAACACCCCAACCGGGGGCTTCCTCATCTTCACGGAATGGAAAAGCTAAATCGCGATGAAAGATATTTCCTCTGGGCAAACCGATGGCTGCTTCAATATCGAGGGGCGTTTTCACTTCGATGGTGGGCTGGCCATCGGATGATTGCGCCAACACCGATTCAATGGGATCGATCAAGTATTCATTGAGTGATTGAATAGCAGCGTTTGCAGCAACTTCACGTTGCTTATCATGGTCGACATCAAAAAGGCGGGCGGGTGTATGAAGCCCAAAAAGCGTCAATGTGTGATACCCCTCCTGTTGCAGCTTTGCGCTCAAAATACTTGGGTCTGTAAGCGTGTGGCAATAAATTTCAAGCGGAAGTGTTGAAGGAATTTTTCCGGATTGCGCTTCCTGAAAAGCATTTTCTAACTGAGTAAAACTTTCGTTGATATGAAAGGTGCCCGCAAAAGCATCGCGCGGATCGGCTCCTGATTTAAGTCTTGGCAATTGCTTCACCAACATATTGATCTTCATTTGCGAGCCTTCCAAACTTTTCGGAGGAGTTATCCCACGCAACGTTGCCAGCACTTGTGGCGCTGCATTAGAAAGCAAATAGCTTGCGGAAATGGTGTTACCGTCCGCTAAGGTCACGTGGACCTCTTTACTATCTGATTGTACCTTTACTGCTCGATTATTCAACGCGATAGAAACACCTTCCGAAGTAGCCACTCGTTCTAACTCTTGTACTAGCGCTCCCATGCCTCCCTCAGGCACTTTCCATTCGCCATTTCCATTTCCGATCAAATGATAGAGGAAACACTTATTGGCCTGTAGCGAAAATGCAGAAGTATCTGTTCCTATTAATGCATCGGTAAGCACTACACCGCGCACCACATCATTTTTAAATCGTTCGGTAATCACTTCTCCAATAGGATTCTCCATGAGGTAATCCCACGCTTGATCAAGTCCAATTTCTCTTTTCAATTCAGAACGAGTAAGCAGCGGTTTAAGCATAGAGGGTGCCATGCGTTCTGCCAGCACTCCTATTTCGCCATAAAAATGTTGCCATGCTTTTGCCTCCTGTTCTCCATTGGGCAATTCCCGAAATGAAGCAGCTGTTTTTTCATCCCAAATCCGAGAAATATGAAGTCCTTGATTTTTCCCTTCATGATGAAAAGGAGTATAACTGGCCACGTTTCTCGAAAGGGTTTTAAATCGCAGTCCCAGATCCTGAATAATCTGATCGGGCAATAATGAAACCAAATAGGAATAACGCGAGAGGCGCGCATCAAACTCTGGAAAGGCACGCACACTTGCGGTGGCTCCACCAATTTCAGCATTTGCTTCTAACAAAATAACGCTCTTACCTGCTTTTGCTAAATAGGTGGCTGCTACCAGGCCGTTGTGCCCTGCTCCGATGATAACGATGTCGAATTTTTTTGTGTTCAAGACAAATATGTTTTAGAATCTGGATTTTCAAAGATACAAAGCAAGATGATTTCAGTTCAAGCTTGCTAATTGATGTGCTCAACATCGAAGGTAAACAAAAACCCTTTCATAAGTTCACGATCAAACTCCAACAAAGTTAGTTTACTTGGCCTGCCGAAGTCAAAACAAACTAGCCTTTTGTTCTTCCAGCTCTTGATATCTATAAGGACGAAGCGCCTCTGGTTTATTGCCTACCGCTTCTTTGCCTGTTAGCCTTTTCACAGTAAACGCTTCAAGCTCTTTTTCAGGATAAGACTCCACGAGGCTTTCTATCAAATCTTGATCTGCTTTTTCATGAATGGGTTTGAGCCAATCCTGTTCGGCATCTTTGGGTAAGATCAACGGCATGCGAGGTCCCTCACTGGCTTTCGGATGATTGTGAATTTTTGCCATCAGCGGATTCGCCTTGGTGGTGACAACGGTATACGTTCTGCGAACGAGCCCTGATGTTTGGTCTGTCCACTCATCCCACAAGCCTGCAAAGGTGAGGGGCACATTACTTTTAAGTTGGATGTGATGCGGAAACGTTTTTCCGTTTTTGTGGTAATGTTCAAAAAAGCCATCGACCAATACAAGACATCTCCGCTCACGCGCAGACTCACGGAAGGCGGGCTTTTCAAACATCGTTTCAGCGCGTGCGTTGAGTGTGCTATTGCTGATGGTGACCGCTTCCGCGGGAGTTTTGATCCAGTTTGGAATTAGTCCCCACGCGAATAGGTGAATTTCTTTGGTAGCATGGGTGATCACAGGTACTAACGGATGAGTGAACCCAGAGACCGCATACACCGGACTCATGTTTAGCAAACCAAGTTGTTCTTGAATAAACGACACCTCTTGTGCGTTGTGGCCGTATCGCTTGGCCATATTTTCGGCACGTTTCGTCAGATAGGATTTACTGAAACACATAGCGCAAAGATAACTAGTGTGGCGTGAGGTGTACCTAGTTTATAAGGCATAAATTCAACACACGTCCTGATGCTGCTGAAGACAGAACGATTTATCTGTTTACAAAATACTCTCGCCAAAAGTAAGCAGATTGTTGTCCGGATCGAGAAGAGAAAATTCCTTTTGTCCCCACGGCTTGATTTCTAAATGAACACCTTTGGGCATGGTTAATTTCTTGCTGACAGCTAGCTGGTACCATTGCTCAATGTTATCCGTTCGAATGTATACTTGCCCGTAATTTTCTTTAGGATCAAGTTCCCTAAACTCGAAAAAGTGAATTTGGATGTTGTCCTTTTGCACCATTAAATAGCCCTCGAAGTCGGCACTGCCAAACTCCTCAAACTCTAAACTGTTTAAATAATAATCACGCGTAACTGATTTGTTACGCATCGGTAATTTTGGATGGATGGCGGTAAGCATACCAGACGCAAGCTAATACTTAGTACAAACTTAAACAGACCAGGGTCGAGGAAAATCTTAAAATTAGTCTAAGTGGATACTTATAATTCTAACTCATTTTAATCTTTTCTTCGACTACTGGCTTGTTCTGCACACGTCAGCACCTTTTCTTGGTATCAAGTCTATCGATGCATTCTTTCTTTTAGATTACTTTTTTCACCTCCAGTAGGTCATTTCACCTGGAAATTACTACAAATCAAAACCGATCCAGATTCATCACTTTGTTCCACGCGGCCACGAAGTCCTTCACAAATTTCTCTTGCGAATCGGCACATCCGTACACTTCTGCGATAGCGCGAAGTTCTGAATTGGAACCAAAAATCAAATCGGCACGTGTGCCCGTCCACTTTACAGCACCTGTCTTGCGATCGCGTCCTTCAAAAGTCTCCTGTGCCTCCGAAGTTGCTTTCCAAGTGGTGCCCAAATCCAACAAATTCAAAAAGAAATCATTGGTGAGTGTCTCAGGCTTGTTGGTAAATACACCGTGCTTCGAGTTATCAAAGTTGGCGTTTAACACACGCATCCCACCTAGTAACACCGTCATCTCTGGTGCAGTCAGCGTGAGCAATTGTGCCTTGTCTACGAGCAAGTCTTCTGCTTTCGCTTTGTGCTTCATGTTGATGTAGTTGCGGAACGCATCTGCGCCCGGCTCCAATACAGCAAATGATTCTACATCGGTGTGCTCTTGTGTAGCATCAACACGTCCTGGCATAAAAGGAACTTTCACATCCACCTTTGCTTTTTTTGCAGCCTTCTCAATGGCGGCACAACCTCCGAGTACAATCAAGTCGGCAAGGGAAACATTTTTCTTGCCGCTGGCATTGAATTTCTTTTGAATGCCTTCTAATGTCTTCAACACTTTTGCTAGTTGAGCAGGATTGTTAACCGCCCAATCTTTTTGAGGAGCCAAACGAATGCGTGCACCATTAGCGCCTCCGCGTTTGTCTGAGCCGCGGAATGTCGATGCCGAAGCCCACGCAGTTGATACAAGTTCCGCAATGGTTAACCGGGTTGCAAGAATTTTGGTCTTTAGTTCAGTGATGTCTTTTGGAGTTAGCGCCTTCGCCTTAGAAGCAGGCAACGGGTCTTGCCAAATCAACACTTCTTTGGGAACTTCTGGTCCGAGGCAACGAGCGATCGGCCCCATGTCGCGGTGAGTAAGTTTAAACCACGCACGCGCAAAAGCATCGTTGAACTTATCTGGGTTTTCTAAAAAGTTTCTCGAGATTTTCTCATAAATGGGATCAAAGCGCAACGCCAAGTCTGTAGTCAACATCATCGGTGCGTGGCGCTTCATCGAGTCGTGTGCATCGGGCACGGTACCCGCTCCTGCATTGCCCTTCGGTTTCCATTGTTGTGCACCTGCAGGGCTCTTGGTCAATTCCCATTCGTAGCCAAAAAGGTTTTCGAAATAGTTATTGCTCCACTTTGTAGGTGTGGTGGTCCAGGCACCTTCTAGTCCACTGGTGATGGTGTGCGCGCCATGGCCTGTACCGTATGTATTTTTCCAACCAAGGCTTTGCTCTTCCATGCTCGCAGCTGCAGGCTCGCGACCTACATATTTACCGGGATCAGCTGCACCATGTGTTTTGCCAAGTGTGTGTCCACCTGCAATAAGGGCAACGGTCTCTTCATCATTCATCGCCATGCGTCCAAATGTTTCACGGATGTCGCGTGCGGCAGCGACTGGATCTGGTTTTCCGTTAGGTCCTTCTGGGTTCACGTAGATCAACCCCATTTGCACCGCTCCGAGCGGATTTTCTAAGTCCCGATCACCGCTGTAGCGTTTATCACCAAGCCATTCTGCCTCCGGACCCCAATAAATATCTTCTTGTGGCTCCCACACATCTTCACGACCCCCGGCAAAACCAAATGTTTTGAAACCTGCAGATTCAAGCGCGCAATTACCAGCGAGGATCATCAAATCAGCCCAGGAAATTTTCTTTCCATACTTCTTTTTGATAGGCCACAACAACAAGCGGGCTTTGTCCAGATTGGCATTATCCGGCCAGCTATTCAAAGGTGCAAAACGTTGTGTTCCCGCACCTGCGCCACCGCGTCCGTCTGAGATGCGATAGGTACCTGCAGAGTGCCACGCCATACGGATGAAGAAGGGACCGTAATGGCCATAATCAGCTGGCCACCAGTCTTGCGAGGTGGTCATTAATGTAAAGATCTCTTTCTTAAGCGCTTTCAGATCAAGTTTTTTAAACTCCTTGGCATAGTCAAACGACTTATCCATCGGGTTTGACAGAGAGGAGTGCTGGCGAAGGATGTTCAGTTTCAATTGGTTGGGCCACCAATCGTAATTGCGCGGGCCGGTGCCTGCACTTTGTTTCAACGCACCCCCGTGAAACGGACATTTTGCTTCTCCGTTCATCGTGGCGCTAGCGGATGTGTGTTTTTCCATTTTTTGTATTGATTAATTAATTGTTAACAAGTGTTGATTGACTTCACTACAATTTTAGTTCAATATCGATAATAAATCAAATTGATTATCTTTATAAAGATATAGCCATTCTCTATGACTTTAACACAGCTGGAATATATTGTCACCCTCGACACACATCGGCATTTTGTCCTCGCTTCTGAAAAGTGCTGTGTTACCCAGCCTACGCTAAGTATGCAGATACAGAAGCTGGAGGAGGAGTTAGGGATTAAAATTTTTGACCGAACGAAACAACCCGTCATCCCGACCGAAATTGGTGCCAGCATTATTGCCCAGGCCCGAATTACTTTGCGAGAGGCAAAGATGATTCAACAAATTATTGACGACCAAAAGGATACAACTACAGGCGAGCTTCGCATCGGTATCATACCCACATTGGCTCCTTATCTGCTACCTCCACTCTTTAAACAAATGCGTGAAAAATATCCGCAACTTAATCTTGTCATTAAAGAGACGATTACGGAGGAAGTGGTGCATGAACTAAAAAATAATCGGCTCGACTGTGGGTTAGTCGTAACGCCCATGCAGGATTCGTCCATTAAAGAAGATGTGCTTTTCTACGAGGAGCTTTTTGTCTATGTATCGAAAAAGAATGCACTGTACGATAAGAAGTATGTACTGGCAACAGAGATCAATCCCGACCAGCTTTGGCTCCTGGAAGAAGGTCATTGCTTTCGTTCACAGATTTTGAACTTATGCGAATTACGAAAGAGTGCTGATTTTCATTTTAAATATGAAACGGGAAACATAGAAACGTTAAAACGCATGGTGGACAAAAGCGATGGCATTACCATTTTGCCCGAATTGGCGGTGATGGAATTTAGCCCCTCACAATTGAAATTGGTAAAACGATTGAATGAACCCAGGCCTGCGCGTGAGGTGAGCCTGGTTACGCATCGCGATCACATCAAAACGAGACTCTTGAAGGCATTGAAAGAAGAAATATTGTCAATCGTGCCAAAGCCGATGCAGAAATTGCAGAAGAAAAAAGTGGTGGAGATCAATTATTAATTTCGCTACGAATGCCGGAGTGGCAAGCAAGCCTCAGTTCTATTTGTGCTTTTTCATGAATTCGTGGCAATCAAAATGAGTTTGCGTGGAACGATCGCTATTAACTATTACTAAAAAATCAATGAAGCCTCTGTTTGTTCATACTAAGTTTTATATTTTAGATTAACTATATGAAGGCATCAGACCAAAGCAAAAAATATTCCCGCTACCTTAGGTGGACGATTGTCAGTTGCGCGCTGCTTGCCTTGTTGTGGCCTCTTGGCAATTTTGTTTTTTGGATCATGCTGGGGTTCATCAGCTATTTTGGATTTTTCGCGTACTTCTATCAAGCCAAAACGAAACCGATTTTCGGGAGATCGGACGCTGCACAGCAGCACCAAGGAAATCCGGTAGCGGCACTCTGGGAAACCATCAAGAGAACGAAATCAATTCAATTCGCCATAGCAATGGGTGTTTTGGGATTCTTTATTGTTTTGTTTGCGCCTACGTTTACCAGTAGCGATTCAGAAGAAGTTCAGACGATGGACCAGCAAACAGTAAACATAGATTCACTGGTCGACCTGGGAAACGAAAAGTATAATCGTGGTGAATATGAATCTGCGCTGAGCCTCTATGATGAAGTTTTGCGGGTCGACCCTACCAATCAATTTGGATTGTACAACAAAGCGTTGGTCTACTATTCAAAGAAGGATTATAGAAAGTCTATTTCCTTGGTCAACTATTGTATTCAGCAAAATCCAGATTATGGACCGGCCTATTATTTATTGGGCGATGATTTCAAATTCATTGACAAAGCTGATTCTGCCTTGTATTTTTTTGAAAAGGCTTACGAGTTAGGCGTACGAGATCCTGGACTTCTACAAAACCTGGGAGACATCTATTATGATCAAAACGAAAACAAAACAGCTATCCAATTTTACAAACAAGCAGTTGGACAAGATACAACCCTTATCTTTGTTTATGAGCGATTGGCCGAACTCGAGCCGAGCCAAGCCGAGAATTACAGGAGAAGGGCGGCTTTGGTGAAGAAATGATTAAGCAGCGTAAACTTTCAGAGAAGTGTGTTTAGCGATTTTGTCAAAGTCCTTATCGTTATGGACTAGCTCTAGTTTAAAGTGAATAGCGTAGAAGGCTATTAGACAGTCGTTGGGCTTCTGAAGGGTAACACCTTTTTTTCGCAGCGCACGATAGATCTGCGCCCCTTCTTCGGCTACATAATATGAATCGAGCTGAAGAAAATCCATGAGAAATAGAATATTTCTGGTCTTTTGATAGTCTGCTGAATCTTTAATTCCTTGAAGCACTTCCTGAATAATGGGCGGACAAACATGTTGAACAATTCCTGTTGCCAAAAAGCCATCCAAAAGATTAGTTTCGCTGTTGCCTTTACCCGTTAAGTAGTTAATCCAAACGGAAGAATCGAAAATCATTATAATTCTCCTTTTCGCATTTTCATTAGGTCGCCCTCCCAAGAAATTTTCCCTCTGAGTTTTCTGAATTCTTGAAATTTAAGCAAGCGCGCATAATTCTCCAATGCCTTATCCATCGCCTCGCGTTTAGTTTTAATCTCACCAAAGTGCATAATCTCTTTGATTAAATTTTCGCGTGATTCTATCGCGGTTACTGTTTTCATACTACAAATATACAAAAGCCAAAATAATGCTATCTAGCACATAGAGTTCCGTAGAGGATGATATTTGAATTGTACTATACTGTTTGCGAACCCCCACTCACCGCGGTTAAAATCATGGATGCTTTGCATATCTTTCAAAAAATTCAATCACTCTTAGCAAATGATCCATCATCCGTCCGGGATTACCACTTCGTGTGAGCTCGTGTCCTTCTTTTGGATAGCGAATGTATTCGACCGGCTTGTTGAGAATTTTTAAACTTTTGTAAAGCATCTCCGACTGAATCACACCGGTACGCAAATCCTGATCGCCATGGATGATGAGCAAAGGAGTGTTGATTTTTTCAACATAACTATAAGGCGATTCAGCATCCAACAACGCTTTCGTTTCTTTCTGCCATGGATACCCTCCAAAATTTGTTGGTACCAATCTCCAGGCGTTGCCCTCGCCCATAAATGTGGTTAAATCGTAAACGCCCCGTTGTGCATTGGCAGCTTTGAAACGATTATCGTGCGAGATAATCCACGCCACCATGTAACCTGCATAGCTTCCGCCTTCCACAAATAAATTTTCTTTGTCGATCCAGGCATGTTGTTTCATGGCTTCATCCAGTGAGGCTAAAATATCATTGGCAGGACTTGTGCCCCAATCTTTGTAATTACCTTTTTTAAATTTGTCGCCATAGCCACCACTGCCGCGCGGGTTGCTATACACTACACCATAGCCCCAACTGTTTTCGACCTGGTATTCATGCCACATACTAAAGATACCCGGTCCCCACATGGCGGTTGGGCCACCATGGATGTTGAGAATGGCTGGATATTTTAATCCTTCTTTTTTACCGATGGGCTCCATCACCCAGTATTGTATTTTGTTGCCATCGGGGCGAGTGACCCAGTATTCTTTCGGAGTGCTGATGTGCTTTTCTTTCAACCAGCCTTCGTTGAACCTAGTCAATTGTTGGTTTGATTTATCCTTTAAATTGTACTGATAAACTTCCCAGGGATTTTTCGTTTCGGTAAGGGCATATACAACCTTGTCGCCTTGCAAATCAAAATCGTTGATACCATTATCGTTGCCAAACACCTTTGTTGCGTTCCCACCTTTAGCCGATACAACAAATAGCGGAATGTCACCTTCGGTCTGAGAGGTAAAATAAATGTTTTTACTATCGGCACTCCAGGCTGCTTGGCCAGCATCACGGTCAAGCGCTGCCGTTAATGAAACAGGCGTTCCGCCATTAGCACTTACTACTGCCAGTTGAGTTTGCGTAGCATGTCGATTAGCTAACACTTCCGCATAAAACAAAAGTTGTGTGCCATCGGGGGAGTAGCTTGCATTGGATAAGCTATATCCATTCCAAGTCAAAAATTCTTTCGCGATTTTGTTTTCCACATCAATGGCCCATAAGTCAGTGTCTTGCTCATCATCGGGCGCTACTTTGTAGATGCGCGAGTGGCAAATGATTTTTTTACCATCGGGGCTCCACTCGGCACCTTCAAAATCCTGGTAGCCGCTAGTGAGTTGAACAGGTTTTTCATCTGAGCCAATCGTCTTGACGAATACGTGTGTGAAATCTTCTTCGGGTTGCAAGTTGAGTTCTCCTTGCAGTTGTTGGCGAGTTAGCACACGCGGGTTATTTTCAAAATTATTTTTACTCAACCAGGCGCGCACTTCTTCCAGCGAGCCATCGGGGCTGGCCTTGATATTTTTTCGTTCTTCGGGCTTCAGTTTTTTCCAATTCGGTTCATCGCCTAAGGTGCGGCCTGGCCGCTCATACGTCCAAGGCAGCGCGCCTTCGATAGCATAAAAAGGAATCGAAGAGGTGTACAACAACTTTTTTCCATCCGGGCTCCAGCGTGGGTTGCTGGCCCCGAATTCCGCTTTTGTAATTGACTGTGCTTCGCCACCGCTCAAAGGCAACAACCAAATTTGCGATTTATCATTTTCACTGCGAACGAAAGCAAGCGTTTTGCCATTGGGGCTCCACCGGGGTTGCCCATCGGTTTTATCACCAAAGGTGAGTTGGCGCGGTTCGTCTTTGCCCGTCAGGTCAAGCAAATACAAATGGCGCGTGTAGTAGTATTCATTTTCATTTTTGACTGCTTTGCGGTTGACCACCAGCGCGGCACGGCTGCCATCGGCTGAGATTTGGATTTGGTTGGTGGTAACGATTTTCATCAAGTCGCCTGCCACAATGGGCGTTTTGGTTTGGGCAAACGTTAAAGAAGTAATGCAGACCAGAAAGAGTATTCTGAGAAGTGTATTCATAGTTTAAGAATTAAGAACGAACAAGCTATTGAATTGCGCGGAGAGGTGCAAGAAGATTTATTCCTTCGGTTATTTCCATAAAACATTCGAGCTGGTGTGAATTCGACTCCAACGATTTTAGAATAATCCTTCCTTTTCTTATTTTCGTTACTCAAACCCCAACAGCCATGCCCGCCTTTCATGTTGCCAAATCCATCACTATTCAGGCTTCGCCTGAAAAAGTCTATTCCATCATCAGCGATTATCACCATTGGCCAGCTTGGTCTCCCTGGCTAATTACAGAGCCAGGAGTGAAAGTGGAGGTAAAAACGGGAGGCAAAGAATACAACTGGAACGGTAAACGCACGGGCAGCGGAGAGATGAAAGTGCTGAAAGAAAATGGCCCGCATCGGTTAGATATGGTTGTTCATTTTTTAAAGCCGTGGAAATCCACTTCGCCCGTATGGTTTGAGTTAAAGCAACGAGGACAAGCTACCGAAGTAACGTGGAGTATGACGGGAAGTCTTCCCTTTTTTATGTTCTTTATGACGAAGATGATGACCGCCTATATTGGCTCCGATTACGATCGTGGCCTTCGCATGTTAAAGGATTATGTAGAGACCGGAGCCGTACCTTCCAAACTAGATTTTAAAGGCATCCATCAATATACGGGAAACAAATACATCGGAATCAAAACAACCTGCACGATGGATACACTGAATACCAAAATGGCAGATGATTTCGGTAAGCTCTCCACTTGGGCAGCGAAGAATGCTAACCAAATGGCGGGTTCTGGTTTTTCAATCTATCACGTTTGGGATGTAGTAAAGAATAAAGTCGTTTACACATCGGCCTTTCCTGTGAAAGAAATTCCCAATTCATTGCCCGAGGGATTTATCAGTGGCACCATTCCCGCAATTAAAGTAAATACCATTTCGCACACGGGACCGTACAAACATTTAGGCAATGCGTGGACAACCCAATACATGATGCAGCGCGGCAAGGAATTTAAGCACCGCAAAGGAATTGATCCATTTGAAGTCTACATGAACATGCCCGGTCAGGTATCTGAAGAACAACTAGTTACTGAGATACATTTTCCGGTTGCCTAAAAATCTACTTGAAATAACTAATCCATATCTCGGAGCTTTTGTTTCGTCAGGTCGGAAGACCTGACTGCATGGTGAAATCACTTGGCAGAAAAATGGGCCAATCTCAACTTGCAAGCTTTTGTCATTTCACAAACACTTGGAGGAAATCAATCCGGAGCCAGTAGTCAGATTGAAACCGGAGGAGGAGGCAAATTTGGCGGGGGAGGATCTACCCCAAATTACGCAATAGGATTTTCTAATGCGTAGCAATAGCTATTTTAGTGTTATGGAGTTTGAAATTGGCTATACAGACAAGGAAATCACCCCTTGGGGAGGGATGGTTTTCATGCGTCAGATGTTGGAAAAGATGGGG
>JADBYQ010000038.1 GCA_020402945.1 Cytophagales bacterium | reverse complement strand
CTATCTCTAAGGGGATTTGAGCTACGCATTTTTTTTCACGTAACTCATTTTGATGAATCAAAAATACAATATCACTGCCCTTGCTCCAAATACTTCACAATCATTTTGTTATCTGAAAATTTCTTAAAAGCGATTTCCCTGCGGCAAACTTAAAACGCATAAGAAAGACGCCAAATTTTCATATTTTGCTTCGTTTCAAACAGCATGAAGCGGCTTCAACAACAAGCCATCCGGGAGTCGCTGAATATTATTGAAGGAAAATAAAATTGGGGTTTGAAGGAATGGAAGAAAAAAACAACCCACAGCAAAGCGACATCATTTTTTACAACACCCCCACCGGTGATGTGAAAATAGAAGTGGTATTTAATGATGAAACTTTTTGGCTCACCCAAAAGCGAATGGCGGAATTGTTTGGGGTCGAGGTACCAGCGATCAATAAACACCTAAGCAACATTTATGAAACTGGTGAACTAAACAAAACGGCAACTATTTCCAATTTAGAAACAGTTCAACAGGAGGGCAACCGGAAGGTAAAGCGCAACGTAGAGTTTTACAATCTGGATGCCATCATAGCGGTAGGCTATCGCGTAAACAGCCACCAGGCAACGCAGTTTCGAATTTGGGCTACTAAAACACTTCGGGAGTTTATAATTAAAGGATTTGTACTAGATGATGAAAGACTAAAACAGGGTACCCGGTTCGGTAAAGATTATTTCGATGAACTCCTCGAGCGTATCCGCGAGATACGTGCCAGCGAAAGACGCTTTTACCTTAAAATAACCGACATCTATGAGCAATGCAGTATTGACTACAACAAAGATGCAGAAATAACGCAAACGTTTTTTAAAACCGTTCAGAACAAACTCCATTATGCCATATCGGGTAAAACAGCCGCCCAGATTATTGCCGAGAGAGCCAGTGCCGAAAAACCTAATATGGGTTTGCAAACATGGAAAAACGCACCATCGGGCAAAGTACTTAAAGGCGATATTGGCATTGCCAAAAATTATCTCATTGAAAAAGAAATCAAAGAATTGGAAAGAGTGGTGACTATGTATCTTGATTTTGCCGAGCTACAGGCTTCAAGACAAATACCGATGAAGATGGCCGATTGGGTTACTCGTTTGGATGCTTTCCTACAGTTTAACGAATATCAAATTTTGAAAGACGCTGGGAAGGTGAGCCATGAAGTGGCATTGAAATTGGCGGAGGGAGCATACGCGAAATTCAGAATTGTCCAAGACCGGAACTTTGAAAGTGATTTCGATAAAGAGGCGAAAAAACTAGCAAGTAAACCCAAAACAAGGGAAAAGTGAGAGTGCACAATTAGCCCAAAAAAGTCGTCAGACTTTTACACCAGCTACAACAATCGCTTAATCTGCTGCTGATGGTGAATGACATGTTCGCGGAAAAACAGAAGCGTTTGTCGAATGTTAAGTTTGCCGGCCACCACATGTTTATATATTTTCCGTTTTATCTGGTCGTCATTGAATTTCTCCAACACTATTTTTAATTCATTGCGCACGGTAGTCCACTCTTGCTCGAGTTCTTGAAGGCTTGTTGATGACTTGGTATTTTCAACTACTACTTTTGGCGCTTTGAATTTAAAGGGCAATCGCTGACTAATGATGAGCACAATCATTTTTAGTTCTTCTATCAATCCGGAATTTTCCACTTCATTGATTGCCTGTATTTTTTTGTGGAGGTACAAAATTGACAAGCGCTCGGCAGTAATGAGGTGGGCAATTACCTGATTGATCGACCACCCATTTTGGGGTTGTTGATTAAGCTTTTGGGCTGTAAGGTTGTTGAGCGATGTGAAAAGTTGATTTCGTTGCGTTTCAAGCGAATCAAAAATTTGTTGAAGTTTCGTATTCAAGAGGATTATCTTTTAGGGTTGTCAAATCTAAAAAACTTAATTCGGTTTTCAAGTATTTCAACGCGAGCGGGTAGTTGCCCTACCAGTTCCCCCTCTGCTTCTAATAAGACTTTTTGCGGGCTCGAGAGAGTAACCTTTTTCACTTTAGAATACTCAATTTTCGAATCGGTAATTTTTATACTGCGCTTAATGGCCTGTAAGTACCAGAGAAATTTCGCCAATGGGAGATCACTTGCTAAAAATGTGTTTAGCCAACCATCTTGCATTTTTGCATCGGGCGCAATAAAAATTTTGTTTCCAAACGACTTGCCATTCGCTACAGCAAATACACGGACTCTTCCAGAAAACTCCCAGTTCTCAGATTTCGCTAAAATCTTTTCAGGCTGATGGGTAAAAAAGGTCTTAAGGATAGCGGTAAAGTAGCGCAGGTCTGCACTCATCCATTTTGGAGATTTTTCCATCTGCTGCACGGTGGCTGGCCCCATTCCCAAACTACACACGTTGATGAAATATTTTTGAATTTCATTTCCATTTGTATCCTCACAAAAGATTTTGCCCACATCGGTGGATTTAGGGGAATTTTCTTTGAGTAATTTAATAATCGAGGTAGCACTGGTCTCGATTCCGCAGGCAGTGGCAAAATCGTTTCCGGAGCCGAGTGGAATGACGCCAATACTAGGGAGCGTTTCGGAATTTTTACTTGAAAGTACTCCGTTGATAACCTGATGCAATGTTCCATCGCCACCTGCGGATAACACGCAATCGAAACCTCGAGAAAGTGCTTCTGACGCTAGCAGAGTGGCGTGATTGGCATAGGCGGTTTCAGCAACGGTAATTTCAAAATTCTCTTGCAATGGAGGTAGTATTTCCCTGTAGAAAAAGTTCTTTTTTCTTGAAATGCCGTTGAGGATGATGAGAATTTTCAATAGTCAATTTGCCAATTTGTCGATGACAGTAATGTAGGGTGTGATATGGCTAAAGACGAATTGGCTCATCGAAGAATTGGCTAATTCCTTATTTACAATTTTTCTTTATCGCGTTCTTGGCATCTGGCGACCCAAGTTCTTCAGCGCGCTTTAGGTCTAGACAGCCATCGTAGTTGTTGTTCATGGAAAGCTTCACCAGCGCGCGTTGGTAGTACGTTTCAGGGTCGTTTGGATACAATTCAATAGAAGATGTGTAGTCATCTACAGCGCCCGCGTAATCTTCCTTGAGACTCTTGCTCAGGGCACGATTATCGAAGTAAGTTTCGTTAGTTTCGTCAAGAGTAATTGCGTTTGTATAATCAACAATCGCTCCATCATAGTCAAGCATCGTATGCTTTAATACCCCACGCAAATTAAACGTCTCAGAATCCTGATTGTCCAATTCCAGCGATTTATTGTAATCCTCCAGCGCGCCTTTAAAGTCTTCCTTAGCACTTTTTGCCAGTGCGCGATTTTCATACTTCAACGGATCTTTTGGATCAAGTTTGATCGACTGATCGTAATCGGCAATCGCTTTATCAAAGTTGGATGTGTTATAAAAGGCAACTCCTCTATAATTGTAAAGGTTAGCATCATTTTTATCTAACTCAATTGCTTTAGAGTAGTCATCAATGGCGCTTACAAATTCCCCCAGCTCTGCCTTTACGATTCCCCTGTTGAAGTACTTATCGTCATTTGCGGGGCCAAGTTCAAGAGCCTTTGAAAAATCAAAATAAGCACCCTGGAGATCTTCGCTATTGTACTTGGCAAATCCTCGATTGGTATATGCCTCCTCGTATTTGGAGTTAAATCGAATGGCTTTGTCTAAATCCGTAATAGCTCCGTCATCATCGCCCAAACTGACTTTTGCTTCACCTCGGTAATTAAGTGCCTCCGCGAACGTGGAGTCAATATCCAAGGCAAAGTTGAAATCACCGATCGCACCGTAATAATCTTGTAATCCCATTTTTGCCCGACCGCGGAGTGTAAAAACGTTTTTGTTTTTTGGATTGGCTTCAATCAGTTTCGTTAAATCCGCTTTTGCTTCGATATAGTTTCGAGAGGCAATTTTTCTTTTGGCTACATCTAACGACTGATCAATCGTTTGGCTGTTGCAAAGGAAAGGTAGTAAAAGGAAACCCAAAAATATTTTCTTCATGTGCTTTCAGATCAAAGTAAGCAAGTTACTAAGATTTGACAGATTCAAAACATGAAAACTTTTTTGGTGCTATAACGCGGTTCGCCTGGACGTATTTTTCAGCCAGCCTTCAATCTCGTGAATCAGTTTTTGTTTTTCCTTAATCTCCTTGGGGAGGTCGCCCCCGCCAGAAGTCAAAACAATTTTTCTAAATGACTGGACATCTTCGGCCAGCAGGTTCATGGTGTGTTTGAGAATGGATGTTGCTTTTTTCATTTTTTCGTAAATTAGATTCTGACACGATATCCGCGATGCACACGCAACCTTGTTCTTGAATGAGTAACCCAAATGTATTTTTGAAATCGAGGACTCCATTTCCAATAGCCGTTGGTAGACATGCGGGCGTTGGCAGGCGCTGGCACAAGCACGGTCGAACGGGTAACAATAACTCGCTGTGCATTGGCAGAATAAACGCCTATCAGGATTAGTACTATCGCTAAGAAGATCGAAAGGGAAATACATTTTTTCATAGCTGTCGAATTTTGAGCTTAGACATAACAAAGTGCCAACGGTTTAATTACCGTTTACATATTTTTTGAACCCACAGGCTTTTCAAAAACGTACCTTGCCTTTAAAACCAGAAATACATGAAGCATTTAATGGCCATTTTACTTATTCTATCGACTTTCCAGGCTTGGGCACAAGAAAAGCCATTGGATATGAAAATGGATTTTGAGAGTTACGATCCGCCCTCTTCTTTAAAAGTCGAAGAACACCGAATAACAAGGGCTAAGTTTCCTTTTATTGACATCCACAACCACCAGGGCAATATGAATACTGCCGATTTGAGCGGGCTGGTAAAGGAAATGGATAAGCTGAATATGGGCATTATGATCAACCTGAGTGGGCGTGGGTTTCGCAGCAGTGGTGATCATCTTGAAAAATCGATCGACAATATTCAGAAACAATACCCTACTCGCTTTGTACTATTTACAAACGTTGATTTTGGAGCCATCGATGAGCCCGATTGGACAACTCGCACAGTAAAGCAATTGGAGGCAGACGTAAAGCGAGGCGCGAAGGGATTGAAGATTTATAAGAGCCTTGGGATGTTCAATAAAGACAGCAAAGGAAGGCGAATTCAAATAGACGACCCGCGAATTGACCCCGTGTGGGCAAAGTGTGGCGAATTGGGGATACCGGTTTTGATTCACGCGGCAGACCCAAAACAGTTTTGGCAACCTATTGATAAGGAAAATGAACGATGGTTGGAACTAAAACTGCATCCAGGACGTAGACACGACACCGATACCGTGAAATGGGAGACGATTATTGCAGAGCAGCACAACATTTTCAAGAAACACCCCAAGACAATATTTATCAATGCCCACTTAGGTTGGTTTGGCAGCGATTTGAAAAAGCTGAGCCAACTGATGGATCAATACCCCAACATGGTGACTGAAATTGGTGCCGTGATTGCGGAGTTAGGCAGACAACCACGTGCGGCAAAAGCCTTTCTAACAAAGTATCAAGATCGTGTTCTTTTCGGAAAGGATAGTTGGGTACCCGATGAATACGAGACCTATTTTCGGGTATTGGAAACGGAAGACGAGTATTTCCCCTATCACAAACGCTATCATGCCTTTTGGAGAATGTATGGCATTGGCTTACCAGATGATCTTTTGAAGAAAATTTATTACAAAAATGCGCTGCGTATTTTACCTAATATGGATAAAAGCCAGTTCCCCAAATAATTTTATCTTTGGATGCCATGTTTAATAATAATTAAAATATATGGAAGTGAAGATAAAACCAAGGCTGTTGTTAGTTGTTACAATCACTCTTTTTGTAGTTTTTCTCGCAAGCGTGCTTTTGCACAACAAGAATTTGGATACGTCTCAATTATGGACTTATGCCCTATTGGAAAAAGGGAGTAGCGCAGGTACGGAGGATGACCCGCAGGCACGTGAACGTTATGATCAAATGCGTTTTTGTAATCCCCGTACTGGCGAGATTCCCGAAAACATGCGCCAGCGGGAGTTGCGATTTGTTTCTGAGATGATTGAGGCACAAAAAGTCAATATCAATGCACGTCAAAAATCCACCCTGGATTTACCTTTAGTCTGGCAACACCGAGGCCCTTTTACAGTTGGCCCGCGCACCCGTGCCATCGCTATCGACAAGGCGAATGAATGCCACATTTTTACTGGCGCAGTCTCTGGCGGATTATGGGAATCGTGGGATTGTGGCCGCTCCTGGAGCCGAATTTCATCAGCTGACCGAATGATCAACATATCGGCTATCACTCAAGATCCTCGCCCGGGCAAGGGGAGCACCTGGTACGTTGGAACACAGGAGTCCTCGGGCTCTTCGCGGTTCAACTCCGAAGGATTATTTAAGTCTACCGATAACGGAGCCACCTGGGTATCGTTACCCGGTACTTCGGCAACACCCATTCAAACGTCTGCCAGTTTTTCTAGAGTGATTGCATTGGCCGTACATCCAACGATAACCAATGCGGATGTGGTGCTCGCTGCAACATCAGCAGGCATCATGCGAAGTGCCGATGGCGGCCAAACGTGGGCACGAACATTGGGTACTACGAGCTTACGGCTTCATCACAATCTGGCGGTCACGTCTCAGGGTATCATGTATGCGACTGCCGCAGGAACGGAGGGCGGGATATTTCGTTCGGCTGATGGCGTAACGTGGTCCAATATTTCTCCTTCGTTCCAAAAAACCGCACCTCCAAAAGCCAGTATCGCCATCGCACCATCGGACGAAAGCCAAGTGTATTTTTTCATCGCACGGGGAAATGAGCACGACCTGTTTCATTATCAGCACAACAGTTCGGGAGGCGTGTGGACTGACCGAAGTTCCGTCATCACTCAAATCCGGGAACCCAACTTCACACGTGTTAACACGCAATCGGGTTACAGCATGTTTGTAAGTGTGCATCCTGCCAATCCCTCACTGGTGTTTCTCGGAGGCATTTACCTCTATCGTAGCACCGATGGATTCAGCTCGCTGGCAAATGTGAGTATGAATACGGAACCTCATGTGGATCATCATGGGTTGGTTTTCTTTTCCTCTGATCCCAATTTCGCCCTCAATATCAACGATGGTGGCGTTTACCTGGCGGATATAGCGGCATGGCCGAAGAACTGGAAACCAATTAACAATAATTACGCAGCCACGCAATTCTATTCCGTTGCCATCCGCACGGAAGGCGCCAGCCAGGCGGTGGCGGGAGGAACACAGGATAATGGCACACATATGCAACCGGCACCCGGGTTGCCCTGGAGCAACGTTATGGGATCTGATGGCGGATATGCAGCATTCAACGATTCCTTGTTGTACACGAGCATACAAAATGCCGCGATTGTGGTAAATACCTGGAAAGATGACAAGCTGGAACAGAAATTTGTATTTAATGGATCTGCCCTTGGTGGCGTTCGCTTCATTCACCCTTTCTTTCTTGATCCTTCCGATAAAAACGTCATGTTCACTACGGTTGGAAAACAGGTTTGGCGAAACAACAAACTTGACCAACTTTTGTTAAATCCTCCTTTATCTTCATGGGAGAGTCTTTCACTAGGAAGTGTGGACTATGATGCACTTTTGGCTATTGGTGTAAGTTCACAAAGACCTACTCATCGCGTATACATGGCGGCAAGAAAATCTTCGGATCTGCTTTTTTATCGTTACGAAAAAGCACACGTTAGCGACTATGATGGTCCTCATTTTTGCGGTAAAATTCCGGCTCAAGCGTTTACTTTCGTAAATCAGATTAAAGTAGATCCTGATAATGGTAATGAGTTATTTGCCGTTATTTCCAACTACGAGGAATACAGCCTCTATCGAAGTGTTGATGCTGGAATCAATTGGCAGAAAGTTGCTGGCAATCTGGAAGAAAACTCCGATGGCACCGGAAATGGCCCTGCTCTGGTTTGGCTGGAAATTGCGCAAGTGGGAGACCGAAAAATTTATTTCGTAGGCACTTCTACCGGGCTATTTGCTACTGAGCAGATAGATGGAGAAAATACGCATTGGGAAAAAATTGCACTCGATCAAATTGGCAATAGTGCGGTCGACATGATAGCCTCACGCAACAATACCTTCCTCGTTGCCGTGGCCACGCACGGCAGTGGGATTTTTACCGCCACCTGGAATGAATGGCTCTCACAGGTGTCGGCTCAAAAGGAACTTCATTTTGGCTTTGTTGATGTTGGAAGCAGTTCTACAAAAGAGGTGCGTATTTCAAATAATTTCAATCAGGCTCTCCTGCTAGACAGCGTACAGTACCCTGTTGGTGTACAGGGGCCAAGCGGCAGCCGTTCAATTATGGCCAACAGTACGTTTAATCTTGCTGTCAGCTTTAACCCAGTTACAGCGGAAAGTTATGCAGGAGAAATTCGCTTATTTTTTAATGGAGCGACCAGCCCATTGACGGTGTACGTAACCGGGTCCGGTTCCTCACGTGAACTAAAAGTGCAAGACACGCTTTCTTTCAATACTGTCGGGGTGAATGAAACAAGGGTACTTGTTTTACCCCTAACAAATAATGGGACTGGTCCACTTACCATCTCAAAGGTGGAGTATCCGGAAGGCTTTACCGGTGCGGCATCGGCAAGTATACTTCCTAAAAGCGCGTATCTATTGCCTATATCGTTTCAGCCTGCCGAAGCAAAGGAATACAAAGGAAGCCTCGTCATTACATCAAATGGAAGTAGTGCTCCGATACAGGTTGATCTCTCCGGAAGGGGAGGTGTTATCACGGGTTTGAAAGAAGCTTTAACTAACCAGATTATTGCCTATCCCAACCCGGTTAACGATGAACTTTTTCTTTATACCGAGCTGCCCGATTTACAATTTTACCTGATCAATTCAAATGGCCAGCTTATCCATTCGGGCAATCTTCCTCAGCGAAGTAATCGTAGTGTATCTGTTAAGAACCTTGTGTCGGGTATGTACTATGTTCAGTTTAGATCTAATCGTCAATTGGTTCATGTTAGCAAGGTAATAGTTGCGCATTAACTACACGAAATAAGATTTATTTAAAAAATGATTTTGAAATATTCTAAGTTCAACTAATAAGTGCAACACAAGAGGTTGAAAGAAGGGAAGATTTCTCCTCCCTTCAATTGACCGAGTTGGTTAAACTTGTGTTGCACTTATTAGTTGAACTTAGATTTTAAACAAATCAAAAATGAAACAATTTGATCGCAGAGAATTCCTAAAAGGTTTCGGATTACTTTCCAGCTACACTTTGGTATCCGGAGTTTTTGAGCCGGTGGCTTCCCTTGGGCAAGCGCCTGGTTCCAAAAAGGATTTATTTTTTAAAATTTCATTAGCAGAATGGTCTCTTCACAAGGCCTTGCAGGGAAAAATGTTAAATCATTTAGATTTTCCGGCTAAGGCAAAAAAGGATTTTGATATTTCGGCTGTAGAATACGTCAATCAGTTTTTTAAAGACAAGGCGACCGATTTCAATTATTTGAAGGAGTTGAAAGGCAGGTGCGATGACCATAGCGTTACCAGTGTGCTGATTATGATTGATCAGGAGGGACACATGGCAGACCTAGATGCCGCGAAGAGATTGCAAGCTGTAGAAAATCATTACAAATGGGCTGATGCGGCTAAATTCTTAGGCTGTCATTCTATTCGTGTGAATTGTTATGGTGACGGAAAACAGGAGGAGGTCGCAAAGGCGGGGATAGATGGACTGCACAAACTAAGCGAGTATGCCCAAACCGTTGGCATTAATGTGATTGTTGAAAACCACGGAGGTATTTCGTCCAATGGAAAGTGGTTAAGTGGTGTAATCAAGGGAGTTAATTTGCCGAATTGTGGTACTCTGCCCGACTTTGGAAATTTTTGTGTTCGGAGGGAGAAAAAGGAGAACGGAGAAATTTGTGTGGAACAATACGATCGTTACAAGGGGGTGCAAGAGATGATGCCTTTTGCAAAGGGTGTCAGCGCGAAGAGTTACGATTTTGATGGTGAGGGGAATTGCGTTGAGACAGACTACACAAAAATGTTACCGATTGTAAAGGCCGCAGGGTACGCTGGTCATATCGGCATTGAGTACGAGGGATCAAAACTTTCGGAGGACGAAGGCATACGTGCTACCAAGAAATTGTTAGAGCGAGTGGGCTAACTAGGCTAGTGTAAATTCAAAAGCGTTGCCACGAATTCACAAATAAATACGAATGGGGACAAGATAAAACTCGTGTATTTTGAAATAGAATACGAGGGGTCTAAACTTTCTGAAGGTGAAGGCATCCGCGCCACTAAGAAACTGCTAGAGCGAGTGGGCTAACTAGGCTAGTGTAAATTAAAAAGCATTGCCACGAGTTCACAGATAAAAACAAGATAAAATTCGTGTAATTTCGTGTTATTCGTGGCGAGAAGAATTTGCCGCTTATGTCCAAACATTAATTTAATTCAATGAAAAAGCTCACCTTTCTATTTGTGCTCTTGGCTTGCCAACCAAAGCCAAGCGAAGCTGTTCTTTCTCCAAAAGATTTTGAAGCAAAATATAAATCAACTGCCCAAGCAATATTGCTCGATGTGCGGACAGTAGAAGAAGTGGCGAATGGCAAAATACATGATGCGAAAAACATTGTGTATGATGATGCGTTTGCGACAAAGTTGGATTCACTACCACACCAACCCATCTTTGTGTATTGTGGCAGTGGAATCAGGAGTGCAAAAGCAGCAAAAATTCTAAAGGAAAAAGGCTACGATGAAGTGTATGAATGTGCAGGCGGATTGAAGGCGTGGAAAGCAGCAGATCTTCCTTTGGAGTAGTATTTACGCTACACGAATAATTTTCCCACTTTTTCCAAATCTACGTTCCCACCGGTGAGGATAATTCCCACGCGCTTGCCCGCAAATTTTGTTCTATCTTTTAGCACAGCAGCGAAGGGTACCGCACAGGAAGTCTCAACAATTATTTTTAATCGTTCCCAGATAAGTCTCATTGCGGCAATGATTTCTTCATCTGTTACCGTAATGATTTCTTTTACGTTCTGATGAATAATCGGAAACGTTTTGTCGCCAAGCTTCGTCAGAAGCCCATCGGCAATCGTGTTTGACTGGGCTTCTTCTATTTTACCGCTTTTTAGCGAACGATAGGCATCGTCAGAGCCGGCCGGTTCACCGGCAATCACCGTTGTTTGTGGGGAGAAATATTTTACAGCCAGGGCAGTGCCACTTAATAGTCCACCACCACCGACAGGTGCCAAAATAAAATCCAGTGAATTGATTTCTTCTATCAACTCTTTGGCCGCAGTAGCTTGTCCTGTAATCACTTCGTAATTATTGAAGGGATGTATTTCTGTTGCGCCTGTTTTTTTGATTACTTCCGCGAGCGTTGATTCTCTTGAAGCCAGGTTCGGCTCACACTCGAAAATCTCACCTCCGTAACCTCTTACTCCGCGTTTTTTAATTTCCGGTGCCGTGCGCGGCATTACGATGTACGATTTCACTCCTAGAATCTTTGCAGCACGAGCAATCGCTTGTGCGTGATTGCCCGATGAGTGGGTGGCAATCCCCTTTTGAAGTTGGTCCTTGGGAAGGGAGAGTGCCGCGTTCATTGCACCCCGCGCTTTGAAGGCACCTACCTTTTGAAAATTCTCACATTTAAAAAATAGATGGCAGCCCGCGATTTCATTTAAGCTTTCACTTGTTAACACGGGTGTGTGTTGAATATGGGGTTTGATCCGTTCGTGCGCGTCCTTAATCGATTGTTTGGTAATCATGGTTGTGCTGCTTGTGCCTACAATCAAATATGGCGCATTTGTTTTTACAACACAAACTGACCTATTCGATCACTTCTTCCACAGCATCCATCTTCGCCTCGGAGTAGGCACCTGATGTGGCATAAATAATCTTGCCTTGCGGATCGAGAATAAAAAAATAGGGAACATCGCGTCTCTCAAAGTCCAGTGCCTCTTTATATTTCTTTAGTTCTCCTTTGTAGAAAAGAATGTAGGGTAATAATTTAGGATCGGTATTTTTCAGGGCTTTCTTTTTTGCTGTGTTAGTAGCGGCCGCATTCACACCTGTGAACATAGGGACGAAGTAGACGTTCACATCGTAGCCCATGCCGGCCATCATTCCTTCGGGCTTCTGAATAAACTTGTTGAAGATGGGGCTAAACCATGAGTTAAGTTCGTCTTCTGATTTTTTGCTATAGGCCAATCCAATTAGTGCGTATTTCCCACTCACATCCAGCGGCAAGGTGACTTTCTTGTCATCGACTGTTTCGGCTACCATTTCGGGAAAAGGTGTGCCAATAACTTGAGCGGCAGCACGAAGGAAACAGCCCAAAAGAACGAGTGAGAATAACAGCTTTTTCATTGGCAGATGGATGGTAGAATTCCTATCAAAACGCAGAGAACACTCTTTTATTTTAGTTTGGTGCTACCCTTCTCGACTTCGTATTTTTTTGCTAAATATTCCTTCGTTTCAGGCGTGCGTAAACTTTCTACGTAGAACCATTCCGCTTTCGTTTTGGTGGGATAGAGCGTCAAAAGTAAATAGCCATGATCGCGGTCGTTGACATACTTCACATGTGGGTTTTGTTTCATCAACGCTTGCTCTGCCAGTTTCACGGTATCATCTGGCTTGCGTTCATTACCATTTCCTGACGATACACTAGTGGTACCAAACTCGACAGCAAAAGGCTTGTAGGCGTTTTTCACATCAACGGCTGCTTCTATCGCCCACGAGGCGTGGGTATCGCCTGCTGTGATAATGATATCCTTAATTTTATTTTGCGCGATGAAGTCGATGATCTTTTTCTTCTCTACCGGGAAACCATCCCACGAATCCAGGTTGCGTGGCATTTTTGGATACACCGCCTCTAAGTACATATCCGAAAATATTACCTGGTTGCCGATCAACTTCCATGTGGCTTTAGAAGACTTCAGTTGATCTTCAAACCAGGCGAGTTGTGTAGCGCCAAGCATTGTACGGTCTTCTTTTTTTAGATCCGGATTGTTGATGTCGGTAATCTCAGGGTCACGACCAGCCAGCCGTTCGTCTAGCATGATCACATCGGCCAGCGGGCCAAATGAATACGAGCGATAAAGTTCACTACTTTCGCGAATGGGCATCCATTCATAGTAGGTTTGGCGTGCTGCTGCTTTTCTCGCTTGATAGTCACCTTCTTCTGGCTGATGGTTCTGTGCGCCCGTTACCGTGGAATTATTGGCCACCTCATGATCATCCCAAATGGATATGAAAGGATGTTGTTGATGTATTCGTCTCAACCCTTTATCCAATCGATAAAGAGAATGACGAGTGCGATAATCTTTCAATGAAACAATCTCATACGGAGGAATATTGATTCTTCCAATAGTGGTATCGCCATATCTTCCCTTCCCGTATTCATAAATGTAATCGCCAAGATGGAGCACAGCATCTAGCACGGGGCGATCTGCAATTTTATCATAGGGATTGAAATAGCCCCACTCCCAATTGGCACAACTAACCACCGCAAATTTTAGACTATCTTTTGCATCGACAGGTGTTGTTTTGGTGCGACCCACAATGGACGTCTGCCCCAGTGCCATGAAACGATAAAAATAAACTTGGCCGGGTTTTAGGCCATCCACATCTATCTTCACCGTATAATCTCGGGCCGGAGATGTGGTGATCAAATCAGATTTATAAACAGAAGAAAAAGAAGCATCTTCGGCTAATTCCCATTTCACATCAATGGATGCCAGGGAATCTTCAGGCGTTACGCGTGTCCAAATGATCACTCTATCGGGTAAAGGATCTCCAGAGGCCACTCCGTGATAGAACGGCCTTAGGGCGGCATCAAAATGGGAAGCAACGGCCTCTTTCCATTTGATGGCGATCTCTTTTTTAGGTTGGCAAGCACTTAAGCAAAGTGTGGCGAGTAGAATTACGAATAATCGCATAGGGTGGAGTATTTTTATGAAGGTAGGTATTGCAAACAAATAATGCCTAGTTCCCATCCATCGTTCGCCTATTTTTAACAATTTGGTAAACATCCGGTCGACAAGCGCAACCTTATCGCTATATTTTCAGTCTTAAACGAAGAGTTCAACAAACGACTCCCTTTATGAAATCATTGATCTATGTTTTATTATTAATTCCTGTTTCCCTTTATGGCCAGTCGGCCATCGACAAAGCAACCGCACTTTTTGAAGCCAGAAAATATGACGAGGCTGTAAAAATTCTGGAGGCCATACCAAAGAAAAGCCCTGATTATGCCGGCTCACGGTACTATTTGGGCCGGATCGCTTTCAATCAGAAAGAATTTGACGATGCCCAAGATTACTTTGAGGAGGCTGTCGAGCTAAACGACAAGGTGGCGGATTACCACAATTGGCTGGGCAACACGTATGGCACTATTGCGCGGGATGCGAATATGATCAAGCAGGGGATGCTGGCACCTAAAATGAAAAATGCCTGGGAGAAAGCCATTGCGCTGGATGGAAAGAACATTGACGCACGCACTTCCCTTATTCAATATTATACTCAGGCTCCGGGTTTTATGGGTGGCAGTTTTGAGAAGGCCAAAGAAGTAGCCAATCAAATTTTAAAACTCAACCCGGCAGAGGGGCACCGGCAGATGGGAAATATTTTACTATCTGAGAAGAAGCCGAACGAAGCCGAGAAAGAATTTTTGGAAATGGCGAAAGCAGACCCCACTTATGCAAATGGACTTGCCAATTTTTACACGAATCAAAAGCAATACGATAAGGCATTTGCGTTGTTTGAAGAAGCTTTGAAGAAAACACCGGAAGACTATGTTTCGATATATCAAATAGGGAGAACGGCAGCAGTTAGTGGACAGAAATTAGACAGAGGAGAAGAGTGTTTGAAAAAGTATTTGTCCTATACTCCCAAACAGAATGAGCCCTCACATGCAGGAGCCAACATGAGGCTGGCGCAAATCAAGGAGAAGCGAGGTAACAAAGTTGAAGCGAAAAAATTGTTTGAGACTGCATTAAAACAAGATGGAAGTTTAAAAGAAGCGAAGGAGGGACTGGAGCGGGTGTCGAAATAGCACTAGTGGGGCCAACCACTGCCTCGATGCGCACCATCAATCAAGAAAGAATCCAGGTCATCGATGTGCTCAGGGGTTTTACTTTGCTGGGCATTATCTTAGTTCACTTCACCGAACAGTATTATGCCGGGCAGCCGCCTAAAATTCATGAAAATTATGGCGCGCACAACCTGACGGATATGATCGTGCAAGGATTTATTGGCTTTTTCATTTCGGGCAAGTTCTTCATGATTTTTTCTTTTCTCTTTGGGATGAGCTTTTTTATTCAACTGAATAAAAGCGATGGCTCTCCTGTCTTTCTATTTCGCTTTGCGTGGCGATTACTGGTTCTGTTTGCAATCGGTTTTACACACCACCTTCACTACCGGGGCGATATACTCACCATCTATGCCGTATTGGGCGTTGGGTTGCTGTTGTGTTATAAATTACCTGATAAATTCTTATTGGCACTCGCGTTGCTATTAGTTTTTGATGCACCGGCTATCATCCAACGAACCGTTGATGTGCTATCGCCAACAAACTCAGCCAATCCTTTTATGAGTGGCGATGAAAAGGCATTGGAAGTTTACTACAACACGCTAAAATCAGGAAGCTATCCAAATATCCTTCGAGCAAATTTTTATGAGTTCATGCCCAAGTTTGATTTTCAAATTCTGTCGGGCAGGCTCTACATTACAATGGGATTGTTTCTGTTGGGTCTCTATGCCGGGCGAAAAAACGTTTTCGAAAATATTCCTTTTTTCAAAAAGTTAATCCACTATGGATTGTGGTCGCTGCTAGGTTGTGTGGTTTTCGCAGGAGTGTTGGCCTTGGTAGTTTTTGTTGCCAAAGTAGAGATGACACAGTCGCTTCAGTTTCTGATAGGAGGTTCGGTGTACGATGTTTTCAATACGGCTCTTGCGGCTATTTATGTCGGATTAATTGTCGCGGCTTTTCAAAAAGAAAAATGGCGCCAGCGATTGATGAATTTTTATGAAGTAGGGCGCATGGGGCTCTCTACTTACTTGATTCAAGCCTTGGTGGGCACGGTGCTTTTGTTTGGGTATGGTTTTGGCTGGCTCGGAGATTTCGGAGCAGGCATTTGGGCAACCATTGCCCTGATCGTGTTTACTCTTCAAATACTATTTAGCAAGTGGTGGCTGGCCCGATTTCAGTATGGCCCTGTTGAGTGGCTGTGGCGGAGCTTGACCAACTTCAAAATTCAATCGTTGAAGAAGTAGAAGCGACTTGGCTTTTGTTTCTGCCATCATCAAAAATTCCTTAGTTTGCACATCAATCTATGGCCAATACCCTCTTTGCTGATAAAGATTTTAAGCCCGAGCAACTTAACACCTTTATTCAAAACGTTCCGCAGCTAGAAGAGAAGAAAAACATCATCCGCAATTGGCAGAAGGCCATCGCCAACGGCAAGGTGCAAAAGAGCAAAGAAGAGCAAATCAAAAGCGAATTCTTAGATAAGTTCTTCGGCCAAGTGCTGGGCTATAGCTACGAAAGCCATGAGGCTGAGTGGAACCTGGAAAAAGAATTCAAATCTATTGCCGACAATAAAAAACCCGATGCCGCACTGGGTTTCTTCGATCAAAAAAACAAAGCCGATGTACGCTGCGTGATTGAAGTAAAAGGTGCACTCAGCAACCTGGACAAAAAACAAAACCGTGTAGATTTTGCCGGTAGCCCTGTAGACCAAGCCTTTGCCTACGTGCCGCGCATGCCCGGCAAGTGCGAGTGGGTGATTGTGACCAACATGATTGAGCTACGACTCTACTCGCGCACCGAGATTGGCCGCTACGAAAGCTTTCAAATACCCGAACTACTTCAGCACAACTATCTTGCGCGATTCTTTTTCTTGCTCAGTTACCAACAGTTGTTTTTAGAATCGGGCTATTCGAAAATCGACCAGCTTTTTCATGAGCGCATGGCCGAGCGCAAGGTAATAGAAAAAGAATTTTACAGCCGCTATCATGAGTTGCGCATTGCGCTATTCAACAACTTGCGCAAAGAACATCGCACCATACCACCTAAAAAACTTTTTGGTCTTACGCAAAAACTACTCGACCGGCTCTTGTTCATTTGCTTTGTGCGCGATCGCGAACTGCTCGATGCCAACCGGTTCCTAAACGATGTGCAGCAAGCCGTGAAGCGCAGCTTCCGCAAAAAGAAAGAAGCCATCTGGACGGAGATGAAATATTTCTTCACCGCTATGAACGAAGGGCTGAGCGAAAACGAACGCGACATACCTGAATTTAATGGCGGCCTCTTCAAAGAAGATGAGGAACTGAACGGACTTCACATTCACGATCATCAACTCACCGAAATCATTCACTTCGTTTCTTCTTACAATTTCGATAGCCAACTGGACGTAAATATACTCGGCCATATTTTCGAGCAGTCTATTTCAGATATCGAAGAGTTTCAGTCCACCTTTGATGAAGACAAAACGAAAGCCACACGCACCGACAAGCGAAAGAAGGACGGCATCTTCTACACGCCCGAGTACATCACTCGCTACATGGTGAAAGAAGCCGTGGGCGGATGGCTGGAAGACCGCAAAAAAGAAATTTTGCAAGAGCTTAAACTGGATGCTGCCCCTGTTTTATCGGCAGAAGAAATTGAAAACGCCACTGTGGCGCCCAGCGAAAAAGTAAAAACCACCATTGCTTTTTTAGAGCGCTACCGCGAGCAACTGAAAAAGGTGAAAGTGGTAGATCCCGCGTGCGGCTCGGGCGCCTTCCTCAATGCCGTGTTTGACTTTTTGTGGCTCGAGTGGGACGTGCTGATGAAAGAGTGGAACCAGCTCACCCGCCCGTGGAAGGAACAACTGCGCGACCATGCCGTGGCCGAGCCACTGGAGGTGTACAACGGCACAGACGAATGGAAAATCAAAAAAGCCATTGTGGCCAACAACATTTATGGCGTAGACCTAAACCCCGAGAGCGTAGAAATTTCTAAACTGAGCTTGTGGCTGAAAACCGCCAACCGCAAAGAAACGCTGGCCGACCTGAGCGGCAACATCAAGCAAGGTAATAGTTTGATTGACGACCCCAAAGTGGCGGGCGATGATGCCTTTGATTGGAACCATGCTTTCGCGGAAATAATGCAAGCGGGTGGCTTTGATGTGGTAGTGGGAAATCCGCCTTATGTTCGACAAGAGTTGATGAAAGATATTAGCAGCTACTTAGAACTGAATTATGAGTCTTACTCTGGCAAGGCAGATCTATATGTATATTTTTTTGAACGAGGTATTCAAATTCTAAATCATCACGGACGTCTTATTTTTATAACATCAGGAAAATTTTTGGAAGCTAACTACGGAAAACCTCTTTTAATCTTCTTAACAGCTTACGCATCATTGGTGGAAGCAATTGATTTCGGGGATCTTAATGTTTTTGAGGACATTAGTGCTTACCCTATGATTACTCATTTCCGAAAAAATAAAGCTGATGATAACTTCTTAAAGTATACGAAAATTGACAACCTAGATTTTAGTGAGCTATCGTATAAAATTGGAGATTTGGATTCAATTGTTATCAGTCAAGAGAATTTTATTAGCAATGATTTTAAGTTTATCAATGAGAATCAAGCAAGCCTTCTGAGGAAAATCTGTTTAGATTCCTCATCAATTGAAAAAATCTATAGCCTTCCTTTGGTAGGAGTAAAGACAGGATTCAATGAAGGTTACCTAACTGAACTTCCTATCGGAGATTTCATAAAAGACTACGTTTTCGGAAAAGATGTAAAACGGTATGCAACAGTAGAACCGGAGAATCGAGTATTTTTCCCTTACAAGTTTGAACAGAAATATGCTCTCGTCAATTTGAAGGAATCTTCAATATTATCAGAACTAAAAAAGAACAAAACGAGACTTGAGTCAAGGGCAATCATTAAGGAGGGACTTTTAAACAAAACAAAAATATGGTATGAATATCAGCAGATAAATAAGACACTGAATTTTGACGATGAATTCATCATTTACCCAAATGTTTCGCTTGGTCCAAATTTCACACTAAGTAAAAAGGCAGTAGTTGATATGACTGCCTTCATTATTAACTCAAATGATAGATATTTGCTGTCGATACTGAATTCCAAGTTGACCGATTATTTAATGAATCAATTTGCAATTTCTAGGCGGGGTGGATATTTGGAGTATAAGATACAATACATCGAAAAAATTCCGATTAAAGAAATTACAAAAAAGAAGAAGCAGCCTTTCATTGATTTGGCAGAAAAAATGCTCACCCTCCACCAATCCATTTCTAAGCAATCGCAAAACTTCATTGACCTGCTTCGCGGCAATTTTGTGTTTGAGCCCACGGCCAAACTAAAAAAGTGGCACACGCTTGAGTTTATTGATGTGATTGCCGAGCTAGAGAAAGGCGGTGTCAAATTGCCACCCAAAAAGCAGGGTGAGTGGCTGGAGCTTTTTAAAGCAGAAAAAGAAAAAATCAAAACCACCCAAAACGAGATTGACAAAACCGATAAAGAAATAGACCAACTGGTGTACGCCCTCTACGAGCTTACGCCTGAAGAGATTGCGATTGTAGAGAAGGGATAGTAAGCGATCAAGAAATAAAAAAGCATGGATAAAAAACAGCAAAAGATGATGCTCGACCTCCACCGACTGATGGAGGCAGCCAACTTAAAAACAAAAGAAGATTATGAACGCTTCGCCCGCGAAATGACGGGCAAAACCATTCCGGAATTTGACAAAGAAGCACTGAGCAAAGAAGAGCAGGCACAGGACTTGGTATACCAGGCCAGCGAAGTAGATGATGTGCTGGAAGCTGATCGACTTATCTTTCAGGCTTTTCTGCTCGACCCCGATTGTGTAGAAGCATATGAATACTTGGCCGGAGTAGCGGGCAGCCCTATGCTGTCGTTGATGTTGTTTAGAAACGGTTTTACAGCCGCGCGCAAGAAATTGGGCGAAAAATATTTTAAAGAAAACAAAGGACACTTTTGGGGCTTACACGAAACACGACCTTTCATGCGGTGCATGCAAGGCTATGCCGATGCACTGTATTTGTTGGGTCAGGCAGAAGCTGCCCTCGATGTCTATTTTGAAATGTTGGAATTAAACCCAAACGATAACCAAGGCGTGCGCGACCAGGCCAGTTTACATTGCCTCGAACTCAATCGGCTGGACGATTTTGAAAAATTGGCCACAAAATACCCTGGTGGCATCACGGCCTTTTATCTGTTTAACAAAGTCTTTTATTCTTTTTTAAAAGAAGGAGATAGCGAGACTTCGCGCGCATTGTTGGCAGAGGCACGCGTTCGAAACAAACATGTGCCGATGCTGTTGATGTCGCGCAAGGAATTGCCCCCACTGTCGGACACCTATTCACTAGGCGAAAAAAGTGAAGCAGTTTATTACGCCACCTTCGCGCGGCCCATTTGGCAGGCAAAGATTGGCAGCATTTCATGGCTAGAAAAGATTTATCAGAAGCGGTGGTTGTCTTACCCTAACTCCTAGTCGTCAGACCGCTCCAAGCGGTCTTACGACTTAACCTAACGACTTAACGCAACGCGGAAAAATCTTTGCCAATAGCGGATTTGTTTTTATCTTTCAATATGCGTTCGAAGATTTTCATTTTCTTCCTTCTTATCGCTTGGCAAATTGGACTGGCTCAGGGCGATTCGACCAAGTGGAAAAAGTAAATTGGTTTTTACTCACATGCAGGTGTTGTCCATGGCGATTTCGCAAAACTTAATTCGACCTTGTCGAGTCTTGGATATCCAACACTTCAAAATTTTTATGGCGGTGGGACTTTTGGCTTCACCAGGCATGGCAGTAAGAACAACTCGTATTTCCACCTAGCCGTTTCGTTTTTGCAATCAGATCCAGGTTTTCTAGATCAATCAGCCACAAAAGATGTTCGATTGAGAAATTGGGAACTGCAGTTGGGAGGCAACTTTGATTTAGTAAAGCACCCGAAATGGTTAATTTATCCTTTTCTCACAGAAGGCTTTGGCTACAGTGAGCTGACGCTGTACGACAACATTGTGCGCCAATCATTTGCCAGCAGTGTGGCTACTTTGGCAAGTCCCGATTCAAAAACATGGTCAACGTGGTATCTGTTTCTAAATGGTGGAATGGGCATCGAACGCAAGTTTCGTGTTTGGGTGTATGATTTTTATGTAGGCGCTTCCGGTGGCTACCGATTTAATTTTACTTCTAGCTACAAGGCAGATTACCCTACTAACGATAATGCGCCCATTGGCTTGAGTGGCTTCGAGTGGAACATCCGAATTCGATTTGAAATTTGGGATGTTAAAAGATTAAACAGAATGGACGAGCGATGGGGGCAGAAAAATAGAAGATAAGAGAGTTGTCGGTCATCCAATTATTAATTTAAAGGAAAGCAAGTAACTTGCTTTCCTTTTCTGTTTTCCAGACGCATCATGAAGAAGTACTTTTTAAAATTATATCAATACAACGCCTGGGCCAACGATCGGGTGATTGCCAGACTTAGCCGTGAAGACGTGAAGGACGAAAAGATTCTTTCCATTTTTGGACATGTGCTAGCGGCACAATTTTTATGGCTTCATCGGATTAAAGGGCTTACGCCCCCCAACGTAAAATTATGGGGAGAGTATTCGCTTGATACATTAGAAAAGATGGCTAAGGATGCCAACCAACAATGGCTTGATTTTGTCGAAAGCAACGATAATTTTGATCGGGAACTAACCTACACAAACTACACAGGGGATCCCTACACGAACAACGTGGAAAGTATTATGATGCACCTCGTTAACCATTGCTCCTATCACCGGGCGCAAGTTGCCTTGCTCCTTCGGCAACAGGGATTCGAACCAATCAACACCGACTTAATCACCTATGATCGTGTGGTGCGAGGTCAATGGAAAGAATGATCAAAAACTTTCAGGTCGATATTTATGTTAGAACCACACTTAACCAACACTAAAACCCATGAAAAAACTATTCTTCGTTATCGCTTTACTTGGCTCAGCAACGGCATTTGCCCAGAAAGACATGACCGTATGTCACACTTCAGCCACTGATAAATTTGCTGTGTTTGCCTCCAACAAAAAATTCAATCGTGATCACCCAAGCCCGCTGCCATACGTACACGAGAGCCAGGCAGGAGGAAAGATGATTAAGATAAAATGTGCCGATGGCGTAGAGGCAAATGCCTATTTGATTGAAGCAAAGTCAAAGACGAATAATTGGGTTTTTGTATTTCAAGAATGGTGGGGTTTAAATGATCACATTAAGCGTGAAGCTGACAACTTGTTCAATGACTTAGGCAATGTGAACGTCATTGCACTCGATATGTACGATGGTAAATTGGCGACCGATCCACAATCAGCCGGCAAGTACATGCAAGAGTTTAAAAAGGAACGCGGTGCCGAAATAGTGAAAGGAGCGTTAGCTTTTGCCGGACCAGCTGCAAAAGTGGGAACGATTGGTTGGTGTTTTGGTGGAGGTCAATCTATGCAAGCGAGTTTGATTGCAGGAACACAAGCTGCTGCCTGCGTTATTTACTACGGTCAACCTGAAGATAATATCGATCGCCTAAAGACATTAAATTGCGATGTACTAGATATTTGGCCCACTCAAGACAAATGGATCAATAAAGAATTGACTGATAAATTTGTGGCGAACATGAAGGCGGCCGGTAAAAATTTAACCGTGAAGTCATATGAGGCAGACCACGCATTTGCCAACCCTAGTAATCCAAAGCACAACAAGGAGCTGGCCGCAGATGCGTATAAGAATACGTTGGCGTTTTTTAAGGCAAGACTGAAATAATTTGAAAATTGATTGACTTGAAGATGAACCGTTGAAGGTTTACAATCAGTCTGGACTATTTTCCGAACTGCTAATTGAATTTTCAAATCGAATCATTTTCAAATTTTCAAATTAGATTTATTCCCAAATCACCATTCCCTCCTTAGCATGATACCAAGTAGGGTATTTTGGAACGTGTATCTTCTCTACCTCATTTCGTTTTACTTTCATGGTTGGCGTCATCAATCCATTTGGGATTGTCCATTCGCCTTGCATGACTACGGCTTTCTCTAGCTTCTCATACGACTCAAGACCCGCATTCACTTCTACCAGCGAGGCGGCCAAACTTTTTGTCAACTCGTCTTTAGATTTTGTTTTTCCGGCTGCCGATAAAACCGTTAATGCCAAAGGTTGCGGAATGCCCATACCCACTACACACACTTGCTCGATATCTGAATTGGTGAGCAGTTTCATTTCAATGGGCGAGGGAGAAACATATTTTCCTTTGTCGGTCTTGAACTGATCTTTTACTCGGCCCACGATTGTTAAGTAGCCGTTTGCATCAATCTCACCTTTATCACCTGTTTTTAAATAACCTTCCTCATCAAAAGCTTCGGCTGTTAACTCAGGTTCTTTGTAATAGCCTTTCATATTGGTTGGGCCTTTTAAGCGAAGCTCGCCATCAGGAGAAATTTTTATTTTTAATCCAGAGTAAGGGAGACCTACAGATCCGACCTTATTTTTTCCGACTCGATTACAATGAGAAACTATGCAATCTTCCGTCATACCAATCCCTTGCAAAATGGTAATACCGATTGACTCAAACCAGTTCAACAGATCCACCGAAATGGGTGCGGCACCAGAAAAAATGTAGATGGTATTTGCCAATCCCAGTTTCTTTCGGATGCTCTTCTTTACAATTGAACTAATGATAGGGATAGAAAGCAATGTGTTTAATTTCTTTTGAGGCATTTTCTCCAAGATCTTCTCGCGGAATTTTGCCCAGATGCGAGGTACAGCGAAGAATAGGCTGGGTTGTGTTTCGAATAGATTTTTTGGGAATGTTTCCAACGACTCAGCAAAGGTGAATTCGCCCCCCCTATAAAAACCACACATTTCGATGGCCACGCGTTCTGCAATATGACTTAAAGGCAAGTAGGAAAACAACTTCGGATACATGGGCACGCCCAATTCGGTCATTGCGTTTTTGGTGCCGTCAAAATTTCCAACGGTGTGCATCACGCCTTTTGGTTTGCCCGTAGTGCCTGAAGTGTACATGATACTTAGAAGATCATCACTTGTCCAATTGGCGACTTGAGTAAGTGGCTGTTGACCAGCGACCATTTTTTGCCAAGAGTACTGCTCGTTTATTCCATACAACTCGATTCCTATTCGAATCATTGAAGATGGAATGCCATCCTGCTGTGTAGAATAATCATCTAACTTTCCTATAATAATGGCTGCTGATCCACTGTGTTCAAGAATTTGTTTAATGGATGGGGCGGTTAAGGTGGCATAAAGTGGAACAGAAATATGTCCTGTCATCATAATGGCCAAATCGGCCATGATCCAATGCGCACAATTTTTAGAGAGTAGAGCAATATTGCTTTTAGGCGGCAGGTTTAAAGAGTTTATGCCAGCTGCTAGTTTGCGGGCTTCTTCACCTGCTTGTTGATAGGTCCATGTTCGCCATTGGCCATTGAAGGGTTGGCGGAGGAAGGTATTGGTGGGCATTTGCTTTTCCCATTTACAAAATTCGGCAAGGGGGCTACTGGTTTCCATAGGTTAACAATCGTTTGAAATCCGATTTAGCAATAAATTAACATAAAAGAAAAAATACTAACCCGAACTTATTTAGCGTCCAAGCACTACCAAAGGTGGACGCAATGCAAACCTTACTGCAATAGTGCTTCATTTTGACTGATAGAGCCAAATGGTCGGTTTTGTTTTCGTACTCATTTTCGATCTTTTAACAGTTCGACATGCTATGACATCGATAAAAAGAAGAAATTAAATTGACGCCTCGATTTCGGCCAGAAAACCGGTCGAATGGGTTTTAGTTTATACAAACAGAAACTTTATAGCGATTGAGTTGATCGAGTACATCTTCAATTTTCGATTTTTTCATGACGTACTGTTTTGGTCGCTTCTTCCTACCTTGCATCGATCTAACCTCCTCATGTCAGAAAAAAAACTATTCCTGCTCGATGCCTACGCACTAATCTACCGTGCCCATTTTGCATTTACCAAAAACCCACGCATCAACTCCAAAGGGATCAATACCTCTGTTCCATTTGGCTTTACCAATACGCTACTTGAGGTCTTGCAAAAGCAAAAGCCTACTCACATTGCGGTTGCCTTTGACACTTCGGCCAAGACTTTCCGTGATGAGATTTTTACTGAATATAAAGCCACCCGGCAAGAGACTCCCGAGGATATTCGCACCGGTGTGCCAAAAGTAAAAGAGATTATTCGTGGCTTCAACATCCCTATTTTGGAAATGGATGGCTACGAAGCAGACGATATCATCGGCACCATTGCCAAGAAGGCAGAGAGAGAAGGGTTCACTGTTTACATGATGACGCCCGACAAAGATTTTGGTCAATTGGTAACCAACAACATTTTGTTGTATAAACCCGCCTACATGGGCAACTCGGTAGATATTCTCGGCCCGAAAGAAGTGTGTGAAAAGTGGGACATTGAAAATGTTTCGCAAGTGATCGATATCCTCGGATTGCAGGGAGATACTTCCGACAATATTCCGGGTATTCCAGGGGTGGGGCCAAAGACGGCAGCCGAGCTTCTGAAGCAATACAAAAGCGTGGAGAACATTATTGCCCACTCCAGCGAACTAAAAGGAAAATTGAAGGAGCGCGTAGAACAGTTTGGCGAACAAGCTATCTTATCAAAAAAATTAGCCACCATTATTTTAGATGTTCCTGTAGAGTGGAATGAAAAAGACCTGGAGTACTCCGGCCCGGATGCAGAAAAACTAAAGCCTATTATAGAAGACCTAGAGTTTAAGACGATGGCGCCCCGGATTTTTGCCACAACAGCAGGATCCACTGTCGTCAGTACGCCAGCGGCAGTAGCTAAACCCGCACAGCTTTCAATGTTTGGGGGGGAGGAGCCAACAGCTGGTGTTACCGAAGAAGCAGAAAAAAAAGTACTCGATCAATCTTCGGTCAACTACAAAAAGCTCAATGAAGGGGAAGCAACTCAGCTAGCGGCAAGGCTTAAAGGACAGAAAGAATTTTCGTTTGAGGTACTCACTGATCACGCAGAACATTTTGATTTTGCGATAACTGGGCTGCTCATTTCCTCATCTCCGGCCGAGGCATTTGAATTAGAAGTAAAATCAGTGGCTTTACTTCGCGAGGTGTTTGCGGATGACAGCATCGTTAAGGTAGGTCACAACATCAAATTGCCGATTCTTGCATTAAAAAAATCAGGGATCGAAGTCAAAGGCACACTCTTCGATACAATGCTTGCTCATTATTTGATTGAGCCGGAAGCATCGCACGATTTGGGCATCATTTGCAATCAATATCTGGGGTATCAACTCTCACCCGAAACAGAAGTACACGCACGCTTTGAACGCGTAGACCAAACGCTTCAGTTGAAGATAAAATTGCAAAAAGAGTTGGAGAAGCGAGGTCACTCGCGCCTGATGCGTGATGTGGAAATGCCATTGCTGCACGTGCTGGTAGCAATGGAGTTTGAAGGGGTGGCTTTGGATGAGCAAGCACTTCTACTGATGTCAGACGCGTTGAGAAAAGATAGCGAAAAAGTACAGAAGGAAATTTATGAAATAGCTGGGCAGGAATTTAACATTGGCTCGCCCAAGCAACTAGGCGAAATCTTGTTCGACAAGATGAAGCTCATGGATAAAACTAAAAAAACGAAAACGGGTCAGTATGCAACGGGCGAGGAGGTTTTATCCAAGTTGGCAGACGAACACGAAATCGCCAAGAAGATATTAGACTATCGTGAATATGAAAAGCTAAGATCAACCTACGTAGATGCACTGCCAAAAATGGTAAGTCAATTTGATCACCGGGTACATACAGATTACCGACAGGCAGTCGCTGCAACAGGAAGATTAAGTTCGAATAATCCCAATTTGCAAAACATTCCCATTCGCACAGAAAAAGGACGACAAATACGTAGTGCCTTTGTGCCACGCAGCAAGGATTTTCTTTTCATGTCTGCCGATTATTCACAAATCGAATTACGCATCGCAGCTTCGTTTGCAAAAGACGAAACGATGATTGAAGCATTTCGATTAGGACGAGACATTCACACCACCACGGCTGCTAAAGTCTTCAAAGTGGAAATTGACAAGGTAACGCCTGACATGAGGCGCAAGGCGAAAGAGGTGAACTTTGGAATTTTATATGGGAGCACTGCTTTTGGCTTGGCGCAGAATCTTAACATTTCCAGAACGGAAGCGGCTGAAATTATAGAATCCTATTTTAAAGAGTTTGCCGCCATCAAGCGATATATGGACGATAGTATCAACCTCGCCCGTGAAAAAGAATATGTGGAAACGATCTTAGGAAGAAGAAGATATTTGCGTGACATCAACTCGCGCAATATCTCTACCCGGGGCTTTGCAGAGCGCAACGCCATCAATGCGCCTATTCAAGGAAGTGCCGCAGACATCATAAAAATTGCCATGATCAATATTCATCGTTGGCTACAAAAGGAAAAGCTGCAAACGAAAATGATTTTGCAAGTGCATGATGAATTGGTGTTCGACCTTCATCAAGATGAAGTTGAAATCGTGAAGCCCAAGATCAAAGAACTCATGAAATCTGCCGTGATTTTGGATGTGCCTATGGAAGTCGAAGTTGGGGTAGGGAAGAATTGGCTGGAGGCACATTGATATCAAGTTACTTCCGTACTACCCTAAAGTATTTGAATTCTTGTGACTGTGAGAACTTCACTCTCAGATAGTAAACTCCGCTTGAGAGTTCATTTAATTCAAATTCATTGGTGGAACTCAATTGGATATTCAATAGCTTTCCAATACCATCAAGAATTTGAACGTTATCAATAGGTAGCTTAGAATCTAACTTTAGCGTTCCATCTGTTGGATTTGGATAAATTTTGAAATCATTTTCCAATGGCTCAAGTCCGGTAACTAAATTAACTATCAATGGGAGAACGACTGATGTAGCAGAAAGAAAATTTTGATTTCCTGATTGACTGGCGGTAATACTTGCCGTGCCGGCACCTACCAGTTTAACTAGTTTTCCAATAACCTTCGCCACAGCTTCATTATCTGACTGAAAAGAAACTTCAAGGCCTGATGTAGATGTGGCGACTAATTGAAAATCAGGATCTGTAGTTTTCTTGTCGCCAAAATTGTCGAAAGTAATTGTTTGACTTGCTTTTAATACCGTTAGCGTATTCTCCACCTTCGTGGCGGGAAGGTAAACGGAGTTGCCTTCTTGGCTGGCTGAAATGGTAGTTGTGCCTGCTGAAAGAATCGTTACCTGATTACCGTTTACTTGAGCAACAGTTGGATTGGAGCTGGCATAAATAATGGACAATCCGGAGCTTGCCGTGGCATTGAGAATAAATGGAGCTTCTCCATATCTTTTCTCCGCCAATGCTGTAAAAGCAATTGTTTGATTGGCTTTTAATACGGTGAGTATTCTCTCCACCTTCGTGGCGGGAAGATAAACGGAATTTCCCTCTTGATTGGCGGAAATAGTAGTTGTACCTGCTGAAAGAATCGTTACTTTATTACCATTTATTTGAACAACGGTTGGATTTGAACTTGCATAACTAATAGGCAATCCGGAGCTTGCTGAGGCGTTGAGAGTAAATGGAGCGTCTCCATATTTTTTTTCCACCAATGCTGTAAAAGCAATTGTTTGATCGGCTTTTAATACGGTAAGTATTCTCTCCACCTTTGTGGCTGGAAGATAAACGGAATTTCCCTCTTGACTGGCCGAAATGGTAGTTGTGCCCGCAGAAAGAATCGTTACCTCATTACCATTTACCTGGGCAACCGATGGATTTGAACTCGCGTAACTAATAGGCAAACCAGAAGTTGCCGAGGCATTGAGAAGAAACGGAGCTTCTCCATATTTTTTGTCACCCAATAGGGTAAAAGCAATCGACTGCGATTCAAGGATAGCAGTATAGGTTGAACTTACTCCTACATTACCTATGTTAAAATCTAATGTTGCACTTAAGGTGGTAATGTCAACTTGAACGGGTTGAGTCATTGGTAGCTGATCTAATTCAAAAGCAATTACTAGCTGATATTTTCCAGGGGCTAGATTACTAAATTGATATTTTCCATCAGCATCTGTTTCGGTAACAGCTACAATTTTTCCTGTTTCTGAAAGTAGTACAATAGGTAGATTTGATATTCCTGCTGTTTGCTCAACTCTTCCGCCAGGCGGAGTTTGTGTTGCTACCGAGCCACCAATTGTTCTGCCACCAGCGCTACCTGGGGTTATTTTTAAAATCTCAAAGGTGAGGTCAGTATCAGTTGAAAGCTTGAAAAACGAAGTAGGTGCTAACAGAACAGTCTTACCAAAAATGGTAGGGACATATTGCGCAAAATCGGTTCGATCAGGGATAAAGAAAAGAGTATGCTCATGATCATCTAACTGAAAACTAAACTGATCGCTTGAGGTGGGAACAATTTTATTAATGAATTTTATCACACCATCATCTCCTTTTTGATAAAGAAACAATTTGCCTTTGGTGATAGGAATACCATCCTCCCCCTGAATCTTCCCAGTCAATGTATAAGCCACCGGAATAATCGTTAGCGGTAAGGAATAAGTGTTTGTATAACAACCAAAAGCACTGGCGCAGGCTATCTCAATTGTATATTGCCCAACAGGTAGTGGGTTTGCTAAGTTAATTGCCCAATTCTTAACAGTTGTACCCCCTGCATAAAGTGAAAATCCCTCACTAAGCTGTGAGGTATTTAAAATAACATTAGAAGAATTTTTTATGCTGATTTGATAATTTTGACTAAGATAATTGTCAGTACCACTGTTTAGAAAATTTACCGAGACGTTTATTTCTTTATCCGTATTATCATAGGTTCCAATTAAATTGACGTTTGTTATCGTCCAGGAAGGAATAGGAGGGGAGAAAATATTAATTGGGTAGCCAGTAGGTAGAGTATTGTTAGTATAATTTGTCTCAGGAATAGACCGATTAGGATTTAATTCGATAAACAAATAATATCGACCCGGATTATAGTTAGAGGATATATTAGCATTAAGGGTTTTTGATTCACCCGGTAGTAGGAGATTATTTGAGTAACTTTCAAAAGGAGCAATATAAAAAGTACGGTCATTAACTAATTCACTCCTTGATAAATACGCATTCATCTTGTAACCATCAACTGCAGTAGTTCCATCATTTTTAACAGTAAAGAGAACATTAAAAAAATTTGATGAACCCGAAACACTTTCAATTCTCGTTAATTCTAAATCAATGTCACTACTGCCAACGTTTAATTTTGCGGATACAATAGTATTATTGTTTTCGTTGGTTTCTGTGTAGTAGCTGTTGCCACGCGCATCATCTGTTTTGCCAATAATGTAGTATTCACCTGCACTTAAATTAGGGATGATTAGTTTTGCGTCTGATCTATTGCTAAAAATATCGGAACCGTTTAGGCTGCTGAAACTTTCTAAAAATGTATCATCGCTGCTCAGCGTAGCATCAGCACTAATGTAAAATGAGGTGCTCACAGAGAAGCCAATATCCGTTGTGCCAATATTCTTTACTTCGTAGATGGGAAAAATAGCATTATTAGCAGAAATCGAAGAGGGAATAGTTAAGTAGGAAAATTGCCAGTCAACATTGGGATTATTAATAGTATAACCCGGAATAATGGAGGTATTGTTAGTCTCGTCAGTTTCGAGTATTTCTAAATATTTATCGAGAACTATTATCAAAAAATAGCTGCCGGGAGGGGGAGATGAAAAATAGAAAGGATTATTATGTAAATGAGGCTTTGATTGCCCTGCACCGAGTGGATCAATGTTAAAGTTACCGAAATACAAATCATTCCCATCTAAAATATTGTCGCTCGAAAAATATACTGTACTTGATATTGGTTTTGAGATCGGCACTATTCCATCATTCTTAATAGTGATTGACACCGATACCGTTTGATATTGATCAAATGAAGTAGGCCCAGAAGTACCAGAAACAACTAAATCTTGACTCAAACAGAAATAATGAGCGAAGAGTAGGCTTAAAAAGAGTATTTTTTTCATAAGTAAAAGAACCCGTTCAAATTTAAGAAAAAAACCCATTGGATATTTAATGGAAGTTTGAGTATTCTGAAAGTAAGAAAGGAACACCTATTGGGTTAAGCGCAAGCTTTGATGATGCCAGTTTGGAGAGGTTGATGTCGGGAAGAAGGGATGGAGGCACACTAGAAACTTCACGTTAAAATAATCGGAATTCATAGTCAGATTCTGATCACGTTTCTAAATTTATCGTATGAAAAAGCTACTATTTATTTGCCTGATGTGCGTTGCTTGCTCAACATCCAACAAAAAGGAGGGAAACCACAAACTGCTTGATTCTTTGGACATGGATGTAAAGAAGGATAGTGTGGCCACCATAGTTGACAAAGAGTTCAACGATGAATTGCGTATCTACAATGGGCATTTTGAGTGGCAACCCGAAGGCGGAGCTGAAGGGGGTGGAAGCCTAACCCTTACCTACAACGAGAATCGCGAGTTTACTTTTAGCCTGAGCACTTCATTGAATGAGTGCGGAGCTAACCTAGAAGGCACTTTGTTTGCAGATCGAACCCAGCATGCTTTTTACAAATCGGATAACTGTTACCTGCACTTTAACTTTCTAATGGGCGATACGGTGGAAATTATTGAAGAGAAGTGCACCAAACACCCTGCCGAGTGCGGCTTTGCAGGGGATTACGTGAGGGTCAAAGGATAATTCAAACAATTTTAAGTTTTAACGCATCCGTTCTATATTTGTATTCTGCAAATACAAAATGGCAACATTTAGGAGTACATTATCAGATGTTCAAAAAGATAAATTGAATGCACTTCGATTGTTCATGGAATATTTAGAAACAGCAGAATACATCAAGTCATATAAATTGGCAGCTGACGACAAATACACGATGCTATTGGCTGACGAGGGAATCGAGGAGTACTTTCGTCAGTTGGAAAAATGAAGCAAGCCTAAATCTGGTTTGTTGAAGTGTGCAAGTTGGGTAGGTTGGTAAAAAGAATTGGTAGCATTGAAAAAGAGCAACTCAATCCTGCAATCAAGACACTCAACGATATTTTGAAATACGAGATTTAAAATTCTGCCGCTTCCTTGAAATCCGATTTATAATTCCGCAATCGGTTTAATCGTCCCAAATACAGAAAAGATTACATAACTGGATTTTCATCAAGCGGATAATTTAACTTTGTGGCTTAGTTAATAAACTATCCAATGAACCCAACACAACTTCTTGGCCTTTCGGCTGGCGCTTTCACCACCATTGCATTTCTTCCTCAAGTAATCAAGACGTGGAAGAGTCGCTCTGCCAAAGATTTATCACTCGGTATGTTTTCACTTTTCTGTTTAGGTGTAGCGATGTGGCTAGCGTATGGTATTTTGGTAAACGATATACCCGTGATTGCCGCCAACCTGCTCACACTAATTTTGGCCGGGATCTTATTGTTCTTTAAACTTCGGTTTAAGAATTAGATTAGCGTCTTTGTGCTTTAGTGATAAAATTTCACCACTAAGACACGAATGAACATGCGCGTAAAGAGAAAGTCAAAATTTCACACGTAGCGTACCAAAAATATTTCTTCCCGGGGCATTGATACCAGACGCAAACGTACGGTATTGAATGTCCATTAAATTATCAATACCTGCTTGCACCACAAAGGTCTTGTTAATCTCATAATAGCCGCGAAGACTAATGGTGTACCATCCTGGCATGCCGGTAGGCGTAGCATATTGAAGATTATCTTCACCGCTATTACTATAATCACCCAAACTTTTTTCTAAACTAAAATTAAGAAAAGCTTCGGCTCGGATTTTTTTGGTGGAATAGAGAATCCCACCTCTGCCAAAAGCTGGTGCAATGTGATCCAATGGTGTTTCGGTACTACCCGGGTTTAGAACTCGTCCATAAGTAAAATTATAAGAAGCAGTAAGTGAAAATTGCTGTGTAAAATCATATCGTCCACCAAGCGTGTAGCCATACAAGTAAGCCTCCGCTGCATTTTGACTTGTAAAAATATTGGCAGGAAACCCATTGTAAGTAATGGTAGATTGGCCGTTGTAGGAGGAAGGCCTCACGACTATCGCATCCAAGAATTTAGTATAGAACCCTACCGCTTCTAATCGTGCTTTTGCACCAAAGAAACGAGTTACAGCCAAATCTGCATTGATGGTGCGTTCAGGCCCTAGTTCTGAGTTTGGCAACACAAGCGTACCTGCAGAAGTTGAGGTGCCGGTTTGTGTATCAAATACTTTGGAAAGATCGTCAAAGTTAGGCACTCTGAAACCGGTACTTCCCATCAAAGAGAATTTCCATGAAGTGGGCGTGTATACTAATCCAATGTTTCCGCTGGCGTATGTGTTTTCCTGGCTAATTCTTTTAAAAGGAAACGCAAAAAACTGTTGACTATTAAAGCTTGAAAACAGAGTGCTATATCCGAGGCGAATACCATCGTTCAGGAAAAGATTTTCCGATAGTTCTTTCGTGTGTGTGATGTACAATGCATACAAGCCCATTACATTCTCCCCGTCTGGATAGCGAGTACTGACAGACGAAAAGGATAGGTTGGTTATATTGGTACGAGTGGCCGTTGAATTTAATACATTGTATTGGCCATCAAATCCGTACCTGATTTTATGACCTTTGATTTCTTTGTTAAAGTCAATGTTTAATCCATACACACTGATTTTCTCAACTCGGCTGTCCCTATTATTGCTATTGAAATTTCTGGTAATCCTGCTTTCTTCAACATCTTGATAGCTCGCGGTAGCAGTTAGCCCATCTGCCCATTTTCCTAAATCTGTCACCTTAATGGAATAGCTTCCCATAAACCGTTTTTCAGGGCCGTAATTCCACTCTGCAGTTCGCAAACCGATGCCATTTGCGCCCGGATCGGTAAGACGATCATAACGAGGTATGTTCGTTGAACTAGAATATTGAAAATTTAAATGATGGCTTACGCGATCATTTGCTTTGTAAAGAAACTTTTGAAGTAAATCCCATTGACGATAGCCACTAAATTTCTGTACTAACGGGTCTGCGTTATCAACCAACAAATCACCTGAATTGTCTGGCGCACGCACCACGTATTGATTACGCAAGCCAAAGGGCTGATCAAGATTCGGATTTTTTTCTTTGCCCATTCGGAGATCTCCGAAATCACTTAATGTAAAAGATGTAAATGACCCCAATCGATTATCAGCAACGTTCAAATCAAAATGAAACGTCTTTTCATCATTGACAGAGCCAAGTCGAACAAAGCTTTCGCCAGAGGTATTTGTTTTGCCATCAACAGTTGACAACTGCGGATTGCGTGTGTAGAAATGAATCACACCACCTAACGCATCACTTCCATACACCGTAGAGGAAGGGCCAAACAAAATTTCAGCATGATCTAAGTTGTTGTTGTCCACACGTAACACATTTTGTAAGTGCCCTGCGCGATAAATGGCGTTGTTCATCCGCACTCCGTCAACAACTAACAAAACACGACTGGCCTCGAAACCTCGCATGATGGGGCTTCCTCCACCTTGCTGGCTACGTTGCATTGCGATCATGCCCGTATTTTGTAAAAGGTCGGCCGTTGTTTGCGAGTTAAGAGACTTTATTACCGATGGGCGAATCATGTATACCTGCTGGGCTACTTCTCTTCGTTGCTCGGGAATCTTGTTGGCAGAAATGACAACTTCCGTCAAGTAGGAAGTCTTTAGCGTATCACTTTCTTCGTTTTCCGAATACTGTGCTTTTGCGGAAAAGCATACAAATACAATTATGAGTGTATAAAAAATCTTCATAAATTTTACGGTTAGAATAAAATAGAAAAAACACCGATGGCGTACTCGCCATGGTAAAAACTAAACACAGAAGATAAATTCAGCCTCTAGGTGGGGGGGTGCCGATGGAGAGATAAAAGGCGGAGTACATCATTGGGTAAGCTGGCGAAATAGTTTCTGCCAGTTCCCTTACAAAGCAAATCTTAGTTTGAGGCGAAATAAAATCCAATGAAAAAAATTGAAGCAACTGTGCGGGCACAGGCTTTTTATCGGACGAAGAACGTTTTACCACTTCATCTAAAAACCCGAGTAAGTTGTCCTCAGCACTATCGTGCAAGGCATAGACAAAATAAATTCCTTCCTTCACTTCCACCCGGGCAATGTCATACATTCTACCGTTCAACTCCAATTCATCTTCTTCGCGCAATGATTTTTGATATTCTGATTTTGTTAGCCGAATCATTTCTAGCTGATGGTCTGGGGTAGATTTCAATAGCTGCTTCATCTCTTGCCGAATGGCCATCAGCCGCACACCAAAATAGGTGTATACTCCCGCAAAATGCAGTAAGAAGAGACACACAAAAGCAATTGCGAATAGTTTTTTCATTGCTGGACCGGCAATCTAAGTAAAATTGGCAAAAAAACAGGCGATTTGTTGACGGATGGGGCAGACACAAATTCTCTAACGACTTTGCGCCTTTGCGTGAAAAATTCTAATTTACAGAATGACTGAGCTATTCTATACTGAAAAACTAAAAGTACTTCTTCCCCAATACGAAGATTTCTTAAAGACGGACGTGTACCCGATCGAACTCGGTATTATCACCAAACCGTTTCGGCAATCGCTGCCGCTGGTTAAAGCCTTACGGGAAAAGGCAAAAGCCAAAAAACTTTTTGCGCCCCATTTATCACCGGACGAGGGTGGCGTAGGGTTGAATTTAATGGAGTTTGCACAAGTGAGTGAAGTGTTAGGCACTTCTCCCCTAGGCCATTTGATTTTTAATTGCAACGCCCCCGATATCGGCAACATGGAACTGATGCATCAGTTTGCTTCCGCTGAATTGAAAAAGAAATATTTGCACCCGCTTATGAACGGAGAGATTCGTTCTTGCTTTGCAATGACTGAGCCTGAGTTTGCCGGTTCTAATCCGGTGAACATGGCGACCACAGCACAACGGGAAGGGAACCAATATGTAATCAATGGGCACAAATGGTTTACCACCGCAGCCGATGGCGCCAACTTTACGATTGTGATGGCGGTGACGGATGCGCAGAATCCAAACCCCTATTTGCGAGCCAGCATGGTTTTGGTGCCACTGGAAAATCCGGGGTTTCAGTTGGTGCGCAACATTTCAATCATGGGCGAGGCGGGCGAAGACTATTTCAGTCACGCAGAAGTACGATTTACCAATTGCAAAGTTCCGATTGAAAATTTGATTGGGTATGAGGGGCAAGGTTTTGCCCTTGCACAAGCTCGGCTTGGTCCTGGGCGTATTCATCATTGCATGCGATGGATCGGCATTTGTGAACGGGCTTTTGATTTAATGTGCAGCCGCGCCACCAGCCGAAAACTGAACGACCATAAATTTCTGGGCCATCAACAAATTATTCAGGCATGGATCGCAGAATGTCGTGCCAACATCAATGCGGCACGACTGATGGTTTTGCACACCGCATATAAGATGGAAAAGGAAGGCGCGAAAGCTGCCAAAGAAGAAATCTCAACCATTAAATTTTTCGTGGCAGATGTGCTGATGAAAACGCTGGATAAAGCCATTCAAGTCCATGGCGCACTCGGCATTACTGATGATACGCTTCTTTCCTTTTGGTATCGGCACGAGCGTGGGGCTAGAATTTACGATGGCCCGGATGAAGTGCACAAAGTCTCCTTGGCAAAGGCCATTTTGAAGGGGTATGGGATGAGTGGTTAATTTTCAAACAACTGTTTTGGTAGGCCTGTTTGCCGAATAATGGATTGAAGTGTACCAATTCTAATTTCTTTGTGGTCAGGAACAGGAACCGTAATAGTCGAGTTGATCGTCTTCAATTGCATAATGATGTGGCTTCCTTTTTGACGGACTTGTAAAAACCCGTTTGACGCAAGAATTCTGCAAACTTCGCGTCCCGATAAAACCCTTAACTTAGTCAATGGCAACTTCCATACGTGTCACAAAAACTTCTTCGTGCAGTCGTTGTTTCACTTCAGTGGTAGAAGCCGTTTCAAAAAAGAGCTCGACAGCCTCTTTCAAGTTGGTAGAAGCTTCTTCTATCGTATTGCCTTGGCTAGCAATGTCAAGTTCGGGGCAAAGCGACACATATCCATCGCCTTCCTTTTCAATTACAGCAGTGAATTGAAATTTTTTGTTCATTTATCAAAGGTAGCAATTAAATTACGTTCAATTCAAAGTTTCTAACTTTGCATAATGCTTGACCAACACACTTCCATCCGCGTAGGCGAAGAACTAAATCTGGAAAGGCGCAATTTGGAATGGGAGTATCTACACAGTAACTTTACTTTCATGCGCACGATCACAATAGATTTGCCCGACCACACTGACCTTGACTCTCGCCAGACAGCCAAATTTTTAGCGGCCAAACTTTATGAGGCAGGGAAATTATCCTTGGGGCAAGCGGCAGGAATGGTAGGGATGTCTAAAGTTGCATTTGCGGAAATCCTTGTTGATTATGGCGTGTCACTAATTAATCATCCTATTCAAGAAGTGACGGACGATGTCAAGCGAATTTAAGCACTTCGTTATCGCGGACACAAGCTGTTTCATTTTGCGTGATAAAATTGATGGGCTTTCGCTATTGCGCGAGATGTTAAGTCCAGTAATTCAAAAATCCAAAACACGAATTTTCATTTTTCGAAAGATATCGTAAAAGAGATTTTTAAAAGCAGCCAAAAGATTATGACTCAATCAAATGCTTTCCTGGCAAGTTTATGGTTCTAAAAGAAATCCATGTATAGATGCAAACTTCTCAAACTCTTGATTAAAGGTTCTTTTCAGATGATGCTCTTTTTGGTTTCGGATATAATGATAAACTCTTTCTAATTGTGATTCACTTACCGAATACACCGCATATCCCGTTTGCCAAGCAAATTTTTCGGGGGTGATGTTTTCACTGTTGATCCAGTGAGAGGAGTTGCCTTTGATTTGTTTTACGATTTCGGTGACTGCCATTTTTGGGTTTTGCAAGAAGAGTAAGTGTATATGATCGGGCATGCCGTTGATAATGCGTACAGGGCATTGCATTTCTATCAATTGATTGCGTAAGTGTTCATAAATTTTGTTTTGCGCAGAGGTATGCAGCAAGGGCGCACGATCCTTTGTAGAGAAGATTAAATGCAGCCATATTTTATAATACGAATGTGGCATTGGGGTTATGCTTTTTGGCCAGTTTCGCAGAAACCATTAAAATGCTTTGGTACAAATTCTTTCTTCCATAGCCCACGGTTTAAACCGTGGGCTATGGAAATGAGCCGATCATATTGAATTATTTTAATGATTTCCTTCTAATCCAACCCAAATATATTAAATGGATTCCCTTCCTTTGATTGGAAGAAATAATTATTTTTAGAGAAGTCTATATTCTATTCATGCTCGACCAACCCTCTTCCGTTCGTATAGGCGAAGAACTAAATCAAGAAACGCTAGCTACTTATTTGAATGAGCATGGCATTGCCAAAGAAATTTCCATTCAACAGTTTCCAAGTGGATATTCTAATCTTACCTATCTAATTCAAGCAGGAAAAGAAGAATACATTTTGCGTAGGCCTCCTTTTGGCGCCAACATCAAATCAGCACACGACATGGAGCGTGAGTTTAACGTGTTGTCGCTTTTGCAAAAAGCAGGGTTTACCAAAGTGCCCGAGCCCATTTTGTTTTGTGCGGATGAAAACGTGATGGGTGCTAAATTTTATTTGATGAAACGAGTCCATGGGGTGATCCTTCGCAACCGAGTACCTAAAGGAATGACGATTGACCCCGTTACTTTTAAGCAGCTGTCGAAATCTGCAATTGATCAACTAGTGCAGCTACATCAACTCGACATAAAATCTACCGGCCTTGATCAGCTTGGTAAACCGGAAGGCTATGTACAACGTCAGGTAGAAGGGTGGACAAAACGCTACGTAAACGCGCAGACTGATGACATTGCAGCCATGAATGAAGCTGCGGAGTGGATGCAGAAAAATATTCCAACGTCTGCCAAAGCATCATTCATTCATAATGATTACAAATATGACAACCTCGTTCTTAATCCTGATAACCTGACAGAGATCAAAGCTATTTTAGATTGGGAGATGGCCACCGTGGGCGATCCGCTGATGGATTTAGGAACTACAATCGCGTATTGGGCGGAAGCAAATGACTCCGATGCATTGAAGCCGTTCAATCTAACCTGGATGCCCGGGAACATGACGCGAAATGAAATGGCGAATTATTATGCAGAGAAATCTCAAACCAGTATTGACGACATTGTCTTCTACTATGTTTTTGGTAGTTTTAAAGTAGGTGTGATTTGCCAACAGATTTATCACCGCTACAAACAAGGCTACACGCAAGATCCACGATTTGCTTCGCTGATTTATGTGATCAAAGCGTGTGGTGAGAATGCAAGGAGAGCAATTTTTAATTCGTTAATTTGACAATTCGTTAATTAACTCAATAAAACAAATCACCGAATCAACACATCATCGAATCAGTTATGCAAGAAATAAAAAACGTCCTCATCCTCGGAGCTGGAACTCTCGGAAGCAGAATTGGCCTGCAGGCAGCCATCTCGAATTATTCAGTTACGGTCTACGACATCCACGAAAGTGCATTGGAGCAATCTCTTAACGTCATGCACAAAGTGTTGAAGTATGCAGTCAAGATGGGAATGATTAAGGAAGAAGACAAGCCAACGGTCTTGACAAGAATAAAATTTACCACGAACCCGCACGATGCCGTGAAGGTGGCCGATATCATTAGTGAAAGTGTCACAGAGAATCCCACGGTCAAAGAAAAAGTGTGGAAACAATTCGGAGAGTTGGCGCCTGCCAAAACAATATTCACGACCAACACTTCTTATCTGTTGCCTTCACAATTTGCGGCCATTTCCGGCCGACCAGAAAAGTTTTGCGCGTTTCATTTCCATGATGTCTTTACCGCTCGTGTAGTGGATATTATGCCGCACCCAGGTACTCACCCAGATCTCATTCCATTGCTTTTTGATTTTGGAAAGAAGCTAAATCAGGTACCCGTTCTTGTAAAAAAAGAATCACCCGGCTATATATTTAACTTTATGCTGATGGCGTTAATTGGTGCAGCGGGTAGATTGAAGACGAAGGAAATTGGAAGTATAGAAGACATCGATAAATCGTGGATGGTGAACTTTAACATGCCCATGGGCCCCTTTGGCATTTTGGACAATATTGGACTAGATACTGCCTGGCACGTGACCAAGGATCGGGAAGATCACGCCTCTAAAGACTTTGCCGCCTTGCTGAAAATGTATGTAGATCAAGGCAAATTGGGCGAGAAATCGGGTGAAGGTTTTTATCGTTACCCAAATCCAGCCTATAAAGACGTAGATTTTTTGACAAAATAGTTACCTTCATATTTGGTTGATCAAAATCATCATAAAGAGGTAGTTGACCTATGCGCGTTTTACCGTTAATCTTATTCTGGTCGTTGCTTTTGTATTCCTGCAAAGAAGTAACCTTCACCGAGCCGCAGCCGAAAGGCATCGCTTCGTTGAAAGAAGTTCCCATGAAGTTGCGAGGCACGTATCAGACGGTAGATGAAACTACCGGACAATTTTCTGACACACTGATCATCGAATCCTGGGGCTACCATTTTAAGGACAAGAATGAAAAAGATTGGCTTACACGCGGCACCATAAGCGATACGCTTGTTATCAAGTTTTACCAGAACTATTACTTTATCAACTTAAAAACTCAAGGCCAATGGGTGCTCCGATTGATTCAGCAAGAACCATCCGGAGCTATTCGGTTTTTATCAATCGATTTGCGAGACGAGAAAAAGCGAAAAGAAATTTTGAAAAAACTAAAACACAAAATTTCTTTTACCGAAGTGCACACGAAAGAAGATGATATCTTCTATCAAATTAATCCTACGCCAGCGCAACTGATGATGTTGATTAAGGAAGGCTATTTTACCGGAGATAAACTCCAAAAAATAAAATAGTTTGTGTTGGAATCGGTGCAATTACCCCCCCCCCAAAAAAAATAGTCATTACAAGTCATCACAAGAATAAAACTTGTGTCAGGTTCAGCCTGTCGAAACGTAATTAATCGGGTGCATTTCAAATTGACGCGATTTTGTAAATTTAAATAAAAACAAAAGACTATGAGCAAGGAGGAATTTTTGGCCGTAGCGGAACAGCGCTATGATGCCCTTCAAAAGCTGAACCAATTGGACAGCTTTTACAATTATG
>JADBYQ010000037.1 GCA_020402945.1 Cytophagales bacterium | reverse complement strand
GTGGAAGAGCAACTGGTAGCAATCTGGTCACAGGTATTGAAACTTGACAAGGCCGCCATCAGTGTTGAGAGTAGCTTTTTCGAATTGGGAGGTAACTCTCTACGACTCGTATTTCTGGCTAACAAGTTAAAGCAGGTGTTTCAAAAAGAATTTTCGCTGGCCAGGATAATTGAATTGCAAAATATTGTTAGTCTCGCGAAAGCAGTTCAAGCTACAGCAACAGACGGCTTCGAATCCATAATGCCCGCGCCGCTTAAACCTCATTACGAATTGTCATCGGTTCAAAAGCGTTTCTACTTTTTAAACGAATTTGACAAAGCATCGCTCGCATATAACATGCCCGAAGTTGCCAAACTTGAAGGTACGGTCGATAAGGAAAAAGTTCAAGACACATTCAGAAAATTGATTCTCCGTCATGAAAGTTTGCGCACAGAAATTGTAAACATCGATGGCCGCGCGGTTCAACGGGTCAAGAATGATGCACCATTTTCAATTGAATACTTTGAAGCAGATGAGCAGGAAGCAAGCGACATACTGAAGGCATTCATTCGTCCATTTGATTTGAGCAGCGCGCCGTTAATCCGTGTAGGCTTGATAAGACTATCAGGAGAAATACACCTGTTGGCGGTGGACATGCATCACATCATTACCGATGGCGTATCACAGGGGATTTTGATCAAAGATTTCATGACATTATACAACCAGCAACCTCTGCCGGAAGTAAAATTGCACTATAAGGATTTCGCAGAATGGCAACAAACATTTGCGCAACGTAAGCGCCTTGCGTCACAACAAGAATTTTGGGTACAAGAATTTTCTGATGAGCTATCGGTATTGGAAATACCGACTGATTTTTCTCGTCCGATAACTAAAAGTTTTAAAGGCGACAATAAATCATTCTTGCTGGGAAAAGAAGAAACTATGAAGCTAAAAGCGTTGGGAGAAAAAACTGACGCCACATTGTTCATGACCGTTTTATCTGTTTTCAATATCCTGTTAAGCAAACTCAGCAATCAGGAACAAATCACGATAGGAACGCCGGTTGCAGGAAGAGATCATGCGGACTTGGAGGATATTATTGGCGTGTTCTTAAATGCCTTACCTATTCGTAATTATCCCAAAGGAGAATTAAGTTTTAAAACATTCCTTACAGAGGTCAAAGCAAAAACTTTGTCTTGCTTCGACAACCTATCTTATCAATATGAAGATTTGATGGAGGTATTAGACATGCCTCGAGATATCAGTCGTAATCCACTATTTGATGTCATGCTGGTAGTGCAGAACTATGATCAGGAGGCGCTGACAATACCCGGCTTAAAACTTACACCCTACGAGTACAACCACCAGATCTCGAAGCTGGATCTTACTTTAACAGCAATCGAATTTGAAGAAGGCTTGTATTTTAATTTTGAGTACTCTACTGAGTTATTTGCAGCGCAGACAATAGATCGGTTGATCCAATATTTTAAAAACATTGTAACGGAAGTCGTGACGGAACCTAACAAAAAGTTGTCACATATTAACATGATCGGAGAAGAGGAAGTGCATAAATTGTTGCACGACTTCAATAATACAACTTTAGACTATCCACGCGATAAAACCTTGGTTGACCTCTTTGAGGAACAAGTGCGCCAACATCCTGACAAGCCCGCGGTCGCGTTCAACGGCGAGGTGCTCACGTACAAGGAATTGAATGAGAAATCGAATCAGTTCGCGCATTATTTATTGAAAACTGGAATCGTTCCTGGGAGTGTAGTCGGTTTGCTGTTAGATCGGTCATTGGAAATGATGGTGAGTATCATTGGCATATTGAAAGCTGGATCTGCATATCTTCCAATTGATCCGGCAACGCCAGAACAACGCATAGCGTACATTTTAAAGCAAAGCAACGCCACATTGTTGTTAACAAATGGTCTATACACGACCGGGACATTTCAAGTGCCAGTCAAGGCTATCGAAACCCTACAGCTTGATCGGACCAACATCAACGCAGTTCAAATCAACATCAAGCCCACAGATACAGCATACTGCATTTTTACATCCGGTTCAACAGGATTGCCAAAAGGTGTAATGATGGCACACGGAAGTGTTGTGAACCTGGTGAAAGGTTTGAATGAAAAAGTTTATACAGCACACGACAATGAAAGTTTACGGGTTGCACTGTTGGCTTCCTATTCATTTGATGCATCAGTTCAACAAATATTTGGTGCGTTGTTACAAGGCCATGCGCTTCACATCTGCGATGATCTAGCACGGAAGGACGGGCGTTTGCTCATCGAATTCTATAATCAGAATAAGATAAACCTGTCTGATGGAACGCCAACGCATTTACGCTTGCTTGTGAATGCATTGGATGGCGAAATCACACTGAATACTCTACAGAGTTGGATATTAGCCGGGGAAGTGTTAACGAAAGAAGTTGTAAAGGAATTTTACAAAAAGAAAGGTGACACGAATGTAACGCTTTACAATTTTTACGGCCCGACAGAAACTTGTGTCGATTCAACAAGCTTTAAAATAGAGCTGGAGCAACTGGATAGTTACACGACTGTGCCAATAGGCAGACCACTTCCTAATGAAAGGATATACATCGCTGATCAATACGGTAATTTGGTGCCCATCGGCGTTGTTGGAGAGCTGTGCATTGCCGGTGATGGGGTTGCTCAGGGATACGTAGGAGATGATGTGTTGACGGCAACGAAATTTGCGATAAACTGGGTGTCTGGAGAGCGCCGTGTTTACCGAACTGGAGACTTGGCTAGATGGCTTCCTGATGGAAACATCGAGTACCTTGGCCGCATGGATCATCAAGTAAAGATTCGGGGTTATCGCGTTGAGCTTGGAGAAATCGAGAAACAATTAATGACCCATGATTCAGTGAGGAATGCCGTGGTGCAGGTAAGAGAAGTAAAAAGCGAGCAAAGTGTGATTGGCTACTACGTGTCGGATGCACCGATAAAGGTGTCTACGCTACGAAAACATCTATCACAATTACTGCCAGACTACATGATTCCTTCGTATTTCGTTTATCTTGAAAAAATAATACTGACCACCAGTGGTAAGATTAATTATAAAGCATTGCCGGACGTGGAGATGAGCATGGACGACGGCTATAAGGCGCCTGCTGACGAAGTAGAAAATCAATTGGTAAATATTTGGTCGGAAGTTTTGAAGATGGATAGAAAATCCATTAGTGTAGATGGTAATTTTTTTGAACTGGGCGGACACTCGTTGAAAGCTATCCAGATCGTCAATAGCATCGCGAAGCATTTCGAAGTGAAAATAAAGCTTGTGGATTTTTTTGAGAACCCATCAATCCAACAACAAGCAAAACTTATCAATATAAATCAATGGCTTAACGATGAAAATAAGCCTGAAGAGCATCTGTCTGCGAAAACAGAGATCATTATTTAAATAGGAATTGACATTCATCTCAATATCAGTAATAGAAAACTATTATGGAAGAATTACTATTGAAACTCAAGAAATTGGACATTGACATTACTGTCGATGAGAATAATTTGCGCCTAATGAGCGCTACCGATATTGAGACGAACATATTGGAAGAGATAAAGCAGCATAAGCAAGGATTAATTAGCTATATCAATAAGAGTAAGAAAAAACAAATCCTTCCGTTTGTAAAAAACGTTTCTCAGGGTGATAATATAAAGCTTACCCAACCTCAGCTACGGCTATTCTTGCTGTATAAGTTTGCGCCGGAGTCTTTGGCGTACAACTTGCCTCAGGCGTATCAAATAAACGGCCGAATCAATAAAGCCAAGCTTCAAGATGTCTTCACGAACTTAATTCGCAGACATGAATCTTTACGAACAGGTTTCTCCATAAACGAAAAGAATGAACCGGTACAAAAAATACTGACCAACTTTGAGTTTAGCATCGATCACTATCAAGGTAATCTTGAAACGGTTGATAGTATATTGGATCAGTTTGTTCGTCCATTTGATCTTTTACGAGCGCCACTTATTCGTGTTGGCCTAGTGGAGGCTTCTGACGAATCGTATTTCCTGCTGGTAGATATGCACCACATCATATCAGATGGCGTGTCACAGCAAGTGCTCATGGAAGAGTTTGCAGCATTGTACAATGACGAGGACTTGGCAGTCGCTCAACTAAATTATAAAGATTATCTGTCATGGTATCACAGCGCCGGATACCAAGCCGCAATTTTGGAGCAAAAGTCTTTTTGGCTGGAGGAATTCAGTAACTACAAAAAGACGACCGAATTGCCCACAGACTTCAAGCGACTAGACAAGACAACCTTTAAAGGGAAAGCTGCATCATTTTCAATTGATGAGAGTAAGACGAAGATTTTGAAGCGAATTGCGGAAAATTCGAACACGTCATTGTTTGCTGTGCTGCTATCGATCTATAGTACTTTCATTCATAAGCTCACAGGCGATGAAGAGGTCGTTATCGGCACGCCTATCGCTGGAAGAAAATTGCGCGAGTTGCACGGAATGATCGGGATGTTCGTTAATACATTGGCGATACGACTCTTTCCGCAAAGCAACCTCAGTTTTAAAACGTATCTAAAAAAAGTAAGTCGCAAATCCCTGACATGTTTCGATCATCAGGACTATCCCTTCGAAGAATTGGTTAGAGACCTCAAAGTGGACAGGAATATCGGCCAGAATCCATTGTTTAATACAATATTGGAGTTTAACAACATTGAAGACGGTAGCGCATCCATTCCTGTGCAGGATTTAGATATCACACCTTATCCAATAAAACCTGCGACCTCGAAACTTGATTTGATATTGCATGTCAAAGAGGCTGAATCACAGTTGAGTTTTACATTTGAGTATAGTACTGAATTGTTCTTGCCGGAAACCATAAATGGATTCTTTAATTACCTCGAAAATCTAATAACGCAGGTTACAACCAGTGAAAATACTTTGCTGTCTGATTTGACACTGTTGTCTCCTTTAGATCGGCAAAAGTTGTTGCATCTAAGCGAATGCCGTGAGGCTTCTTATCCTGCAGAATCTACCATCGTTGATCTCTTTGAACGAAGGGCGCTGGAATTTGCCGATCGTGAAGCTGTCGGTTTTAAAGATGAGGTGTTGACATACGGGCAGCTCAATGCGCGAGCAAATAAACTCGCTCATCGCCTTCAGAATAATGGCGTGACCAACAATCAGGTGGTGGCGTTGTTAATGGATAAAAACATTGACACGTTGGTGGGTATGCTTGGTATTCTGAAAGCAGGTGGTGCATATTTGCCCATTGACGTTAATTACCCTGAAGATCGTATTCAATACATTCTGTCCAATAGTCGAGTAAGTTTAGTTGTGACACACAAGGCATACCTGAAGCTAGCTTCGGAAAACATTCAATGCATTTGTATAGAAGACACTGCAGAGGAACCATCGACTAACCTCACTACAATCTGCAGCCCTGGCGACTTATGCTATGTATTATACACTTCCGGTACAACAGGAAATCCGAAAGGTGTAATGATCGAGCATAGAAATGTCGTTCGGCTTCTATTCAACGATCGATTTCAATTTGATTTTTGTGAGAATGATGTCTGGACTATGTTTCATAGTCAATGTTTTGATTTTAGCGTGTGGGAGGTCTACGGCGCTTTGTTGTATGGTGGCAAAGTGGTGATTGTCTCATCACAGGATGCACGCGATCCACGCAGCTATTTAAAATTAATTGAAACACAAGGCGTAACGGTATTGAATCAAACGCCCACGGCATTCTATAGTTTGATCGATGCCTTGGTAGAGAGTGAAGTAAAATTGCCGAATGTACGCTATGTAATATTTGGCGGAGAAGCGCTCGCACCGGCGAAATTGAAGAAATGGTATGGCCGGTGTCCGGATACGACACTCGTAAATATGTTTGGCATAACGGAAACGACCGTCCATGTCACTTACAAAGAAATTGGAGAAAAAGAAATCGAACAAAACATCAGTAATATTGGAAGGCCAATTCCTACAATGTCGATTTTCGTTTTGGATAGTAATAGACAGCTCGTACCGATGGGAATCATCGGGGAAATGTATGTAGGAGGACTCGGGCTTGGTCGCGGTTATCTCAATAATGAAATATTAACTCGTGAAAGATTTATACCGAGTCCTTTTATGCCTGGAGAACGCCTTTATCGCACTGGCGATTTGGCTAGGATTTTGTCTAACGGAGAAATAGAGTATAAAGGAAGATCCGATCACCAGGTTCAATTGCGCGGATTCAGAATTGAACTTGGCGAGATTGAGTACCATCTTGCCCAGCAAGAGCACGTTGATCAGGCAGTGGTGATTTCAACCTCGGACGCTGAGGAACGTCAATATTTGTGTGCTTATATTGTCGGAAAATCAAAGCTGCCTGTTGAAGAGATCCGCGCGTATTTAGGCAAGAAGGTGCCCTCATACATGGTGCCAGCTTATATAATTCAAATCGACAAGATCCCATTTACATCAAACAACAAACTTGATCGTGATAAATTGCCGAAGCCGGGGACTGAGGCATTGAATAATTATATTGCACCACGCCATGAGGCAGAGAAAAAAATGTCAGCCGTCTGGTCGCGATTGCTTTCCGTAGAAAAAGTAGGCGTTCGCGATAATTACTTCAGCTTGGGAGGAGATTCTCTAAAAGCAATCGGACTTATTGCTGAGATCAATAGGGAACTCGAGACGTCCCTGACAATAGCCGATTTGTATTCACATCACACCATTGAAGAGTTAACAGCGCTTTCAAATGAAGCAAAACACCGGGATGACGACAAGCTGCTACAAGCCAAAAAAGACCTGACCACGTTTCAGCGCGAGTACCGGGAAAAGAATGATTTTCCGGAAACCTTTGAAGAGGTTTATCCAATGAATGGTGTTGAAAAAGGGATGGTATTTCACTCGATGAAGTTGCGCTATAGTGATGATAACCTTCATAATATTATCTATCACGAACAAAACATATACCCTGTCTATATTGATGATTTTGACTATAAGCTTTTCGAAAAGGCTTTAAGTTTGGTAGTAAGTAAACATGGTGAGTTGCGGAAGATATTTGATCTCAATAATCTTACACACATAATCCTGAAGGAAGTACAACCTGAATTAAATTATGACGATATATCCCATTTGTCGCCAGACGCGCAGGAGGCGCATATCAAGGCGAAAATGGATGAACAGAAGCGTAAAAGAAAAAAATTATCTTTTTCAATATTGTGGCGGGTGACGATGTTCAAAGTAAGCAGCCATCGCCATTATCTGTTGTTTGATATGCATCATTCACTTTTGGATGGCTGGAGTTTATCTTCGTTCATTACTGAACTAAATAATACTTATTTTCAGTTGCGCATAAAAAAGGACTACAAACTAAAGCCGTTGAGATGTTCTTATGAGGATCAGATTTTAGGAGAACTTGCGGCGGCTAAAGCCGGAAACAGCGTTCAATATTGGAAAGAGGAATTGTTAGGATATGAAAGATTGTCATTTCCTCCAACAGGCCTGGAGCACGAATATCGCAGCCGTTTTTTTGATTTGGGCATCGACTTGAGAAAGGACTTGGAGAGTTTGGCATTAGAGCTCAATACAAACTTTAAGCATATTTGTTTTGCTGCCTACGTCTACATGATGAAGATGTTTACTTACGCTGACGATGTGGTGGTTGGTATTGTCACAAATAATAGACCGCTCGTCCCTGACGGTGAGGAATTACTGGGATGTTATTTGAATACAGTGCCATTTCGAGCAAGCTTGTCAGATAACGTTACTTGGAAAGGTTTTTTAGAATACATCGAAAATAAACTGCGCACCTTAAAACAACATGAACGCATTCCGTTTTACAAGATAGTAGAGATCATTGAAGAACGTAAAGGGGAAAAAAATCCAGTTTTCGATACCTCATTCAACTATATAGATTTTCGTGTTTTTAACGAGATCATTGAAGAAGAGGAACAAAATGTTCATGAGCATTTTGGATTCAATTTCGAAAACTACATGAACAATAATACACTATTTGATCTGCATGTGTTTGCACATGGCGGGGGTTTCGAGCTTGTACTAACCTATTCGACAAGCATCATCAATGAGAATCTAGCTGCCAGACTATACCATTACTACAAGAACATACTTCATAATTTCTTACATGCGCTTGATGAAAAAGCTGATCAGGCTCAGGTTATTCCTGATTTTGAAAAAGACCAGCTTAAGGGCATCGCCGATTGGGTAGGGGTAAACTATCCGTCCGAGTCAACCATTGTGGATATTTTTGAGCGCAACGTTGAACTGTTTCCGCATCGTGAGGCAGTGGTATTTGAAGAACGAGCAATAACATACAAGGCGTTGAATGAGCAGGCAAATCAGTTGGCGAATCAACTTATCAAGCAAGGTGTGAAAAGTAACCAATTAGTTGGTTTGCTCATGGATAAGACGCTTGAAACGCTGACCGGAATGCTCGGCATTCTCAAAGCAGGTGGCGCGTACTTACCAATCGATGTCAACTATCCAAAGGATCGTATCAACTATATTTTGTCGAACAGCAAAGTTCAGTTGTTGGTTACTCAGCGTCAATATGCGGCTTTGGGAAGTGAAGGTATCGGGCTCATTTATCTGGAGGATTCCATGAATGCGCCAATAGACAACCTCAATGTAAAGCGGCAGCCTGATGACCTGGCATACATACTCTACACCTCTGGAACCACGGGCAAGCCTAAAGGCGTAATGATTGAAGATAAGAATGTGATTCGGCTGCTATTCAATGACGCGTTTCAATTCCAATTCAGCGCGTATGACGTGTGGAGCATGTTTCATAATCATTGTTTTGACTTTAGTGTTTGGGAAATTTACGGCGCGTTGTTATACGGCGGTAAGGTTGTAGTAGTTTCGCCACAGGATGCGCGCGATCCACACCGCTTTGCAAGAGTACTTCAATCGCACAACGTGACGGTGTTGAATCAAACACCTACAGCATTTTACAACTTGATCGAAGCGTCTTTTGATGACTCAATTACGCTTGATAAACTACGTTATATTATTTTTGGTGGTGAAGCTTTATCGCCTTCGAGATTGAGCAGGTGGTATACTTCCTATCCACAAGTGAAATTGATCAACATGTACGGTATTACGGAAACGACCGTTCACTCTACCTATAAGGAGATTGGCGAATCCGAGATCGCCGATAATCGCAGCAATATTGGAAGGCCTCTGCCAACTTCTTCAATTTATATTCTCAACAGCAAGAAAGAGTTGTTGCCACAAGGAGTAATTGGAGAGATCTATGTCGGCGGGCTTGGAGTCGGTCGCGGTTATCTGAATAATGAGTCGTTAACAAAAGAACGCTTTATAAAAAGTCCTTACGGAGCTGAACGATTGTATCGAAGTGGCGATTTGGCGCGTATATTACCGGATGGCGAAATGGAGTATAAGGGAAGGTGTGATCATCAGGTTCAATTGCGTGGATTCAGGATTGAACTCGGTGAAATCGAATATCACCTGAATCAATATGCTAAAGTCGATCAGGCTGTGGTCATCGCTGCTACCGATGACGCGCAGCATGCCTATTTATGCGCATATGTTTTGAGTAAAGAAAAGTTAACGATAGAGGATGTGCGAACATACTTGGAAAAAAAGCTCCCTTCGTACATGATCCCTGCTTACATCATTCAAATAGACAAAATCCCATTCACGACAAATAATAAACTCGACCGTACAAAACTGCCGAAGCCAGGTATCGGACAATCGACGAACTATGTTGCTGCTAGAACCAACGAGGAAGAAAAACTTGCAGCGATTTGGTGCATACATTTGAAGCTGGAAAGAGTGGGGGTTCACGACAACTATTTCAGTTTAGGCGGCGATTCAGTGCGGGCCATAGCGCTCATTTCTGAGATCAACAAAGAATTTAAAACGGAACTTACCATAGCTGATTTATACTCGAATCAGTATATTGAAGATTTGACGCAGGTTTTGGAAGAAGCAAGAGGTAGGGATGATAGCGAGTTGTCTGTTGCAAAGGAAGGGTTAATCACATTCCAACAGGAGTTCCGAATAAAAAACAGTTTCCTTGATACCTATGAAGAAGTCTATCCAATGAATGGTGTGGAAAAAGGTATGGTCTTTCATTCATTGAACGCTCGACAAAACCATACAGACGTTCATCATATCATGTATCATGAGCAAACGGTGTACCCAATATACTTAGAGGATTTTGATCTAGATTTGTTTAAGCATGCCTTGAGACTCCTAATCAAAAAGCACGGTGCGTTGCGAAAGATTTACGATTTGGCTAACATGGCTCACATCGTACTGAAAGAAATAGCACCTTCGATATCTTACGCGGATATCTCACAACTGTCGAAAGAAGAGCAGGATACATACGTGATGTCGAAGAAACAGGAAGATAAACTCAGAGCGACGGGCTTGTCTGGCGAATTGTTGTGGAGAATGCATGTCACAAAAATAAAGTCGAACTATCATCTGTTGCAATTTGATATGCATCATTCTTTGTTTGATGGTTGGAGCTTGTCGTCCTTTGTAACTGAGTTAAATAACCTGTATATAAAACTTGTGGAAGACAGGTCTTATGTTCCAGCAAATCTTCGCTGCAGTTATAGCGATCAAATTTTAAGTGAGCTTGCCGCGAGCAAACGGAAGCCCAGTATCGATTATTGGAAGGAGGAACTTGATGAGTACGTGAGATTTCCGCTGGCAAAAACAGGTAAGAAACACGAATACGCGCAACGAGAGTTTGAACTCGACTTGGACTTGAAAGCACGATTGGAAGGGCTGGCGTCAGAATTGAAGACAAACCTGAAGCACCTTTGCTTCGCCGCCTATTTGTATACGATGAAGCTGTTCACTCACAACAATGACCTGCTGGTGGGGATCGTCACGAACAACCGCCCTGTCGTTCCAGACGGAGGTGAATTGTTGGGTTGCTATTTAAATACTGTTCCCTTCCGTGCAAAAATTGAGAGCAAAATGACCTGGCGAAACCTTATCAATTATGTGGAGGGTAAGCTAAAGGAATTGAAAAAGCACGAGCAAATGGCATTTAGTGACATTCTGCGCGTGACAAAGAACCACATGCAGGATGAGAATCCGTTATTCGACGTGTCTTTTAATTACATTGACTTCAAGGTGTTTGACAACATCATCGGCCATGAGCAAAGACTTGACGAAGTCAATCACTTCGACAATGACGTAAACATCAATACCCTGTTTGATTTGCATGTTCAAAGTCATATGGGCTTCCAACTGGTACTTCGCTATTCGACTAAGGTATTGGATGCTTCATTTGAAGATCGTATATACACCTACTTCAATAACATCCTTCGGCAGTTTGTGAATCAGACAGACAGCCAGATTACCAACGAAGTTATTCTTGGTGAAGACGAAAAATTGAAGATACAGGCAGCCCTCAACGATACTGATCATAGTTATAACGTACCACATTTGATCCTTAACCAGTTTGAAAAATTGGTACATGAAATTCCTGGTTATATCGCCGTGCAGGGGTCACAAAAAATACTCACGTATGATGAATTTAATAAGCGGGCCAATCAAATGGCGCGTTATCTTCGCCAACAAGGCGTATGTAAACAAAATGTAGTGGGCATGTTCTTGCCTCGGTCAGAAGACATGATGGTTTGCATCTACGCAGTTTTAAAACTCGGTGCCATCTACCTGCCACTCGACATCAATAATCCCATTGTGCGAAACGACTATATACTATCGAATGCCAACGCAACATTTGTTTTGTACCGGAAAGAAACGTATCTGTCCGATGCGTTCGAAGGTGTTCAGCTTTCAATGGAGGATGATACTATTGAGACATTCGCCGACAATAACCTTAATGAGGTATTGGATGAGAATGATATTGCATACATTATTTATACATCCGGAAGTACGGGACGGCCGAAGGGTGTGCCCATTAGGCATAACGCATTGCATAACCGATTGAATTGGATGCAAAAGCAATATCCAATTTGTTCTGAAGATAGAATTCTTCATAAGACGCGTACAACATTTGATGTTTCTTTGTGGGAGATATTCTGGTGGTCTATTACGGGGGCTGGCGTCTACATCTTGCCTGAAGGGGAAGAACGTGATATGGATCGCATTAAAGAAGTTGTTGTTACACATCGCGTTACGACAATGCATTTTGTTCCATCTGCTCTAAACTATTTCCTTCACGCAGTAAAAGGTAATCCGTCAGAAGTGGCATGCCTTAAAAGAGTTTTCTCCAGTGGGGAGGCATTGCCAATCGGGGCAGTAACGCAATTTGGAGATCTCTTAAATAAAAGCAATGAAACAGACTTGGTGAACCTTTATGGCCCGACCGAAGCTGCTATTGATGTAACTTATTATGATTGCTTTAAACATCCAAACGCTCCCGCTGTTCCCATAGGAAAACCAATCGATAATATAAAAATGTACATCGTCGATCGCAACAACCAATTATTACCGGTTGGCGTGAGGGGTGAAATTTGCATTGGTGGCATCGGCGTGTTTGATGGATATTTAAATAATGATGAGCTAACAGCGAAAGTATTAATTCCCAATCCAGCGGATCCAACAACCAAAATTTATAAGACAGGTGACCTGGGGTATTGGAACGATGATGGAGACATACAATACCTCGGACGCATAGACAATCAGATCAAGGTACGCGGCTTCCGTGTGGAGTTAGAAGAAATTGAACATCATATGCAGCAATTGCCGGGCGTAAGCCGTGCTGTTGTGGCGTTGTATCAGCATGGCACAATTCAGGATAACCAAATTGTTGCCGTTGTTTTAAGATCGGACCAGCAATCATTCCATAGTCAGTATTATAAAGATCAACTACGAAGCACACTGCCGGAGTACATGATTCCAACGAAGTTCTTGGAACTCAATAGTCTCGAACTTACCAAGCACGACAAGCTGGATCGAAAAACAATTGTTAACTATTTCGAAAAGATCGGAACGTCACAAGTGTATGACGCCCGAGATCCAAATGAGCAGGAACAAATATTAGTAGATATTTTCAAAAAACTGCTTCAGGTTGAACGAGTCAGCATCACCGACAACTTTTTTGAAGCCGGCGGACATTCTTTGTTGGCGATCCAATTTATTAACAAAATGGAAACGCAGTTTGACAAGCAAGTAGAATTTGATGATTTGATGTTTATGAATATTGAACAGCTAACCCTAAAATATTTTAGCTAGTTTTTCACATAGAAGTTGATCAAGTCCGGCCAAGGCGCATAATAAGAAAGCGCTATGCATGAGTTGCACATACAGGGCCCACTGGCAATATGAAATTCATTACAAAAAGGTTAGTTAGATATGACTTATAATTCAGACCACGTCGACCGTGATCTCACGAAGCGAATCCTCCTATGCCTGGATGGCCCAGAGATCTATAAAATTGGGGACATGATTCTTCGTGTGAGCGAAATCAAGTATTTAAAATATTATTTTCAGAATGGTAAAGTTACGGTCAATGCGCCGGATGGAGTTTTTTCGCTGATGGCCCAGCATTGCGATCACATTGTTGATGAGATATGTCACCATCAACCAGAAACGATAGATTTTAATTCGTATGATCTTGTGCTATTATTGATGGAGGAACCCGGTAGATATTCACGTATTATTTCGGAATACAGTAAGGACAAAATAACCAATTTTAAAGTATTCCGCTTAAACGAGCCACTTAATTTTGAAGAGCGGGTAGGAGTGCCCCGCGTTTTTCATGAAATCTTTAGTTATGATTATCCGCATGACATAACACTGGATGTTTGCCGCAGGGAGATTGTACTAAGCCAGGCAGAACTTGAACAGGGTGCTAATATTATAGACCAGTATGTTCGTAGTGAAAATGATAAACTAATTATTTTCATATTTTCCGCGAGTACTTTAACCAAAATTCTCAAAATGAAAGTTGTGGTTGAGATGATGAAGTACTTTCAATCCATTCCAAATAGAAAACTGATACTGTTTGATCCCTTCGACGACAAGGAAGTATTCTTGCGCTCACTCAACGTGGATGTTGATCAAGCTATCATTTTGAAGAAACTTAGCCTGCGACAGACCTTCTCGGTAATGGCAGATCATAGGATTGATCTTATCTTTGGACCCTGCACGGGTTTGATGCACGCGGCATCTGGCCTCTACAATTCATTTATCAAAAGAAGGCAGAGGAATGCGGTTCCTCACCTGCTGGTCTACACAGGCCTTTATGAACGCGAGGGAATTCAGAATACATTGGTATGGTGGCAAGATAGTTTGGCTAAATGCGTTGTGCTCAAAAAAAATATAAATGGCGCTAAGGAAATATGCGACATTCATGACCTCGACGCGTCTGAATTCCAATTTCAAAACAATCTGCTTCCGTGCCGGGAATACACTTCTCAAATGCTTCAAGATTATTTATACGAGCACTTCAATTTTGGCCTTCCTACAAGCCAACATGAATCAGTATAAGATACGAGATAGCTTTCTAAAAAAATATTTTTCTCAACGCTATCACAAGATCATTGCATTTCATTGAGAGGTCGTCTTGAGTGAAAGACTACTCGGATAAAACCCGTTAAAATTAATCAAGAAAAGTTATGGAAACTATTACCTCACCCCTCGAATCTAAAACTGATGTTTATGTTCAAGACGCGAGCCGACACGCGCATGAAAAAGATTACCTCGCGTTGTCAATCCCAGGAATGGAGAACGCACAAACTATTGAGACAATCGACGTCAAAGAAATGACAACGGTCCGTTTCAGAACGGAGTTCATAAACAACAACAAACCCTGCGTAATCAAAGGAGCAGTTAACCATTGGCCTGCTATCGAAAAATGGAGAGACAAGCAATATTGGCTCAATACCGTTACCGACAAACGCGTGACTGTTGCGAGAAATAATGGTCACGAGCTAAGTGAAAAAACTAAAATTGGCCAGATAAAAATGTCCTTTCACGAAGCGATGACTAGACTGTATGATGAAGTCGATCACACATTTTACATACAGGAAGTTTTACCAGAAGCATCTACGGATATTGCTGGCTTTCATTTTCTTCCAGCACCGTCACGGTCGAAAAACTATGTACCTAACCGGTTGCTTATTCAAAGAAGATCATTTACAACATGGCACGCGCACTTCGTAGATGAATTTTTGCTTTGTCAAGTGAATGGTGCTAAGAGAGTTATGCTGTTCTCGCCAAATATTCCACAAGAGATGGGTCACGTTTGGCACTTCCTTCGTCAGGAGTTGTACCTCGAAGGACAATCGCTGGATAAAAATTTGGACTTCAAACCAATTGTAGCAGACTTAGCTGAAGGGGATGCGTTGTATATTCCTCCTTATTGGCACCATGCGGTGCATCCATTACACTCAGGTATTAATTTTTCAGTGGTGCATTGCTGGGGAAGTCCGATTCATAAGTTCGGAAAATTCTCCAACTACTTCGTGAAGCAACTGTATGGGAGCAAACTTTGGCCAGTTAACAAGTATACACCAGTTATGCCTTTTTTGGCTATGGGAAGTTTAGCTTCATATACTTTTAAGAAGATGGCAGGCAAGATTTCTGATCAATACATCTAACACGCTATCCAGGTCATTAATCAGTTTAATATTTTTCCACCACTACATGAAGAAGGTTCAGGCCCTCTGTATAGGTAATTTTTTTAAAAGTTATTTCACTTTATTATTCAGGCCGGTTATAACAAAATCTACTTACGGCGTGCTCGTTTGTAAACCAATTGGTCAGGAAGATATCCGAACCAATAAAGCAGTGATTCAATTGTGCCGTGAAATATCCAATCAGGGAATTACGGCTATGACTTTCGATTATTACGGTACAGGAGATTCGTCAGGGAAATTTGAAGATATTACATTCGAGACATGCCAGGAGAGTATCCAACAAACTGTCAACTATTTTAAAAATCAATGCGATCTTGAAGGTGTCGTTGTGCTATGCATCAGGGCAGGCGCTTTGTTTGTTGAAACGATTAACAAAACCATTAATCCAAACGCTTTCGTTCTTTGGCATGGTGTTCTCAATGGTAAGGCGTATCTGAAAGAACTAAAAAAGCAGCACCGGGCTTGGCTGCTGGGCTCATTCGTAAGAAAAGATGGGCAATTCAGCAATAAAACAGAGTTGTTAGGTTATCACTACAATGAAGCGTTTATGAATGGGGTAAGTGAAATTGACGTGAATCTCAACACGTTAAGCTCCGAGAAAAAGTGTCTGTTGATTGACGACGGAAAATTTCTGCAAATGAAATTGACGGAGGGAAACCGTGTCGAACACATTCTGACGAAGAATAATAATTTCTGGATGAAAGGCGGTCTTGGAGATTCAATCGTTCCGGTTCATGACATACGGTCGATTTCAATTTGGCTTCGAATGGTTGGGGTGAAAGCATTTAACACATAATGAATTGATCATGCTGCAGGAAGTAGTCTATTACGATGACGCGAACTCAAAATATGGGATGATCGCCTATCCACTAGGAGGCGTTGAAAATTTGCCATTGGTTATTTTTCTTAACGCCGGTCTGGTTGATCGTCAAGGGCCAAACAGAATCTATGTAAAGCTTTGTCACGCTTTAAATGATATTGGCTTCACATGCTTTCGGTTTAATTTGCCCGGTATCGGAGACAATATTAACAACGGAAAGTATGTCACCAAGGAGCAAATGTACAAGGAGGAATTGCATGCGGTGATAACCTATTTCCGAACAACAAAAAATATTAAGTCTTTTATTCTATTCGGTATTTGTACAGGAGCAGATTTAGCGTACGACTACGCGTTGAATGATTATTCCATTGCTGGAATCGGCATTGTGAATGGTCTTAGTATGGCCAGCGATCCCTTTGACTACAACCTTGATAAACGGTACTATCAAAAGTATCTTACCGATGTCCGCCGATGGATGAAATTTATTTCGTTCCGAAAACTTTTAAAAATCCCTCAATATGTGTTGATGGTGCTGCTGTATTTATGGCGCAAATTGCGTATGTCGTCTTCGGTAAAAAACACCGAAGAGGAGAGAAAAATACCTGACGATACGGACGTAACAGCTGAGTGGATTAGACTCCTCAATAGCAATTTGGAGATCTTGCAAATTGTAGCTGAAGGAAGTGAGAGTTTCGATGGCTTACATCATGTTCACAAGGAAATCAAAGTGCTAAGTACGTCAAGAAGAAACTACCGTGAACACATTATTTTTGATGCCGATCATACCTTTACATCGTTAACTTCACAGCATGACTTGATCGCGAAAGTAGTTGCGTGGTGTCATTCCCGTTTCCTAAAAAAAAAGCAGGATGCCAATGTGATTGAAAATTGGTCTGTACTGTAAGAACACCGGTCATTTGCCAATAAAAAAAATTAACCTAAGGCTTTTTTTTCCTCCCTTTTCCTCAAACAATCATGTTAAATTAAATTGTGGGGCGTTTGCTCCAGAACTAATTTTGGAGAGATACTCCATTTTAAATCAAAAACGACCGATGAAGGCAACTTTAAGAATAATTGCGACAAGTTTTCTAATTCTAAACTCACTTATTGGCTACGCTCAGCGCGATCCAATTCGAGAGGATCTCGTTGCGTATATTAATCGCATCTATAACAAAGCTGACATTCCTGGCATGAGTGTCGTTGTGATTGTAGATGGAAAGTCAACCACGCATCATTTTGGGTATGCAGACCCGGAGCGCCACGAAGAGGTTAATGAGCGTACCCTATTTCAATTGGGCTCTTGTAGCAAAGCATTCACTGCCTTAGTTGTTGCTAAGCTAGTGGAGGAGGGAAGTATTGGAATGAACACCAACGTTAAGGATTACATCCCCTGGTTTCGTGTTTACTATAAAAAGAATCCCGTCAATATCACAATTAAACAATTGCTCAATCATGCCAGCGGTATACCCTGGAATACCATAGCAAAAATACCTGCTGGTCAGGATGACAAGGCGCTGGAACGTACGGTGCGGGCACTTGTGGATGTTGAGCTACATAAATTGCCTGGCGACCAGTTCGAATACGCCACCATTAATTATGATGTGCTAGCGCTAGTCGTTGAAAAAGTAACGGGACTTTCTTTTGAAGCCTACCTGCAAAAAGCAGTGCTTGATCCGCTTGCGTTGACCTACACAACCGTTGGAGTACCTGTTGACAGCAGCCTGATGTCAAAGGGTTATAAAATTGGGTTCTTCAAGCCACGTCCATATGATGCGCCCTCCTATCGTGGTAATAATGCGGCCGGCTACGTAATATCAAATGCTGTGGACATGGCAAAGTGGTTATCACATCAAATCGGCGTGGATAGTTCGTCGCTGAAAATGGCTATTGAAGAAACACATCATCGCGATGAGACCGTTCCACCGAACGACAACACTTCTTACGCATCAGGATGGTTTACTTCGTTGAATGGAGACAATTTACTGTTCCACGGAGGACGAAATCCCAACTTCACCGCATTCGCAGGTTTTAATGCAAATGAAAAATATGGTGTTGTTGTGCTGGCAAATTCGAACAGTGCTTACACAGAAATAATTGGTTTTAATCTTTTAAGAATGCTTTCAGGCCACGAGGTTGTCAACGATATTATGCCAGATGATGGTAACGACCGAGCATATACAACCGTGTCGATTATTATAGTGATTTATATATTGATCGTTCTTGCCTTCATAGGTTACGTCATGTTTGGAATAGTCAAGGGCGAAAGAGTGTTTGAATCTCTGACAAGAGCGAAGATACAAGAGTCAATCCTTTACTTGGTTTTGCTCGTGCCGTTTCTCTATGGGCTTTATAAAATCCCGAAAGCGATGGCAGGTTTTACCTGGGAGCCGGCATTGGTATGGACACCGGCGAGCTTTTATATCATGGTGTTGATGACGCTAGGCTCTCTGGGGCTAAGCTATGTATCCTATTTTATTACGTTATTTTTTCCGGATAGAAATAAACATAGAGGTGCTTTACCAAAATTACTATTGGTAAGTGCATTGTCCGGAATAGCCAACATGGTGTTAATCTTGTTGATTACATCGGCAATTAATACGCATATCGAAATGAAATTTCTGATCTTTTATTTCATGATCGCGTTAGTAGTTTACCTAGCGGGCAGGAGGTTTGTGCAAATCAAATTGATTACGCTCACGAGAGACCTGATCTATGATTTAAGGATTAAGCTTATTGATAAAATCTTTAAAACTTCATATCAGAAATTTGAAAAAATTGATCGCGGTAGAATTTATACTGCACTAAACGATGATGTCGGCACAATAGGTGAATCAACGAACATGTTTATTATGTTGGTTACAAATCTATTTACGGCGATGGCTGCCATGCTGTACTTAGCAACCATGGCCTTCTGGGCAACCGTGCTTACCGTTATGCTCATCACTACATTGTGCACCATTTATTATTTTGTGAGCCGTAGTACCAATCACTATTTTGAAGAGGCTAGGGACAGTCGTAACGTTTTTATGCGCTTGCTAAATGGGATGATTGATGGCTTTAAAGAGATTAGCCTTCATCTGAATAAGAAAATATTGTATAAAGAGGACGTGGCTAAGAGTGCTGATGAATACCGAATGAAAATATCTACCGCATCGTTTCGTTACGTCAAAGCTTCGTTGATTGGAGAGGCGGTACTGATTACGATTCTTGCTACTGCAGCTTTCGGATTTCCCATATTGTTTCCAGATATTGAGCTGTATGCGATCACCATGTTCATCATTATACTGCTTTACCTGATCGGACCTGTTAATGCTATCTTGCAATCTGTTCCTGCAATTATGCGATTAAAAATTGCATGGAACAGAGCGCAACAATTCTTAAATGAAATTCCGTCGAATACCGAAATTGATTTAGTGGCAGAACCACAATCACGGAACACGGTTCAAACGCTTCGAGTGGAAGACATCACTTTCACTTATCAAAATGAAAGAGAGCACTCGTTTGGCGTTGGGCCAATTAATCTTGAGGTTAATTCAGGAGAAATTCTCTTCATCATCGGTGGCAATGGAAGTGGAAAGACCACGTTGGGAAAATTGTTGACTGGCCTTTATGAGCCTGATGGTGGAAAGATATACATTGATGGCAAGGAGACGCCGGCATCTCAGCTTGGTGAGAAGTATTCTGCCGTATTTAACCCGTTCTATCTTTTTGATAAATTGTATAATATCGACATATCAAGTAAAGCTTCCTCAATTAAGAAATATTTAGAGACACTTGATATAAAAGATAAGGTATCGGTTTTAGACAATGGTACGTTTAGTACAATTAACTTATCAGGCGGTCAACGAAAAAGATTAGCACTACTTCTGTGTTACCTGGAGGATTCTCCGATTTATCTATTTGATGAATGGGCGGCAGATCAAGATCCTGAATATCGAAAGTTCTTCTATAGAACCTTGCTTCCCGAGATGAAGCGGAAGGGTAAAATCGTAATTGCCATTACACATGATGATCATTATTTCGATGTCGCTGACAAGGTGGTGAAGATGAATCAGGGCAAGCTGGAAGAGTACGTTTCTCCTTCAAACACATTTTTAGAGGTAAGCGTTGCTAAGTAATAACGTGTGCAATTTTATGGCTTGATAAATACATAACTACCCGCTCGATATGTGATTGATATCAACTTAGTGCACGGCTCTCAGGTGAGAGTGGAATATAACAAGCGAAAATTATGGTGTTTGAAAAATTAAAAACAATAGGCATCGTTGGCGGTATGGGCCCTCAGGCTGGTGTTGCTTTGTATGAAAATATAATACGATATACTGATGCAAACGCTGATCAGGAGCATTTGTCGGTGATGTTGATGTCATTCCCGCGAGATATTGTTGATAGAACATTGTTCCTTGAAGGAAAAGTTTTGGCGAATCCAGCTTATGAGATTGTGAAAATCATCAAAAAGCTGCAGGCTTGTGGTGCCGAGGTTGTCGGTATTGCATGCAACACCTCGCATGTACCAGCTATCTTTGATGTTATTGAAGCCGAACTGAATAGATTTGATAGCGGTGTCATGCTGATTAACATGCCCTTGGAAGTATGCAACTTTATTTCAGAACATCATCCCGATGTTTTTCGGGTGGGTCTGATGACCACAAACGGTATGTACAAATCCAGATTGTATAAAACAATGTTGCAAGAGAGAGGCTATGAAGTTGTAATCCCAGACCCAGGAGTACAAGCGGATGTTATTCATCGAATGATCTATGATCCTGTTGTAGGAATTAAAGGAAATGCTACAGGTGTTTCCAAAGAAGCGAGGGCACTATGCCAGGAAGCGATATCTTTTTTTAAAGCGCACAATGTACAAGCCATTGTACTGGGATGTACTGAATTATCATTGGTATTAAATTCAGATGAGATAGAGGGAATGCTCCTCATAGATTCTACCAAATGCATGGCAAAGGCGCTCATTCGCGAAGCACTGGTAGATAAAATGGCAGATGTCAATTCACTTAAGATGTATTGATTTGTATAACAAAAAAAGGCAGCCTACTAAAGTGAGTTGTTTGTCCGATGTTGAAATATCCTAGATCAATGGTTTTGTTATCGAGTTTACATAACGCTATACACGTATGAGGTGTCTTTTGTTTTGTACTTCCTGCATAAATAACAATATCGAGGGCCATACCGCTTTTCGATATAAAAAATGGGTTGATTACTATGCCCGGTTAATGGACCAACTTAAGGTAGAGAATATCCTTTTAATAAATGATGGTAGTGATGCACTTCAGTATATGAAAGAATTTTCCGTGACCAGAATTCCGGCGGATGAACCTGATCTGTTTCCCAACGCGTTATCGGATGTAAACTTTTTTTACTTCAAAGATCGACTTGGTCGTCCCTCCACGATGGATTATCCAGGGTGGTGGCGAAGTTTTACATTTATTTCGCATATCGCTCACAAATATGATTTTGACAAAATCATACACATTGAGTCTGATTTTTTTGTGTCAGGGCAACGATTGAAAGATTATATTTCTAATTTGCAAGAAGGATGGATAAGCCTTTATTCTCACGGCTATAATTTTCCGGAAAGCGCTATTCAAGTTATTTGTAAAGATCAACTTTCTAAGTTTAGAGAAGTGGAACAAATCGTTAGGTCTGTAAACTTTAACTTGAAGAATAAGGCTGCGGAATTCATATTACCTTTTACTGACATAAGGAAAGATTTTATTGGTGATAGATTTGGTGAGCTAAGCGTACTGATCAGTTGGTCTCGCCTTCAGAAGTCGGTCAAAGACTTTGATTACTTTGGACAACTCCCTACAGACGTTAAACTTTTGTCTCCTGATCAACTTCAAAGGCTTGTCAATACGCTGTCAAAGGTTGATCTGAACAATGGAGAAGCGTGCTTCACCGAAGTGACAGATTTTCTTTCGGCGAATAACTTATTTATAATTGCTGGAGACAACTAGTAGCGATTATTTCTTACGACTCCGTAATGTGATGAACGAGTGTGGACATCTAAATGAACATCAACAATACTAGTGAAATATTAAATGCCTAAGTCAATGACGAAACTTTTTTGTTTTCCCTATGCGGGAGGATCTTCAGCAGTGTACCGGCCGTGGAAACAATATGCGATGGGATTTGATCTGATATCCGTGGAGTTATCCGGAAGGGGAAAACGCATGCATGAACCTTTGTATGCCAATCTACACGATGCTACAGACGATTTGTATGAATGGATTAGTTCACAAACCGCAGATCACACACCTTACGCTTTGTTTGGACACAGTTTGGGTGGGCTGCTTGCCTATGAGTTGGCCCAAACGATAAGGCAACACGGAGGAAAACAACCCGAGCACGTTTTTATCTCAGGAAGGGGTGCGCCCAATATTAAGCGCAATGAAGACAAGAAGTATCATTTGATGAACGAAGAAGAATTTAAGAAAGAAGTTATCGGCTTGGGCGGGACGCCGCCTGAATTTTTTAATTACCCTGAATTAACAAACCTCTTTCTGCCTTTGTTGCGTAACGATTTTCGTTTAGCTGAAACTGATTTGAGTGATCGTGTAGTCAATCCGTTCGATTACGACATTACTGTTTTTTTGGGTAAAGAAGATCATGAGATAACGCCGCAGCAAGTAGACGCCTGGAAGGTTCACAGCAAGGGCACTTGCACATTTCATTATTTTCCCGGCAGCCATTTTTTTCTTCATGATGAAGTTCAACGGATCACCAATATTATTGGTAATGTCCTTTCGAAGCACCGTACACCAAATTTGAAAGATCAAAAGATCACAATCACCCTTTGATACCCGTAAATATCCTTCTATGAAAATTCGTAAAAAATACTTGGTCATATTTGCGCTGATATCCATTATTTTTACATTGGAAATCTTTTTTCGAACCTTCACCTTTGAACAACTGAAGGTTAATGCCTATCCGATGATTTATGAATTCGACTCCCTTAACTACTACCGTTACAAGCCGAACAGCACAGGTCTTATTAGTAAACCCAGCATTCAAAAAACTGTGGTCATAAATAATGAGGGTTATTATGGTCCGGCATTTTCAAAAGAAAAGTTGGCCGGAAAATTTCGCATCATCGTTGTAGGAACTTCCAATGCCGGAGGCATTTGGTTGCATGGCAGTAAAAGCTTTCCGATTGTCCTTCAGGAAATCTTCAACAGACATTCGCAGAACGTGGAAGTTATTACGTGTGCTATTGATGGAATCAATAGAAACTGGGAGACAATCAAAGCCATACGGAGCAAAATAGTTCAGTACGCACCTGATCTGATTTTGCTCGAGGGCAACTTTCCCCTGAACTTCGATCATAGAACGCGAGAATGCTACAGGGGGTACCTGATGGAATATTCGACCGACAGTCGGCAGACACGGCAATATTGTATTGATAGAATTGACGCACTCAATACTACCTTAAAACCACTGACATGGCTGTACGATATCTCGTACACTATGCGGGCTGCTTGTAAGTATGTTATCGACAGGCCGGAGAGCTTCCAAGGCGAATACGTTGAATATGCGAGAATATATCGTGAAAAGAATGTTGCGTCTGCGATGTTGTACTATACACTTTCGCATAAGCGTGAGATGAAAGAAATTGCCGATTTGAATCTGGCGTTGACAGAACAGGCTATAAAATTGATTTTTCTGAATTATCACGAACCGGTTTTCGAAGATGAATTGCGAGCATTGTCGATTCCGACAATAACGCTGGATATTCCGGAAGCTGATTCGCTGGCGCACGAGCATGACGCGCACTTCAATGCATCAGCACATCAGTTGATCGCAGAACGGCTTTATCTCAAACTTGAAAGCTTCATTCCAAATAAAATAAAACAGCTATGATGGCGAGACAGCGAAGACTTCTTTTTTTTCTGATCACGCTATGTGTGTTGGTAATCCTGTTTATCGAGTACTTGAACTTACAGGGAACGCCATCTTTTACGGTAGCACATTATCCTGGTTCGCTGCAAATGAACTGCAATATTGACGCGGCTTGGCAAACCATTTCATCGGATACGCTGTCTACTATTACGTTCGGATCTGAATTTGTTGAATCGTCAAATGATCTCCTGTGTACATTTAAGCAAATGTGGAATGATGAAGCGCTTTGCTTACTTGTGACCGTGCATGATGACCGGATATTTAAGCCGACGAAAATAGACAGTGCATATCAATGGCTCAACGAATGGGATACCGATAACGTGACGTTGTTTTTTCGACGAAAGTCGACTGACGGCGGAGGTGAGATCGTACAAAAAAGATTTATTTGTGGTGTACATGGAACTGAAGATGCTACGGATGACGGCACCAGATATCAGTTGATTATCGATGCAGACAAATATACACTGGAGATCGCTCTTCCGTGGTCTGTCTTGTCAATTGATCCCAGAAAGGATCCTGTCTACTTCGATATACAAGTCACCGATCATGACAAATATGAGATGCCTGATGTTGTCGCTTCGCGCGAGACAAACCTTGGGCTTTCAAATTACTCCAGCGACGCATGGAAAAGTGTTGACCACTACGCCAAGATGATCTTGAGTGTTGCCGAACAATAACGCTTTGATCACTCATTAAAAACCTTCTTTAAATGTATTTAGTATGATTGTGGTAACGGGTGCTTCCGGATTTATCGGAAGCGCGTTAATTCATCAGCTCAACGCAAAGGGTTATTCTAGCATCATAGCAGTTGATAAATTCGATAGTGAAATAAAAAACCGGAATACCCATAGTTTAAGCATAGTATCTAAAATTGATCGGGATGTTTTTCCAGACTGGTTTTTAAAAAATGGAACAGTCGTCGATTTTGTGTTTCATCTTGGCGCCAGAACAGATACAAGCGAGCGCGATGAAGATTTGCTTCGGCGTTTAAACACAGAGTATACAAAAAAGTTGTGGCACCTTTGTGTAAAATTTTCAAAGCCTTTTGTCTATGCATCGTCAGCCGCAACTTATGGTGATGGAAAGAATGGATTCAATGATCATGAACCCTCTATCGCTTCGCTTTGCCCACTGAATCCATACGGAAGATCAAAGCACTTGTTTGACTCATGGTGTCTGAATGAAATCGAAAAGCCTCCCTTTTGGGCGGGGTTGAAATTTTTTAACGTCTATGGGCCGAATGAGTATCACAAAGGAAGAATGGCTTCGGTGGTATTTCATGCATATCATCAGCTTCAACAAACCAAAAGCATAAAGCTTTTTAAGTCTCACATTCCTCAGTACGGCGATGGCGGGCAGAAACGGGATTTTATCTACGTTAAGGATGTCCTGAAGATACTGGAGTTTCTCATGCTTACGCAACGTCATTCGGGTATATATAACATAGGTACAGCTGTACCATCGACGTTTGTGGAACTAGCCAAAAGTATATTTCAGGCATCGGGTGAGCCGGAGAACATAGCATTTATTGATATGCCTGAAGACATTCGGACGAGTTATCAATACTATACATGCGCGTCTAACGAAAAATTACGGAGTATCGGATATACCGACAATTTGTACTCCATTCAGGAGGGCGTCGCCGATTATGTTAAGACGTACCTGAAACGAAATATGCATATCCATTTGAATACTATTTAAAATGCAACAAGTCATTCGCGAAAGCATTGCACGTCATCGCTGTGCAGTCGACTACGTTCTCCTGCATAATATCGATGACATAGAAAAGCTCTGTTTGCTCGCACGTGAACGGTTAAGCAGCGGGGGGAAACTTTTCTTTGCAGGTAACGGTGGATCCGCGGCAGATAGTCAGCATCTGGCAGCAGAGTTTGTCGGGCGATATAAGAATGAAAGGTCACCGTTACCTGCTATTGCCCTGAGTACAGATACCTCTGTACTCACGGCAATAGCTAATGATTATGGATATGATGAAGTGTTCACACGTCAGGTAAGCGCACTTTGCAATGAAAAAGACGTGCTAATAGTAATATCAACTTCTGGTAACAGTAAAAATCTGGCCAACGCTGTGGCAGCAGCTAAGGCAAATAAAACGCTAACGGTAGGGCTACTTGGTAAAGATGGGGGGGGAACTGGGCAGGATGGTAGACTTGCCTATTGTTATAGGCATTCAGGAGACGGCTAGGATACAGGAATGTCATATTTTAATTGGTCATATACTTTGCGAAGCATGCGATGAAAAATTAAAATGTAAAAAGTGAATTAAGATCCGTTAAAACGGACATTGAAAAATTTAAAGACACCTCTATTCTTGTTGTTGGTGACGTGATGTTGGATGTTTTCGAATATGGAGATATAGAAAAGATATCTCCGGAGGCACCTGTGCCGGTAATTAGAATCAACAAGAAAAAGGAAATGCTTGGCGGGGCAGGAAATGTACTAAGGAACCTGAATTCCCTCCGTTGCAACGTTTCATTTACGGCGCTGATTGGTAATGATTCGAATGGTGAAAAAATCGATTCGTTGCTGCGCACGTTCAGTCACCTCGACTACGAATTGCACGCGTGCGAACAGCCAACCATCGTGAAGACGCGTTTCATATCTAACAATCAACAGGTTCTCCGTGCTGATATCGAAGAGCGATTTAAATGTTCAAGTGAAGTTGAAAACAAAATGTTGGATTTTGTTAGACAACGACTTCCGAAATTAGATCTTGTGGTAATATCAGATTACAATAAAGGAACAATAACCACTCCGTTTTGCCGGCAATTGATTGAGATGTGCCGTGCACACAGCGTTCCGGTATTCGTGGATCCAAAAGGGAAAAACTATCAGAAGTACGCGCAAGCTACGCTGATAAAACCCAATCGAAAGGAACTGAGTGATTGTTTCGACAGTGAAGAAATTGAAGGGAAAGAAGCATTTTACGCCGCGAAGTTAAGGGAGGACACTGAGGTAACCTATGTATTGGTCACACTTGGAAAGGATGGAATGATGCTGCATGATAAAAACAATTGCGAAATGATAGATTCAATCACTCGCCAGGTATTTGATGTTTCAGGTGCGGGTGACACGGTGATGGCAACTTTGGCTGCGGGTTATTCTGCGGGACTAACTATAATTGAGGCCGCAAAACTTGCCAATATTGCTGCTGGAATCGTTGTTAGTAAACCTGAGACTGCCATTGTCACACCAGAGGAACTCTCCAATGAAATGTATGTGACATCTAAGATTCAATCGCCCGTTTCAATCAGAGAATTAATCGAATATTGGCAACGCAATAATTTTGTGATCGGATTTACAAATGGGTGTTTTGATCTGCTTCATCCTGGACATGTTGCCACACTCAAGTTTTGTAAACAAAAATGTGACCGGCTCATTATTGGGTTGAATAGTGATCAATCGGTTCGCCAGCTGAAAGGAAACAAAAGGCCTGTAAACCATGAACTTCACAGGGCGCTCGTCCTCTCTGAATTCGCGAGCGTCGATGCTATTGTAATTTTTGAAGAAGACACTCCAGAGGAATTGATACAAATAATTCGTCCCGACCTTCTTGTGAAAGGTGGTGACTACATCGAAGATGATGTTGCGGGAGCCGCTTTTATCAAGTCGTATGGTGGTAAGGTTTTGATATGTCCCTATGTTGATGGTTTTAGCTCAACGCGGATTGTCGACCGGATCGAAAATGTAGCTTATGCACGTTGACGTATGCGGAAATATCCTAAATGCGGTAACGCCTCGCAATGAAAAATTTATTTTATAAAAATGCATTGGGACCGAAACGTAAAGCCATTTTCGTAGACAAAGACGGAACGTTAGTCGTCGATGTGCCTTACAATGTTACTTTATCTAAAATAGTTTTTGCCGAGGGAATGCTTGATTGCCTTCGCGTGCTTCAGCAGTCTGGCTATCTGATTATTATTGTATCAAATCAGTCAGGATTGGCACGCGGTTATTTTACTGAAAGCCAATTGCAGAACGCAGTCGTCCATATAGCAAAACTGATGGAAGACTCCGGCGTAACATTAGATGGTTTTTACTTTTGTCCGCATCACCCACATGGCATCGTTGAACAATATGCTATGGAGTGTTGCTGTCGCAAGCCGCTGCCAGGACTGTTTACTTGCGCTTCAGCGGAAATGAATATTGAACTGAAAAACTCATGGATGATCGGTAACAGCATTGTTGACGTTAAGGCCGGCACCGCAGCAGGGTGTTCGACCGTCCTTCTGGAATCGATGGGCAAAGACAATAAAGAGTCATCGACAATCGAGGCTTCAATGACACTACGAGACGTACGTGAACTACTTACGATGATCTTAAGTCAATCAGCTGATTTCTATAAACGTAATTAGCTTGTTTATTTCACCGCGAGGATTGATGACGCACCAATCGGTTGGTATTGAATAGATGGAGGAAGTTTTACGAACGGAGCCGTCTGATGGTAATCGGATTAAGAGAGATTTCTGTAGATAGAGTGTATTAAAAGAAATAGTTCGCAAAAAAAATAACATTACTTAGTTTAACATGCCAGCTGTGAGGTCGCGAGTTTACGGTGCTCATCCTAAATAGCGCAGTAACTAAGTCAAGACGATCTGGTTGAAGGTTACGGAGGAATCGTCTGACGATTCATTAGAAGCGTGGAGGAGATTACTTGATCATATCGAAGATGATCTTTCCTAGATTGATGGTGAAGGTGCGCCGAAAAAGGGTGCATTTAACCATTTGCCACGGGTTGAGCGATTGAAGCAAGTGTGCAAGGTTCTTATCGAGGCCGTCGGCTACGTAATTCATCATAGAAGGCCAGAGATGATCGATCTAATAAATAAGCTTATGGATCGCCTTAAGCCTATCGCCTTTGAATAAAAGTTGCCAACTACAGTTTGATGTTTTGCATAATCGACAACTTTAAATTACTTTCCATTAACCAGATTCTACGTCTTGATATATACAAGGACATGTATGCCTCGGTAGCGGAGCTCTTTCTTAAATCACCGCTTTCAATCATACCAAATTTCAAAAATTGATCAGCAACCGATGCGGAGTATTTAAACTGGCCCGATCGATTTTTCCGGCAACTAAGCGTTGATGAAATTCCCTCACTGTTGATTATATTGAAGGGTGAAATTATTGTATCCGTAGCGAAATTTTTTGGTCGGAGAATCAAAAGTTCAAAATGCGCGATCGACAGAAAAAAAATTCTTCCATCCTATGCCTCTTAAAGAGGTCAATGGAAAGTGCGTTTCTTAGCGTAAAGCTGCGATTGGCGTGTTATGCCGGGCAAATGACGGGCTAAAAATTGCATTGCTTTGGTAATGAATCCGTAATTAGGCACATTGTGTCTTTAAAAAATCTTATGCAGCAACCAGAATTAGGAAGACGGCTCGTCGCTTTGCGGAAGGAGAAACGCGTAACCCAGGAAGAGTTGGCAGAAAAGAGCTACGTCAGCGTACGCACCATTCAGCGCATCGAAAATGAAGAGGTTTTACCTCGGATGGCTACTGTGAAAATTTTGTTGGAGGCACTTGAAGAGAGTTACGAATCATTTTCTCAAAACCAATTGCAAAACATGGAACCACAAAGAAATCAATCGCCATTCAATGACCGAAATACTCTTTTAATTTCCGCGCTGTCGGGAACGGTTTATCTCGTGGCCCAGATCGTATTAGGCACCATGGACGTCGCCTGGTTAATCAAAGACAAACACTGGAGTTTGATGACTAACATTGCCTATATCAGTCTCAGTGCCGTCGCAGTATTGTCGTACGCGCTTTTCGCAAGCGGGTTTATAACACTTGGTAAACTGTTCGAAAATACCCTTTTGAAGAGTGCGTGCTATATGTTGATTGTTGCGGTAGCGGGCATGGGCATCCTCGATGTGACGTCTCTATTGGCTGATGATGTTGATAGTTTGTGGTTCCCCTACATAATTGCATCTGTTAGTGTTGGAACTCTTAGCATTGTGTTCGGTATGGCTTTAATTCGCTTACAAGACAGCATGGGCGAACTTTCACGTGTTGCAGGTATCATAGAAATTATCATCGGAGTTATGCTCGTGACAGTTGTTCTTTTCTTTTTCACGTATGTGCTCATGATACCGGCTGTTATCGCTGAAATACTCGTGCTTTACCGCGGCTATGAATACCTTTCAAAGTCGCAGGTGAGTGCGTCGTAAATTTCAATTGATAACAAGTCGCACATGTTCTTTAGATGATGAAAGCACATGGCGAATTTGCTATGATTGTTTCTTCTGCGGGTGAGTAACGCGGGATGTATCGGAGTTTCCGATTTTGGACACAACATTGCAATCGTATTGACGTCAAACATGACGGACGATTTCTTGCGTAACCAATATTATTTGATTTAACGAATTGTACTTTAAAATGTAACCAACCATGCGGAAGCTACGAAAGCATTTGATCACCTTGAATTCGTTGGCAAATGAAGATCTCGACTACATCTTGCAGCGCAGTTTGACGCTGGCAAATGGTGAAAAGTATGAGCAACTTCTCGAAGGAAACGTCATAGGTATTTACTTCAGAAAAACATCAACTAGAACGAGGACGGCCTTCTCGGCAGCGGCGCTTAAACTTGGCGCGCAGATTATTTCATTTGGCCCAAATGATCTGCAGGAAAACACCGGTGAATTGACTGAAGACACAGCGCGTGTACTGTCTGGTATGCTGGATTGCCTGGTTGCACGAACAGCAAGCGATCAGCGTGAAATGTACGTTTATACTTCGCAGAACAGGATGTCTATTGTAAATGCTATGAGTACCCAAGAGCACCCAACGCAAGCGCTAGCAGATCTTACAACGATGCTGCAACTATTCGGCTCGCTGTCTGGCCTGCGGGTGCTGTACGTTGGCGAAGGAAACAATACCGCCAGTGCGTTGTGCCGGTCAATTCCAAGATTCGCTAATACGGAACTGTATTTGTATTCACCGCCCGGTTATGAACTTCCACGCAGTGTGATAGATGAAGGCATGCAATATGCTAAAGCAACTTCCTCGAAGGTTGTTGAAGTGAAAGATCTGCGTGCCGTTCCCAAAGAATTGGATGTCGTATATACAACGCGTTGGCAAACGACCGGAACTATCAAGATAGACCCCGATTGGCGCAATGTGTTCAATCCTTATCGCGTGTCATCTGCCTTAATGGATAATTACCCGAATGCACTATTTCTTCATGATTTGCCTGCACACCGGGGAGAGGAAGTTGACGCCGATGTTTTGGATTCTTCAAAGAGCAGAGCATTCCAACAAGCGGAAAACAAAATGCATAGCGCTGCTGCAATCTATCAATGGTGTTTGGGATAAGTGATGTTCATTTTTCATAATTGATTTCAAGATTTGAAAACTAAAATGTCCCTTACTTTTTTCAGAAATTTTCCAATAAATGAACCCATTTTAACCCGAGATTTAGAATAATGGGTTTATGTTAAAATCCCAAGTTTTTTCCCGAAAAATCAGGATAGTGATTTTCCTTTAACCCATTCTTTAAATTCATTTGTATAGTACAGGTAGGCGGAGCTAGCAGAGCCTAAATATAAACCCAGGATTTTTGCTTTCAAGTCAAGATTAATAATATTCTGCCCTTCAGGTGCCAATTCACGATAATAGATAACTACATTTCCATTACTAATTTCATAAAAATCAAATACATTTTTTTCTTCTAATTCTTTTAGCTGCCGTGAACTCTGCGGTTTCATTTACTTTAACTTACTCAGCGCTTGATGAAATTGTTAAACTTACGTTACATTGATCGTTTAATTGCGGAAGTTTTGTGTGCCATTGTATGTCTACAGAGTACAGATCGTATGGACAGTTTGGCTCAACTCAGATTGCCCGAATGAATCTGATGAAGGGAAATTAAAGCCATCAGTCCTTTGTAGTTCTCTCTTCAGCAATTGAGTTTGATAGGATAAACTGAACTTAAGCTCACTTTCATAAAGGTCAACCCTATTTGCTGAACTTAAAATGGCATTTGCAAGGCAGCATAATGAAGTACGGCATCAAAATGGTGAGATGTGACGATACTACTAATATCGTCAAAGTTGTTAACATCGGCCTTGATGAACTTGAATGTTGACGAACCAGACGGAACGTTGTGCGTTACCGGTTACAAAGTCAACTCCGATAATTTAATGCATGTCGGTCTCAATCAATCTTTTAGCAAGCGCGCTACTAATATGACCAGCTGCGCCTGTATTAAGTGTTTTCATGATTCACGCTTTTTTCTTGACTCAAACTCAAACGGAGCTAAATAAATACAACACGAAACTCAGTGAAGCATGGAGGAAGTGATAATTAGGACTGAACATTGTTAATAAAAATATTATCTTTGATTTAAGATTTACTCTAAATTGAAAATTCCTGGTAAGGTTGCTTTTAACGCTTTGGTATGGAACATGCGACCCTCTGGCGTTCAGTACTATTGTCAACGCCTGCTTGCAGCATTCGATACGATTGATCTCACCGGGCTTTCCATCGACGTTCTCGTCCCAGAAGATTATGATGGTACTGTTCCAAGAAGTAGGAACATGAGGATTATTCGTGTCTCCGTCCCGGCTGTGATGCCGCTAAGACGAATCACATTTGAGAACTTCTGTCTTCCCAAAGAACTGAAAAAGCAGGAGGTCCGCTTGTACCATGCTCCCAATTACATATTGCCGGTGACATTGCAACTTCCAGCCATAGTCACGGTACACGATTTGATCTCCCTGAAATCTCCCCAGCTTGTACAAACCGGAAGTTTCTTTTACCACTGGCTGCTACAACGCAGGACTCTAAAGAATGCAATAGGAATTATTGCAGTTAGTAATGCCGTGAAAAACGAACTCGTCAGTCAGTTTCATGTGCCGGTTCGTAAGATCAGTGTGATCCCCAACGGTGTAACAAAAGATTTTGCAACCATTGTTCCAGCCGAGAGACTTGCTGAAGTTAAGGCTCAGTACAAGCTACCGGAGAAATACCTTCTGTTTGTGGGAAATATTGAACCTAAAAAGAACTTGATATCCTTACTTCAGGCGTTGGGACATAGTAGAGAAAATTCGGGTGTGAGACATAAACTTGTTATTGCTGGACAAGTAGGCTGGAAGTCAGCCAAACTGTTCTCGGTAATCGCAAGTCTTAAGCTACACGATGATGTTATATTGACGGGTTACATCCCTGAACGAGATCTGCCAGCGGTGTATGCTCAGGCAGCTCTTTTTGTATTTCCGTCTCTGGACGAAGGATTTGGCATCCCCCCACTTGAAGCAATGGCAGCTGGAATACCTGTAATTACATCAAATCGTGGTGCACTGCCAGAAGTAACCGGAGGTCATTGCACTATGGTCAACCCCCTTGATATCGCTACACTATCCACAAACATCGATACATTGGTGCGAACCAGAAACACTCCAGTCCTTGCTGCTGCGAAAGAATGGACAAAAAAATTCGATTGGTCGACGATCGCGCAAAACACAGCAACACTCTATCGCCAACTATTGGCTAGCCAGGCATGACTTCCCCAGAAATAAACAATACCGTATTTAAATCTACAGTGTTGCTGTTTGGGATGACTCTCTTATTGAAAATACTAGGGTATGTTGAAAAGCTCGTTCTTGCATATTATTTCGGAACCAGTGACGCAGCAGATGTTTTCGTTTCCATCCTCACTATCATCATGGCGTTCTTTTTTTTCTTCAGGGAAATAATTGAGCCTGTCGTTCTGAATAAGTTTATGCGTGCAGAACAGGATGAGGCATGGAACCTCTTCAATTATGTTCTGCGCTGGATTTTTGTTGTTACGCTTGTAATTTCAACAGTCATTATACTTGCTCCTGAATTTATCATTATGGTGCTTGCTCCCGGTTTTGATAATGAACGTATGACGTCAGCGATTACTCTCTTGCAACTTAGCGCGCCTGCAGTAATTTTCCTTTGTCTCTCAACGCTAACGAACATTGTCTTGAATGCACAAAAAATATTTTCTTTTCCGCTGGTCGGGGATTTGTTTTTCAAGCTTGTGATGATTCTGTCAATCGTTTTATTTTACAAGACATGTGGATTACAAAGTACTGCTATCGGTATCTTTATTGGCGCTGTTGTAAAGCTGGTTACCCATCTTTTTGCCTTGCATCATAGAATAACCTTCCGGTTGGTTTCAATAAACGCTGAAGCTAAACGCAATTTGTGGTATCTTAGCTGGCCGTTAATGATCGGAATGTTGTTCTCGCAGTTAACCTCCATCGTAGACAACGTGTTTGCTTCTTATATGACAAATGGATCCATTGCTGCGTTAAGCTATGCGAGGAAAGTAATTGAATTGCCCGTTGTCCTATTTCCTTACGTTCTCAGTGTGGTCATATTTCCGCATTTTACTGAACTAGAAATCCAGCAGAATTCTACACTCCTTTATAAGTGGCTGGGCGATATTCTGCGCTGGATCATTTTGCTGTTTACCCCCGCTGCCATTTTTCTTGCATTATTTTCAAATGAAGTAGTCAAATTTATCTTCGAGCGTGGTGCATTTGATCCAAGTTCTACTGCAATTACTTCCACACCGCTTTCGATATACGCGATAGGGCTGGTCTTTTTCGGAATTGAGGCAATTCTTGTAAATTTCTACTACGCTCGTGGCAGAATTCGGGAACCTGTTACTGTCGGTATTGTAACCGTAATGATTAACATCCTTGTTACGTATCTGTCAATACCACACGCAGGGTACTTGGCAATCCCAATCGCCTTTGTCATTCAGAAGGGGATGAAGGTATTGATCCTTTCCGTCATCCTAAAGCGCGACGTGGAATGGCATATGAAACAGTTTATGGGAATCACTTCTAAAATTCTGGTATCAGCAGTCGTGTTCGCGGGCACTCTTCTAACTATTAATAGAGTATTTTATCATTGGTTTGATGATTTCCAACTTCCCGAAATAATCGCGCCAGCTGCATCACTTGTCGTTTCCGGGGTGATTTATCTACTCATCTTGTTAAAGCTTGGTGTCATAAACTTGGGTTCGTCACCGCATGGGGGTTGATTTCAATTACTGGGAATGGTCTCGGTATGAAGAAGATCACCCTACACACTTTCGCAACAAGCTGATGGTTGAAGAATATTGAATCAGATCGTGGAAAAGTTTCTTCCCGTTAAATTTGATAGTGGGATCAAGCGTAATCTCGCCAAAGGAAAAGAATCCTATGCATCAAGTACGCTGAATGAATGGGGTTGGCACACGAACGCCGCTGTAGATGGGGTGCAACCATGTTATTGGCGCTCTCATGGCTTTCATAGCGCTGGGCCAAAGGGCAGTATCAAATCATCCCGCATGGTTCCTAATTGATTTAGAAAAAAACTACCAAGTTGATCAGGTTGTAATTGCGTCCACCTTCAGTATTGACGTTTCTACAGACAGTGTGGTTTGGAAAACGTAACATTTAACGCTGTTCTAGTGCAATACGTCAGGTTATGTGCGACTCAACTTCGGACAAATATTTATTATGGGGAAGTACCATTTTACAGACTTTCTTTTGCCGAGTTGGAAGTGCTCGAAAGTAATTCGAAATAATTGCTAAAATTCCGCTTGATGGCGATCGCTCAATGAAACTTCTGGTGACAGTTCGCAGAAAAATGTAAAAATCAAGCTTAAATCCTGATCTTTTCAGGTACAATCGATCAAGCCTGATTCTGAAATGTATATCTTTGTTGGTCGATGTGTTACAGCCGCGTGCTCCGAAAACCTGGGCTAGTCCTGTTATGCCAGGTTTGACCTTATACCGGGAATAAAGGTCTGGAACAAATCCCTCAATCTCCCGGTCAAATTCAACGGCGTGTGGCCTAGGCCCAACGATATTCATATCCCCCATTATTACATTAATAAGTTGTGGCAATTCGTCGATACTAAATTTTCTCAGAAATGTACCCAGCCATGTTATTTGATCGGCTTGATCTTTGATCTCAAAAGTCCGAAGCTTCAACATAAGAAATATTTTTCTGTGCAGCCCATGTCTTCGCTGGATAAAAAATACAGGCCACCCATCAATAATCAGGACTGCCAAGCAAGCCACCAGCAGTAGCGGAAAGGCTAGAACCAACAAAAAAATTGCAATAATTAGCTTACCGGGTTTACCTGGATTCATCGGTATCAAATTAATATTAAAGTTATTTAAATCCATTGACTTGAGGATGTTTAGATCCCATTTTTTTAAATGATGACGGATTTTAGCGTAGCTGACGTTTCTTTACCATAAAGGTTACTAAGGAAAAAAAAATACGCATATTGGTTGTAAGCGCGCCCTATGGATTCTCAGGTTAGGAACATAGCAAGAATCTCGCACGGATTTTAGGTTCTGGATCAGTAAAACATTTATCGGCAACTGCTCTGTTCCTGAAACTGAGCTGAATGCTACCGAAATAGATTCGGAAATGCTCAAAGAATTACATTCGATGAACCTCATAACTACACATAACAATCTTCCCTCGTTATCATGTTTTCCAGGACAGACGAAGGCGTGCTCGACCAGCAAAAATGCTATTGATGCGGCTAAAGCAAATAAGGTAAGCTCATCGTCTCGAATACGAGAGGGTTCATTCTGCCTCAAAAAATCGGAAATCCAGCTATTGAATTAAGAATAGATGTGCTAGACTACTTAAAGAAAAGCGGTGTGCCATTTATTACAATTCAACCTTCTGTTTATGCGGAGAATTTGTTAGGGCCTTGGACAACTCCTTTTGTGATAAATGAAAAAAAGTAGCTTATCCAACATCGGAAGAAATGCCAGTACGTTGGACTGCAACTCGTGATGTTGCGGCTTTTGTTGCGGAAGCTTTAAACGATCCTGAATATGCAGGGCAAGATTTTTTGATTAGCGGTATTGAGAACTTAACAGGGAATGATCTAGCCCATAAATTTTCGTTGGGCTTGGGTGAGAAGATAACTTACTATCCTATGCCTCCTAAAGAATTTGGTAAAATATTAGATGGCTTATTTGGTCCAGGTGCAGGCAGAGGAGCTGAAGAAATGTATCAGCAAATTGCTGACACTAAACAATAGCCCTTGATGTATTCGGAGACCATGAATGAAGCTTTAAAAAAGTTGCCTGTGCAAATGACATCTATTGAAAATTGGGTTGCAGGTTTTAAAGATGCTTTTACTAGAAAGGCTTGAGTTATTATCAAATACCTTCAGGTTCGCGGAGTTACCTGTTATGTAACTCTGTTACCGGAATGTAAGTAATGAAGCAACTATATCAAGCGTTTTTATTTTTGTAACAGAAAACAAAATGGAAACCAATGAAATATAGAATACTAGGTAAAAGCGTACTACGTGTTTCAGAAGTATGCATTGGAACAATGAAATTTGGTGATGAGTGGGGTTGGGGTGGCTTCTAAGGAGGTGTAAAGAAAAATTTTCGAACCCTTTGTAAATGCAGGTGGTAATTTTATTGACACTGCCAACACTTACACAAATGGAAGTAGTGAAAAATTTGTCTGGGAATTGACAAAATCTCATCGAGACAATTTTGTTATAGCAACCAAATATTCACAACTTGACAACCCTCATAATATCAATAGCAGTGGTAACGGACGCAAAAGCTTAAAGCTATCTTTAGAACAAAGCCTAAAGCGTTTGCAGACTGATTACATTGATCTGTTATGGATTCATGCTTGGGATGGCAACACACCTGTTGAGGAATGGCTACAGGCTCTGGATGATTTGGTCAGTAGTGGAAAGGTATTGTATATAAGTGTTTCAGATACCCCAGCATGGGTAGCTTCGAAAAGCCAAGCAATCGCTCAACTGCGTGGTTGGACATCATTTATAGGTCTTCAATTTGAATATAGTCTTGTTCAACGAACACCTGAACGGGAGCTAATCCCTTTTGCAAAAAAGTGCTGGACTAGGCTTACTTGCGTTAGAACCTTTAGGCGCAGGTGTTTTAACAGGAAAGTACCTCCAAACTTAAATAATAAGTAGAAATGTCCAGATTTTTTTTCAAAAGACGCTTTTTAGACCATTTTTAAGCAATGCAATAAAAGTAAATTGTCTGAAAAGTGCCAATATATTGATTCACAATTAGTTGTAAAGAAACTGGATTTTGACTTTCGACCTTTAATCCTACTTCAATCTTATTGCGTCTTCTAATCAACCAGTTATTTACATCCAAACTATCAATTACGTGTGCGTTTGAAGATCAGATTCTGTCATTTGAAAGTAATGGCTGTTTTAGAAATCATAGTACAGCATTTAAGTACATTTAGATGACATGATTTTCTATTGGAAATTCTAATTTATTGGTCACAAACTGATACATAAAACTTGCACTGGTACATGCAGTATATTTCTGAAATTTGTCATTTTTTAACGGGTCACCAAAATCCGAGACGGATTTAAATGACATTGCGGCTAAAGGTCGGGGCTTTTGAGAATGCTTAACAGCATAGAACACGCCATATGTCTCCATATCAATTCCAACTAGTTTTCTGTTGTGTCCTTTTATCTCTTCTATAACTTTGTTATTTTCAATAACACCAGCTCCACTTGCTAGCGGTTCTATTCGAATATTGAGTTCAGTTTCTGGGCTATCGCCTTGCCAGTTTTTTTTGATGTCGTTTAGAAACTCAGGTTCAGCCATGCAAGACAAAAGATTTTCTTTGATATCTGTTTCTAAATCCAATGATCTGTAGTCGGGAAGAAACGTGGCATTCCCATTTTCGTCAGTTTTAATTTGACCACTACCGCTGTCGAAAGAGATGTCAGTCGCTAGTACATAAGGTTTTAGAATTTCTTTAAAAACAATTTATGGATCTGAAATGGACGTAATAATTTATTTATCTCCAAAAATTAATTTCACTAACTCATCTTTTCGTTCGCGGCTGATGGGTATTTGAGCCTTGCCGATTTCAAGCATATTGCCATCCAATGAGCGAACTTTATTTTTTGTTATCATAAAAGATTTATGGACGCGCAGAAACTGATTAGTGGGTAGCAAAAGTTCTAGATTCTTGAAAGTTTCTAGTGTGATAAATGTCTTTTGTTCAGTGACAACTTTTACGTTCTCTTTTAATCCTTCAATAAAAAGAATTTCATTTAGTGGAATCCGGTAAAGCTTACCATCTGCTCTGATGGATAAAAAGTCTGCATCAGTGGTTGTATCATTGATTTGTGAAACGTCCGTTTTAGATTTTATTGCATTGATTGCTTTTTGTGTAGCCTGCAAGAAACGATCAAACGAAAAAAGGTTTAACTAAATAATCGATTGCCCCGAGTTCAAATGCTTCCACAGCATACTCTGAATATGCGGTTGTAAATATCGTAATTGGTTGATAGGGTAATGTTTTTAGAAGCTGATTGCCATTAATTGTTGGCATTTGAATATCTAGGTAAAGTAAATCGATTGCATTTAGTTGAAATACTTCAATTGCCTGGATAGGGGATTTCACTTTTGCTACAATTTCAATCATTGGCAAAAATGTGTCCGTTGTATAACAAGTCCTTGCCCTTGTTGAATTTGATATTTTTCTTTGCCAAAATAAGAAATGTACTGCCCCTTCAAAACAAACAAGACTAGATGCTGCCCAACAAGCATTCCCCCACTCGAAAATTGTTGATGAGTACAAGATTCAACCACGGTGAATCCATCTATTTTTAATGATCGAAGATTAAATGGTTCAGTTAATAATTCGTCTGGAACTCTCATCTTATATCTGTCCTCTGGGTTTAGCCGGTAATAATTCCCTCCTGCGCCTGGAAGGCGGCCGTCATTTTTTGTTGCTGTGCTATGAGTTCGTATATCGTCATTTGGATCAAAATCAGTGTTCGATAAAATTAATCTAAGTGTTTGAAGTCAAGTCAGTTTTTGTTCAAATTTTCGAAGCACCAAAATTTGATGGGTGATTGAGTAAACATCGATCTTGCATCCATAGTAATTTTTAATAGGAACCCCGTAACAGTATATCAGTGCGTTCTCAATATTTTGAATGTTTCTATCATTCTTCTCAACGAAGGATGCAGGAATGAATAGGTCAAACTTTTGTGAATTTCCATACTTTCCCCCGGATGTTAATGGTATCTTATGGTTGGAACCGATTTGCTGAGCCTTGCCAGTAGCACCCCGAAGTATACAAATGAACTCAGAAGCCCCTGCGGTTAATTCCTGTACAACTTGGTCTTGGGTTTTAATCAGGTCCTTTAGCTTGATCCTTTGCTTGTCTTCGGTGATCAACCAAAGGTTCTCCATTTCCTCGCTTGAGAGAGAATTGAGTGCTGCCAAAAATTTTTGTTAACGTCTGCCATAAAGCTTTTGTATCTGTTTTCTTTTTCCGAATTCATCACTAGGAAGTTTAAGTCTACTGGACCTAGCCAGTATTGTTGAAACCAGTGACTCAACAACCCCATTCCCGGAGGATGTCACTTGCTTACCAAGCTCCTCGATTTCACAATGGGTTAGGTGTGGTTTGTTTGGCCAGTTTTTAAAATGAGGATCTTTATGATCGATCCCTCTGTTAAAAGCGACTTGGGTGTTGCAGAAAAGACATGTGAACTTTTCTTTATCAAATCTTGCAAGGTGATCGTCGACCTCAATAGCGTCGACAGATTCTAGGCTGTCATTGTAGATTGCCTGATTGGTTCTGGACATAGTATTTTTTTAAGGATATATCTAAGAGCCATTTATCTTCCGTAAGTAGAAGACCGATGGAAGTAACAGTATCCCCCACACCTATAAAATGTATCACTATTGTCCGACTAAAATTTTTAAAGGGCGTCCTTTTTAAGGTCGCCCTTTATGGTTACGTTTAGTTACCACACTTCACATAGCCATGAATAAAGGTAAAAAATTTGTCGGAC